>CAYQQR010000020.1:0-66743 GCA_964420035.1 uncultured Bacteroidaceae bacterium | reverse complement strand
TTTCTTAGTTATTTTTCAACTTTCTCCGGACAGTAGTGATTCAGAATTCAGAATTACTTTTCTTTATATCTCACTGCTAAATACGCCAGGAGGTTGGAAATGGTTTTCATGGCTTTGGCGGTTTCGGAACCGACTTCCTTTTTGGCCAGTTTCATGAGGAAGAGGCTGTAGAGCGCGTGGAAGCAGGTATCGATCTCATTGCTGAAGGTTTCCTTGCTTTTCATCCGGAAAGCCTGGATATTGGGCCGGGCCGCCCGGTAAAACTCGTGATACCGGTTTTCTTCAGCATCGTTCAGCAGTTGGTGATGCAGATGGTTCAGTTCTTCGACCAGTTCGTTGAGGCTTTGCAGGTGACCTGAATCCCGGATGTTCTCTTTGTTCATCCGCTGAATCAGGTCGATGTACCAGGCTTTCATCTCCTCGCGGGTTTCCTCATCCAGGGGGTATTTGCCAATGATCTCCCCGCCGATGGTCTCAATGTCGAATTTGAAGGAACGGATCAGGTCCTCCACCTGCCACATGTATATAATGTACTCAGCAATATTTTTCTTTCTTTTTTCCCTTGCTATAAGCATATCATGAAGACAGGGCAGCGAAGTTATTGATCTCCCGTCATTTTGTCAAGGTTCCTCCTGTCTTTTTTGGTCGGGCGACCGGTACCTTTGGGGCGCCGCACAAAGAAAGTATCCTTGAATTCTTTTTTCACCAGTTCTTCCTGTGGCGTGATATCCTCAACAAAGTCGGCGGCCACTTGGGCAGAGACCCGTTTGCAAAGCAGACCCAACACCCGGAAATGGTAATTCACGGGTGGCTTCCGGACCACCACCACATCGCCTGTTTTGACCTGCCGGGAAGGTTTTACGACTTGCTGGCCGATGCTTACTTTTCCTTTCCTGCAAGCCTCGGTGGCCATGGTCCGGGTTTTATAAATTCTTACCGCCCATAACCATTGGTCTATTCTGCAATCGCCTTCATGACTCATGAGATTGGTTGGTTTTTTTCTTCCAGCATAAATCCGGTACGGTGGATGTTGTTGATGCTCAGATTGGGATCTTCCTTCAGGAATTTGCGAAGTTTGGTGATATAAACATCCATGCTGCGGCCCATGAAATAGTCGTTTTCTCCCCATATCGTCTTGAGTGCCACTTCGCGGCGCAGAATCTTGTTTTTGTTCAGGCAGAGCAGGCGGAGCACTTCGGCTTCTTTTTTGGTGAGTCGCCTTTCCCCGCTGGAGGAGGTGAGCAGCTGGTTATTGTAGTCGAAACTGTACTGTCCCAGTTTGAACAAACCGGGTCCCTCATCGGCCAGTGCGGAATAACGGGCTCTTTTCAGTATGGCCTCAATACGGAGTTTTAGTTCTTCCGTGCTGAAAGGCTTGGTGATGTAGTCGTCCGCACCGATCTTAAAACCGCGGATCTTGTCTTCCTTCATATTTTTGGCCGTAAGGAAGATTATGGGAATACGGTCGTTCTCCTTACGAATCTCTTCTGCCAGGGTAAATCCGTCCTTAACGGGCATCATCACATCCAGCAGGCAGATATCGTATTGACCGTTACGGAAAAGCTCGTAGCCTTCCTGACCATTTTCGGCAAGATCCACTTTGTAGCCCGACATGCTCAGGAAATCTTTCAGGACAAAACCCATGTTTTTATCGTCCTCTACCAGCAATATGCTGCCTTTATTTCTTTTCATGGTTATTAAAGGGTCTGGGGTTCAGTTTGAACTTCCTGTTTTCTTGGTAAATATATCATAAAGTTACTGCCTTTTCCCGGTTCACTTTGCACCGAGATGCTTCCCTGATGTGCTTCCACCATGTTCCTCACGTAATAGAGCCCCAATCCGAAGCCTTTCACATCATGAACATCCCCGGTGGGTATCCTGTAAAACTTGTCGAATATATGTTTGCGGGCCTCCGCGTGGATGCCGATGCCATTGTCTTCCACTTCAATATAGATACCCTGGTTGTTATCGCTGGTTCTGATATTTATCCTGGGTTCTTCCTTTGAATATTTAACGGCATTGTCCACCAGATTATTGATGATATTGCGCATGTGAAGTTTATCTGCCATCACCACCGGTTGTTGGCTCTTAAACTCATAACGCACGTCGGTATTTTTTTCACAATGTTCCAGGCAGAGGTGGTGTACCGATTCACGGATAAGTTCATGGATGTTCAATTCCTGCTTTTTGAGCCTGAATTCTCCTTTATCCAGTTGGGCCACCAGCAGCAATTGTTCCACCTGGGAGCGCATGCGGATATTTTCATCATGGATCACCCGGGCATATTGCCTTATCCGGTGGTCCGAAGTGTTTCCGTCGGCACCCAGCAGGACCTCCGAAGCCAAGGATATTGTGGATATTGGTGTTTTGAACTCGTGGGTCATGTTGTTGATGAAATCATTCTTCATTTCCGAGATCTTCTTTTGCCGGATCACGGTCAGGATGATATAGCTGAGTATGAGAACAAGGGTCAGCAGGAAGAGTGCCGAGAAAAACAGCCAGAAGGACATGCCGGTCAGTACCGCTTCGCGCTGGTCGGGGAAAAAGACCTCCAGGTGAAAATAATCCTTCTTCCACAGGCAGGACAGGCATGCTTTGTGGGGCCTGGAACCGATTGCTTCAATATCCGGGGTCGAGGAAAAGATCAGGGAATCGTTGGAAGTTTTTACAATCGCATATTCATAAGGCTTTTCCAGCATATGATAGTCGATGTACTTCTCCAGCAACTGTCCCAGGAGCACCGTGTCGATAACCTGAAAGAGGGTCACCCGGGCGGGGTCATATCTCTTTGAAGGGTCTTCTTTTCCGAGCAGGGTATCCTGGTGGTAGACCATCTCGTCCAGCACTTCGTCCAGGGCCATGTTCACCCGGTGATTGTGCTGTTTTTCGGCCAGCCTGAGGGCGTTGTTCACCCAGAAAAGCTGGGTGACGATCAATCCCACCAAGGCCAGTGAGGAAACGACAATGATCCCTATGATGCGGTTCTTTTTCATCCCGATACAAAGATAAGCTATAATCTGTGGGGACGCGCGGGTTAACAAATCTTTAACAGCTACAGACTGTTGATCCTCAGGAGGATACTACCTGTTATATTGGGTCATGGTCCGTTCCGGTCCAATCGTCCCGAAACTTTTAATGACCTCTATACAGCTTTCTATCCTGGATGGCAGGGCCTCGGCTTCTTCCTTGCTCCATTCGCCCAGGACAAAGTTGCTTTGTCCTCCTGTATAAAACTCATCCCCTATCCCGAAACGCAGCCGGGCAAATTCACGGCTCCCCAGTACCTGGATAATGCTGGCCAATCCGTTGTGTCCCCCGTCGCCCCCTTTGGGCCTGATACGGAGGGTACCGAAGGGCAGGGCAATATCGTCGGTGATCACAAAGAGCTTATCCAGGGGGACCTTTTCCTTTTTCATCCAGTACCGGATGGCCAGTCCCGAACGGTTCATGAAGGTGTGGGGCTTACAAAGGAGGAAGGTTCTTCCCTTGAATGTGTAGGTACCGATGAAGGCATAACGCTTATCCTGAAAACCAATACTTTCGGCTTCGGCCAGGGTATCCAGGACCTTATAGCCTATGTTGTGCCGTGCATTTTCGTGCTCCGGGCCGGGATTACCCAGACCGGCTACCAGGTATTTCAAAACGGGGGGGGTTTATTCAGACTTCTGCTCTTCGCCCTCTTTTTTCGCACCCTCTTCTCCTTCGGGTGCTTCTCCTTCGGGTGCTTCTCCTTCGACGGCTTCGCCTTCAACAGCTTCAACTTCTTCTTCAACCTCTTCAACCACAGGTTCAGGTGCGATCATACCTTTCGCAACAACCCTGGAGGATACAATACCTACAACCATTGCACGCGGCGGATCCAGGATCTCGATGTCGGGATACTGCAGATCCTCGATACTGATGGTATCGTTGATGTCCAGGTTGGTGACGTCGATCTCGAGGTAGTGAGGCATATCTTTGGGCAGGGCACTAACGCGCAGCAGCCTTCTTCTTTGACGCATCTTACCACCGTTCTTTATCCCGATGGAACTTCCCACGATACGGATGGGAACCCTCAGGATGATAGGCTTACCGGGCACGGCTTCGATGAAATCCACATGGATGAGCCTGTCGCTCACGGGGTGGAACTGAAGCTGCTTGACAAAGGCCTCGCGGGTTTTGCCGTCCAAATGCAACCGAACCTTGTAAATGTTGGGGGTAAAGACCAGGTTCCTGAAATCTTTTTCCACGGCAGAAAAATGAAGATTTTTTTCTCCGCCGTACATGACGCAGGGCACCCTGTCCTTATTGCGAAGGGCTTTGGTGCTGCTTTTACCGACTTTTTTTCTCGGCTCAACGTTTAAATCGTAATACTCCATTTCAAGCGATTTTAACAATTATTTCCGTGTTACTCAGAATTAACTTTTGTATGATCTAATTCCCCATCACACAATTGTTAAAACTTTACCTCGGGGATTATTCCCGTGAAAAAGGTCTGCAAAAATAAGGATATTTTTTGCATAATAAAAGAAAATGCTGAAGAGTTGAAGAGCATAAGAGCTGAAGAGCAACAGCAAGTCCTGAAAAACAGCAAAGCAAGCTTTGCGTTGTTTTTCGGGACGAAAAACAGTCGTAGGCGAGTGGCTTACTGTATAAACTTCGAGGATATCGACTGATAATTATACACCTTATCGATGACTTCGGCAAAGAGATCGGCCACGGAGAGGACCTTGATCTTCGGGCTTTGGCGCGGGAGGGGGATGGTATCGGTCACGATGACCTCTTCGATAAAGGATTTTTCTATTCTTTCATAGGCCGGTCCCGAGAGAACGGGATGGGTGGCGCATACCCGCACCGATGCGGCACCTTCCATTTTCATCATGTCGGCAGCGATGGTGATGGTACCGGCTGTATCGATCATATCGTCCACGATGATGACGTGTTTGCCCTTGATATTACCGATTACCTTGATATCGTCCACCACATTGGCCTGTTTGCGAATCTTGTAGCTGATGACCAGGTCGGTGTTGAGAAAGCGGGAATAGGCATTGGCCCGCTTGGTCCCCCCCATATCCGGAGCAGCAACGACTATATTGGCTTTCTCAAGCGATTTGAGGTAGGGCACAAAAAGTGCCGATGCATAGAGGTGATCCACGGGTACATCAAAAAAACCCTGAAGCTGATCGGCATGCAGGTCCATGGTCACGACCCGGTCGACCTGGGCCGCGGTAAGCAGGTTGGCCATCAGTTTGGCCCCGATGGAGGCCCGGGGCTTATCCTTCCGGTCCTGGCGCGCGTAACCGAAGTAGGGAATCACGGCCACGATCTTATAGGCCGAGGCCCTGCGCGCAGCATCGATAAGCAGCAGGAGTTCAAGCAGGTTTTCAGCAGGGGGGAAGGTGGACTGGATAATAAAAACGGTACATCCGCGTACCGACTCTTCATAATAAGGCTGTATTTCCCCGTCGCTGAATCGCAACACTTTGGTTTTGCCAAGTTCTGCCCCAAAACTCTGGGCAATTTTTTCGGCAAGATAGGTCGACTGGGTTCCGGCGAAAAATTTGATTGGAGAATTGGGTCTCATTTTGGCTTTTCCGTAAGTATCGTCTTTAGGGAAGCAAAAGTATGAATTTCGCTTTAATAATAATTTAACCTACCCGTAAAAAATCTATACATTAATGGAATTTAAAGTGCTTTCAATGTAATCCAGTATTTCTTCCCGGCCTGTTTTTGTGATTGTGGAACTGAGAAATATCCCGGGAAGCACTTCCCATGATTTCAGCAGCTCTTTCTTATATACTGCCAGGTTACCCTGCACCTTATTCACCGAAATCTTATCGGTCTTGGTAAAAACCATGGAAAACGGAACCCTTTCTTCTCCCAGAAAATGAATAAACTCCAGGTCCGGTTCCTGTGGTCTCAGCCTGGCGTCGACCAGTAAAAAGAGGTTCACCAGGCTTCCCCGGTAGAGGATATAGTCCCTGATATTTTTTGCAAATTTCTCCCGGTTCTTTTTGGAAGTTCGTGCATATCCGTAGCCGGGAAGGTCTACCAGGTACCAGGTTTCATTAATGAGATAGTGGTTGATCACCCTGGTCTTACCCGGTTCGGCGGAGGTACGGGCCAGTTTTTTCTTGTTGCAGAGCATGTTGATCAGGGAGGATTTTCCCACATTCGACCGGCCAAGAAAGGCATATTCCGGATACCTGGCGGGGGGACAGCCGGCCAGGGAGTCACTGCTTTTGATAAAACGGGTCTCGGTTATCTTCATTTCAGGGAATCCATACTTCCAGCAAGCCGGAGCTTTGTTCCGGTTTAATATGAATATTTTTAAGAGATGCCGGGATCAGAACGGTTTCACCCTTGCTTAAACTGACCCCCGGGCTCTCCATGTCATATTGAATTGCAACTTTTCCTTCAACGCAGAGGTAGATCACAAAGGAATCGATCATGATAAAGTCCTTTTCTACCGGTTTATCCAGATGCACAAGGCTGGTCCGGAAATAGGGACAGTCTATCAACCGTGTGGTCTGGTTCCGTTCGGCCCGGTAGCTTGTTTTTATCTCTCCGGGCTTGCTGAAGTCGATGGCATCCGTTGCCAGGGCGGTATGCAATTCCCGGCCTTTACCCTGTTCATCCTTCCGGTCCCAGTCGTATATCCGGTAGGTTACATCCGAGGTCTGCTGTATCTCGGCCAGCAGGATGCCGGCTCCGATGGCATGGACCCTCCCTGCCGGGGTAAAGAAAACATCCCCGGGGCGGACCTCTACCCGGTTGAGAACCTCAGGCAGCTTGCCGGAATTTAAATACCCGAGGTATTCCGACCGGTTGAGTTCCCTGTTGAAGCCGGAAATGATCTCGGCCCCGGGATCAGCATCCAGGATGTACCACATTTCCGTTTTGCCATAGGCCTTGTGCCTTTGCATGGCCAGCTCATCATCGGGATGCACCTGTACCGAAAGAACCCGGGTGGCGTCGATGAATTTGACCAGGAGGGGGAATTCATTACCGTATTTTTCATAAATCTTATCTCCGACCAGGTCGCCCATAAAGACTTCGATGAGCTCCTGCAGGTTATTCTTTGCCAGAAAGCCGTTTTTTACCACCGAAATATTCTCCTGTACCCCGGAGAGTTCCCAGCTTTCCCCGCAGTAATCGGATGCTGCCGGTTTTCCGGGCAATTTTTGAATGCGGTTCCCGCCCCAGATTTTGTCTTTAAGGATGGGACGGAACTTCAGGGGATAAAATTTTTCCGTGTTCATCTTTAGCGCTGAAAGATACCGTTTTCATAATAATCTACTGTTGCCGTTTGTTTCCTGATGCGGCCGTAAAAATCCAGTACTTCCTGATGGGCCGGATGTACCCGGTAGGCCTGGAGGTCCTCCTCACTGTCAAATCCGGATATCAGGCACATGTCATAAGAACGGTCCGAAGGAAGGGCATTGACGCCCACCTCGAAATACCTGATCAGGGGGATCTTTCCGGGCAGGTCCTCCAGCATTTCCCTGAGTTTTTCCATATTTTTTTCTTTATCCTCATTGTCTTTCAGACGGAATAAAACTACATGTTTCAACATAGCCGGACATTTTGGTTTATGAATTAAATCCTAACTTTACAAAGGTATCAAATGAAGATTAATTTCTGCTTATGATCGTAGTGGGTATTGCTGGCGGTTCGGGTTCGGGGAAGACCACCGTGGTACGGGAACTGATGAACTTCATTCCTGCCGGTCGTATCTCCCTGCTGCCGCAGGATGCTTATTATAAGGATCATGGCCACCTGACCCCGGCAGAAAAAAAATCGGTTAATTTCGATTATCCGGATGCACTTGAATTTTCGCTGCTGGTGAAGCACATTCGTGAACTGAGGGCCGGCAAGGCGGTGCAAATGCCTGTATATGACTATCTGACCTGCACGCGCTTACCCAAAACCGTCGAAGTGAAACCTGCTGAAGTGCTCCTGGTGGAGGGCATATTGATCCTGACCCAGAAATTCCTGCGCGAAGAGATCGATATCAAGGTTTTTGTGGATGCCGATGATGACGACCGGCTCGGCCGTATCATCGAGCGGGACATGGCCGAGCGGGGGCGTGACGTGCAGGAAGTACTGACCCGTTACCGTGACCTGGTCAAACCCATGTACCTGAAATTTATAGAGCCCACCAAACGCTATGCCGACATCATCATTCCCGAAGGAGGGAAAAATGATGTGGCCACACGTTTATTGGCTTCCATGATCAACGGTTCAGGAAGTATTTAATGTTTTTAACCAGCAAGCTGGATTGTTCAGCATGCAGCCAATGCCCGGCATCCGGAATGGTCACAAACTCGGCCTCCGGGAAAATGCTCTTGATGATGGGCAGGTCCTGGTCCATGATGTAATTGGATTTTTTCCCTTTAACGAAGAGCACCGGGAAGCCGGTAATCCCTTTTCCGCCCTGGTATTTCCTGATATCCATGCCCTCCATCATGGCGGGCAGGTTCCGTTTCAGGGCCTCCAGGTTGATCCCCCAGCGGTAGGTCTTCTGACCGGTCATTTCAACGTTCTTGAGCAGAAACTGGTGGATTCGCTCTTCTGGAATGGCACCGGCCATCTGCCGGCTTATATCCTCGCGGCTTTCGACCCGTGAGAAATCTACCGATTGCATCGCGCTGATAATGCTGGTGTGTTGCTGGATGTGCGGACTGGGCGTCGAGAGACTTTTATAGGAGCGCGGACTGATATCCAGGACGATCAGGGAGCTTACTTTTTCAGGGAAGGTATCGGCAAAATACATCACCGTTTTGCCTCCCATGGAATGTCCTATAAGAATTGCCCGGTCGATACCCCGGCCCTCCATGAATTCTGCCAGGTCGTTTTTCAGGACCTCAAAATTATGGTCCTTATGGTGGGGTGACTGGCCATGATTGCGCTGGTCGGGCAGAAAGATCTCGTATTGATCTTCGAACTGCCTGGCTATGCTGATCCAATTATCTGAAGAACCATAGAGTCCGTGTAAAATGATCATCGTCGGACCCTCTCCCAGGTGCCTGAAGAACAGTTTCATCCTATTGCACCAATTGACGTTTGTACATTTGTATGGTATTCTCCAAACCGTAATACAGGGCATCCGATATCAGGGCATGCCCGATGGATACTTCTTTGATCCAGGAGATGGACCGGTTGAAATACCGGAGATTTTCCAGGTTCAGATCGTGCCCGGCATTCAGTTCCAGACCGGCATCACGGGCTACTTTGGCAGCCTTAACGTAAGGAGCCACGGCTTTTTCTTTCCCACGGGAAAAATTTGAAGCATAGGGTTCTGTGTACAGTTCCACGCGTTCGGTCCCGGTTTTCGCTGCTTCAGTGATCTTTCCCGTGTTGGTGCCGATGAATATGGAGGTGCGGATGCCTGCACTTTGGAATTCGCCGATCACCTCCTTCAAAAATGATCCGTAACGAATGGTATCCCAACCCTGGTTGGAAGTGATGGCATCAGGGGGATCAGGGACCAGGGTGACCTGGTGGGGCTTGACCTCCAGGACCAGGAGGATGAATTTATCGGAGGGGTAGCCCTCTATATTGAATTCGGTGGTGATGGCCGGACGGATATCCCGAACGTCCTGGTAACGAATGTGTCTTTCATCCGGCCTGGGGTGAACGGTAATGCCTTCGGTTCCGAAACGCTCGCAATCCACTGCAGCCCTGTAAACATTGGGGATGTCTCCGCCCCTGGCATTACGCAGTGTGGCAATTTTGTTTATATTTACACTTAATCTTGTCATCTTTTAAAAAACAAGAGGTTGGGTTTCAACGTTTATTAGGAAAAGCAAAGTTACAAGTAAAATCCGGAGGTTTAAAATTTATGCTAGCCCGGGAACTCATAACGGATCTTGTACCGGCACTGAAAACTTCAGATACCGGAATTCAGGCACTGTCGTGGATGGACATATTCAGGATTTCCCACCTGCCCATAGTGAACAACAATGAATTCCTGGGACTGATATCCGATAAGGACATTTATAATCTGAATATGGCCGAGGAACCCATTGGTGCCCATAACCTCTCCCTTTTCAGTCCTTTCGTGCATGAAGATCAACATGTTTATGAGGTCATCAGCCTGGTATCCAAACTGGAGCTGACCGTGGTACCGGTACTGGATCACAATAATCACTACCTGGGACTGATCACCATGAACGATCTTTTGAAATACTTCTCGGGCCTGGCAGCATTGGAACAACCCGGCGGGGTCATTGTCCTGGAGCTGAACCATAATGATTTCAGCATGAGTCAGATCAGTCAGATCGTTGAAGGCAACGATGCCCGGATTCTCAGCATGTACGTTTCTCCCCATGAGGATTCCACCAAGATGGAAGTTAACATCAAATTGAACACCACAGATATTAGTTCTATTGTACAAACTTTTAACCGCTATGATTATATCATTAAGGCTTCATATATGGAAGGGGACGACATGAACCACCTGTATGAATCCCGGTTTGATGAGTTTATGAAATATCTAAGCATATAATTCATGAAAATCGCCATTTACGGCAGTTCGATCTCTGAAAATTTCCTTCCATCCGTTGAATTGCTCTTCCATGTCCTGCATTCGGGAAAGTCTGAAATTATCGTGTACGAGCCCTTTTATCAGCAACTTGATGAGCACTTTTCTATAAAACCCGAGGTCCATGGTTTTTTCTCGGACCGGGGGGGCATCACCGGGAATGTGGATGTCATGATCAGCATTGGGGGGGACGGGACCTTTCTGCGTGCAGTTACCATCGTTCGTGACTTCGGGATACCCATCGTGGGGATCAATTCCGGCCGTTTGGGTTTCCTGGCCAACATCAGCCGGGAGGATATGGAAGAGTCATTGATTTCACTGATGAAAGGACAGTACAGCATCGAACAGCGGTCGGTGATCAAGGTGGAAACCGATGAAGGACAAATCGATGATTTTCCCTATGCCCTCAATGAGATGAGTGTGCAAAAGAAAGATTCGGGCATGATCACCATTCATACTTACCAGAAAGAAGATTACATCAATTCCTACTGGGCCGATGGTTTGATCATTTCCACGCCTACCGGTTCCACAGCCTATTCCCTGAGTGTTGACGGACCCATAGTGGCCCTGGACTGCAGTAATTTCATTATTTCTCCCATTGCACCGCACAACCTTACGGTCCGGCCCATCGTGGTACCGGACAATGTTCCCTATAAGCTTCAGGTGGAGAGCCGGAATGAGCAGTACCTGCTCACCCTGGATTCCCGTACCTTCCTGATGGACCACGAGACTGCCGTATGGGTGAAGCGGGCTGAATTTACCGTCAAAACGGTGCGGATAGAAGAAAACAGTTTTTTCAGCAACCTTCGCGATAAATTAATGTGGGGCGTTGACCGGCGTAACTGATAAGCTTATCAATCTTTTATTGAAAGAAAGGACAATTTGTCTTATATTGGTCCTCACGGACCCCCGGGTCATAATTTATTTATATTTTTGTCGTTTAAGCCTGTGAAAATGAAAAGACTCACCCTTACCGGCATATTCATTCTTTTGATGGTCCTGCCCCAGCAACTGATGGCCCAGCGATGGAGACTCATGCGGTGGGAAGGTATCGCGGGCGTGGGTACTGCAAATTATTTCGGGGACATAGGGGGGGCGATGGATGACAATAATGCAGCCGGTTTCAAAGACCTTGAAATTACTTCCACCCGGCCTTCTTTTCAGTTGGCCATGCGCTATAGAGTCTTGCAGGATGTGGCGGTGAAGGCAAATCTCATGTTCGCTTTCCTGAACGGTAACGACGAAAACAGTAAGAATGAAAGCAGGGGCCTGTCTTTCTCCACTTTCCTGTTCGAGCCCAGCATTCAGGGAGAATATTATATCATCCCCGAAGAGCGAAAGAACAGAACTGCAGCCTTATACAACCGCAGGGGCATGGTCAATAATTATTCTCAAATTGCATTGTATGTATTTGCCGGGGTTGGAGGAACCTATTTCAAATCGAATCTCGAAGCGGATCCTGCACTGGTCAGCGGTTTGGATCCTGAAAATTTCGCCCTGGTGTTTCCGGGCGGACTGGGATTGAAGTACATCATTAACGATACCTGGACCGCCGGTTTTGAGCTTGGTGCTAGGTATACCCTGACGGATTATATTGACGGTTACACTTCGGATTATTCCAGTCATAACGATATATATTATTTCGGTGTTTTCAATGCAACATATAAATTCAGGACGACCAGGAGCGGTTGGCCCATTCTTTTCAGAAAGAGCAGGGGATTACAATAGGCACCATCTTCTATCCGGATGTTTCAGGAAAAAGGCCAGTGGCTTGGTTTTTTTCCTATTTTTGTGCCTTTCGTTGAATGCTCAGCGAAACGGTGATCCGGGGATTATAGCCGGAGCCTCCTATTACATGGGGGATATCAATCCCTTCAGGCATTTTTATGCACCGAACTTGTCCTTCGGGGTCATGTACCGTCAAAATTTCAATTCCAGGAATGCACTTAGATTTTCTATGGTGTACAGCAGCCTGGAAGCCCGTGATTCCGATTTTGATGATAGTTTTCAACAGGCCCGGAACGCCGGTTTCAGCAATACGTTCCTTGATTGTGGCTTACAGTTTGAATTTAATTTTTTACCCTATGTCCAGCCCAAGGGCAGAAAGCAGAACATCACGCCATACATTGCAGCGGGAATAGGATACAATATGATCCTGAGCAGTTCCGCTTCCAGCATAAAGAGTATGTTCAAAATACCTTTTGGAGGAGGGGTAAAGTTCAACATCGTGGACCGGCTCGGTGCAGGGGCGGAATGGATGTTTAACCGGACCTTCAGCGATGGGCTGGATGGCGTGGAGAATTTTACTAATCCTGAAATAGATACCGGGATTCACAATAAAGACTGGCACTCGTTAGTTGGAATATTTGTAACCTATAAGATATTTAAAATCACGGAAGATTGTCCGGCATACGATTAGAATAGACAGAGTTACATGAAAGAGTCCTTAAAAGAACGGATAGACAAAGACAGATTGCCGCGGCATGTTGCCATCATCATGGATGGGAACGGGCGTTGGGCAAAAAAGCAAGGCAATCAGCGGATATTTGGCCACATGAACGGTGTTAAGGCCGTCCGGGAAGTGGTGGAAGGCAGTGCAGAGATCGGGTTAAAATACCTGACCCTCTATGCCTTTTCCACTGAGAACTGGAACCGTCCCGGGTATGAGGTGGATGCGCTTATGAATCTGCTGGTGGATACCATTAATGACGAGACCAAAACACTTATAGAGAATAATGTGCGCCTCAAGGTAATAGGCGACATGAAACGTTTGCCGGATGGTGTTATGCATCATCTTCGGATTGCCATGGAAAGTACGGAAAACAATACGGGTCTGACCCTGATCCTGGCCCTCAGTTATAGCGGAAGATGGGAGATCATGGATGCCATCCGCAAAATAGCCCGTAAAATTGAGCAGAAAGAGGTAAAGACGGATGACATTAATTGTGAATATTTTACCCGTCATCTGCAGACTTCCGACTTTCCGGATCCGGAGATGCTGATCAGAACTTCCGGCGAACACAGGATCAGCAACTTCCTCCTGTGGCAAATGGCCTACACAGAACTGTATTTCCCTCAGACCCTCTGGCCCGATTTCACGCGGGAAGAGCTTTTTGAGGCCATTTGTGATTTCCAAAAGCGGGAACGCCGGTTTGGGAAGATCAGCGAACAGGTAACTACAAATTGCAAGGAAGGATGAGACCATATTTGGCCGGGCTGTTTACAGTCCTTTTCATAGTTTTTTCTGGCTGTCCCCTTATCGCCCAGGAACCGGATAGTTTCGACCTTCCCGTGGTGGATTATTCCAATCCCAGGGAATATATCATTGAAGATATACGGGTCACCGGTGTTCAGTTTATCCAGGAATCCGTCCTCATCAGTCTTTCCGGCCTGAAAGTGGGTCAGGAGGTTACCGTACCCTCATCGGAAATGACCCGGGTGTTAGAGAAATTCTGGGATCAGGGTTTATTCAGGGATGTAAAGTTGCTGATTGACAAGACCGAAGGCAGGAAGATATGGTTGAATATCTACCTTAAGGAACTTCCCAGGCTTTCCCGCCTGACCGTCGACGGGTTGAGAAGGGGCGAGACGGAAGACATTCTTGAAAAGATAAACCTCAGGGCCGGCAGCCAGATCACTGACAATATACTGAACAATACCCGCCGCATCATAAAACAACATTTTGTCGAAAAGGGCTTTTTGGAGACCGAAGTACGTTTCGAGCAATCACCGGATACCCTCAGTCCCAACAGTGTCCGGCTGAAAATCTATGTGGATAAAAATAACCGGGTGAAGATCGACGACATTATTTTCCTCGGTAACGAAGTCTTTAAGGACCGGCGCCTGCGAAGGGCCATGAAGAACACCAAGAAGGTCAACCTGAACATTTTCAAAGCATCCCGCTTCATCAAGGATGATTATGAAGAAGATCTCGATAAACTCATCTCCTTTTATAATGAAAACGGATTCCGGGATGCCAAGGTGCTGAAGGATTCTGTTGTTCCCGTTAAGGATAAGGACCGGATATCACTCTACATCCGGCTGGAGGAGGGAGACAGGTACTATTTCAGGAATATCCGCTGGGTGGGCAATACGGTTTATCCTTCCGAAGTGCTGGACGCCTACCTGGGCATAGAGCGCGGGGATGTATTTGACAAGACCATCCTGGATAAACGGCTGGAGTTGGATGAAGATGCTGTCAGCTCGTTGTACCTGGATAATGGCTACCTCTTTTTCAGCATAAATCCCGTTGAGGTCAATATTGAAAATGATTCCATTGATTTCGAGATGCGTATCAACGAGGGTAAACAGGCCACCATCAATAAGGTGGTCATCACCGGTAACACAAAAACCAAGGAGCATGTGATTCGCCGGGAGATCAGAACCCGGCCCGGGGAGTTGTTCAGCAAATCCGATATCATCAGGACCGTGCGGGAACTGGCACAGCTCGGACACTTCGATCCGGAACAAATTGAACCCGTTCCCATTCCGGACCAGGCCAACGGAACGGTGGACCTTGAATATAAGCTTGTGGAAAAAGCCAACGACCAGCTGGAGATCTCAGGCGGCTGGGGTGCCAATATGATCGTGGGTACCATAGGATTACGCTTTTCAAATTTTTCGGCCGGAAATATGTTCAATCTGAAGGAATGGAGGCCCATTCCCACCGGTGACGGCCAAACCCTGAGCCTCCGGGCCCAGTCGAATGGTAAATATTACCAGGCGTACAGTGTCTCGTTTATTGAACCCTGGCTGGGAGGAACCAAACCCAATTCCTTGTCGGTATCCTTCTTCCATACCAAGTCCAGCACGGGCAATTATTGGCTGCGGAATGAATCCCCGACGGGATATTTCAAGATTACCGGGGGATCAGTTGGTCTGGGGCGAAGACTGAAATGGCCCGACGACTTCTTTACCCTGTATAACGAATTGAGTTACCAGCGATACGATCTCTTTAACTGGGGCGGTTCCTTTCTGTTTGAAAACGGAACCTCCAACAACATAAACTTCAAAACCACTTTTGCCAGGAAATCGGTTGATCAACCCATTTACCCCCGGAGGGGATCCACCTTCCAGTTAAGCCTGGCCCTCACCCCGCCTTATTCACTTTTTGATGATAAAGATTATTTGCAAATACCTGCTGATGAGAAGTACAGGTGGATTGAGTATCATAAATGGACCTTTTTAGGTGAGTGGTACTTAAGCCTGGCAGGAAATTTGGTGTTAAGTACACGGGCACGGTTTGGTTACCTGGGATTCTATAACCCCGACATCGGTCCTTCTCCTTTTGAAGGCTTTGATGTGGGGGGTGACGGACTGACCGGGTACAACATTTATGGCCGGGATATTATTGCCCTGCGTGGTTATGAGAACAGCGCGTTAACACCGATTGTCAATGGGAAAAAGTCGGGTAATGTCTTCGAAAAACTTACAGTGGAACTCAGGTACCCGATCACCCTGAGCCAGTCGGCAACCGTATTTGTTCTGGGGTTCCTGGAAGCAGGGAACGCCTGGTACAGCATCGACCAGTTCAATCCCTTCCTGATCAAACGGTCAGCGGGTGTCGGTCTGCGGGCTTTCCTCCCGATGTTCGGACTTCTGGGGATCGACTGGGGTTACGGATTCGATGAAATACCCGGCAAACCGGGTGTTAACGGTTCTCAGTTCCACTTTACCATCGGCCAGCAGTTTTAGTATTTAACACAAAATATTTAAGTCATGAAAAAGTCAATATTCACCCTTATTCTGTTGTCTGCATTTGCCGTTTCAGGCATGGCGCAGAAATACGCGCTCGTGGATACCGAATACATCCTGAGTCATATACCCTCATACATTTCGGCCCAGGATCAGCTGGATAAGCTTTCAGAAAAGTACCAGGAAGAGGTCCAGGCTCTGTATGAGGAAGTTGAGAAGCTTTATAAAGATTTTCAGGCGGAAAGAGTTCTTTTATCTGAAGAGATGAAGCGTAAAAAAGAAGATGAGATCATCCGGAAGGAAAAGGAAGCAAAGGAGCTGCAACAGAAATATTTCGGTCCTGAAGGCAATCTTTTCCAGAAGCGAGAGGAATTGATGAAGCCCATCCAGGATGAGGTTTATAAAGCCATTAAGGAGATTGCCCTGGCAGGTAACTATGCCGTGGTATTCGACACCTCTTCCGGCACCAGCATGATCTACTCCGACCCAAAATATGATAAGTCGGATGAAGTGCTGGAGCGTTTAGGTTATAAGATTTAAATCCTTACTTTTGTAGCGTTTTTTGAATTACGCGAGCGCATTCCCGTAGCTCTGCCACGGGGTAAGCGAGCACCATTAAAATAAACAATTAATCGATGATTCCTCGCGGCTTGCCGCGGGGAGAGTCAATAACAAAAAATTATGAAACGAGCCATACCCGTATTCACGGTGCTGATCCTCGGACTGGCCCAGATCAGTCATGCCCAGGCGCTTAAATTCGCGCATATCGACACCCAGGAATTGCTGGCATCAATGCCGGAAAGTGACAGTGCCCAGAAGCAGATGGAGCGTTTGGCCCAGGATTTCGAACTTCAGATAGAAGAGATGCAGGTGGAGTGGAACAAGAAATATGACAATTACCTGAACAAGCGGGATACCTGGACGGAACTGATCCGTCAGACCAAGGAAACCGAGATCATGGAAATGCAGAACCGTATCCAGCAATTTGAAACCACCGCCCAGCAGGAGTTGCAGCGGCAAAGGCAGAACCTGCTCCGGCCCATTTTGGAAAAGGCCAACAAAGCCATCGATGAGGTGGCTGAAGAAAACGGCTACATCTATGTCTTCGATTCCAGTATGGGCAATCCCATCTACATCTCCGAAAAGAGTGTGGATATCATGGACAAGGTAAAAGCCAAGCTGGACCTTCAATAAAGGATCGCGGAACGCAATGATACAAGAGCTGCCGGCAGCTTTCACCGGTAGCTTTTTTCCTTCTGATGAAACAGTCTCCGAAGCGGGCCATCGGTATTTTTGATTCCGGCGTGGGCGGGCTCACCGTAGCGCATGCCATCAGGACCCTGCTGCCCGGCGAGGAGCTTATCTATTTTGGCGACACGGCACATCTGCCTTACGGGGATAAATCCAGGGAGACCATACGCTATTATTCCGGCGAAATTGCAGATTTTCTTTTGGAAAAGAACTGCAAGCTCATCGTTATTGCCTGCAATACCGCTTCCGCCTATGCTTATGATGCCGTTCTGGAAAGAGTCAGGGACCGCGTTCCCGTCATCAATGTGATCGACCCGGTGGTGAGCCATGTGTTTAAGAGCGGAAATATCGGCCGGATAGGGATTATCGGTACCAAGGGAACGATAAACAGCCGCAGCTATGAGCAGAAACTAAAAGAGGCGGAACCTTCCATACAGACTGTAATGCGTGCTACACCCCTTTTTGTCCCTATGATCGAAGAAGGTTTTATCTTCGATGATATCAGCAATGCCATCATCCGGGCCTATCTCTCGGAGGGGGAGATCAGCCGTATTGATACCCTGATCCTTGGTTGTACCCATTATCCCATCATCAAGAACCAGATCAGGAAATTCTACAATTTCAAAGTGGATATTATTGATTCCGCCCAGGTGGTGGCCAACGAGCTGCGGCGGGTCCTTCAGGAAAAGGGTCTTCTTTCCCCCGGGAAAACTGCTGGCAGCAGCTTCTATGTCAGTGATTATACAGACTATTTCCAGAAGATCGCCTCCATGTTTTTCGAGGAGGATATCTGGCTGGAAAAGATAGATTTTTGGAAGTAAACCACCAGGGACCAGCGACCAGTGACCAGCCAACAGTTCATATGTTAAAAAAAACCTCTCTCCTACAGGGAATTACTTTTATTAATACTTAACTTTGTCAGCAGAATTTCGTATAATTCCCACGGGTACTGAAAAACATATGGTGGATGCATATAGGATGAAAGGTCTTGTATGCATTGTTTATTATGTAACCAACTGCTAAGCAATTCATTATGACAAAGAAACCCAAGGTTGTTGAGCTGGAGGAAGTTGTTGTAAAATTTGCCGGAGATTCCGGGGACGGGATGCAATTCACCGGGTCTCAGTTTTCTGATACTTCCGCGTTCATCGGTAATGATCTGTCTACTTTTCCCGATTATCCCGCGGAGATACGTGCACCACAGGGGACCATTGCAGGGGTCTCGGGGTTCCAGGTTCATATCGGGCACAAGGAGGTAAGCACCCCGGGTGACCAGGCTGATGTATTAATTGCCATGAATCCCGCGGCGCTGAAGGCGAACATGAAATGGATCAAGGACGGGGCCACCATAATCATCGATATAGACAACTTTGATAACAAGCATTACAAAAAGGCGGGCTACGTGGAAGACCCCCTGGGTGACGGATCGCTCGAGGGTTATAATGTTATCAAAGCACCCATTACGCAGCTTACGCGGGCCACGGTAAAAGAATTCGGCCTGGACATGAAGACTGCCGATAAGAGCCGGAACCAGTTCGTAGCCGGGATCCTTTATTGGCTTTTCAACAGGGACATGGAGATTGGGGAGGAATTTTTAAGGGAGAAGTTCGCTTCCAGGCCCAACATCGTTGAAGCCAACATAGCCGTGCTGCGTGCCGGATATCATTATGCCGAGACCATCGAGGCCATGACAACCACCTTCCAGGTCAAACCCGCCCAAAGAAAAGGCCTGTTCCGTAACATTACCGGGAACCAGGCCACGGCGTGGGGATTTCTGGCAGCGTCAGAAAAGTCGGGTAAAAAACTCTTCCTCGGCTCCTATCCCATAACACCGGCTTCTGAGATTCTGCAGGAAATAGCCAGTCACAAGCACCTGGAGGCCATTGCCTTTCAGGCAGAAGACGAAATTGCAGGGATATCTTCGGCCATTGGTGCCAGCTTTGCCGGAAGGCTCGCGGTGACCACCACCTCCGGTCCGGGATTGGCACTCAAAGGAGAATCGATCGGCCTGGCGGTCATGACCGAGCTGCCCCTGGTGATCGTGGATGTCCAGAGAGGCGGGCCCTCGACCGGTCTGCCCACCAAGACCGAGCAGGCTGACCTGTTGCAGGCACTGTATGGAAGAAATGGTGAAAGTCCGGTTGTGGTGATGGCTGCCAGTACACCGGCCAACTGTTTCTATTTTGCCTATGAAGCTGCCAAGATTGCCATAGAGCATATGACCCCGGTAATTTTATTAACAGACGGTTACCTGGCAAACGGATCGGAATTGTGGAACATTCCCGGTATGAAGGATCTGCCGGATATAGAAGTACCTGCTGTTAAGGATAAGGATCCGAACTATTATCCCTATCACCGCGATCCCAGGCGCCTGAACCGTTTCTGGGCAGTACCCGGCCAGGAGGGCCTCAGACACAGGATCGGCGGTCTGGAAAAAGCCGACCTCACCGGTGAAGTCTCCCAGGATCCCATAAATCACCAGATCATGGTAGAGATGCGGGAACAGAAAGTACAAAAGGTTAGCGAATTCGTCGCCCCGCAGGAAGTGCATGGTGATGAAGAAGGGGACCTGCTGGTGATTGGCTGGGGCGGATCCTACGGGGCATTGGTGACGGCTGTCGACGACCTCAGGGAAAATGGTTATAACATAAGCCTGGCCCAGTTCAACTATATCAAACCCTTGCCACGCAATACAGAAGAGGTCTTTTCAAAGTTTAAAAAGCACATTATCTGCGAAATGAACCTGGGACAGTTCGCCCGCTACCTGCGGTCGGAATACCCCCGTTTCGAATATAAGCAGTACAATAAAGTTCAGGGTTTACCCTTTATGATATCGGAATTGAAAATGGTGTTCAAAGACATACTGGAGGAACGATCGTGATGAAATCAGAAACTACAACACTCACACGTAACGACTTTAAGTCGGATCAACCTGTAAAATGGTGTGCCGGTTGTGGCGGCCATGCCGTGCTCAGCACGGTACAGAATGTGTTACCGGAAATAGGTTATAAAAAGGAGAACATTGTTTTTGTTTCCGGGATTGGCTGTTCATCCCGGTTTCCATACTACATCAACACCTACGGAGTGCATGGGATGCACGGACGAGCCACCGCCATTGCATCGGGTATCAAGGTTGCCAATCCTGAGCTGAGTGTTTGGGTGGTGACCGGTGACGGCGATTCCATGGCCATAGGCGGGAACCATTTCATTCATATTATCAGAAGGAATATTGACGTGAACATCCTGCTGTTCAACAACAAGATCTATGGGCTGACCAAGGGCCAGTACTCCCCTACCACACCCAAGGGGAGTATCACCAAAACCTCCCCGGAAGGGACCATCGAGAATCCCTTTAAACCCGGTGAACTGGCCATGGGTGCACAGGGGACCTTTTTTGCCAGGGTGGTGGATACCGAACCCAGGATGATGAAGGAAGTTTTCATGAAAGCAGCGGCCCATAAAGGTACTTCCGTCGTAGAGGTCCTGCAGAACTGCATCATCTTTAACAACCAGGTTCATGCCGAGATTACCGGCAAGGATGTCCGGGAAGACCATCAACTTTATCTGGAGCATGGCAAACCCATGATCTTCGGCAAAGACCGCAACAAGGGTATCATCCTGGACGGCTCCCGCTTTAAGGTCGTCACCATTGGTGAGAACGGAATTACCGAGAAGGATATACTGGTTCATGATTCGGTTAATCCGGATGATACGCGACATTACATGCTTACCCGTATGACCCTGCCCGAATTCCCGGTTGCCATGGGCATCATACGGGCCTTTAAGAGTACGGTGTATGAAGACCTGTTATTTGAACAGATTCGTAGGGTAAAGGAGAAATCGAAGATCAAAAAGATGGATGATCTCTTTCGCAGCGGGAACGTATTCGAGATCAATTGATACGGCAGTCAGGGCAGGCAGCTCGTGCTTATTTGTTAAATTTGTGATAAAGGAGTCGTGATGAAGGAGCCTGTCAAATCAAGCGAAGAGATACAAAAACTTATTGAAGAGCGCCGGGAGCGTCTTAAGGAGCTGTCCTGTATCAACAAGACCAACCAGATCATCCGCGAGGGAAAGTCCGTTGAAGATACCCTGCACCAGATCGTTCGCGTCATTCCCGCCGGATGGCAATATCCCGAATACACTGCGGCACGCATCATTTTCAATGGCGAGGAATACAAGAGCCACAACTTCAGGGAAACCGACTGGAGCCTGCGCCAGGATTTTACAACCATTGAGAACAAGCCGGGCACGGTGGAGGTGGTCTATCTGCAAAAATTCAGGGATCTCGATGAGGGCCCTTTCCTGGGCGAAGAAAGGGATTTGATCAACAACCTGGCCAGCATTATTTCCAGTTACCTGAACGGCCAGGAAGCCAGAGAGATACTAAAGGTATCCCTGGGTCAGCTGGATGGGGAAAAAGCCATCTCTGAGTTCAAACAGCCGGTGATCAGCAGCCGGCAGTTGTTACAGCGTTTTCTGAACAAGCAGAACGCAAACCGCGATATCTTTCACGACCTGATGCCCTATAAGGTCAAGGAAATTCTCCTGGTGGCCACCCTGTACGATGCATACAGCATTGAGAAAGAAGGGCAGTTCTCGGAACATATCCTCGGGGAATACCAGCAGCTCAACCTGACCTCCATGCCCAGGATCACGGGGGTTTCTTACTATGACGAGGCCCTGGATCAACTCAGGAACAAGCACTTCGACCTGGTGATCCTCATGGTGGGTAATGATAAAGAAACCCCCATCCGACTGAGCAGTAAGATCAAAAGCGATTTTTCCTATATCCCCATCTATGCACTGCTGAACAATAACCGGGAGGTCCCCGGCTTTAAAAAAAATCCCCGTAATGTAGAGAACATCGATCGCCTTTTTGTATGGAACGGAGATTCCAAGATCTTCTTTGCCATGGTGAAACACCTGGAAGACCGGGTGAATGTGGAGAACGACACCCGTATCGGCCTGGTGAAAGTGATCCTGCTGGTAGAAGATTCCGAGAAGTATTATTCCCGTTACCTTCCCCTGCTTTTCAATATTGTCCTGGAGCAGACCAAGCGCATCATCGACGATGTCAGTACCGACGACCTCTTCAAGATATTGCGGCTCAGGGCGCGGCCCAAGATTTTGCTGGCCAGCACCTATGAAGATGCCATTGAGATCATTGATAAGAATCTGGATAACCTGCTTTGTCTGATCACCGACGTCAAATTTATGCGCAACGGCGAGATGGATGAGCAAGCCGGGTTCGACCTGGTGCGCTTTGTGCATGATAAGGTCAGCGACCTGCCCACGGTCATCCAGTCTTCCGAGATAGAAAACTCGCGCAAGGCCTTTGAATTACAATCCATATTTATAAACAAGAACTCTGAGAGCCTGCTGCAGGATATCAAGAGCTTCATTCAGCACCACCTGGGTTTCGGCAGTTTCGTATACCGGGATTCCAGCGGGAAAAAGATTTCCATTGCCCGGACCCTCAAGGAATTTGAGAACCACATCGATACCGTTCCGATCGAATCGCTGATCTACCATGGTAAAAGGAACCATTTTTCCCTCTGGCTCATGGCACGAGGCGAGATCAAGATCGCCAAGATGATCCATCCGGTAAAAGTCAGTGACTTTAAAACTCCCCAGGAGTTCCGCACCTACCTCAAATACATGATCGAAAAGTACAGGAATGAGACCAACACCGGGAAGGTGATCAATTTTGAGGAGGATGCGCTCCTGGATGAGACCAATATCGTCAACGTGGGTATGGGTGCCCTGGGAGGTAAGGGCCGGGGGCTGGCCTTTATCAATACCCTGATCTACAATATGAATTTCAATGAGATCATCAAGGACATCAACATCCGCACCCCCATTACCTGCATTATCGGTACCGATGAGTTTGACATTTTCCTGGAGCGCAACAACCTGCAGGAGCTTGTATACAAAGAGATGGATTACGACAGGATCAAACAGGCCTTCCTGGAATCCGACATTTCCTACCACCTGGAGAAACGATTGCGCTCCCTGTTGAAAAAAATGACCAAACCCCTGGCGGTACGTTCCTCCAGCCTGTTCGAAGATTCTACCATGCAGCCTTTCTCAGGTATTTTTGCCACCTACCTTATTCCGAACAATCATCCCGACTTCAGCACGCGTTATAAACAGCTACTGGATGCCATACGGTTGGTATATGCCTCGATCTATTCCAATAATGCACGGTCCTATTTCGAAGCGGTGAACTACAAGATCGAAGAGGAAAAGATGGCCGTGGCTATACAGGAGGTCGTAGGGAATACTTATGAACATTATCATTATCCTCATATCAGCGGTACAGCCCAGTCGAGGAACTATTACCCGGTGGCCCACATGGAGCCGGATGACGGGGTGGTCGTTGCGGCAGTCGGATTGGGGCATTATGTGGTGGAAGGAGAGAAGGCTTACCGCTTTTCACCCAAGTATCCTGATCTGGATACCATTAGCACGCGATACCTGGTGAAGAATTCACAGGTATCCTTTTATGCCATCGACCTTTCCAAGAAGGATGCCAACCTGATCCGGGACGGGCAGGATGCTTTTCTGGTCCGGCGGGACATTTCTGAAGCCGAAAAGCACGGGAACCTCCTGCATTCCGCCTCGGTATACGACTCTGACAATGATACCCTGGAACCCGGTTTGAGCAAATATGGTCCGCGGGTCATCAATTTTGCCGATATACTGAAATACGGTTACATGCCCCTGGCCCAGTCGATTGAAGTTATACTCGACGTCGTGAAAGAAGCCATGGGATCGCCTGTGGAGATTGAATATGCCGTGGATCTCACTTCCGATGAGAACGGTAAACCCTCCTTTTATCTATTGCAGATAAAACCCCTGGTGGGGTCTGCACAGGATTATGAGATTAACCTGGACGAGGTGGATCAGGAGAAAGTTATCCTTTCCACAAAAAAGAGCATGGGCAACGGTAAGATCGATTATATTGAGGATGTGGTTTTCGTTGACCCGGAACATTTTGACAAGACCCGGACCAAGGAGATGACCCCAGAGATCGAGGCCCTGAACAGGAAGTTGATGGATGAGAAAAGGCACTATATCCTGATCGGTCCCGGCCGGTGGGGTTCCCGCGATCGCTTCATCGGTATTCCTGTTGCCTGGCCACAGATCTGCAATGCCCGCGTGATCGTTGAGTTGAGCATGGAAGATTTTCCCCTGGATGCATCCCTGGGATCCCACTTCTTTCATAACGTAACTTCGATGAACGTGGGCTACTTCTCCATCTCTCATAAATCCAGGGTTGACCGGATCAATTGGGAGGTGATCAAAGGACAGAAGCTCATTGAATCTACGCGGTACTTCCGGCACGTGCGGTTCAAAGAACCCCTGACCGTGGTTATGGACGGAAAGAAAAGGATATCTGTTGTAACCTGGCAAAACACTTCTTGAGAATGGCCTTGAAAGAGAGTGAACATATGGCCGGACTGAACCTGGACTTTAACCATACCCCTTTCGACCTGCTCATGCAGCGGCGGATCAGGAGGATACTGTTGATCTGCAGCAGTTATGACGCTTTTATGCTGGAGGAAGACGGCCGGGTGGATGAACAGATTTTCAATGAATATGTCAGCCTGAACCTGCGCTATCCCCCTACTTTTATACAGGTGTCCACCGCCCGGGAAGCCATGGAAAAACTGAAGGAAGAGCAGATTGACCTGGTGATTGAAATGCTCAACATTGCCGATATCGAGCCTTTTGAGCTGGCCAAGCGCATAAAGGCTAAACATCCGGAGATCCCCGTGGTGCTGCTGACCCACTTTTCCAGGGAGGTTTCCATGAAGCTGAGCAGCGAGGATCTGTCGGCCGTGGACCATGTCTTTTCCTGGCTTGGGAATGCCGACCTCCTGCTGGCCATCATAAAGCTGATAGAGGACCGGATGAACGCGGAACATGATATTGATGTTGTAGGGGTACAGGCTTTGCTGTTCGTGGAGGATTCCATACGGTATATCTCAAGTTACCTGCCCCATCTCTATAAGATCATACTGCAGCAATCCAGGGAATTCAGCAAGGAGGCCCTGAACGAACACCAGCGAATGCTGCGCATGCGGGGGCGACCCAAGATCCTGCTCGCGAAAACCTACGAAGAGGCCCGGGTGCTTTTTGAGAAATATAAGTACAACATCATCGGGGTGATCTCGGACGTCAGCTTTAAGAAAGGGAACAAACGCAACCCCCACGAGAAAGCCGGCCTGGACCTGGCCAGGCTGATACGGCAAGAAGATGAGTTCATGCCCATACTGCTCCAATCGTCGGATAACTCGAATGCAAAATATGCTGAAGAGCTGGGGGTGGGTTTTTTAAATAAATACTCCAAGAACCTTACTTATGAAATCAGGAACTATATTGTCAGAAATTTCGCTTTCGGGGATTTCATCTTCCGGGACCCGGAAACAGGCAGGAAAGTAGCCCGGGCAGGGGACCTTCAGGCATTGCAGCAAGAGATTCTCCAGGTTCCCGATAAGGTCCTGGAGGCCCATACCAAGCACAACGACTTTTCCAAATGGCTGAATGCCAGGGCCATTTTACCGATTGCCCAGATGTTCAAATTTTTGCGTTTTGAAGATTTCGACAGTATACAGGAACTGCGTGAATACATCCACCAGTCCATTTCCAACTACAGGATAAGCAAGGGCCGGGGGGTAATCGCCATTTTTGACAAGTCAAGCTACGACGAATATCTCCTCTTCACCCGGATAGGAGAAGGCTCCATCGGGGGAAAGGCCAGGGGGCTCGCTTTCATCAATAACCTCATCGAGAAGCATAAGTTGTTCAATAAATGGGACAACATTGTGATCACGGTTCCCAGGACGGTGGTGATCAGTACGGATCTTTTCGACGAATTCATGGACCAGAACGACTTGTTCAAGATCGCTCTTTCCGACAGTCCCGACGAAGTTATCCTGGACCATTTCGTCCGGGGCAGATTGCCTTCCCGCCTTCACCAGGATCTCTATGCCCTGGTGGAAGTAACACGGAACCCACTGGCCGTGCGGTCCTCCTCCAAACTGGAGGATTCACATTATCAGCCTTTTGCAGGTATCTATTCCACCTACATGCTGCCCAACCTTAAAGAGGATCATAAGCTTATGGTGGAGATGATCACCAGTGCCATAAAATCGGTTTATGCATCTGTATACTTCAAAGCAAGCAAGGCTTATATGGCAGCGACCTCCAACGTGATTGACGAAGAAAAAATGGGGATCATCCTGCAGGAAGTCTGCGGCAAGAAATACGGCAATTATTTTTATCCCACCCTTTCCGGCGTGGCACGTTCCATAAATTTCTACCCGGTCAAACCCCAGAAGTCGACCGACGGCATGGTCAACTTGGCTTTCGGCTTAGGGAAATATGTTGTCGAGGGGGGAGCGGGCCTTAGATTTTCTCCCAAGTTTCCCAAAAGGGCCCTGCAGTTGTCTACTCCTGACATGGTGCTGAAGGATACCCAGAAAGTATTCTATGCCCTGGATCTTTCGGCCGACAGCTACATCGTTTCCACCGACGACGGGATCAATCTGCGAAAGCTCAGGATAAAGGATGCGGAGAAAAACTCTTCCTTTCGATTGGTGACATCCACCTATGATATGCAGAATCATGTAATCCGGGACGGGGATTTCTATGAAGGCAAGAAAGTGATTACCTTTTCCAATATACTGAACCACGAAGTTTATCCGATAGCCGATATCCTGGGGACCATCCTGGAAACCAGCCAGAAAGAAATGGGTATTCCCGTTGAAATAGAGTTTGCGGCCAACCTGGATGTACCTGAAGGGGACCCCGCCGTTTTCAATTATCTTCAAATACGTCCCATTGTACTAAACGAGCAAACCCTCAGTGTCAAGCTGGATCAGGTAAAACCCGAGGATACGCTTATCATGAGCGATTCCGCTTTGGGGAACGGGACCCTGGAGTACATCCGGGACGTGGTTTATATCAAACCCGGTTCCTGGGATCCTTCCAAGTCCCGCTCCATTGCCAGGATGGTGAGTGCATTAAACGATCGCTTCATTGAGAAAAAAAAGAATTACATACTCATCGGTCCGGGACGCTGGGGGTCCAGTGATCACTGGCTGGGGATCCCCATCAAATGGAACGATATTTCACAGGCCCGGGTAATCGTGGAATCGGGCCTGGACCATTACCGCATAGATCCGAGCCAGGGCACCCATTTCTTCCAGAACCTCACTTCCTTCCAGGTCGGATATTTTACGATAAATCCCTTCATTAATGATGGCTACTACGACCTGGATTACCTGGATGAGCAAAAGGCCGCGTATGAAGATGAATATCTGAGGCACGTGCATTTTGGCAATCCTTTGAGGGTCCGGATTGACGGAAAAAACAACAAGGCCGTTATCTATAAAGCCAGGAAATCAAAGCGATGAATCCGTGACTTTAATCATGGATTATTCTTTAAATACTGCTGATATTCATCCTGTATATTTAGCGCTCAAGCTCAAAAAAATACGACCATGAACGTCGATCATATTATGCAAGACCTGGTCAGTCGGTATCCCGGAGAAAAGGAATATCAACAGGCAGTCAGGGAGGTACTCGAATCCATTGAGGAAGTCTATAATGCCAATCCCCAGTTTGATTCTGCCAATATCATCGAAAGGCTGATAGAGCCCGACAGGGTCCTCAGTTTTAAGGTACCCTGGGAGGATGATGAAGGCAAGATCCACGTGAACCGCGGTTACCGGGTTCAGTTCAACAATGCTATCGGACCCTACAAGGGAGGTCTGCGCTTTCACCCCAGCGTAAACATCAGCATCCTGAAGTTCCTGGGTTTTGAGCAGATCTTCAAGAATAGCCTCACTTCCCTGCCCCTGGGCGGTGGTAAGGGCGGTTCCGACTTCAATCCCAAGGGCAAGTCCAATTCCGAGATCATGCGTTTCTGTCAGGCTTTCATGCTTGAACTGTGGAAGATCATCGGTCCGGACACCGATGTGCCTGCCGGCGACATTGGTGTTGGCGGCAAGGAGATTGGTTATCTTTACGGGATGTATCGCAAGCTGGCCCGGGAAAATACAGGCGTGCTCACCGGGAAAGGCATCAACTGGGGTGGCAGCCTGATCCGCCCCCAAGCCACGGGCTTTGGTGTGGTTTATTTTGCCAATGAAATGCTGAAGACGAAGGGTGAAAGCCTGGAAGGAAAGACCGTGGCGCTATCCGGCTTTGGTAACGTGGCCTGGGGAGCGGCACTTAAAGCCACCGAGCTGGGGGCCAAGGTGATTACCCTGTCGGGCCCCGACGGTTACGTGTATGACAGGGAAGGCATCACCGGTGAAAAGATTGAATACATGCTGGAACTGCGGGCCACCAACGAGGATATCGTAAAGCCCTTCTCGTATGAGTTCCCCGGCGCCGAATTCGTACCCGAGAAACGTCCCTGGGAAGTAAAATGCGATCTTGCATTGCCCTGTGCCACCGAAAATGAATTGAATGAGGAGGATGCCAGGATGCTTGTCAAAAACGGTTGTTCCTGCGTATGTGAAGGGGCCAATATGCCCTGCACCCACGAGGCACAGGAAGTATTCCATCAGAGCAAGATGCTCTATGCCCCGGGAAAAGCAGCCAATGCCGGTGGGGTGGCGGTATCCGGACTGGAAATGTCACAGAACTCGATGAAATTTCACTGGGGCCGAAAAGAAGTGGACGAGCGCCTGCACGAGATTATGCAAAACATTCATCATTTCTGCCTGACCCATGGTAAGGACGGTAATGGTCATATCAACTATGTTAAGGGAGCCAATATAGCCGGTTTTCTGAAGGTGGCCAACGCGATGATGGACCAGGGGGTTATCTAAGACAAAAGATATTCTTTGAACTCCGAAAAGTCCGGTTTGATAAGCCGGACTTTTTTTTCGTGGTTCATTTGTTGCGCGAGGGCCGGGGGTAATTCCATCTTTTTTCCCGTGAGTTTTTCGATCACTTCCGGGAATTTTGCCGGGTGGGCCGTTTCCAGGAAGATGGCATTCTGACCGGGCTTCAAGGGATGGTCCAGCAGTGAACGGTAAGCTGTGGCCCCGTGCGGATCGGCCAGGTATCCTGTTTTTCTGTGCAGTTCCAGAATACTTTCCCGAATCTGGTCGTCGGTATAGGAATAACCCGTGATGTGACTCCTGATATTACTTAAATCATGCTTGTAAAGGTCCAGGATGCGGGCAAAATTGCTGGGATTGCCCACATCCATGGCGTTGGCGATGGTTTGTTTTGAGGGGCGCGGTTTGAACCTTCCCGTGTCCAGGTATTCCGGCACCACATCATTGATGTTGGTGGCTGCAATGAAATGGCTCACGGGCAATCCGAGTTCCCAGGCGATAAGGCCGGCGGTCAGGTTGCCGAAGTTACCGCTGGGTACGGATATGACCAGTTCTGAGCCGGGTTCGTGCCGGCTGGCGGCATAGAAATAATAAAAAGACTGGGGCAGAAGCCTGGCCAGGTTGATCGAATTGGCGGAGGTCAGGACCAGCTCCTTCCGGAGGTCGGGGTCGACAAAAGCTTGCTTGACCAGGGCCTGGCAATCATCGAAATTACCCTGGATCTCCAGGGCGGCAATGTTCTTACCCAGGGTGGTGAACTGCTTTTCCTGGAGCCGGCTCACCTTACCGGAGGGATAGAGAATATAAACCTGCACGCCTTCCACCCCATAGAAGCCATGTGCTACAGCGCTTCCCGTATCCCCTGATGTGGCAACCAGTACCTGTATGGCTTTGTTGTGATGCCCGGTGAAGTGTCCCAGCATCCTGGCCATAAAGCGGGCTCCGACATCCTTGAAGGCCAGGGTGGGTCCGTGGAAAAGCTCCAGGGTTTGTAGATTATCATGAAGATCCACCAGGGGCGTGGGAAAAGAAACAGCCTCGCGGGTCAGATCCTCCAGCTTGCCGGCAGGAATATCAGCTCCAAACAGATGTCCGGCCACATATACGGATATATCCGGTAAGGACCAGCTTTTCATTTCCCGGAGAAGGTGTGCGGGAAGGGGATTTAGCCTGGTGGGCATATAGAGTCCCCCGTCGGGGGCCAGTCCGTCCAGAACAGCTTCTTCCAGGCCCTTCCGTAAGTTATGGTTATGGGTACTGTAATATTTCATTCATCCCAGGGTTTTCACTCCTTCGGTGTTGATGGCCGATACAAATACACCCGAACGGATGTCCAATTCGTCAAAAACGGTTTTCATGGCGGAAGCCACTTCTTCTGCTTTTTTCCGGCTTTCCGAAAGGGCAAAGATGGAAGGTCCCGAACCGGAGATGCTGCAACCCAGGGCGCCGGTGTCCAGACTTCTCTGCTTGATCTTTTCAAAGCCCGGTATCAGGACGGACCTCCGGGGTTCGGCGATCACATCCACCAGGCTCCTGCCGATCAGTTCATAATCCGAGCGGAACAAACCACTGATCAAACCGGCCAGGTTTCCGCTTTGCTTGACGGCATCCTTCAGTTTCACTTCGGCCTTCAGGATGCTTCTGCTGAAAGCCGTGCGAATCTCGATCTCCGGATGGATCACGCTGCAATACAGATCAGAAGGCGTGGGAAGGGGAATGATATCCAGGGGATCGTAAGACCGGATCAGTACAAAACCTCCCAGCATGCAGGGTGCTACATTGTCGGCATGCACCCCTCCGCTCACCAGTGCTTCGCCCTCCATGGCATGAGGGATCAGCTCGCGTTTGGCGGTGCCCGGACTGAACATTTCGCTGAGTGCCCAGATTACTGCCACGGCGCTGGCGGCACTGGAACCGATACCGCTGCCCGGATGGATCTTTTTATTGAAAATAATGTCGATCCCCGGATACAGGTCCATGGAGTCCAGGTAGTGTTTTGCCGCATAGGCTGCCACGTTCTGTTCCGGATCAACGGGGAGCTCTATGCCGGATTCGTTGATCAGGCGCAGGGTAGCTTTGCGGTTACGCCGCACGGTCAGCCGGTCACCGGGCCGGTCGATGGCAAAACCCATGATGTCGAAGCCGGGTCCGACATTGGAAATGGTCGCGGGAGCATATGCGGTTACACTTTTCATCGTTTCAGGGGATCATTGGTTGAGCCGGTTGAAAAGTTCCTCCTTAAAATCTGTCAGTTTATCCAGCCGGGCATGTGCAATGCTGTAGCGGGGATCGTCCCGGTGCCGGGCATCGGGGATGGCAATGGTTTTCATTCTCGCCGCGGCGGCAGCGATCAGGCCGTTGAAAGAATCCTCGAAGGCCAGGCATTCAATGGGATGGGTATCCAGTAGCTTTGCGGTGGCCAGGTAAACCGCGGGGTGCGGTTTTCCGTGGGCTTCATCCTCGGAACTATGGGACCGTTCAATGTAGTAAGCCAGGCCAAAGTGCTCCAGTACCAGGTCGATGATAGACCGGGGGGAAGAGCTGGCAACCGCCATGGGAACATTTCTTTTCTTAAAGAATTCCATGACCCCGAAGACGCCCGGCAGCAGTTCACCGTGTTCTATGATCTTGTCGGTAATCTGCCTGTAGAATTCCATGCGCACTTCCTCCAATCCGGGTTCTTTCCAGGGTTTATGAACGTACCAGTGGTGCAGGGCCTCGTCGGTTTGCAATCCGTAAGTCTGTATCTGCATCTCCGGGGTCAGTTCGAGCCCAAGGGTTCTCATGATCTCACGTTCGGTCTCCTGCCAGAGGGGTTCCGAATCGATCAGTAATCCATCCATATCAAAAATAACTGCCTTGATCATGCGCTTCCGTTGTGTGCCAGACTGATGATATCGGCAAAAACTCCGGCAGCCGTAACCTCTGCCCCGGCACCATATCCTTTGATGATCATGGGATGATCCTTGTATCTTTCCGTGGTCAGGAGTATGATGTTGTTGCTCCCTTCCATGGGGGAACTGGGATGGTTCCCGGGTACGGAAGTCAGGGCTACACTGGGGACCCCCTTTTCAAGGCGTGCCATGAAGCGCCATTCTTCTCCTTTTGCCTGGAGCTTTTGTCTTTCCTTTTCAAAATGACCGTCGTAGCTTTTGATCTTTTCCCAGAAATCTTCCAGGCTGCCCTTGAAGCAATCTTCCGGCAGGAGGGGGGTGAATTGAACCTCATGCCGCTCAACGGGATAACCCGATTCGCGGGCCAGGATCATCAGTTTGCGTATGACATCCGTTCCGCTGAGGTCCTCTCTGGGATCGGGTTCGGAATACCCGCTCTCCATGGCCATTCTGACGGCCTGGCTGAAAGAGATATCTTCGCTTATCGTATTGAAAATAAAGTTCAGGGTACCGCTCAGCACAGCTTCCAGTCCAAGTATCCTGTCGCCCGAGTTAAGCAGGTCATTTATCGTCTTTATGACCGGCAAGCCTGCGCCTACGTTTGTTTCAAAGATGAAGCGGACCCCTTTCTTTTTGGAGGTCTCTTTCAGTTTCTTATACAGGCTGTATTCCGAAGAACATGCAATCTTGTTGGGTGTGACCACGTTCACGTAACTGTTGAAAAGATCGAAATATTTTTGAGAAATCGCTTCATCGGCGGTACAATCGATGAATACCGAGTTCCTCAGGTTCAGCTCCCGTATTCCTGCTATGAATCCGTTCAGGTTCGCTTCATGGCCATTCTCCATGATCTTTTCATAAACATCCAGATCGATGCCTTTTTCCGAGATCACCATTTTACGCGTGTTGGAAAGTCCCACTACATTGATCTTGATCCCTTCCTCCCGCATAAGCTTTTCCTGCTGGGCCCTGATCTGCTGGAGCAGGATCTTCCCTACATTTCCGACCCCAACCTGGAAAATATGCACTTCCTTGTAACTGCTCAGGAAAAAGTCTTCATGAATGGCATTCAGTGCTTTCTTGAGACTCTCCTTGCGAATCACCACCGATATGTTCATTTCCGAAGAACCCTGGGCCGTGGCGATCACCGATATACCGTTCCTTGCCAGGGCTCCGAAGAGCCGGGAGGAGATCCCGGGGGTATTGATCATCCCTTCTCCTACGATGGCGATGATGCTGAGTTCCTCCTCCATACTGATATTCACCGAATGACGGCTTTCTAGCTCCAGGCTGAATTCTTCCCGGATTACCCGGTTGGCCCGGGCAGCATCTTCCGGACGAACGGCAAAGGTTATGGAAAACTCGGAAGAGGCCTGGGTGATCAATATGATGTTGATCTGATTCCCGGCCAGGGCGCCAAACAGTCTCATGGCCGTACCGGTCACCCCTGCCAGTCCGGCACCCTGCAAGGTGATCAGGGTGATGTCGTCGATGGATGAGATGCCCTTGATGATGTGCCCGTTCTCTCCCTCCTTTTTCACTCCTATCGTGGTGCCGGGCTGCCCGGGTTTAAAGGTATTCTTCAGGGCAATGGGGATCTTCTTCTCATAAACCGGTTGGATGGTCGGGGTATAGATCACTTTTGCTCCGAAATGCGATAGCTCCATGGCTTCCGCATAGCTCATGTATTCTATAGGATAGGCCCGTTCCACCCGCCTGGGATCAGCGGTCATGAAACCATCCACATCGGTCCATATCTCCAGTAACTCCGCATCCAGCGACGCAGCCAGTATGCTGGCGGTGTAGTCGGAGCCGCCACGGCCCAGGGTTGTGGTGTTCCCGTCCGGGTCGCTTCCCATGAAGCCCGGAAGGATGGCTACCTGGCTGAACTCTTCAAAATGCTTGCGGATGGTGGTTTCTGTAAGACCGAAATCCACTTTAGCATTACCAAAACTGCTGTCGGTCCCGATCAGGGTTCTGCTGTCGACCCATACGGCACCCTGCACCAAAAAACTCAGGATGTGGGATGACAGCAATTCCCCGGTACACAGAATCCTGTCATAGGTCTTGGGTGTCAGATCCCTCAGCAGAAAGGTTCCGTAAAGGTTGTCCTCCAGCTCATTGATCAGAACCTTGACGCCGGCCAGGATTCCCGATTGATCCTTTGCAGAGAAGAGGCTTCGGATGGTATCATAATGCCGGTTCTCAATGTCTTCCAGGAGCTCCTTGTAGGATTCATTCCCTTCACGGGCTTGTGCGGCAATTTTCACCAGCTGATCGGTAACTCCGGCAAATGCAGAAACAACCACCAGTAACGGCCTCTTCCCGGCCGAAATAATGCGGTTGACCTGCTGCATGTTTTCCGGTGTGGCAACCGAAGAACCTCCAAATTTTAAAACCTTCATCAAGACAGTTCGTTACATATCTGCAAAAATAGATTACAAATATTAACTTTTTATATAGAATAACTAAAAATTTAAAAGCTTATTTCTATTCCACATCCTCCACGGGGATCTCTCTGTTGATCTTGCGGATGAGACCCTGCAATACTTTACCCGGTCCGACCTCGGTAAAGGAGCTGGCTCCGTCCTGTATCATTTGTCGTACCGTATGGGTCCACTGGACGGGGGAGGTCAGCTGGGCCACCAGGTTCTGCTGAATCTCTTTAGGATCGGAGTGGGCCTGGGCATCCACATTTTGGTAGACCGGGCATAAGGGCTGGTGGAATTCTGTATTTTCAATGGCTTCCTGCAGCTCTATCCGGGCCGGTTCCATCAGGGGGGAGTGGAAAGCGCCGCCCACTTTAAGTTTGATGGCTCGTTTGGCACCTTTAGCCGACAAGAGTTCAATAGCCTTGTCAATGCCGGCCATGGAGCCGGAGATAACGATTTGTCCCGGACTGTTGAAATTGGCGGGAACCACGATCTCATCGATACTCCCGCATAGGTCCCGTACGGTTTCATCGTCCAGCCCGATGACAGCGGCCATGGTGGAGGGTTCGGTTTCACAAGCTTTTTGCATGGCTTGTGATCTTTGGGACACCAGGCGGAGTCCGTCCTCAAATTCCAGGCATTGGTTGGCCACCAGGGCAGAAAATTCTCCCAGGGAATGACCTGCTACCATGGCGGGTTCAAAATTCTTCAGACTTCCGGCCAGAATTACAGAATGCAGGAAAATGGCAGGTTGGGTGACCCTGGTGGATCGAAGGTCCTCGTCGCTTCCTTCAAACATCAGATCGGTGATCCTGAATCCAAGGAGCCTGTTGGCTTGTTCAAACAGCTCCCTGGAATCCGGTTTTGCTTCATAAAGATCCTTGCCCATACCGACATACTGGGCACCCTGGCCTGGGAATACGTATGCTTTCATGCTATCGTGGGATTAATAATGGTTTGACTATGCAAGTTTGGTTCCTATCAGCTCAATGAACTCTTCCCTTGTGGAGGCCTTGTGTAAAAAGGCTCCGGTAAAGGCGGAGGTGGTGGTTACCGAATTTTGCTTTTGTATGCCCCGCATGACCATGCACATGTGCCTGGCTTCGATCACCACAGCAACACCCTGTGGATTCAGAGTTTCCTGTATGCAATCCCGTATCTGCATGGTAAGTCTTTCCTGTACCTGCAGTCGCCTGGCATAGGCTTCCGCCACGCGGGCAATTTTGCTCAAACCGGTAATGTAGCCCTTCGGGATGTAGGCTACATGAGCCTTGCCGATGAAGGGGATCATATGGTGCTCACAAAGTGAAAAAATATCAATGTCCTTTACGATCACCATTTCATCATAATCTTCCTTGAACTTGGCGGATTGAATAATCTTTTTGGGGTCCAGGTTATTCCCATGGGTAAGGAACTGGATGGCTTTGGCCACCCGCAGGGGGGTATCCTTCAGGCCTTCCCGTTTCGGATCCTCCCCGATGTTATCCAATATACCTGCATACAGCTCTTTGAGGCGATCGGTCTTTTCGTCATTGAATTCGTCAATTCGCTGGTAGCCAATTTCTTCATTCTGAATCGTACCGTTATTTATTATCTTCATTGTATATGATATTGATGATTTAAGTCAGCCTCCATAATATTCCACGGCATTGTTTTCGGTTTCTTCAAGGCGCACACGGTGAAGCTCGATGCCCAGCATCCTGATGTGCGGCTCCAGTTGCTTCCATATCGCGATGGCAATATTTTCCGTTGAGGCGATGCGGTCTTTCATGAAATCCACTTCAAGATTGATGTTTTTATGGTCCAGTTTGTCAATGACCTTTTCACGGATAATCTCGCTCAGGGTTTTCAGGTCGATAAGATAGCCAATGCCGGGTTTCATTTCGCCTTTTACGGTCACGTGAAGGTCATAGTTATGTCCGTGCCAGTTGGGATTCGAGCATTTACCATAGACTTCCAGGTTTTTCTCTTCCGACCAGTCGCTTCTGTACAAGCGATGGGCCGCATTAAACCGTTCTCTCCTGGTGAGGTATAACATTTTCGGGTAATTATGGGCAAATAAACTATATTTAGCGGAATTATTGAAATTTTAACAAAGGTAGTATAACGCTCCGGAATAAATTGAGTTCAATATGATCATTGTTACAGGTGCTGCAGGTTTTATCGGCAGTGCGATGGTATCCACCCTCAACAATAAGGGATACAGGGATGTTGTGGCAGTGGACGATTTCAGTAAAAAGAACAAGGAAAGGAACCTGGCGGGGAAAGGGCTTACAGAAATGGTTGAACGGGAAGAATTCATTGCCTGGTTGGGGAAAAACCACCGGATGGTCCAGATGGTCCTCCACCTGGGTGCCCGTACCGACACGGCAGAATTCGACCGGCAGGTATTTGAACATCTCAATACCGGTTATTCCAGGAAAGTATGGGAGCAATGCCTGGAATTCGGTTTGCCGCTGATCTACGCTTCTTCAGCAGCCACATACGGAGACGGTTCCCTTGGCTATAAAGATGATCATGATCTTGTTCCCCGGCTGAAACCCTTGAATCCATACGGGGAATCAAAAAACGAATTCGATAAATGGGTCCTTCAGCAAAAACGGAAACCTTTTTTCTGGGCAGGATTTAAATTCTTCAATGTTTACGGGCCCAATGAATATCACAAAGGACGCATGGCCAGTGTGGTGTTCCATGCCTACCGGCAGATCAAGGAAGAGGGTACGGTCAGGCTGTTCCGCTCACACAAGCCGGAATACGCAGACGGCGAACAGCTCAGGGATTTCATTTATGTCAAGGATGTTTGCGACCTGATGCTGTATTTCATGGAACACCGTCCGGGCAATGGCATCTACAACGCCGGGACCGGGAAGGCCCGCGGCTTCAACGACCTTGCAGGCAGCGTGTTTAAGGCCCTGAATATTCCTGAAAAAATAGAATACATCGATACACCGGAAGACATCCGGGACAAATATCAGTACTTTACGGAAGCCCCCATGGAGAAAGTCCGTGCAGCCGGGTACAACAGCTCCTTCGCCTCCCTGGAGGAAGGGGTCAGAGATTATGTACTGAATTACCTGGAAAAATCGCAATGTTTCTAAGAGGAGCTATGTGAGCCGGTTCAGATCACTGAGCATCGTATCGATCTGTTTGTCATTAAATCCTTTGTCGCGCGTTACTTCTTCAACGGTGCCCCAGATGGGTTCTCCGCAAGCAATGCACATAATGCCTTTGTCCATCATGTATTGTACCGAGCCGGGTACCTTGTCAACTAAATCTTCAATGAATGTCTCTTTTGAAACTTGCATAAAATTTGATGTATAATTCGTATAAAATTGTTTGGAATGTTACAAATATCGCTAAAAATAATTACAATCTGAAATCCAATTTTTGCCGGACCTCTGTAATGCGCTCACGCTCTATTTGTTAACACTGTTGATAATCTGGTATCCGATGACTCTTTCATACCGGCTGGTATTTGACTGGTAATAGACGTATATCAGATAATCGTTCTCTGTCTCGAAATGACTTCCTTCTATGAAGGAAACATCGGCCATGGGGGCGCTCTCTCTGAGGTAATGGTAGACGTAATTGTAGTAACCCTGTTTCAGGAAAAGGGTCAGGCGGTAAGCCTTATTTTCAAAGTCATATTCCATTTCATTCCCGGGGTTGTGGGCCCAATTGGTCAGACCGCCAAAAACATAGATGTTGCCATCGATGAGCGGGGCCTCGTAGGGCAGAGTAAAATGCACGTGAACATAATCGGCTTCCAGGTGTCTTTTGGTTCCTTCCTGGATATCCACGTAGTATTTCCCGTTTAGGTCCTCTTCATAGAAATAGACCTTGTAGGTTCGCAATTCATCCGGAAAAAGCTCAACGTGGAAAAAGGGGGCACGATATTTTATGTTTCTGACATACATGCTTTGGTAGCGCAGACTTTTAATGTCGAAGTACCGGTACTCCCCACCGCCGGGAAAAATATTCTCTTCCTGGTAGCTGTAATCCAAAATGCCCGGCTGTGCAAAGAGGGGGCGCAGGTTGACAATGGCGTTATCCCAGCGGTTGTTTTTCAGGAGGCTGACCCGGATGTTGCTGTAGGGATCGTCAATGGGAAAATTCCCGTAATTGATTGAAAAGTTTATTTGCTGACCGGTTTCCTGGTATTCGGAGAGTACGGGTCTTTTAACTTCCGCGTCGATATGTACCTGTTTTTCGGCGATCACAAAGCGGCGGGTCAGCACCGGCTGATTGTAGTCGAAGTTTTCGTAAACGTAGAGTATGTAATTTCCCGATAGTCTTGGCTGAAGATCTTCATTTGGAAGGATCAGCGAGTAATGTACGAAACCCTGGTATGTATTGTAGGAGAATTCATAATTACTGATCTGGGGATGGTCCATGCCCAGGATATAATCGTCCCTGGGCATGGGGGTAGGAAACCATCGTGAATCGCAGTGTATGATGGTGTAACAGAAGTTGCTGGCAACATCCGAAAGATCATCAAAACGAATAAGCAGTCTGTCGGGTCCGTTCAGTTCGATAACCGGATAGCTCAATTCCCAACCTTCACGGTGGAAGAGCACTGTTTGTATTTCTTCCTTGAATATCCGGTTTTCTATGGCTGTGTCGGCAGGAAAGATCATAGCCCCTGCCGGGTTCAGTAAAAGGCAGGACAGGCTGAGGGTAAGAATTATAGGATTTATGAGGGTTCTCATATTTGAAACGCTTTATCCACGGGGGGTTTTATATTGTATTGTGAAAAAATTAACGTATGTTGTAAAACAGTTTTTCATTAAATAATCTATATCTCAACATATTGACCTATATTCATTTATATAGACTTTAAGGTCAACAACTTACATTGAATTACGCGAGCGCGTTCCCCGTAGCTCTGCAGCGGAATAAGCGAGCACCGTTAAAATAAACAATTAATCGGTGATTGGCTCCGCCGGGCTAAAGGTTCCTCGCGGCTTGCCGCGAGGAGAGTCAATTGTGCGAGAACTAAAAAACGGTATTTTTGTTAAACGTAATTAAAATATTGCGTATTATCACATGAATAAAGTTAACAAGATCAAGCGTGGACTTGATATTCGCATTAAAGGGAAAGCCGAGAAGATCTATGTTAAGGCCAGTCCTGCCGATTCCTATGCCGTTAAGCCCATTGATTTCCCGGGCATGTATATGCCCAAGCTTCTGGCCAAGCCCGGTGATACGGTGAAGGCCGGCAGTCCCTTATTCTTTGATAAAAAAGCTCCGGATATTCTCTTTTGTTCGCCCGTTAGCGGAACCGTCAACGAGGTGGTCCGGGGTGAGCGCAGAAAGATCCTGGAAGTTGAGATCGAGCCGGATAAGCGGGATGAATATGAGAAATTCAGCTCCGGTGATCCGGCCAAAATGGACAAGAGCAAGATTACAGAGAATCTTCTGAAGAGCGGACTGTGGCCCGCTATCAGGCAAAGACCCTATGCCATCATAGCCAATCCCGGGGATGAGCCCCGAGACATATTTATTTCAGGTTTTGATACGGCTCCTTTGGCTCCGGATATGGATGTTGTGGTAAAGGATTATGCCGAGCCCTTCCAGCTGGGGGTTGAGGTCCTTAAAAAACTGACGAAAGGAAAGGTTCATATTTCTGTCAATGCAGCCTTTCCCATATCGGCTGTTTATTCCGGCACCAGGGGAACCGGGATACATCGTTTCAAAGGTCCGCATCCCGCTGGTAATGTGGGGATTCAGATTCATCATATCAAACCCGTCAACAAGGGGGAGCTGGTATGGTATGTCAATCCCCAGGAAGTGATCTCCATTGGCCGGTTGTTTATGAAGGGCGTGTATGATGCCTCCAAAATTATTGCACTCACCGGGTCGGAAGTAAAAAACCGCCGCTATTTCAAGCTTATGGGGGGTGCCTCTATTGAACCCATTGTCAAGGATAACTTAAAAGAGGGGAAGCTCAGGTATATCAGTGGTAACGTATTAACCGGCACCCGGATAACCAAAAAAGGTCATTTGGGATATTATGATTCCCAGGTCACGGTGATTCCGGAGGGAGATCATTACGAATTTCTTGGATGGGTCGTTCCTGGCATCAATAAATTCAGTGCCAGCCATGCATATCCAGCCTGGTTACAACCCAACCGGGAGTATCGCCTGGACACCAATCTTCATGGTGGCGAGAGGGCTTATGTAATGACGGGCGAATATGAGAAAGTCCTGCCCATGGATCTACTGCCGGTACAGCTGGTCAAGTCCATCCTTATTGAAGATATTGATAAAATGGAGCAACTGGGCATTTACGAAGTGGCTGAGGAGGACCTTGCCCTTTGCGAATTTGTTTGTACTTCCAAGATCGAGGTGCAGCAGATCATCCGTCATGGTATCAATTTGATGATCAAGGAACTTGGTTAAATATTAATTATTGGATACAGGGACATGAAGTCTTTAAGAAAATTTATTGACCGCATCAAACCAAATTTTGAAAAAGGGGGAAAGTTTGCAAAGCTGCAATCTACCTTTGAAGCATTTGAAACCCTCCTTTTTGTCCCCAACACGGTCACAAAACAGGGTTCCCATATTCGGGATGCCATGGACATGAAGCGTACCATGGCCCTGGTGGTTTTTGCACTGGTGCCTGCCTTGCTTTTTGGAATTTGGAACACGGGTTACCAGCATTTTACCGCCACGGGTGCCGAACCGGATTTCTGGCCCATGGTCGGTTACGGCATACTTAAGATCCTGCCCATCATCGTCGTTTCCTATATTACGGGGCTGGCCATCGAGTTTGCCTTTGCCCAGATCAGGGGTCACGAGGTGAATGAAGGTTTCCTGGTTTCCGGAATGCTCATCCCGCTGGTCATGCCGGCCGATGTTCCCCTCTGGATGGTGGTTGTTTCTACTGCCTTTGCCGTTATCATAGTGAAGGAGGTCTTTGGCGGCACCGGCATGAACATCCTGAATCCTGCCCTGAGTGCACGGGCCTTCCTGTTTTTTGCCTATCCTTCAGAAATGTCGGGTGACAAGGTATGGATATCCGCTTTAAAGAGCGGGGAGGGTATCGTTGACGGTTTCACGGGCTCCACGGTACTGGGGCAGGCTGCCCTGGGGAGCAGTGAATTTACCAACGGCATTGGTCAGCAGTACACCCCCTGGGACATGTTTCTGGGGACCATACCGGGTTCCATCGGGGAAACCTCCGCCCTGGCCCTACTGCTGGGAGCCTTTATTCTATTGTTAACCGGCATAGGCAGTTGGCGAATCATGTTTTCCGGGGTCCTGGGGGCCATCACCATGGGATTGATCCTGAATGCTTTCGCCGTTAATACCCTGATGGCCATTCCTTTCTGGCAGCACCTGATACTCGGGGGCTTTGCCTTCGGCATTGTTTTTATGGCCACCGATCCGGTCTCGGCCGCCCAGACCACCAGGGGGAAATGGATCTATGGCTTCCTGGTGGGTATTTTGTGCATTATGATCCGGGTACTGAATCCGGCCTATCCCGAAGGGGTGATGCTGGCCATACTCCTGATGAATGTCTTTGCCCCCCTAATCGATCATTACGTGGTTGAGGCAAACATCCGAAGGAGAATAAAACGAGAAAAACTGAGCACGGCTTAAAGTAAACAGTGATGAAACGGTTCACCAATCTATACATATTTGCCTTTTCGTCCATCATGGTTATCGTGGTGGCGGCCATATTGTCTTTCGTTTCCGAGCAGCTCAAACCCTTACAGGAAAAAAATATTGAGATAGAAAAGAAAACCGATATCCTGCGTTCTGTTGAACAGGCAACCAGGGAACAACTGGATACGGCCGGCAAAAAGGATTTACTGGTGGAAAAACTGTATGATCAGTTTATAACGGAGAGCTTTGTCATCAACAATAAAGGAGAACTTAAGGAAGGGATCGATGCTTTTACGGTGAATATCAAGGAAGAGCTTAACAAACCCGTTGAAGAGAGAAATTTGCCTGTTTATATTTCGGAAACCGGGAAAGGACAAAGAAATTATATCATACCCGTCAGGGGAAAAGGGTTGTGGGGACCTATCTGGGGCTATGTTGCCCTCGAGGAAGATATGAACACCATTCACGGGGCCATCTTTGATCATCAAAGCGAAACACCCGGGTTGGGTGCCGGGATCAATACCGACTGGTTCCAGGAGAAGTTCAAGGGCAAGAAGATATTCAGTGAATCCGGGGAATTTGCTGCCATCAAGGTGGTCAAGGGCGGTGCCCCCGATGACGCCCGTTCGGCTGTAGATGCCATCTCCGGCGGAACGATTACGAGCAAAGGACTGGAAGCCATGTTGTATGATTGCATGCTTCCGTACGAGACTTTTTTCAAATCAAAAATGAACGAATCATGAGTCAGCCAGAACAAGAACCTTTATTTTCCAGCAAGAACATAAAACTTCTGACGGATCCGCTTAACGACAGCAACCCGATCACGGTACAGGTACTGGGGATTTGTTCGGCACTGGCTATCACGGTTAAGCTTTTACCATCCATTGTGATGGCCATTTCGGTGGTCGTGGTCATGGCTGTTTCCAACGTGGTGATCTCTTTGCTCCGAAAGCGGATCCCCCCGCGGATCAGGATCATCGTTCAGCTTACGGTTATCGCCTCTATGGTTATCCTGGTGGATGAGGTCCTGCAAGCTATAGCCTATGATGTAAGCAAGCAGTTGTCGGTTTTCGTGGGATTGATCATCACCAACTGCATCATCATGGGTCGTCTGGAAGCCTTTGCCCTGGGTAACAAGCCCTGGGCTTCATTCCTGGATGGCGTGGGGAATGCCGCAGGCTACGGACTTATTCTTATCATCGTGGCTTTTTTCAGGGAACTGCTTGGATCCGGGACCATCATGGATATACCGGTGATTCCGGAAGCATTTTTTGCTTTCGGATATGAGAATAACGGACTGATGATATTGCCCCCCATGGCATTGATAACCGTGGGGATCATTATCTGGGTCCAAAGGCATTCAAACAGGAAACTGATAGAAGAAAATTAAGTCATGGAAAATCTGGTCAACATATTCGTTAAGTCCATCTTTATCGATAACATGATCTTTGCATACTTTCTGGGTATGTGTTCTTACCTGGCGGTATCAAAGACGGTTAAGACCTCTACCGGTCTGGGCATAGCCGTGATCTTCGTTCTGGGTTTTACGGTTCCGATCAATTACCTGATTGAGCAATATATTCTGCAGCCCGGGGCCCTGACCTGGATCAGTGCCAGCCTGGGCGACGTAGACCTCAGTTTTTTGAGCTATATCATGTTCATTGCGGTCATTGCCTCCATGGTTCAGCTGGTCGAGATGGTGATAGAAAAATTCTCTCCGACCCTTTATAACTCCCTGGGGATCTTCCTGCCCCTGATTGCAGTGAACTGTGCCATCCTTGGCGGTTCGCTCTTCATGCAGGAAAGGGAATATGCCAATATTGCCGAGGCCACAGCCTTCGGTTTGGGTTCGGGTGTCGGATGGTTCCTGGCCATTGTCGGAATCGCCGCCATACGGGAGAAGATAAGGTATTCCAATGTGCCGGCACCCTTGCGCGGACTGGGGATTACCTTTATCATCACCGGTTTGATGGGCATTGCCTTTATGAGTTTTATGGGGATTAAATTATAATACAAAACAACAACAAGAATGATCATACTTACCAGCCAGGCCCTTGTCATTGCCATCAGCATAGCGGTTTTCTTCTCTGTCATTCTCGTGCTGGTGCTGGTACTTCTTTATGCCCGCGCCAAACTGACCCCACAGGGTGAGGTAAGGCTGACGATCAATGATGAGGATATAAAAGTGGAACCTGGCAACACCATCTTATCCACTCTTTCAAACCAGGGGATCTACCTTCCCTCGGCCTGTGGCGGCGGAGGAACCTGTGGCCTGTGCAAATGCCAGGTCATGGAAGGCGGAGGGTCCATCCTGCCCACGGAAACCGGGTTCTTCACGAGAAAGGAACAACAGCAAAACTGGCGCCTGGGTTGCCAGGTCAAGATACGTGACGACATGGTCATCAAGGTCCCGGAAGAAGTAATGGGTATCAGGAAGTGGGAATGCGAGGTGGTATCCAACCGCAACGTGGCCACCTTCATCAAAGAGCTTGTCGTGAAGCTCCCCGAAGGTGAAGAACTGGATTTTAAATCCGGCGGTTACATTCAGATCGACGTACCCCGCGTTGAAGTCGATTTTGCCAGGGACATTGATGTTGAAGAAGAATTCAGGGATGAATGGAACCGGTTCAACATGTGGGATCTCAAAATGAAAAATACAGAAGAGACCTTCCGGGCTTATTCCATGGCCAATCATCCTGCAGAAGGGAACATCATAAAGTTGAATGTCCGTATTGCCACCCCACCGTGGGACCGGGAAAAGGGACAATTCATGAAAGTCAATCCCGGTGTATGTTCCTCCTACATCTTTTCCAGGAAGCCCGGGGATAAGGTAAGCATTTCCGGACCATACGGTGAGTTCTTCATCAAGGATACCGACAGGGAAATGGTCTATGTGGGTGGCGGTGCCGGGATGGCGCCATTGCGGTCCCACATTTTCCATCTGTTTCATACCCTCAAGACCGACAGAAAAGTGAGTTACTGGTACGGGGCCCGGTCGAAGCGAGAAATATTCTACGAGGAAGATTTCAGGGAAATAGAAAAGAAATTCCCGAATTTCGAGTTCCATATCGCCCTCTCAGAACCCAAAGAGGAAGATCACTGGGACGGTCCGGTAGGCTTCATTCACCAGGTACTGTACGACCAGTATCTGAGTAAAGTGGAAGAACCGGAAGAACTGGAATACTACATGTGTGGTCCTCCCGCCATGAACGATGCCGTACATGACCTTCTCTATAACCTGGGGGTGCCGGAAGAAATGATCGACTTCGATGACTTCGGCGGTTAAGCGATTGGTCCATATCCCCAACGGTGGGTCTGGTACAGTGAAGGGCATTGTTTTCATTGTTTTGGCTTCCGCGGCGATCTACAAGGCCTGTATTCCTGGCAGACTGCCCTATTACCGGGTATCCGGATCGGCGCAGGGCACCGGCTATCATGTAACCTATGCCGCTCGTGACAGCCTGGACCTGAGCCGCGAGGTTGATTCTATTCTCACGGATTTTGACCGTTCCCTGTCGACCTACCTGGAATCATCACTCATTTCACGCGTCAACAGGAATGAAGAGGCTGTAGTGGTGGATGAACATTTTATACGCGTCTTCAGAAAAGCCCGGGAGGTATACGAAACTTCCGGTGGCTACTTCGATATAACCATAGCCCCGGTGGTGAATGCCTGGGGCTTCGGTCCGGATCACGCTCCCCGCGCCAGCACCAATAGCATCGACAGCCTGTTGCAGTTTGTGGGTATGGACAAGGTCAGGCTTGCAGAGGGGCGGGTTGTGAAGGAACATCCGGCCATACAGTTTGACGTCAATGCCATCGCCCAGGGTTATGCAGTGGATGTTCTTGCAGGCTACCTGGACGATTTGGGCATAAAGAATTACCTGATCGAACTGGGAGGAGAGGTTAAAACCCGGGGGGTGAATCCATCCGGGCAACTCTGGCGGGTGGGTATTGAAAGGCCCACGGAAAGTCTGAACCTCATCCGCGGGGAACTGCAGGCGGTGGTGGAACTGAAAAACCGGTCCCTGGCAACCTCAGGCAACTACAGGAACTTCTACGAGGAAGACGGGGTCAAGTATTCCCATACCATCGATCCCAAAACGGGCCGGCCGGTCAGAGACCGCCTGCTGAGTGCCACTATCCTTACAGAAGAATGTATGGATGCGGATGCCTATGCAACTGCCTGCATGGCGATGGGCCTTGAAAAAAGTAAGCTTTTCGTACAGGAACACCCCGATCTGGAGGCTTACCTGATCTATTCAGATGAAGAAGGAAATTTTCAGGTCTATATGACCGGTGGAATGCAAAGATTAATCTGCAGGTAGTGCATTGATTTCATCCGGTTCGACGTCTTGATTCTTACAGCTTCCATGACCGCCGCAGGCACAGGTGATGCCCCTGCTTTCCAGACCCGGACTGGATGAGCAGCTGCCCCCGGAAAATTCACCTTTTTTGGTGAATAAAATACGTATGGACATGCCTGCCAGGGCAACAACAATAAGAATGACCGCTATGAGAAGTACTTTGAGCATCTTTAATTTCTAATTAAGGCTAATGATTACTTTAAGAATTAACAAAACTACGAAATAAATGTTGAAATGATTGGGTGCGGATTTAAAACAATGACCTGCATCTGGTCAAGCCGGGCCAATGCTGATCAGACTGCTCTGGACCGCTCGTTTCGATGAATTACGCGAGCGCATTCCCCGTGGCTCTGCCGCGGGGGTAAGTCAATTCTTGTTAAATTTGTTTACCTGTAAAGACAAGATACCCAATGGCGCAACAAAATCATACTGTAAGGGTAGAAAAAGCAATTTCTCTCGATGAATTTAAAAGAGAGGTGCTGGAAGATTTCAGACTTGCACGCATGAGCCGGGAATGCAGTGTATTGGCCCGGGGGGAAGTTCTTACCGGCAAGGCAAAATTCGGCATTTTCGGTGACGGAAAAGAAATTGCCCAGCTTGCTATGGCCAAACAATTCCGTGAAGGCGACTGGCGTTCGGGCTATTACCGTGACCAGACCTTTATGATGGCCGCGGGCATTGTGACCCCGGAAGAATTTTTCTATCAGCTTTACGGGGACACCAATACCGAGCATAATCCCGGTAATTCGGGCCGTTCCTTTAATAATCATTTTTCCACGGCCAATGTCGATTCCAGTGGTCAGTGGCTGAATCTTACAAAGCAGAAAAATGCCGCAGCGGATCTTTCTCCTACGGCGGCCCAGATGCCCCGTCTCGTGGGATTGGGGTATGCCTCTAAATTATTCAGGCACAACAAGGAGCTGCATTCCTATGAAAAACTTTCCCGGAAGGGTAATGAAGTGGCCTTTGGCATGATCGGGGATGCCAGCACCGCGGAAGGGCATTTTTTTGAGACCATAAATGCCGCAGGCGTGCTTCAGATACCGGTTGCAGTTGCCGTTTGGGATGACGGTTACGGTATTTCCGTGACCCGCGACTACCAGGTGACCAAGGAACGTATCTCGGAGGCCCTGGAAGGATTTCGCAGAACCGTCAAGGAACCGGGTATAGAGATATACACCGGTAAAGGATGGGATTATCCCGGCTTGTGCAAGATGTTTGAAGAGGGTATTGCCCTCTGCAGGAAGGAGCACGTGCCGGTCCTGTTTCATGTTGAAGAGATCACCCAGCCCCTGGGTCACTCGACCTCCGGGTCGCACGAACGTTACAAGTCGAAGGAAAGACTCGAATGGGAAGCCGAATATGATCCTTTGAAAAAGATGCGGGAATGGATCCTGGAAACCGGCATAGCCGGAGCGGGGGAGCTTGACCGTTATGAAGAAAAGGGGAAAAAGCAGGCCAGAGACGCGAAAAATACCGCATGGGAACGCTATACGTCAGCCATAAAGAAACAACGGGAGAGTTTACTGAAGATCATCGGGAACAAATCATGCATCTGCAAAAAGGACAGGATAGACAAGATATCTGTCCTGACCGGCAATCTTGAGAGGGTAGCCAATCCCATCCGTAAGGACAATCTGAGTACGGCCAGGAAGATACTGCGCGGCATCTGCCTGGATTGTCCCCAGCGCGGGGAATTGCAGTCGCGGCTGTCCGACTGGATTGATGAAGCCAGTGAAGACGCCTACGATCGCTACAGCACATTCCTCTATAACGAGTATGAAACTTCAGCCCTGAATATCCGGCAGGTGAAGCCGGTTTATGGGTCCAACGGCGATGAGGTGCCCGGAAGGGAGATTCTCCGGGATAATTTCCATTACCTGGTGGAAAACGACCCCAGGGTGTTCATATTCGGAGAAGATGTGGGTAAGATCGGTGGGGTGAACCAGACCTATGAAGGTATTCAGAAAAAGTTTGGTGCCTCCCGTATCAGCGATACCGGAATACGGGAGACCACCATTATAGGACAGGGTATTGGGATGGCCCTCAGGGGATTGCGTCCCATTGCCGAAATACAGTACCTGGATTATGTATTGTACGCGCTGCAGACCATGAGCGACGACCTGGCCAGTCTGTCCTGGCGAACCAAGGGCCGGCAGATCGCTCCCCTGATCATAACCACCCGGGGTCACAGGTTTGAAGGAATCTGGCACGCGGGTTCACCCATTGGAATGCTCCTGGGAGCCATCCGGGGCATTTATGTCTGTGTACCCCGTAATATGACCCAGGCAGCAGGAATGTACAACACCCTGATACGTTCGGATGATCCGGCGATTGTGATAGAACCCCTGAATGCTTACCGCCTTCGGGAACCACGGCCGGAGAATATGGGAGAATTCACGGTGCCCCTGGGGGAGCCGGAAATTATCCGTGAAGGAACAGACCTGACCCTGGTGACCTATGGTTCCTGCGTTCGTATCGCACAGGAAGCCGTTTCACAACTGGAAGAATTTGACATCAGTGTTGAGCTCATTGATGTACAGACCCTCTTGCCCTTTGACCTGGATCATAGTATAGAGACATCCCTGAGAAAGACCCATAAGGTGGTCTTTTTCGATGAAGATGTGCCCGGTGGGGGTACGACCTATATGATGCACAAGGTGCTGGAGGAGGAGGGAGCCTTCTTCCACCTGGATTCGGAACCCCGGACGCTCACGGCACGGGAGCACCGGCCCGCTTATGCAACGGATGGAGATTATTTCAGCAATCCCAACGCGGAGAATGTTTTTGAGATGGTGTACGACCTGATGCACGAATACGATCCGGCAAAGTATCCCTCCATGTATTGACGGGTCAAAGCCCGGCTTCATTTTTAATCTGCCTTCGCGGTCCGCCCCGGCGGGCGGGAAGGAATGGGTTAATACCGTTCAATAATCCATCCGCTCGTCTTCTTCGATCTGATGCGGGGCTTCTTCACCTTCCCTGAAGCGGCGGATCCTGTAGTTTATCGAAGCCATAAAGATGGTCATAAAAGGACTGAGGATGTTGAAGAAGCAATAGGGCAGGTAGGTGAAGGTGTCCACTCCGAGGACCCTGGCCTGGGTCGCTCCGCAGGTGTTCCAGGGTACCAGTACAGAGGTGACCGTCCCGCCGTCCTCCAGGGTACGGCTCAGCAGTTCAGGCTTGAACCCTCTTTCCCGGTAGGTTTTGGAATACATCCTTCCCGGAACTACAATGGCGATGTATTGATCGGAGGCCGTTACATTGAAGAATATGCAGGAGGCTACCGTTGAAGCCACCAGCGAACCCGTATTCTTGGCGTAGTGAATAATGCTTTCCGAGATCCGTATCAGCAGTCCGGCCGATTCCATCACTCCTCCAAAGATCATGGCGGAGATGATGAGCCATATGGTATCCAGCATTCCGGCCATACCTTCGGTGGTAAACAATTCATTCACAATGACATTGCCGGTATCGATGCTTATGGTACCGAACATCGATTGCAGAACCGTCATATAGGCGGTACGGGCGTAGCCGTGTTCACCCTCACCCATCTGCCGGATGATGTCCGACTGGAAGATGAGGGCAAATACAGCACCCAGCAATGTGCCGAATAATATGGCCGGCAGGGGAGGGGTCTTGCGGACAATGACAAGGATCAATAAAACCGGGACAATGAACAACCAGGGATTGATGTTGAAGGTCCCGTCAATAACATTCAAGACCTGGTCAACACTTCCGTCCACCGTATTGAAATCATAGGTGAAACCGATGATGAGGAATATAATGAGCGTTATACTGAGCGACGGTACCGTAGTGATGGTCATATACCGTATATGGGTGAAAAGGTCGGTTCCCGCCATAGCCGGTGCCAGGTTGGTGGTGTCGGACAAAGGTGACATTTTGTCCCCGAAATAGGCCCCGGAGATTATCGCCCCGCCAACAATTCCGGGGTGAATACCCAGGGCCTGGCCTATGCCATAAAGGGCCACGCCGATGGTCGCGATGGTCGACCAGGCGCTGCCGGTAGCCAGCGAGACCATACTGCTGGCCACTACGGCTGCAAAAAGAAAGATGGAAGGGTGAATGACCTTCAGCCCATAGTAGATTAATGCAGGGACCACCCCACTCAGCAGCCAGGTGCCGGCCAGGGAGCCTATAAGCAGCAGAATCAGCATGGCAGGCATGGATGAACCGATGCTTTTGACTATAGACTTTCTGATGCTTTTCCACCGGCGACCCAGTCGAACGGCGAAAACGGCAGCGATGGCCGCAGCCAGCATCAAGGCAATTTGGTTGGCACCGGACAGCGTGTCTTCAAAGAAACTGACATTCAATACCAGCAGAATGATCAATACAATGATCGGTATAAATGCTTCAATCAGTCGGGGTCTTCTCTTTAATTCACTCATCCGGCTCCGTTGAATTCTCTATGGGGTTAGTTCCCCGAAGCTCTGCTTCGAGAAGAAGTATTAATTTGCCAAGATACTTAAATTCAAATAGTTTTTTTAAGGAATTTTTGATTTAGACCGGTGGTAAAGGAATTTAGGGTAACATTTTTTTAACAAGGACTTGTAAATATCTTATAATGGGTGTTTTGGAGTGTAATATTTTATCAGGCAATTCATGTTCCATGAATATTCAGGTACAATTTTTGTATTTTATATGGAAAATACAGATTTTTATCGTGAGAAGTCAGACCATGGAGCTCAATATTGATTTTTTTAAAATTAAGAACACCAAAATAGCCCGGCAGGGGCGGATATTGATCTCTGAGCCCTTCCTGAGCGACACCTATTTTAAGCGGTCGGTCGTTCTGCTTACCGAACATTCAGAAGAAGGGAGCGTCGGTTTTGTCCTGAACAAGCCGGTGGATCTTTCCATCCAGGACGTCATTGAAGATTTCCCCCACATCGATACCACCATCTCCATAGGAGGACCGGTGAACACCAACACGGTTCATTACCTGCATACCATGGGAGATTCCATACCCAATTCCGTAAAGGTGATGGATAATCTTCACTGGGGTGGGGATTTCGACCTGATCAAGGATATGATCAGCCTGGGAAAGATCAAACCCGGGCAGATCAGATTTTTTCTCGGCTATGCAGGATGGTCGGCCAACCAGTTGAATGACGAGCTCACAGAAAATGCCTGGCTTATCGCGGAAATGGATTCCCGGACCATCATGCGATCCTTCCATGCCGAATTATGGAAAGAAACGCTCCACAGGCTAGGGGAGCGGTACAAGGTATGGACCAACTTTCCTGAGAATCCCGGACTTAATTAAAAACAGTCCGGTTAACCTCCTCCAGTAATCTTTTGCACTTAGAGTTGAAATAACGCTTTTGCTCAAAGGCGACCACCCATTGTATTCCTTCTGTGCTATTGGCAACAAAGCATTCTTCTGCCTGCAAAAGGTCCCTGGTTTCCAGCTGACCCTGGTAAGCGGTTAGACCGGCTTCCGAGGCGCGGGCCAGAATAATCTCCCGTATTACCGATGGGATGCAGCCTTCGCTTTGTGCAGGGGTATACAGACCCGAACCGCGGATGAAGAAAAGAGCCCCCCTGGTGCTTTCAATGGGCCGGAAGCGTTCATTCAGCAAAATACAGTCGTCCAGTTCCCCCGAGTTCATATAGGCGCGTGCTTTGCCAAGGGCATAGGCATGGGAGGGACGGAGTATGGAGAGTATATGGACGGGCAGGCGGATTTCGCGAAACAGGCCCAACTTCATTCCTTTCTTATTCAGACTGTATTTTTCTTCCTCCAGTGCACGGGCCTGCATCAGCCAGGAGGTATTTTCGGGATCTTCGGCTTTCCAGAAAACCAGCGTCAGGGCCGCACCCTTGAAATATTTGTTCTTGCGCAGTAACCGGCCTGCCTGGTGTTGCAGCCACCCGGTGCTTATGTTTTCGGCAAGCGTTATACCGGCAATTTCCGCACATTGCTTCAGGTATTCCAGGTGCATTCCGGCCAGGGACAGTTCTGATCCGAGGGCGCGAATGGTATCGTAAATGCAATCCTCAAATATCAGGTAGGGACGCTTCAAAAGGCCATGAACCTGTTCTTCAGCCACAAGTTGTTCATTGATCAGGCAATATTTGTTCTTATAACGATCGGTCACGGAACCATATTTTTTATTACCGGTCCGATGTTCCGGTTGGATTCAACCAGGATGCCTCTGATACCAGCGTTTTCAGCAGCCCTGATATCCCGTACATGATCTCCGATGAAAAAGGATCCTTTGGCATCAATCTCAAAACGGGCGATGGCCTTCTGTATCATCAGGGGTTTGGGCTTACGGCAAAGGCACTGTTCAACGCTGTCATGATGGGGGCAGAAGTAAAACTCATCGATTCGTGCCCCTTTCTTTTTCAGCACATTGCTTAGGGCACTGTGAAAGTTCTCCACATCTTTACGGTTATATAACCCCCGGGCCACACCTCCCTGGTTGGATATTACGATGACCAGATATCCCAGCTCATTCAGCATCCGGATGTTTTCTTCTATGCCGGGATTCAGGACCAGGTCTTCCACCCGGTGTACATAATAATGTCCCTCCTCACTGTTGATCACACCGTCGCGGTCCAGAAATACAGCTTTTCTCTTCATTTTACCGGATTAAAATTGAGAAATGAAATGTTCCAGCAGTTGAAAATCGATAAACAGGGGAAATGCAAAACCGAACAGGGCGCCCATCAGGTGGGCATCATGATTGACATTATCCCTGGATCTCCGGCTCATGTAACTGGAATATAACAGGTACAATATGGCAAAGAGAATCCCCGGGATGGGTAGAATTCCGAAAAAATACAAACGGTCCAGCGGTGCAAAGAAGATGCTGGTGAACACCACTGCCGAGACAGCACCGGATGCTCCCACCGAGTTATAGGACGGTTTGTTCCTGTTGCGAAAAAGAGTGATGAGGGTGGATATGACAATCCCGCCGAAATAAAGAGCTGCATAGCTCAGTAAAGGACGGTTGAGGTATCCGTTGTTCTGCAGAACACCGAGCCACCTTTCCACATTGATGCCAAAGGAAAAAAGTACGATCATATTGATGATCAGGTGGGTCCAGTCGACATGCAGAAAAGCATGGCTCAACACCCTGTGGTATTCTCTTTTATGTATTACCCGGTAGGGATTTAGCATCAGGCCGTACATTACTTTTTCCTTGTAAAAAGCAAGTATCGAGATGGCTGCAGTTATAATAATGATAGGAATGGTCATCTAATGCAGGATTTTATATATCAATTCTTTCAGTAATTCTCCCTGGTTTAGGTTGAGGGACCCGTAGCCTTTGGATTTCAGGTCATATTCCCGCAGCAAACCGATGATGCGGATGACGGAACGGGGAGAATATTTTCTTGAAGCCGCCTCGTAATCCTTGATGAAATAGGGATTCACACCCAGCTTCGCGGCAAAATCCGGGGTTTTTTGATCCTTGATGGAATGGTAGTGGAGCACCTTGCTGAAAAAGAAATACAAGGAGGCAATGGTCAGGGTTATTGGATTCTGTTTCGGATTATCCGCGAAATAGCGTATGATCCGGTTCGCTTTGAGTGAATTTTTCTGGATCAGGGATTTCTGCAGTTCAAAATTGTTGTAGTCTTTGCTGATACCGATATTTTGTTCTATCAGAGCCGGCCGTATTGTTTTTTCTCCTTCCGGCAGACCAAGGATCAATTTTTCCAGTTCGTTAACGATGCGGCTGAGGTCATTGCCCAGGTATTCCGTAAGCAGGACGGCTGATTTAATATCGGTCTGAATACCTTTTTGCTTGAGCCAGGCCGTTATCCATGCAGGGACTTTGTCGTCATAGAGCTTCTTCGATTCAAATATGATCCCGTTCTTTTCTATGCTCCTGTACAGTTTCTTGCGTTTGTCAAAGCTCTTGTATTTATAAGCGATGAGCAGGATGGTTGACCGAAGCGGTTGTTCTGTATATACATGCAGTTGCTCCAGGTCCTTCATTTCCTGGGCTTCTTTCAGCAGAACAACCTGGTATTCCGACATCATGGGGAAGCGCCTGGCTGTATTGATGACATTTACGGCTTCTGTATCCCTTCCATAAAAGATGGTCTGGTTGAAGGTTTTTTCTTCTTCTTTCAGAACGGTTCGGGCAAGATAATCTGTGATGTTATCGATAAAATAGCTTTCTTCCCCGTGAAGCAGGTAAACCGGTCGGTAATTTCTGTTTTTGAGGTCGGAAAGAATCTGCTGAAAGTTCATTCTTGTCCCTAATTAGTTTATTTTCATTAACTTGCTCCCTGCCGTCCCAAACATGGAGAAGCTAAATTTACCAAGTTATTCAGTTAATTTAAAATCTACCGAAGAGGGGCTCAAAATATTTGACGGGATCAGGAAAAAATTTGTTGTGCTCACTCCGGAAGAATGGGTGCGCCAACATTTTATTCAGTACCTCATCCGGGAAGGAGCTTATCCTTCCTCCCTGATCGGCGTAGAATCGGCCTTTCAGCTCAACCGGAACCTCTTCCGGGCAGACATCCTGGTCCATGACCGGCAAGCTAAGCCGGTGATGATGGTTGAATGCAAGGCTCCGGCGGTTAAGGTAAGTCAGAAGACCTTCGACCAGATCGCGCGGTACAACACGCGGTTCGGGCTGCGTTACCTGGTGGTGACCAACGGTTTGACACATTATTGTTGCAGGATGCGTCAGGAGGATTCGACCTATAGTTTCCTGGATCACATCCCTTCGTATGAAGAGCTCACTTCGGGTCATTCCGGTGATTGATCTTCTGGTAGGTATACTCGGTCAACCATCCATTTGATGTCCATATCCAGTCTTTTTTTTCTGCAATCTTGCGGAAGCCGGCCTTTTCAAATAGTCTGATACTTCCCTGATTGTCTTCGGTGATATTACAATACAGCTGGTGGAGGTTCAGGTGATCGAATGCATATTCCTGCATGAGCCTCAGGGCCCCGGATGCGATTCCGCGGTTTCGTTGATCTGTATTATGGATAAGGATACCGACGCCGGCCCGTTTATGATATGGATCAAAGTCGAAAAGGTCCACGGCTCCCAGGGCCGTTCCTTCAGGTTCCCTGGATTCTATGATAAGGCGGAGTTGTTTTTGGGTGAATATATCTTCGTGGGCATGCGCAAGGTATTCCTTTAGCACGTATCTGGAGAAGGGGGTCAGGGTATTGCTGACCCTCCATATATCCGGGTCATTCTCCCAATTATACAACAGGTCAATATCTTCAGGTTCGGGTGCCCGCAGCCGTAAAATCTCCGATTCCAGTAATGCCATGGCTATTGATTGATCAGGCTTGAAAGGTTTCTGATGAAAGCGTCCTCATAGAAATTTTTTTTAATGATCCCCAGGTCCTTCAGGGCCTCCTGGTAAGAATTATAATTACCATAGGTATACCGGTACAAACCGTCTTTACCGTAGTATACGGATACATCTTCCAGTCCGCCGAAATAAGCCTTGCTTACCGTATGGCGGAAGGCCCTGAGCTGTATGGTAAAGATATTAATGGTTTCGGGTTCTTCAGGGATATTCTCTGCCTCCAGTTCCCGGTACCTTGCTCTTGAAATAGTAAAGGCATTGCTATACTGGTCACTCAGTTGTTCTGCATAAGCATTGGCTTTCTCCAGTGTTTCAAAAGTACCCGTAGAATACCGGAAATAGCCGTCCCTCCCGTAATGCTGTTCCACATCTTCCAGCTCTTCGAAATAATCGAGGCTAACCGGGTTTCTCAGGGCCATCACCTGGACGGTGTATACTTCCGCTTCGTCAGTTTCGGCCATTATAATTTCCTTTCTTTCTATAACATCCCTGTCGTAGTTATCGATGATCCTGGCCCCCGTGTGACCGAGATCAATAATACTGTTCAGGCTTTGCAGGGCATTTTGTTTGTTCGGGAATTCTCCCTGGAAATAGTAATAGCCTTCTCCGGTATGTATCTCGTCCAGAGGGTAGTCAACAGAGCTTTCCAATATCTCCTGCTTTTCTTCGTTCATCGGACCTGAAAGCTTATCGACCAGGATATAATACCTGCGGTTCTTTTCAGGGCGCAGATGTTCCGGGACGTTGATCTCCTGTGCGATCTGTATTCCTTTCTCCGGATTAAGCACCTTCAGTTCCACTCTGCGGTTCAATCTTCTTCCCCCGGGAGCATCTGTTCCGTCTGCATTTCTGTTGATGGCGATCTGGCGGCTTTCCCCTGCCGCCCTGGCAACAAATCTCTCCCTGGACACTCCGGCCTGGCTTAAATAGTCGATTACTGCGCGGGCGCGGTTCCTGGACAACCTGATGTTATATTGGGCCGTTCCTATGGCGTCGGTATGTCCTTCGATCTCCAGCAGAAGATCCGGGTAGTCCTTAAGGATACCGGCCAGGCGTTCCAGTTCTATCTTATCTTCCCGGTCCAGGGCATAGGAATCAAAAGCGAACAGAATATTTTTGATCATGATGTATTTTCCTGATCCGACTGCTTCAGGAAGCAACTCCACGTTCACGGTGACAGTCGATCGGGTATAGTCTGCCGGGATAGCGATACGTTCATTTTTGGTTTGATAACCCGGTCCCGTAAAACTTAATTGGTAGTTACCGGCAGTAACCTGGTGACGGTAGGTCCCTTCTCCCCTGTCGGGCTGAACTTGTGCCAGGGTATCTCTTTCAGCAGGATCGATCAGGTAAACATGCATATTCTCAGGAATATCCCGTTTATCGGCCAGTGAGACCGTACCTTCTATGGCCAGTTTGCGGGGATTTTCATCCGAGAAGATCTCAATACGGTAGATATCCCTGCCGCCGATACCGTCTGTAAACAGCTTCGATACCAGGGCCATATTTCCTTCATTGTAAGGACAGTAAAACAGATCATCACCAGTGGTGCTGATGGGATAACCCATATTGATTGGAAAGTTCCATTCGCCGTCCGGGTTCAGGGAAGCATAAAAAATATCGTACCCCCCCATGCAGTAATGGCCCTGGGAACTGAAATAAAGGGTAGTCTCATCCTTGGTAAGGAAGGGTGTATCTTCATTATACCGGGTATTGATCGTCGGACCCAGGTTTACGGGTTCGCTCCATTGCAGTTCGCCGACGCGGGTTGACTGGTATATGTCCAGCTGACCGTATCCGCCTTTCCTGTTGGAAGTGAAGTAAAGGCTGTTGCCGTCGGATGAGATGAAAGCATGTGATTCCCAGTATTTCGTATTTACGGGTGCTTCAAGAGGCTGAGCCTTGGTCCATTGACCGTCTTCCTTGACACTTCTGTAAATATCCGGATTAAAAAGGTCGTTCAGAACCAGGTAAAGCTCGGTTCCGTCATACGACAAGGAGGTGCAATAAAACTGCCCGTCGGATCCCACTTCCGGTGTGATGTTGCGCGGTACCGTCCATTCCCCATCTACCTTCCGGCTTTCGAAAAGTGCCTGGTAAAATGCCGCGCTGGTCATGTAGACAATGGTATTGCCGTCACCGGAAAGGACGGGTTTATAATTATCCGATCCGGTATTGATCATCTCTCCAAGGTTGGTGATCTCGATGGATGCGGGCTGGCTCATCAGCTGCCGGGCGATCTCACAACACTCTATTTGTTTATTGACATAATCAAGGGCATCCACCCGCCGTATATCGATTATCTCCCTGTAATTCAGATAATACCGTATGGCTTTGTTGAATTCACTATTGATGTGATAAGCCTGTCCCAACATAAAGAGAGCCTCAGGCGGGGCCATGGTTTCCCGGAAAGATCCTTCGCTATATTTATCGCTGACAAACTGAACCGCGTATTTCAGGTAGGGAATAGCCTTGGTCTCCTGTCCCTGGAGGTGCAGGTAGCACTCACCGATACGGTACTGGGTATTTGCATTTTCCTGGTCCATGAGAAGAAGCTGCTGATACAAGGGGAGGGCTTCCGAATATTCCTCAGCCATGAGGAAATATTCGGCATCCATAAAGAGCTCTTTCGGACTGTCATAGTTCAACTGTGCAGCAAGGGGAATTGCCGGGAATCCAATAAGCAAGCCGAGCAATGTGTATCGTATGCTTATGCCCATAAGCGTATGATTTGTATAAATAAGCAAATTACTTAAATAATGAATATCAAGTCAATAATTAAAATACTTTCCCGGAGATTACTTATCAACGATTTTATAACGGTCTTGTAGCTGAATGAGCCGAATACCGGACTCATCCAGTTGTATTTCAAAATGCAGGGTATCACCGGTCCAGGTGTCCAGTATGTTCAGGTAAAACTCCTGTACCGGTTCTTCGGGTTTCTCTAGCCAACGGTTGCTTTCCTTGAGTATCCTGACCAAGTAGATGTCTTCTTCACCTTTACCGCCTTCCCGGATCTGGCTCATCACGCCGGAATAACCTTTTCCAATAGGCTGGTAGGATCGATTATCCCCGGTTGTATTCAAGGGATAACCTATGTTAACGGGGTCGGACCACCGGCCTTTATTATTCTTATAAACATAGAAGATATCGTACCCGCCCATATTGAAGTGCCTGTTGGAGGAAAAATAGATCCTGGATTCGTCATGGTTGGGGTAGGGGGCATCTTCATTGCCGGGAGAATTGATGGTACTGCCCAGGTTGACGGGATCGCTCCATGTATTGATACCCATCCTGGCTGATATGTACAAGTCGCTTCCTCCCTCACCACCCGGACGGTCGCTGGAAAAGTATAATCTTTTGCCATCCCTGGAAAGGCTGGCATGATTTTCATTATACCTGCTGTTCACCGGTTCGGCGAGGGGTTTTGCTTTGGACCAGTTGGTGCCGTCGAAGCGGGTATAATACAAGTCGTTATTCTCGTTTCGTTCACTTACAAGAAAGATCTCCGTGCCATCCTCATTGGTCCCGGTTGGATACAGGTCGCCGTCAGAGCCTATCAGGGGATTCAGGTTGATGGGTTCGGACCATCGGCCGGCCACTTTCCTGCTGAGGAAGATCGCGTCATAGAAAGTTTGTTCTGAAATGTAGACCAATACTTCCCCGTCATAGCTTAAGACCGGGTGGTGGTTTCCCCTGGGTGTGTTGATGGGACTGCCGGGGTCTTCTATTTCAAGTTCAACAGGTACATCCTGGATGATCTTGGCCCGGGTGCAGGTATGGATTTCATCCTCCACGATACGGACATTGTAGTTACCTTCAAATTCCTCCGAGTTGCGAAATTCCTCGTAGGTCAGCAAAGCCTTTTCCAGTTCATTGTTGATGCGGTAAGCATTACCCAGGTAGAAACAGGCATGATGCGGAGCCTGTTTTTCATTGAATGAACGTTCCTTATAGCGGGTGGTGGTATTGGTTATGGCCTGCTCCAGGTAGGGTATGGCTTCAGATTCGCGACCCGGAATCTGCAGGAGGGTCATGCCTGTTTTAAAGGCAAAATGTTCATTATCCGGATGTCTCTGGTGTAATTGCTTGAAGTAATACACGGATTCCTCGTAATCTTCGGCCAGGTAAAAGAATTCCCCTTCTTCGAATAATTCTTCATCGGTGTATTCAATACCGGACTGGGCATATGTTGCCAGGGGCATTAAAAAGATTATGGATATAATCTTCGCGGGTTTCATTTGGGTTCGATAAGCAATCTGACTTGCCGAAATATATGCTCTACCAGGCTTAGACCAAAGCTATTCACTAAAAGTTGCAGTGGGTGCTGTACTTTATTCCTGTTTCAGTTTAAATTCTTCCGGGACCTGAGGTTCACGGATCGTAACGGTCTGGTCTTCGAGATTAAGAATGTGAAATTCTACTCTCCGGTTCCATTTTCTGGCTGCAGGCAGATCTTTTCCCGTTTCAGAAGTATCGCGCGCGATGGGTTGATCTTCTCCTTTTCCTTCCATTTCCAGGCGGCTATTATTGATCCCTTTGTTCATGAGATATTTTTTAACCGAGTTAGCTCTTTTACGCGACAGTTGCATGTTATATTCAGCAGGACCGATGGCATCGGTATGCCCGATAATTGCTATCCTGATCTCGGGGAAATAATTCATTGCTGCTGCCAGGCTGTCGAGTTTCTCTTCCTGGTCCGGGGCTACGTTCCACTTATCAAAGCCAAAAAATACAGGATATATCTCAAAAATCCGGGTAATGACGGGCTCTGTGACCGGTCCTTCAATTTCGGCGGTGTCCTTTTCCGGCACTTCCTCTTCAGGTTCTAATCTTGCCAGGGCCGTTTCGTAAGCTTCCCTGGTATCAAAGACGCGGACCTCGTGAATGTCTTTCTTTCCAAATCCATCCTCAGCGAACAGAGCCCTGTATCCTTCATTAACATTGTTGCCCATGGCAAAGAACAGATCATCATCCGTTGTATTCATGGGATAGCCGAAATTCACAGGTTTGGTCCAGTTTCCTTCTTTATCTTTTACTGTATAGTAAATATCATATCCCCCCATGGAGTTATGTCCCTGGCTCGCGAAAACAAGGGTATCACCGCTACGGGAAATAAAGGGATGATCCTCGTTCAGCCCCGTGTTGATCACCGGTCCTGCATTCATGGGTTCCGACCATTCTCCGGATTCATTCCGTATGGAATAATAGATATCCATTCCCCCTATTGCATCTTTTCTGTTACTGGCAAGAAAAATCGCATTCCCATCGGCGGTTATGGAAGCATGGGATTCATAATACTTGGTATTCAGTTTTTCAATGGGCCTGGATTTGGTCCACATTCCGTTTTCAAACCGGCTGTAATAAATGTCACTGCCATAATTATCCTGCTTGACCAGCAGCAACATTTTGGCATCAGGGGAAATGTGCGATACGTATTGGTCCCCGTCTGACTGGACCTGCGGGGTAATATTAACGGGAGCATTCCATTCATCGGTGTTTTTCTTTGTGTAAAACAAGGCATCGTAGAACTTCAGTCCGGTCATATACACCAACACATCTTCATTGGCTGAGACCACCGGCCGGAAATTATCTTCCTTCGTGTTGATGGTCTCCCCCAGGTTCCGGGTGATCATATATCCCGGATTATTCATTTGTTCCAAAGCGGTTTGACAGGCATCAATCTGCGTTTGGGCGTAATTTTGCAATTCCTGTCGATCCACCAGGCTTTGATATTTTTTATAGGCATCGCAAGCCTTGTCCAGTTCGTTCCGGATACGGTACGCGTTCCCCAGGTAGAGCCATGCATCAACAGGGGCCCGATTTTCCCTGAACACGCCCTCCCGGTATCTTTCAGTAATATCTTCAACGGATTTCTCCAAATAGGGAACTGCTTCTTCTTTTCTGCCGGCTATGTTCAGCAGGCAGACCCCGATACGGTAGTTGATACTGGCATAATCCTGATAGCCGGCATTGTATACCTTTTCGTAGGCGAACAGTGCATCGGTATATTCCTCTTCGACGAGAAAGAATTCCCCATCGTAGAAATATTGTCTTATTTCTTTGGTATCCTCCTGTGCACTGGAGAAAAAAGGGAAGGCGATCAGAAGCAGGATCGAAATCTTGAATGTTCTCATGATTTGATTGCAGGTTTAGTCAAATTTAAGAAAAAATACCCGCATCAATCAAGCTTCTTTCTTTTTCTCGCGTCGTAAAAACAGGATCAACAGGATCAACAGGAGTCCTATGCCACCAATGAACCATGGCCACACTGCTCCGCCGACCTTATCCTCCGGGATTTCTTCGGGAATTTCTTTTCCCGTCAGGTATTTCATAAAGAGATCAACGACTTCCCGGGCGGTGAATTCCTGGAATTCAGAAGCCACCATCAGATATTCAAAAAGTTCAGCCAGCGTGTAAATCTCGCGGGCGACCGGATCCAGGGCTTCCAGGAATTCTTTCAGTTCACCCTCTGCCAGTTCGATCAGGTCGCGAAGGATCCCCAGGATATAGTCGGCATCGAAATATTCTGCCAGGAGATTGAGGATGTCAGCCTGGCTGTACCCATATTCATCCCTGTGATTCATGAGGTATTCATACAGGTCTTTCAGGCTCCGTATATTCTCTTTTTCCAGGTCAAGATCATCCAGGGCCTGCTTCAGTCCTCCTTCTGCCATTCTTTTCAGTTGATCGATGAACCGGGGCATTTCTTCCGGCTCCGATTCATCAAACAAGCCGATAACATCTTCTATGGTGTAACCGTGGTTAACGGCCTGATCAACGAGATACCGGAAGAGTTCCCCGCGGGTAAATATCCCTTCTTCCCCGGCATCCAGATTTTCCAGGACATAAAGAAGATCACCGCGGGCTTTTTTACTCAGCTTTTTAATGAATTGATTTATCTCGTCCAGCTGATCCTTTTGCAGCTCCTTGAGTATGTCACCGGATTCAAGCTCCGGTACGCGTGCGAAGAAATCCTTGAGTTCTTTTTCTCCAATACCGGCATCCGGTGCATTTTCCTTGATGTAGCGTTTGAGATCTTCGACGGTCCGGATATTTTCCTTTTCAAGGTCAATTTTCCGGAGGAATTTTTTAAGTTCATCGCTTTCAGCCAGGTCGATCCATTCTTTCAGTGTTTGCAGCAGCAAGGAATCCACAAGGACTTCCGGTTCTTCCTCTTCTGCCTGTTTTTCAGGCGTATAGTAGATGTATATATCCTTGAAACTGAAGTTGCCGTCGGAGTCGACCATTTTCAGTTTCAGTATGTTCTTACCCGGTATGGGTACATATTCGTAGGTGAATCGCCTTCTGCCGATCTCAAAGGTATCGGTTGATACATAGGTGGTATCCAGGAATTTATTGATGTAGAGCAGCGCATCTTTTTCCAGCTTCATCCTTATCTTCAGCGGCTTATCGGAATCCACATAATAGACCGTATCGGATACATCTATCTTATCCAGTATCTTGATATCGGGTTCGAGGGGTTTGAAGGCTGCTTTTTCAAGAACCAGTTCCGTTTTCAGGTCAAAGGCCCCGGTCACGTAGTCTTCCGGTATGGTAAAGAAGTGGGAGTAGGTTTCGATGCTGTCGCCTTCAACCAATATTTCATATTGACCCCGGGGTGCTTCAAACTGAAATTCCCCGCCGGGTCCGGTGGTGGTGACAGCAACCGTATCTTTGGTCCCGCGGTTTACCAGGGTCAGCATTAGATCCTCATCGATACGGCTGTCGTCTTGCATGCTCAGCATTCCGGTGATCTCAAATTTCCGCGGATGGGTTTCGGAAAAGATATCCAGGATGTAGATGTCCTGTTTGCCGTATCCGTCCGGATCGTACCTGGAGTAATATACGAAATTACCGTTATCCACGGGCAGGAAGAAGACGTCATCATCGGTTGTATTGATGGGATAGCCCGCGTTGATGGGTACGGCCCAGCGACCTTCTTCTTCATTCAGCAGGGTGCTGTAAAACACATCGTACCCCCCCATGTTATAGTGGCCATAAGAACTGAAATAGAGGGTCAGGCCGTCATCGGTCATGAAGGGGGTTTCCTCGTTGTAGCGGGTATTGATCACCGGTCCGAGATTTTCAGGGGGCCCCCAGGTTCCTTCCTTTGTTCGTTCCGATTTATAGATATCCAAATCCCCGTATCCTCCTTTTCTGTTGCTTGTAAAGTAAAGGGTATTATCATCGGGCGACAGGCTGGCGTGGGATTCCCAGTATTTGGTGTTGATGTTATCGTTCAGTTTTTCAATTTTGGTCCACCGGCCGTTCCTGTAAAAGCTGCGGTAAAGGTTCCCTTCATATTCGTCATTCCTGTAAATATACATTTCCGTGCCGTCGGAAGACAGCGCGGTGGGATAAACATCCCCGTCGACACCCAGCTCAGGAACGATATTTCTGGGATAGGACCATTGGCCATTGACCTTTTCCGAAAAGAACATGGCATCGTAAAACTGCAGTTCGGAAATAAATACCAGTTTGGTCCGGTCCCTGGATACCACGGCACTGTGATCTGCAAAGCGCGTATTGATGCGTTCCCCGATGTTCTTTTTATTAAAATCCAGGGGTTTGCTCATGAGTTCTTTGGCGATTTCACAGGAACGTATCTGTGCATCCACAAGCTCGAGGTCATAGACTTCCGGATCGGCCTGTGCCCTGAATTCTTTGAAGGTTTCAGTGGCTTGGTCCAGTTGTTCGTTGATCATGTAGGCCTGGCCCAGGTAATAGATTGCATCGAGGGGTGCGCCGGTTTCTTTGAAGGAATTCTCTTTGAACTTGGGATTGATATTCTGAGTGGCCTTTTCCAGATAGCTGATGGCCTTTTCTTTCTCGTACAGGTTGTTCAGGTAACAGACCCCGATCTTATAATTATAGTTATCGTTGCCGGGGTACTCCATTAGAAGCTGCTGGTAGAGGGGCAGTGCTTCATTATACTCCTCAAAAAGAAAATAAGATTCGGCTTCCAGGAACATTTCCTTATAGCTGGAATAAAGCTGTGCAGAAATCTTTAATCCAAAGGTCAAAAGCAGGATGAGGAAAGTTATTTTTTTCATTTTTAGCCGGTATCCAAAGGAACAAATTTAATAAATAATTAAAGTTTCGCACTTGTTATCAAAGCACATGATTTCAACCAATTATGAACTGACTTCATATGCTATATGTTAGTATTTCAGCATTATATCTTTTCCATTAACGGTTATGCCGCATTTGGCAGGTCCGATTCCCTGGGAAGCAGGCGACTGATCATCTTGTATGCCCTTTCATCCTCAAGGATCCTATGCAGGATATCCATCTCGTCCACATCATCGAATAATACTTCCAAGGCCCTTATCAGCTCGATGAATAATCCCCATAGCCTCTCGTTCAAACGGGATTGGATAATCCCCTCCCGGATATGACTGAACAATGCCCCCTTGGTCTCGTAGTGTTCGAACCTGAATTTCAGGGTCAGCAGGATATGCTGGATCATGGTAATGGTCGCATCCGCGATCCGGGCATCAAAATCCTTGGACTGACACTTTCCCAGCCCCAGAAGCTGTTTGGCTTCCTTGAAGAAGACCTCCACGGTCCAGCGGGTCTGGTAAATCTCAATCATCTTGATAAAAGTCAGACTGGTATCTGTGGTAATAAACACCCGCCATTTACCCTTGCTTCCCTTCCGGCTGAAGAACATCCTGATGGGCACTCCGTTGTATTCCACCATAGCTTCCTTATACTGGAGCCTTAACTTTCTGCACCGCTTAGGATTCCCCAGCTTGTTGCGGATCTGGCTATGTGTGAGCCGTTCTCCATTAAAGATGAACCTGGTTTTTGGCGTTTTATACATCCCGATCAGATGAACCGTTTGTTTCTTCACCTGCCTGACCGCCCTGATAAAGGCCTCACAGGTGAACCAGCTATCCATCAGCACATAATCAACCATGATTCCCTGAGATATGGCTCGCCAGAACATCCTCAATGCACTATCGATCTTCGTGGTGTCTGCTTCCCTGGCACGATCCCAGGAGTGGGTGCCTTTCTCCCGCTTCTTACGATATTGCTTCCTGTGCTCCTTCTTCTTCAGACCAAAAGGCTTTTCTGCATTCTTACCCTTCTCCCTGTGCAAAGAAAAATCCAGGGGAATAAACGAAGTGCTATCCCAATAGCCCATGGCCAACAGTTTATACCCAAGAATAAAACGCCTGGATACATGATCATAGATCCTGGATACCTTCTCGATATACCTGCCTGTCTTGTGAAGGTCGCTGTCATCAAAGATCAGGCACCTTGGGGCATCACTGTCTTGACCCTGAGAACTAACCAGCTTGATGAACTTCAATCCAAACATCCACAAAATCATCCTCCAGCAAATCCCGGGATTATTCTTCAAACGGTAAAACACATCCTCGCGAGCCTCAATATGTTTTGCCATTACACTGCCAGTAAAGGAATGTACAGTATTCAATCCTAAAAACGGCAGGCTGATCAGACAGGAAAACACCGACTCAAAACTGTAACCCCTTTGCTTAAAAGGGTTCAGGTATTTGCACAAGGCCGAAAATGAAAAACATGTCAATGAACTTAGAATGAAATCCGGCTCAAGCCACCTGGGGGTAAATCCGTTTTTCAATTCTGCAATCTTATTGATATCTTTACTCTGCAGCATGGTTGTTTTGTTTGTAACACATAGTTAATATACTCTAAAACAGTATATTAACATAATAATCATGCTGCTTTTTTCTTTGGCTATAGTTTAATTTTGCGTTGTTAATTGCATTAATTTTTCATACCATTGGTTT
>CAYQQR010000019.1:0-68247 GCA_964420035.1 uncultured Bacteroidaceae bacterium | reverse complement strand
CGTTGAATTAATATCGTAAATATTTGTTTTTATCTTAGAATACCGTCAGGCAGGCGCAACCCGTAATTATTTAAGGTCACTGAGGGCCACGGAGAAAAATTTAGAACCACGAAGAAAACAAGACCTCATCAGGCCTGCACGCGTGCCGTCGCCAAAGGCTATGGCCGCCGGTGACCGGTAGGCAGGAATTTTAAATCCTGAATCAATATTTATTCCTACCTTTGTCAAAACTTATGATTTAAGGATAGGTGAGTTCTTACTAGTTCCCTCCATGAAAATTAGTCGATCACAGCCCTTCTTTTTAAATCCCGGTTTTTTGCAAACAAGGCCACCACTGGTAAACAACACGGAACCCGTGGGGCCAATTAATAAATTAATCTTTTGAAAAATGAATATTTATGTAGGTAACCTGAATTTTCAGGTAAAAGAACAAGATCTTGAAGAATTGTTCAGTGAATACGGCAGTGTGAACTCCGTTAAGATCATTACAGACAAGTACAGCGGCAGAAGCAAAGGCTTTGGATTCGTTGAAATGGAAAACGATAAAGAAGCCAAAAAGGCGATCGAGGAATTGAACGGTCAGGCCTTTCAGGACCGCGACATGGTAGTAAACGAAGCCAGACCCAGAAAAGAAAATTATTAAAAGAAGGAAGTGTATATGGGCAGATCCAGAGAAACATTCGGTAAAAAAGAAGTCAGAAAGAAAAAAGAAAAAAAACGCAAGGAAAAAGAAAAAAAGCGTCAGGCGAAAAAAGAAGAGGATAAGAACAAGAGTCTGGATGATATGATCGCTTACGTGGATAAAGAAGGGAACATTACCGATATCCCTCCCGATCCTGAGGACCAAGAAGAGATCAATCCGGAAGATATCGAAACCAGTGTCCCCAGGACCGATCCTTCCGATCTGCCCGATCCCATCAGGAAGGGAACAGTAAGTTATTATGACGATTCAAAAGGCTTTGGTTTTATTGAAGACTCCGAAACCAAAGAAAGGGTCTTTGTGCACATCAATAATGCTTATGAAGACATCCTGGAGAAGGATAAGGTAAGTTTTGAGGTGGAACAAGGGCATAAGGGACCTGTGGCGGTGAATGTTCAACGAGAAGGGTAAAGAATTCAGCCTGCCTGACGGCAGTCAGGGATTCAGAATTTATATTACGGGTTACTGATTACTGATTGCTGATTGGGCACGGGTTTGATATTTGACAATCCCTGCCTGCCGTCAGGCAGGCGCAATCCACAATCCGCAATTAATAAAGTCACAGAGTATACACAGAGAAAAGAAGACCACGCCTGCCCACGTGCCGTCGCCAGAGGCTATGGCCGCACGCTGTCGCAGAAGCTTTACCGCACTCCGCCAAAGTTACGCGACGGCGTAGGCGCCCGGTGACCGGCAAGGCAGGGATTACCAACTCCTACTGCCTACTGCCTACTGCCTCCTGCCTACTGCCTCCTGTCAACGAACCGCGTCAATGGCAAAATTCAGTGCTGTTTCCAGCATTTCCTGTGGTGGGGTTTGGATCATGCCGAGTTCGACGAGCTTGTGGGTCATGTCGCGGGCATGGCTGATGTCGGCAGCAGCTTTATCACGGACCTCCTGCCTGGTCATTTTGACCCGTGCCACCCCGTCCTCGATGGCCTGCATGGCCACATCGGCGGCTTCTTCGGAAAAGACGCCCGTCTCGTCCATTTTGGCGATGATATCGTCCGGGTTGATGCCCCGCTTTTCTGCAAAGTTTGCCAGCGAGTGGGCCGCGGCAATGGCCATATTGTCGGTGATCCCGCTGGCCCTTACGATGAGGGCTCCTTTCAGGATGCCCGGGAAGCCCAGGGAATTGTTCACCTGGTTGGGGAAGTCTCCCCTCCCGGTGGCCACGATATAGGCCCCGGCCTCCTTGGCGGCATAGGGATAGATCTCGGGCACCGGATTGGCGCAGGCAAAGACGATGGGCTTTTCCGCCATACTCCGGATCCATTCGGGCTTGATGATATCCGGTCCGGGCGTGGACAGGGCGATCAGCACATCCGCCCCTTCCATGGCCGCGGGCATGTCCATGATCTTATCCGGGTTGGTGGTCTCGCACAGCTCCCACTTCCGGTAAAAGTTCTCGTTTTCCTGCAGGTCTTTGCGGTCCTTATGCAAGGAACCCTTGCTGTCAAAGAGGATCATTTTCTGGGGATCCACCCCGTCGGTGACCAGCAAGCGTGCGATGGTGGTGTTGGAAGCCCCGGCGCCATACAGGACGATGCGGACATCCTCCAGCTTCTTGTCGACCAGCTTGAGCGCATTGATCAACCCGGCCAGGGTCACGCAGGCCGTCCCCTGGGCATCATCGTGCCATACGGGTATCATGGCGGTTTCCCTGAGGGTGTCCAGGACCTTGTAGCAATTCGGCTGGGAAATATCCTCCAGGTTGATGGCCCCGAAGCTGTGCTGGACCATCCTCACGAACTCGATGGTCTTGCGGCATTCACAGACGCCTTCTTCATTGCGGCTGTCGACACACAGGGGCACCGCGTCGATGCCGCCCAGGTATTTCATTAAAAAAGCCTTGCCTTCCATCACACCCAGTCCGCCCGGGGGCGTACAGTCGCCGTCTCCCAGCACCCTTGTGGAATCGCTCACCACGGCCACCATGTTGCCGCGGTTGGAGAGGTCGAAGGACTGGATGTTGTTATCCCGTATTGTAGTGGAGATCATGGAGACACCGGGGGTGTACCAGACGTTGAACCAGTTGAAGCCCGGCACGGGGGCCTTGGGGATGGTCTGTATCTTACCGTGGTAGAATCGGTGGGCCTGTTCGGCAAGGTTTTTCAAAAAAAGGGTTTTGGCTTTTGCCAGTTGTTCCTGGGTAAAATCCTCGGGAAAAGCTTCGTTCAGGTTTTCCAGTGTAAGTTTTAAGGGTTCCATGTGATGAATAGTTTATAAAGTCGGGCTCATTAAAATCAATGAATGAAATTACGGTTTTTGGGTCTGAATTCAGAAAGACAGAAGTATGTTTGATACCATTGTTGTAGAACAGGTTTTCGCTGGGCTGTTTCTCGGCTTCGCCCGTTTCTCGCCTTCGGCTGTAACTCGCCGCGCTGTAACTCTGCTCGCTGCCCTCGCTGTGGCTCGGGGTCGCCGTAGCTATGCTGCTCTCTTCAGCTCTTATGCTCTTAGGCCCTTATGCTCTTTATCTCTTTATCTCCTGATTCATTATCTTTATATTCCGGTTTTCTAAACCAACCAACCATGAAACGACTATTCTTACTGCTTTTGACATTTTTGCTTTTGATCGTTTCCTGCGGTCGTCCCAAGGTGCAGACGACGGCCGAGGGACTCATCATTAACCTGGAACCCACCGAAGAAAACCGGGTACGCAAGATCCGGCTGGAAGTGCTGGCGGAGGATATCATCCGCGTCACCGCCACACCGGAAACCGACTTTTCCGGTGATACCAGTCTGGCCGTAATATCTATGGAAGATGAACCGGTACCCTACGATTGGGAATTTGTTACGGAGGACAGCCTGGTTTTGACAACCGCTAAACTGCATGTATTAATTTCCACGAAAACAGGGGCGATAAGTTTCCGGGATACAGCGGGAAACCTGCTCCTGGAAGAGGAGAAAGGTGGCGGGAAGCGTTTTGAGCCGCTTACCGCGGATGGTAAAGAACTTTATACCATCCGGCAGGTATTTGAATCGCCCGATGATGAGGCATTTTACGGACTGGGTCAGCACCAGAACGGGCAGATGAACTACAAGGGGCGGGATGTGGAACTGGCCCAGCACAACATCATCATTGCGGTGCCCTTTCTGTATTCTTCAATGAACTACGGACTGCTCTGGGATAACTACTCCATTACCAACTTTGGCGATCCCCGGGAATACCGGCCCCTAAACACACTGAAGCTCTACGACCGGGACGGGGAACCGGGCGGGTTGACCGCTACCTATTACCAGGGCGACTCGGTGTTCCTCCAGCAGACCGAAGATGAGATCAACTACCAGGTGGTTGCCGACCGGGAGAAGTGGCCCGAAGGTTTCGACCTTCAAGAAGGACATGTGATCTGGGAAGGCTTTATCGACAGCGATTCCGCCGGCACACATAAATTACGGCTCTTCGCGGCCGGCTACTATAAATTGTGGCTCGAGGGCAAGCTGGTGGTGGACAAATGGAGGCAGAACTGGAACCCCTGGTTCGATATCATCCGGGGAAGGCTCTTCCCCGGAGAGAAGATCCCCGTCAAAATTGAGTTCCATCCTGACGGGGGGCATTACATGGCCCTGGAGCACCTGGACCCGGCCGACCCCGAGCTGCAGCAAAAGCTCACCCTGACCTCCGGGGCGGGTGAGGAAATCGATTATTATTTTGTAATTGGAACCAATGCCGACGAGGTGATCAGCGGCTACCGCAGGCTTACGGGCAAAGCCGGTATGATGCCTTCCTGGGCCATGGGCCTGTGGCAGAGCCGTGAGCGTTACCAGACCCAGGAAGAATTGCTGGATGTTCTTACAGAATTCCGCGAGCGGGAGGTTCCCATCGACAATATCGTGCTGGACTGGTTTTACTGGCCCGAGGACCAATGGGGATCGCACGATTTCGATACGGCGCGTTTCCCCGATCCGCGGGGCATGGTGGATGCCGTACACGGCCGGAATGCCCGCATCATGATCTCCATATGGCCCAAGTTTTATGAAGGAACGGAATATTTCAGGGAAATGCAGGAAGGCGGCTACCTGTACCAGGGGAACCTGGAGAAGGAAGTAACAGACTGGGTGGGTTATGTGTCCACTTTCTACGATGCCACTCACCCGGGCGGCCGTAACCTGTACTGGGAACAGGTGAATGAAAAGCTGAATGTTCTCGGCATCGATGCCTGGTGGCTGGATGCCACGGAACCGGAACTGGAAGGCAACATCGGACAGGAGGAACAAAAAGATCGCATGTACCCCATGTATTTAGGTCCATCAACGCAATATTACAACCCCTATTCCCTGCTGCACAGCAAAGGCTTTTACGAGGGCCTGCGGGAAGTTAACACCAACGAGCGGGCCTTCATCCTCACCCGTTCCGCCTTTGCCGGTCAGCAACGCTACGGGGCAGCTTCCTGGAGCGGGGACGTGGCTTCCCGGTGGGACGACCTGGCCAACCAGATCCCGGCCGGACTGAACTTCTCGATGGCCGGCATTCCCTTCTGGACCCATGATATCGGCGGCTTCTCAACCGAAAGCCGTTACCAGGATGCCACCGGGGACGACCTGAGGGAATGGCGGGAGTTGATGACCCGCTGGTACCAGTTCGGGGCCTTCTGTCCCCTTTTCCGGGTCCATGGCCAGTATCCCTGCCGCGAGATCTTCAAGGTCGCCCCGGTCAACCACCTGGCTTACCGGAGCATGCTCTATTACGACAAGCTCCGCTACCGGCTGATGCCCTATATCTACACCCTGAACGGCATGGCCTGGCTGGAGGACTATACCCTGATGCGGCCCCTGGTGATGGATTTCCGGCACGACCCCGAGGTCTACGAGATCCCCGACCAGTACCTGTTCGGTCCCGCACTGATGGTCTGCCCGGTAACCACCGACCGGGCCACGGAAAGGGAGGTTTACCTGCCCTCGGGTTCCGGCTGGTACAACCTGTACGACGGCCGGTATCATGAAGGCGGAAAAACAATCACTGCTGAAGCCCCCTATGAAAAGATCCCCGTATTCGTGCCTGAAGGGGCCATTATCGCGTACGGACCGGAGCTGCAGTACACCGGGGAAAAACCTGCCGATCCGCTCACGGTTTATGTTTACGCGGGCAAAGACGGTAAATTCACCCTTTATGAAGACGAGGGCACCAATTATAACTATGAAGAAGGAGTTTATTCCCTCATTCCCTTTAATTATGATGAGTCGTCCCAAACCCTCACCATCGGGACGCGGGAAGGGGAATTTCCGGGGATGCCGGAGTCAAGAACCATCCGGGTGGTGCTTGTTTCCGCGGAGAATCCAGCGGGGATCGATTCGGAAGAGGTGGAGATGGAGTCGGTAGAATATACCGGGGAAGCGGTGGAAATAAAGTTTTAAGATATAAGGATCCAGGGATTTAAGGTAGGGGAATTTTGGAAAAGGATAAAGGATTTAAGAGCTTAAGGCCTGGAGAGTACGTTGGACAACAAATTAACACCAATTTCACCAAATTACAGTCAATACCCTCATTCCGTACCCGTAACCCGTAACAGGAAAGCCGTAACACGAAACCCGTAACATTTACATACAATTAACCCCAAAACCTTATCTTTATAGAAAACTACGATTATGGGTAAACTGATCATTCTTTCCGGACCTTCCTGCGTGGGTAAGAGTCCGCTCGACAAGGCATTGAAAAAGTTCCATCCCGAACTGAGGGGCAGTCTGCAGCACCTGGTGCTGTCCAACTCCAGGCAACCCCGGCCGGGAGAAAAAGACGGGGTGGACTACCATTTCCGGACTCAGGAATACATCCAAAACCTCAGGGAAGACGAACGTTACGTGGTGATGGAAGTGCGGGGCGACTGGCAGGCATTGGACATCAAGCAGCTTTCCACAGAGCTGAAGAAAACCGATGTCTTTTACGAGGGAAATCCCATGATCGGTAAACTGCTTCTGACCCATGAAAACCTGTCCGGGATAAAAAAGAACAGCATTTTCCTCTCTCCCCTGTCCGCATCGGAGATCAAGCGGCTCAAGAAACAAATGACGGTGCCCGAGTTGAACCGTTTGATCACCGACGTGATGCGCCGCAAGTTATTGCGCCGGACCCGCGGGCAAAAAGGGGAACTGTCCCTGCCCGACCTTGAAAATATCGAGATCCGGGCCAAGAGTGCTTACATGGAATTGCGAACGGCCTGTTTATTCGATCATGTGATCCCCAATACGAACGGTGAGGACAGCGACAACTGGGATGCCTTTTATTTTCCTATAGGCGATGCGGGTAAAACCCTGGAAGCCGTGGCCGCCATTCTGCAGGGAAAGAAAACGCCCCTTTCCGAAAACTGGAGCGAGGATCTGTTACCTTGATCAGGTTCTTTTGAGTTTCGAGGGATCGTCGATGTGAACGATATTCTTTTTCCCGCCCAGTACCTCGTTCATGCTTCCCCGGCGGTAACCTTCCAGATCGACGGTCACATATTTATACCCGATCTCCTTCAGGGCAGCAACCACCGTTTCCCTTGTACCTTCCTCGAAGAACCGTTCCACCTGGTCGGGATGCGCTTCGATCTTAACGGTTGATCCGGAATGCCGTGCGCGGATATGGGTGAAACCGAGGTCACGCAGAAAGTTTTCGGCCTGGTCCACCATCCTGAGTTTTTTCAGATCGATCTTTTCCCCGTATGGGAAGCGGCTGCTCAGGCAGGCCAGCTCTTCCTTTTTCCAGGTAGGCAGACCCATCTCCCTGGAGCGTTCGCGTATCTCCTGCTTGGTCAGTCCCGCCTCCTGCAGCGGACTGCGAACCCCTCTTTCGCGGAGGGCCTTTATTCCGGGCCGGTGATCGTCCTTATCGCTGGCATTGGTGCCGTCGACCATGTTGGGATAATCGCCCGAACCGGCCAGCTCGATGATCTTATCGAACAACTCGCTTTTGCAGAAATAGCAGCGGTCTACGGGATTGTTACTGAATTTCGGATCGTCCAGTTCTTTGGTATGGATCACTTCCACGCGGGCGCCGGTCAGTCTGGCCATTTCCATGGCCCCGTCAAACTCCCTGGACGGGAAAGACGGAGATACCGCCAGTACGGCGGACGCGTTTTCCTTCAAAGTATCGTAGGCCACTTTCAGCAGGAATGTACTGTCCACCCCGCCTGAATAAGCCACGATCACCGTGCCCATCTCTTTGAGTATTCCCTTCAGTTTCCCCAGCTTTGCATATGCATCCATGTGTTTAGCCTCTGATTTCGTGAAAGATTAAAAATAACGGTTTTGAATAAAACGGTTGTTATAATGAAATGTTAAAATGTGGGATTAAGAGATTAAGAGCCTAAGGGCTATAGGGCTGTCATGCGGTTGTCACGCGGTTGTCAATTCGGTTGTCATGCAATAGCCATGCGGTTGTTCTGAACCGCAAAGCTCGCAAAGAAGGCGCGAAGAACGCGAGGAAGAAACTCGTAATTCCTTGCCTACAGGCAGGATAAATTCGAAATTTATATGGTCACAGAGGCCCCGAGTAAAACTGAGAACCACAAAGACATAATAGACCTTGAAAACATAGAGACGTTGAGACAATGAGACACACAGCAACGGCGACCCCGGGTACTCGGGGGAGCGAGTTACAGCCGAAGGCGAGCAACTATTAACTCATACGAAATATTCTGAAGCTTTAATTCTTTATTACTTTTACAATCCTATTACTCAGCAAACCATGAAAGCTGCAATAATAAAACAATTTGGCGGACCGGAGGTCTTTAGCATCGAAGAGGTGCCCAAACCGGAGCCCGGACCCCGTCAGGTTCTCATCCGGGTACATGCTTCCTCGATAAACCCGGTAGACTGGAAGATGCGGACCGGCAGCCATAAAAAGCTGCTGGGAGCCCCCTTCCCCATCATCCTGGGGTTCGATGCAGCGGGCACGGTGGATGCCGTGGGGGACAAAGCGACACAATACAAGCCGGGCGACAGGGTCTACGGCCGTTTGGATGTAAAATACGGCGGTGCCCTGGCGGAATATGCCCTGGGTTCGGAGAAGGTCTTTGCCTCCATCCCGGACGAACTGGATTTCATCACCGCGGCGGCCATCCCCATGGCGGCCCAGACCGCCCTGCAGGCATTGCGGGATAAGGGCAGGATCCGCGAAGGGCAAAAAGTGTTGGTCAACGGGGCTTCCGGCGGGGGGGGTCACATGGCCCTGCAGATCGCGGAATTACACGGGGCGGAGGTTACTGCCGTATGTTCCGCGGGCCACAGGGAGATGATGGAAACACTCAGGCCCCACCACTGGGTCGATTATCAGAAAACCCCCGTGCCTACCTTAGAAAAGAAGTACGATCTATTCTTCGATGCCGTGGGTACGGAATCCTTTCTGACCGTAAAGCACCTGCTTACCGGGAACGGTGTTTACATAACCACCCTGCCCCGTTTGAAGCTGCTGGCACACAAGCTGGTGGCCCTCTTCCACCCGTTCAGGAAAGTCAGGACCCTCCTGCAAAAATCCAGGGGCTCCGAGTTGAAGCTGATCAACCTGTGGATCGAAGAAGGGATGTTCCGGGTATGGATCGATGATGTTTACACCCTGGACGAGATCGTGGAGGCCCATCGTTACGCCTCGGAATACAAGGCCGACGGGAAAATCGTCGTGGAGATAAAATAAAGAGCCCGGTGGATAACCAACCGGGCCGGGGGATATCGGATGGAGAGAATGGATCGGAACTTATTCGAAATTCATCATTTTACGGATCTTCAGAACCGCCAGCTGCTGGTAACAATCGGCTATGGCCTGTTCGATCTTTGAACGCCTGAAGGACTGGTCCGCGATCCTGATCTCCTCGCCGACCGGCTGACCGCTTTGCATTCTCCTTTTTTCTTCCTCGAGCCGGTCTATGATCCGCTGCTGGTCTGTTATCCTGTTATCTATCGGGCTCATATCCTTTTTCTTTCTTTTCACTTTCATCCCTAAGACGAATCAGAATGAAATTTGTTACATTTAAGTTCCGGGTTCCGGGTTCCGGGTTCCAGGTTCCAGGTTCCAGGTTTCACACCCACACCCCATCCCCACACCCTCATTCTGAATCCTGAATCCTGAATCCTGAATTCTTCTCCAGCCCTAACTTATCGATCTCCTCGAGCTGCTTCTCCAGCTTCTCCATTTCCTCCTGAAGATGGAGTTCTTCGAATTCCAGGTTTTCCATGGAGCGGCGTATCTCCTCGCGGATGGCTTCATGGTCGATCTCTTCCCAGGCCTGCCGGGCTTCTTCCATGGCCCCGCGGATCTCTTCCTGGTTCTGAAAAGCTTCTTCCATGACCCTTCTTTGCTCCTTCTTTATGGCTTCCCAGTCAATCTCCTCCAAAGCTTTTCTTTGTGCTTCGCGGATCTCCTCCCAGTCTATTTCTTCCATGGCTTCCCGAATGGATTCCCCCATCTCCACCTGAGCAGTTTTCAACTTGAGGTGCAGTTCTTCTTCCTCTTTCGACATACCCTTTTCCCTTTTGAATTCCTCCATTTCCTTTTGGCTTTCTTTCAGGGCTTTTTTACGCGGTATCCTTATTTCTTCCCGGTTGATGTCTTCCATGGCACGCGTGGCAGGCTCAATGTGCATCTTCATAAAAAAAGAGGAGTCCAACCCGGGGAAGTTCCAGTCCAGGCTGTCAAATTCAAAATGCACATGGGGGGGTTCCGGAAATTTCAGATCTTCCAGGGATCGTTTTATGTGAATACGGATCTCTTCCGCATCAAAGTCTTCCAAACCCTCCCATGCCTGGGCCAACTCCTCGCGGGCCATCCGGACATCTTTCAGGGTCATGTCGATGATATCACGGTGCTTATCAAATTGTTCCCCGGGAATCACGGTACCGTCAATCACCAGGGCCCGGACCTCCCCTTCCCTGACGGCCATTTCCACGGTATGGGGTTTTCCCGACCGCCGGTCCTTGTACCGGGCCAGCAGCTGGTTGTCTTCCACCTTCAGTTCCTCCAGCTTCCAGTTCTTCAGGCTGTCCCGGGGATAAGGCTTCACGGCATCCGCACGGTAACACTTCCATGGTGACATGAGGTTGATCCCGGTTCCCAGCGCGGCACCCGTCAGTATGCTATTTTCCGAAACGTTCCCGATATTGGATGCCAGACTCAGCATCATGATCAGAACTATCCCGGTGCCGGCGAATAATCTTATCTTCTTTGGTTTCATGATTATGGAATTACTGTATTTCCTGATAACAAAGGTAAAACCCGGCAGGGGCAAATAAAATACAGGAAAAGCTAAAAAAAGTTAAGAAAGGTTAAGATGAAGTTCCTAAGTTCCTGGGTTCCCAGGTTCAGTACCGTTTAGCACCGTTTGGCACCGTTACACAGGCGTCAATAACCAACATAATTACTCCAGGTTTGTTATACGAGGAAACCACAGCTATGAACCGACTTCGCAATGCAACCAGTCCTTACCTGCTGCAGCATGCCGGTAACCCGGTAACCCGGTAGACTGGTATCCCTGGGGGGAGGAGGCTTTGAATAAAGCCCGGGAGAAAGACAAGCTGCTGGTGTTCAGCATCGGATATTCGGCCTGTCACTGGTGTCATGTGATGGCCCACGAATCCTTTGAGGATGAGGAGGTGGCCGAACTGATGAACCGGCATTTTGTTTCTGTGAAAGTTGACCGGGAGGAGCGGCCCGACATCGACCATATCTATATGAACGCCGTTCAGCTGCTCACGGGCAGGGGCGGATGGCCCCTGAACTGTATTGCCCTGCCCGACGGCAGGCCGGTGTATGCCGGGACCTATTATCCCAAAGATCAATGGATGAACCTCATGGAACAGTTGGCAACACTGTACCGGACCGATCGCCAGCGCCTGCTGGAGCAGGCCGGACAATTGCACGAAGGGATACGGAGCTCGGAGGTTATTGTTGAAAAGAAAGAGATCGACCCACCCGGGATGGAGGATCTTCACAATGCGCTGGACCGCTGGACGGACCTGTTCGACAGGGAGTATGGCGGAAACAAGCAGGCACCGAAATTTCCCATGCCCGCCAACCCGCGCTTCCTGCTGGCGTATGCGCACCAGACCGGCAAGCAGGATATCCAGGATCACGTGGAACGTACCCTGGACCGGATGATACAGGGCGGCATCTATGATCAGCTGGGCGGCGGTTTTGCCCGTTATTCGGTGGATGCCTGTTGGAAAGTGCCCCATTTTGAAAAGATGCTCTATGACAATGCCCAGCTTGTCCTGCTTTATTCCGAAGCTTACCAGGTTTATAAAAAAGATTCTTATAAAAGGGTGGTTTATGAAACTCTCGCTTTCCTGAAACGGGAAATGCGCTCACCGGAAGGCTTGTATTATTCCGCCCTGGATGCGGACAGCGAGGGACGTGAAGGGGCCTATTATACCTGGACCGATGAAGCAATCGGCAGGGTGTTGTCGGGAGATCCCCATATTTTGCTTTTTACCGACTATTTCAACGTATCCGTTGAAGGCAACTGGGAAGAAGGCCAAAACGTATTATGGATCACCGATGACCTGGAGGAGGTGGCACAAAGGCACGATATGGATGCGAATAAAGCCGGTGAGATCATTGAAAAACAGAAGACAAAGCTGATGGAGGCCAGGAACCGGCGTGAAAGGCCCGGTACGGACGACAAATCCCTGACCGCCTGGAATGCTTTGATGATCAGCGCCCTGGCCCGGGCCTACCGGGTATTTGGCCGGGAAGAATTTCTGAAAGACGCCGTGCACCTGACCGATGCGCTCCTCAAAAACCAGCTTCAGCCGGACCATGCCCTGCACCGTAGCTTTAAGGAGGGCCGGTCCTCCATCCGGGCCTTCCTGGATGATTATGCTTTAATGATCAGCGGAATGCTGGAATTGTACCAGGCCGGTTTTGATGAGGCATGGACCGACCGTGCCCGCGAACTGCTGGATTATTGCCTGGATCATTTTTATGATCGGAATTCCGGGATGTTCTTTTACACTGCTAAGGGCGACAAAGAGATCATTGCCCGCGAAATGGAGCTGTCCGACAATGTTATCCCTTCCTCGAATGCCGTGATGGCAACCAACCTCTCGGTTTTAAGCAGTCTGTTCGGCAAGCCGGAATACAACAGGATGGCCCGGCAGATGCTCACCAATGTCCGGACCGATATGTTCAAGGCCCTGCCCTGCTACGCGCAATGGGGGCTATTAAGTCTCCGGCAGGTACGGGGCAGCCTGGAACTGGCAATCCTCGGAGATGCAATCAGCGAAGCACGAAAAGCTATTGACCAGCATTACCTGCCCGGGGTAGTGCTGGCCGGCCCGGAATCGCCCAGCGACCTGCCCCTGCTCAGGGACCGGTATAAGGAAGGTAAAACCCTGTATTACGTCTGCTCTGACGGATCATGCCAGCTGCCGGTGGAGAATTTTGAAGAAGCAATCACGTCAGTGGAGGATAAATTGGGTGCATAGTTTTATGCCGGGAACCAGGGAACCAAGGAACTCATTATGTAATTTTATAGAAGTAAGCCATTGAAAAGAAGTTTAAAGGTAGCATGGGTGGAGCTTCGGAACTGGGGGTTGAAGCCGTAAAGGACCAGTTCCCCCTCACCTTTTTTGATCCACAGCATGAGTGCCTTATGGCCGACCAGCTCTTCCTTTTCGGCGTAACCACTGAGCAGGATCTCTTTTTCGGGGGTTGTGGCGATGATCCTGCGGTCCATATCAAAAGAGGGGACACGGGTTTCGAACACCGGTCTGCCCCGGAAAAAGACCCCGGTTTTGGACGGCATACCAAAAGTGAGTTTATGTCCCTGAAGCAGTTTGACCTCCATCAATGAACCGGGCACATAAAGCCCTTTTTTCCTGAGCTGGTCGGAGACATCATTGAAAGGCAGCATGAATTCTTTTTTATCGTCCTTGGATTCCTGGAATGAGAGGCTGCCTTCGAAGAGTCCGGCGGACCGTCCCCAGGACAGCACCTTGCCTCCACTGTCAATAAAAAGGAGTAAGTTCTGCAAACCCTCTTTTTCCATTCCCCTGGTGAGTTCGGGCGGGTAGTTGGTAATATAATAGGAACCTTCACCTCTTTCTATTTTCCCGGACATCAGCAATGACTTATGGACATCCGGAAAGACCAGGACATCATATTCCTTCCGAAGGTCTTCGGTCTTCAAGTCTTCAGGCTTAAGCACGGTGCAGGGAATATGATACCGGTCGAATACATAGCGGGTCCATCCGGCATCCATATCATGAAAGATGGTTTCTATGAGCCCTACGCGGGGCAGGCTCAGTGTCTCAACCGGAACCCGGGAATTAACGATACCGGTGGGCTTAATATCCAGCCCGGCAACGATTCCGAGAAATTTATCCCGGTTCTTATCGTTGACGGTCACCTGGAATTCCCCGTTATCATAGCCGGTCTCGTAAGCATCGAAGAGGGTACGCTTGACTTCAAATCCTTCGGCCAGCAGGCGAAAAACGGCTTCATAGCTTTCATTATGGTTGGCGCTGAAGACTGCATATTGCTCATCCTCATAATACAGTTCATAGCCGGGATCCCAGGGTGCTTCAAGGCGTGATATCACACCGGAAAAGTCAGGGACCGGGTTATTGATCTCCCTGCAATCGACCCCGTTATGCAGGGGTAGCGACCAGCTTGCGATATCATAGGGTTTGATGATCTCACCATCCGGGGTATAATGCCGCACGGGAAATTCCTGGTCTTCCAGAACCTCTTTGATAAAGGGACGGAAGGGCTGGTTCATGGGAACGACGATATCCCCTTCCGCGTATTGATACCCATTGATGGTCCAGGGCATCCGGAGGGTATAAACCTCCACCCCGTGTTCCTGCAACAGGCGCACCAGTTTAACGAGTTCACTTTTATCATGTTGTTTGCGGGGCATGATATAGTAATAGGGTGCCTGGGTCATTCCCCGTTTCACTTCATCCCTGCAGATCCGGTTGCGGAAACGAAGGATATCTTCCTTATGCAGGGCCGCGGTTTTAAGGATGGAAAGGTTGGACTCCAGCTCGAGTTGAATGATATCGGAGAGTTTCCACCATCCCCCGGGCCAGGGTTCCGGCATATTGATACTCTTCTTGTACTCTGACAGCCCTTTACCATGCACCTTCAGTTCCGTCGGTTCTATATAGACCGGTGTAGCCAGCCGGGCGCTGGCTGCTTCGGTGAGGAACCCGATGACGTTTTTCCATATACAGGTTTCCGTTGAACCCGGCCAATAGTCGTCGAAGATATAATGCTGGGATATCCCCTGGAGGCCTTCACGGGTCATATCCTTGATCATGTTCATGCCGAACAGGCCGGTCCAGTTCCATATTCCGGCAGCAACATTTTCTGCAATGGGATCGTGGTTGGGAGGCACGAAATAGCGCGGACCGGTGGATCCCATCTGGTGTTTTTCCACCATCACCTGGGGAAACCAGTCGAGGTTATAGATCCGGGCTATAGCCTTATTGTCTTCCTGGGTCAGGGTAATAAAGTCGCGGTTGTTGTCATGTCCCACGTATTTATGGTAGACCCTGGGCAGGGAGGTACCTTCATTTTCGGTGCCCTTGGTTTTATTGTAATAGTGCACCACCATGTTCATCCCGTCGGGGTTATGGCAGGGCACCAGCATATAGACCACTTCTTCCAGGTAGGACAGTTTTCTTTCATCCCGCGTGCCAGCCAGGTCGTAGGCCAGCAGGGGAGCAGCCTGGGAGGGCCCTACCTCGGTGCTGTGCATCGACAGGGTGGCCAGGACGAATACCCTTCCCCGTTGGATATAACTTTCCAGTATATCTTTCCCGAGGCTATGGTTCAGTGCAAGCTCCCTGTTGATCTCCTTCAGTTCGTCCAGCCTTTCCAGGTTTTCCGGAGTTGAGATAAAGGCGATGTACATGGGACGGCCCTCGGGGGTATGACCGATCTCTTTCATCAGCAGGCGGTCGCTGGCGGCATCCAGCTTCTGAAAGTATCCGATCAGTTCTTCATAATCAAACAGCATCCGGTCGTCTCCGGGAGTAAAACCGAAATGGGATTCGGGTGCAGGCAGATCGTTCTGAGCCCGTAAAAACGGGGTTGTGCATGCCACGAACAAGGCAAGGATAAGTATTAAAGGTTTCATGATAATGATTTGAGATTTAACGGAACTAAATATAACCAATATCTCCAAAAAAAAAAGGAAAGCAACATCACTGCTGCTTTCCTTACCCTGTTCAGACCAAATGAAAAATGAGACAGATTCAGATCTGGTTTGTATTTAAATGTACGTGCATCCGCGATCCCGGTTAGAGCAAAAGAGGTAATCTTCCCCATCCCGGCGCGGTGATATAACTCACCGGGAATGAATCTAAAATAAATATAAATTAATTTTGAAAGCAGCATGAACCGGTTCACATTGTATATTTGATTGCGGATTGCGGATTGCGGATTACGGATTAATCTTAAAATACAATACTATGACAAAAGATAAAAGAAGCAGCCTGGTCCTGGCCATTGCAACGGTAGCTGCTACCGGCGGCTTGTTGTTCGGTTTTGATACCGGGGTGATTTCCGGTGCCCAGAATTTTCTGCAGGATACCGCCGGCTGGGGCATCAGTGACAGTGAGCTTGAATGGGTCACCACTGCCGTCCTGATCGGGGCGGTGCTTGGTGCAGCCTTAAGTGGCAAGGTAACCGACCTGCTCGGCCGTAAAAAAGTGATCATCATCACCGCGGTGATCTTCGCTTTCGGTGCCATAGCTACCGGTGCCGCACCCACCCTGGAAATGCTGGTTGTGGGCCGTATCATCATCGGTATAGCCATTGGGATTGCCTCCTTCTCCGTTCCCCTGTACATTTCGGAGGTCTCTCCTACCCGGAACCGGGGAGCACTGGTCACCATGAACCAGTTGATGATCACCATCGGTATTCTGGCTTCCTATATCTCCGATTACCTGATCGCCAATGATGCCGATCCTTTTTCCTGGAGATGGATGTTTTATGTAGGTTTTTTTCCTGCCTTGATCCTTTTCGTGGGTATGTTTTTCCTCCCGGAGACGCCCCGGTGGCTCATCAGCAAAGGAAAAGAGAAGAAAGGTGTGGATGTGTTGAAGAAAGTTGAAGATCCCGATCTCGTTGATACGGCTATACGAAAGATCAAGGAAGACATCGCCCGGGAATCGGAAACCGCTACTTACCGGGAGGTCTTTAAACCATGGCTGCGTTTTGCCCTGATTATTGCCCTCGGCATCATGTTCGTACAACAGTTCACGGGCATCAACACCATCATATATTATTCACCGAAGATCTTCAAGATGGCCGGAACGGTCAGCAATGAAGCCTCTATCCTGCCTGCTGTACTGCTGGGCATTGTCAATGTTGGCTTCACCCTAGTCTCCATAGCCTTGTTGGATAAGGTGGGAAGGCGCCCCTTGTATTTCTGGGGATTGATCGGGATGGTCTTTGCCCTCCTGGTTATCGGCGCCTCGTTCTTCTTCAAGAATACCCTGGGCACTGCCATGATCTATTTCACCATTGGCGGCATGTTCATCTACCTGGCCAGTTTCGCCGTAAGTCTGGGCCCCCTGGGCTGGCTTTACATCTCCGAGGTCTTTCCCATCAAGGTCCGGGGTATCGGCATGAGTTTGGGCTCCCTTTCCAACTGGCTCTTCAACGGTATCGTAGCCTTTACCTTCCTGAAGCTTGCCAAGTTCCTCACCCTGCCGGGCATGGAGATCATGGCACCCGCGGGGGAAAACATCGGGCCCGATACCGCGGCTACCCTGATAGCCGAAGCGGCTGAAAAGGGTAGTACCCTGGTGTATAATCCGGAAACCATGCAACTGATGGAATCCATTCCCAATCCCGCGGGTTCCTTTATCTTGTATGCGATCATTGGAATCCTGGGAATACTATGGGGTATGAAATACATCCCTGAAACCAAGGGGATCAGTTTGGAAGAGATTGAAGACCACTGGAGAAAGGGTGGAAAACCCAATGAATTAAATAAATAAGCATTTTTATATCTTATTTAACAGATATATAACGTAGAATATTTCAGTTTGATGCTATATTTATCCTGATTGATTTAATACGATATAAGCATCATGACTGAAGCATGCCCTGTAAATGAAAGATATATCAATGAACGGGTGGCAAGGTTGAATGCCTTGTTCACCGTTCTTTTATCCATACTTATCCTGTTCACCCACTATAATTGGATTATCGGGCTATTGGCAGCCGATTTTGCTTTAAGGATTATATATGAAGGCCGGTTCAATCCCATCAGCAGGATAAACACCTTAATTCTCAAGAGTTTCAGGGTAATGCCCGTGAAAATAAATGCAGGACCCAAGCTTTTTGCGGCCCGGGTGGGTTTTTCTTTAAGTGTTCTTTCAGGAATTCTTGTATTGTCGCGTACAGGTTTTCTTGCATATATACCCTTGTACATACTCGCGTTCTTCGCCTTTCTGGAAGGAGCCTTCAATTTCTGTGTAGCATGCAAGCTTTATCCGGTCCTGTTCAGGGGAAGAATTAACCAAGCTTAGGAAGCCACGAGCATAGCTTCGAGCTGCCTGGTAAAGTTTTGTATATTGGATTGGGTTTCTTTGTCGAACTCCTTTATCGTGAGCTTGTTCGATTCGGTATAAAGCACAAATTCCGTTGCCAGGACATCCCTGGATACATTTTCCAGTTCAAGGTATTCTGTATTCTTTTCCGGGATCCCCACCCTCTTACGGAGGATGTGCTTTTTGAAATCGAGCGTACTGAACAGATCTTCCAGCCCGTATATACCGGGAATGATCAGTATTTTTTTGTTGGCCTTGTCGGTATTGTTGGCGTAGATGGTTTTTTTCAGGGTGGAAGCGATCTCCTTTCCCTTCTGTGTATGGTCCAGGAGGACGATGTAATCCAGTTTCCATCCCATGAGCATGTTGGCCAGCAAGGGTATGTTGGTCAGGCCCGTTGAGGGCAGGATGAAATATTCATGCTCAAAGTCCGCCATTTTCAGCAGGGTACTCAGGTAATGGTAGGTAGCCGTATCCTTAACAATGATGTTGTTATGCCTTTGAATGAACTGCTGATCGGCCAGGCGTGCCCCCATCATTGTATAGATGGGCGACAGGGTGTCGGAGGAGGCCCGGCTGAGGGAGGCGGCATTGAAGATACGGGTATCCGAGTTCAGGTCGTTCTCTATATCGCGCTGCACGGCCAGGAGCCTGTATATTTTCCGGCTGTCTATAAGGTGCGGGGAATGTGTGGTGTATACGATCTGAATATCTTCTTTGATATCTTCGAATACTTTCAGTACATCTTCCTGGGCCCGGGCATGAAGAGAAAGGGCGGGTTCATCGATGAGGAAGATTCGGGAGCGTCCCTCGTGTATCATCGCGCTGGCCTTGAGTTCAAGGTAGAAGGACAGGAACCACCGCACGCCCCTGCTCCTTTGCTTTGGATAGAGGCGATCCTGCTTATCCTTGATCCAAAATTCCAAAAAAGGCTGGCCCATCTTTTCCGGGTTATTGAAATCGTAATGTTCCAGTTCAAAATTAAGGCGTATCTTATTGTTCTTTCCCACATTCTGCCTCCAGTAATCCTGAAAGTTTATCGTCAGGTCATTGTTCAGCAATTCGATCTTTTGTTTCAGTATCCTGTTGTTTTTCTGACTGAAGAATTTTGCATCCAGGCCGGCGATCAGCAGAAAGTTCCTGGCGGCCTTATAGCCTTCAGCGGTTGTATTTTCGGTAAGCAGATCCTCAAGGTCGATGCGATTGGGAAGCAGGCTGCTGAAATCTTCAAACAATTCGAATACCGGTATGTACTGAAAAAGTATCTCTGCTATCTCCTCCTGGCTGTAAAAACCCTGGGACTCCTCATATTCCCGCCGGGCTTCTTCTTCTGCCACTTCGGGTTCTTTACCATGAATGACACCTATGGCGGTAAGCTGGCGAATCCCGGCCTCTGCATTAAGCTTCTGAAATTTCTGGTTGTTCTCCAGATAGTATTGGTTGGCTACCCCGAGTTTCTGATGGGCCATTTTCCTGGAACGGCTGGTTGAAGTGCTCCCCACGACGGCCTCGAGGTTTTCTGCATCTTTCCGGATCTTATCCATACGCCGCCTGATTTTTTCGGCGGTCTCCCGTACTTCAAGGCATCCCCGGGAATAAGAAGCTTTAGGGCTCAGTTCTTCAATACGTTCCCCGCGGCTCTCGAAGGTTTTTTTCTTTTTTTCTATCCGTTTTTCCAGTCGCAGTTTCTCTTTCAGCATAGCCTGTAAAGCCTTTTCCTTATCCTGGTTGGGAGAGCGATCGACGGACTTTTGAAGCTTTTTCAGTTTGGGAAGCAACTGGGACAATTCTTTTTCCGAATCTGCAAGTTCACGCTGTACCTTAATAAACAGGGTTTCTGTATTTTCGTAAAGAGAAACGGTCTTTTTGATCTCCTCCAGCTGTTCTTTGTCTTTTATAGTTTTCTCCTTCCATCTTTTCCTGAAGAAGTTTTGTACCGTATCATCGCCAAAACTGAGGTAGGCATTTTTCTGGTCATCCCAGTTCCGGGTAAGGGTAATGGAACCGGAATTGCTGATCAGTCCCATAAGGCCTTCAGGAACCTTCTTGTCTTTCAGGTGTTTTTTGACTTCTTCAACCGGCACCTCGAACGTGCAGGATACTTCTGGCATGGACAGATCGGCGCGCAGGATATCATCGTTGATTTCATCGGTATAAAAGCTGTACAGCGCTTCCAGCACCGAGGTCTTTCCCGATTCATTCTGACCGATTAAGCCCGTGATATGGTCGGTAGCCAGCTGCTGCCAGCCGGTGTCGATGATGGACCTGTAATTTTTAATCCTGAATTCGGTTAAGATCATTCCTTTCAAATTAGCAAACCCATAACCAGAATATCATCAATCTGGGGTATGTCTCCCTTCCAGCGCAGAAATTCCTCTTCTATTTTTTTTCTTTGCAGCTCCATGGGATATTGTGCAAGGTTCAGCAACAGCTTTCTAAACCTGCGGTATTTGAATTTTTTCTGATTGGGCCCGCCGAACTGGTCCGGGAACCCATCGGAAAACAAATATAAAATATCTTTTTTCCTGACGGCTATACGATGGACGTTAAATGTATTTTCTTCGACAATATTGACGCCTATGGGCATGGTATCGCCCTTATAGACCAGTACCTCCCCTTGCCTTACCAGGTAAAGCGGGTTGTTCGCACCCGAGAATTCCACCATTTGCTGGCTGCGTTCATAGACGATCAGGGACATGTCCATACCCTCTTTGTGCTCATCGAAATCACCGGTTTGCCTGAGGGCCTTCATGACCCTTTCCCTCAGGCGATTCAGTATCTGACAGGCATGAATGTTGGTATTCCTGGCAATTTCATTCAGAAAGGACATGCCCAGGATACTCATGAAAGCACCGGGAACTCCATGACCCGTACAATCTGCCGCGACCACCACAATCCGGTCCTCATCGGCATGGAACCAGTAAAAATCCCCCGAAACCAGGTCGCGTGGCCTCAGAAAAACAAAATGATCCGTGAAAAACCTGTCGAGCTGCCTGGGATCGGACAGCAGTGCCGATTGGATGGAGCTGGCATATTGCAGGCTTTCCTGTATCTCCTTCCTTTGCTGCTGAAGTACCTTATCCGCCTCATCCGTCTTTATACCGTGTATAGGTTCTGTATCCCCCATTGCACTTCAAAGTTAAGCAAATATCTTTTTTGTAGAAATGATGCTTGCAACAGTTTGGCATTGAATTTGATTTATTTTTACCGAATCGTTCTCATCTAAATCACAGGGCCATGAAAAAGATACTATTCATATCAGCCATTATGCTCATTTCCGGTTCACTATGGGCCCAGGGGGAAAGAAGCAGGAGTAGTGAAAGGAACTCAAGTGAAAACAGGAAAAAGAGCGAAGTTACGACCCGTTCTGAAAGAAGGTCCGAATCCGGGACTCAATACAAGCATGAACCCGGCCGCAACGCCCGCGAGATTGAAAGCAGGGAGCAAAGCGGGGAACGCCGGACCATACATACCCCCGAGCGCAGAAAAGATATCAACAGTCCCGCGCCGGAACGCAACAGGGAGAATACACGAACCCGGAACAACGACGGGGACCGGGAGGTCAGTACCAGGACCCCCACCCGTACCGGTGAAAACCGGGATAGCCGTGTAACCCCTACCAACAACCGGTCTTCATCCGATAAGTCCTATTCCACCGGACCGAACCGGAGTACGCCCGATTACCGCGGTAAGGAATACCGGGAACATCATACCCCCGACCGGTACCGGGTACAGCGGGAAAGGAGCGGCATCCACAGGCATCATACCTACAGTCCCGTTGAATACAGGAGGGTGCATTATCCCTACCGCAGACCGGTTCATATCCGGGTGGTCTGGAACCGGCCCATGTACCGCGAATATGTAAGGATATATCCTGAATACCGTTACTGGCACCGCTACCATTACGGTCACCGGATCCGCGCCATCTCAGCCTACGACGCTTACTACCACGTTGGTGATATCATGAACGTATACGGTAAGGTAAGCGAGGTATACCGGGACCGCGGAGCCGACGTTTATGTGCTGTACTTCGGGGCTCCTTACCCCTATCATGACTTTACCGTAATCGTTCCCGAGCACGTTGCCCGCAGGTATGGCTGGAGACCGGAATGGTACTTCCACAACAGGCACGTATGGGTCACCGGATTGATCAGCTTCCATGAAGACAAGCCTGAAATGGTGATCCAACGCAGGAGCCAGCTGAACGTTTATTGAGAACGGTATTCGTCGACGATCCTGAGCACTAAAGAATCCAACTGGGAGAAACCCGTCTCAAAGGCGGGTTTCATTATTTTATCATAATAGAGTCCCATCCACCGGCCCACGGGATATTTGAGGTTTTGAGACTGCATGCTCCAGCGAATCCGGGTGCCGTTCTGCTCCGGAATAAAATGAAACTGCATAAAGGCTTTGCCGGTCGTGAAAAATGTAAACTCCAGGTCGATCCGCTCGTGAGGATCGCTATCCAGTATCTTTAGTTTGCCGTCACCCGCTCTTGATCCTTCCCAGGTGAGTGCGGCGCCCGGACCGGATTCTTTGCCGGGATATTTCATTTTGATATCGGGGTCACGGGTAAACCAGGGGAACCAGTGATGCCAGCTTGCCGGTGTATTCACCAGTTCATAGAGTAACACGACCGGTGCTTCCGAAGTATGTTCGAAGGTAACTTCCTGCTCTTTAGGCAAAAAGAGGGCAACGGCAAAGACCAATATCACCAGAATCGCGGTGCCAAGAATTATATTTTTGAATAAACGCATTGTATTAATTTAACAAATTAAGTCGTTTTTTGCTTAAAGAATGCCCGGCTTAACCGGGGATTTACCCAATCATAATAAAAAAGTAAGCTCGCCAACAACCATTTAGCCCGATCTTTGTCTTTATAAAGTCAGCACCATCTTATGAAAAAAGCGGTCCCGTGATTTTTATGGTTTGTTTCTTTACCTGTTTGGCTGGGTGCCGATGTACCTGTCAGTCTGCCCGGGTGGTACGAGACCGGGGAAGTCTTTGCCGGTGAGCCCGGAAGAACCTATACCCTGCATATAGAAGGGGTGGATATTGACCGCGAGGGTGCCATGGAATCCTATTCTGCCGCTTCGGCTATGAAGCCCGTCAATCCTATCGATTCCATCAGGCTGAATTATTTAGACAGTTTTTTCAGGGGTTAAACCATCGTGTCTCCGCTGGAATGATCAGATAAGCGAGGCGACAAAATCGCCGATCTCTTCCGTAGATTTCGCCTTGTCCGGTAAGATATCCCCGGAAACATATTCCGCTTCAATAGCTTTGGCCACGGCCCCTCTTACGGCCAGGGCCGCTTCCTGCTGCCCCAGGTGATCGAGCATCATGGCTGCCGAGAGGATGGTCCCGAATGGATTGGCTATATTTTTGCCCGCTGCCTGGGGGTAGGATCCGTGGACGGGCTCAAACAAACCGATATCACTTCCCAGGGATGCTGAGGGCAGCATGCCGAGAGAACCCGTTATCACGGATGCTTCATCGGTGAGAATATCGCCGAACATGTTTTCCGTAAGGACCACGTCAAAGGCTCCGGGGTTGAGAATAATCTGCATGGCGGCATTATCGACGAACATAAAGTCCAGTTCCACTTCCGGATAGCTTTTTCCGATCTCCATCACTACGGACCGCCACAGCCGGGATGTTTCCAGTACGTTGGCTTTATCAACCAGGATCAACTTCCTTTTCCTGCGCATAGCTGCTTTAAAGGCATCGTGGGCGATCCGTTCCACCTCGTACCGGGAATAAGTGCAATGATCGTAGGCATGATCCTCCTTTCTCCCCTTTTCCCCGAAATAAATACCCCCCGTTAGTTCGCGATACACGATAAAGTCGACATTTTCTATTTTTTCCCGTTTGAGCGGACTCTTATCATAAAGCAGGGGGAAAGTCTGCACGGGCCGAAGATTGGCATAGAGACCCATTTCTTTGCGTATTCTGAGTAATCCCTGTTCGGGTCTGACAGGCGCCGAGGGATCCATGTCGAATTCCGGGTCCCCGACCGCCCCTAGCAGGATAGCGTCCGCTTTCCGGCAGGCATCCAGGGTTTCTTCAGGGAGGGCCGACCCGGTGGCACGGATGGCCGCGGCCCCGATATAGCCATCTGTGAAGCTGAGTTCAAAATTAAAACGATCCCCGGCGGCCCGGAGGGTCTTGATGGCCTGGCGGGTAACTTCCGGACCAATACCGTCGCCGGGCAGGTGGACTATGGAATATTTTACCATGGGTGTTTTCTGTTTTTCTCAAATTTCCGGATGGCATCCAGCCGGGAGAGGAGGAAATCGATGTCATCCTGGCCGTTCAGCAGGCATTCCTTTTTGTAGGGATTGATCTCAAAACTTACCTTTTCCCCGCTTTGCAGGTGGGTGATGGTTTGCTCCGGCAGGTCTACGCGCACCGCCTGGGCCGGATCATTCAGTGTATCCTGAAGCAGCATATCCAGAAATGCTTGGCTGACGGTGACCGGCAGCAGTCCGTTGTTCAGGGCATTATTTTTAAAAATATCGGCAAAGAAGCTGGAGACGACCACCCGAAAACCATAGTCATACAGGGCCCAGGCAGCATGCTCCCTGCTGGAGCCGCTGCCGAAATTCCTTCCTGCCAGCAGAATGGAACCATGGAACTCCGGATTGTTCAGCACAAAATCTTTCCTGGGCTGTCCCCGGGCATCATAGCGCCAGTCCCTGAAAAGGTTTTCCCCGAAACCTTTCTTGTCGGTTGCCTTTAAAAAGCGTGCCGGGATAATCTGGTCGGTGTCCACATCCTCTGCAGGCAATGGAACACACCTGGATTGTATGACGGATATCTTTTCCATAAACTATAAATGATGGATATCAGTGATTTTTCCTGCAATCGCGGTGGCCGCGGCAGTTCCCGGGCTCACCAGGAAGGTTCGCGCACCGGGTCCCTGCCTTCCCTCGAAATTCCTGTTGGAGGTGGAAACACAATACTCGCCGGGCGGGACCTTATCTTCATTCATGCCCAGGCAGGCCGAGCATCCGGGTTGCCGTACCTCAAAACCCGCCGATTCCAGGATCTCTTCGATCCCCTCTTCCTGGATCTGCTTCAGCACCTGGTTGGATCCGGGGATCAGGTAGGCATTGACATGGGGAGCTTTTTGTTTTCCTTTTACAATATCGGCTATGGCCCTGAAATCCTCGATCCGGGCATTGGTACAGCTACCCATAAATACATAGCGGATCTTCTTGCCCAGCAGCTGCTCACCGGGCCTGAGATCCATATAAGCCATGGCTTTCTCTCCTGCCTTTCCCAGGTCGGGTATACGGTCGGTGATCTTCATCCCCATGCCCGGATTGGTCCCGTAGGTGATCATAGGGCTAATATCGGAAGCTTCGTAGGTAAAGGTCTTATCGAAAGGGGCCCCGGGGTCGCTTACAAGTTTTTCCCAGCTTCGCCTTGCCTCTTTGAAATCCTCACATTTGGGTGCAAACAGGCGGCCCTTGATGTAATCGAAGGTGATCTGGTCGGGCGCGATCATCCCGCCGCGGGCTCCCATTTCAATGCTCATGTTACAGATGGTCATACGCCCTTCCATCGACAATCCGCGAACGGCAGAACCGGCATATTCCACGAAATGCCCAGTCCCCCCGCTGGTGGTCTGCCTTGAAATGACATACAGGATGATATCCTTGGCGGTGGTCCCTTCGGGAAGGTCCCCTTCGACCCGTATCTCCATGGTTTTGGGCCGGGCCTGGAGCACGCACTGGGAGGCCAGAACCATTTCCACCTCGCTGGTCCCTATCCCAAAGGCCAGGGCGCCGAAGGCACCATGGGTGGAAGTATGACTGTCGCCACATACAATGGTCCTACCCGGCTGGGTGATGCCCAGTTCCGGGCCAATCACATGAACAATGCCCTGATAGGGGTGATTCAGTCCATACAATTCAATCCCATGCCGCTCACAATTGTTTTCCAGAGTCTGAACCTGCTTGCGTGAAAGCGCCTCCTGGATGGGAAGGTGCTGATTGGCTGTAGGCACATTGTGATCAGCGGTGGCCACGGTACGTTCCGGCCGCAGGACCTTAATGCCCCGCTGGTCGAGTCCGGCAAAAGCCTGCGGGGAAGTCACCTCATGGATGAAGTGCTTGTCGATGTACAAAACATCGGGTCCGTTAGGAACATTTTCCACCACGTGTACATCCCAAATTTTGTCGAATAAAGTCTTAGCCATTTAAATCAATAATTGAATCGCGAATTGCTGATTACTGATTGCGGATCGTATGTGTGTTTAGTGTGTGAGTGTGAATCTGTAATCTCTGCCTACCTATCAGGCAGGCGTAATCCGTAATCCGTAATTATACGATTTGTGCTATTGCGTCCAGGTAGGCTTTTACGGAGGCACGGATGATATCGGTATCCCCGGCGAATCCGTAATACATCACCCCTTTGTGTTCAATTTGTATATGAACCTTCCCAAGGTCTTCCTTACCCCGGGTGATGGCCTGTATCAAAAATTCCTCCAGCCTGATCTTCTTTTTAATGATCTGCAGCACTGCTGAAAAGGATGCATCGATAGGACCGTTCCCCGTAGCTGTTTCGGTTACAAGCTCTCCATCCACGATAAGTTGGACCGTTGCCATAGGTATGGCTTTTTTACCCCCTCCGCAGAAGACCTGCAGGTTTTCCAGCTTCACCCTTCTCTCCTGCCGGGCCTCCATACCGGCCAGCACCCGCAAATCTTCATCAGTGATCTCTTTCTTGGAATCGGCCAGTTTTAAAAACTCTTCGTAGAGGTTATCCAGAGCTTTCTTATCCAGCTTGAACCCCAGCTTTTCGAGCCTGTGCTTCAGGGCGGCCCGCCCGCTTCTTGCTGTGAGTAAAATGCTGGATTCATTGATGCCTACGCTGCGCGGATTGATGATCTCGTAATTTTCCCTGCGTTTCAGTACACCATCCTGGTGGATTCCGGAGGAATGGGCGAAAGCGTTCCGCCCCACGATGGCCTTGTTGGGTTGCACGGGCATACGCATCAGGGTGGAAACCAGGCGGCTGGTCGGGAATATCTTCCTGGGATTGATCCCGGTGTGCAGCTTGATGTGCTTCCTGCTTTTAAGGATCATCACCACCTCTTCCAGGGAAGTGTTACCGGCCCGTTCACCAATGCCGTTGATGGTGACCTCCACCTGCCGGGCTCCGTTCATCACGCCCGAAATGGTGTTGGCCGTAGCCATGCCCAGGTCGTTATGACAATGGGTCGAAATGATGGCCTGGTCGATGTTCTTCACGTGCTCCTTAAGGTATCGGATCTTTCTCCCGTACTCGTCCGGCAGGGTATATCCCGTGGTGTCGGGGATATTGACCACGGTGGCCCCGGCTGCTATAACCGCTTCGATGACCCGGGCCAGGTATTTATTCTCTGTCCGGCCGGCATCCTCGGCATAGAATTCCACATCTTCGACAAACTTTTTGGCATATTCAACCGCTTCAACGGCACGTTCAATAACGGCCTCCTGGTTGGAATTCAGCTTGTAATTAATGTGATAATAAGAGGTCCCGATACCGGTGTGAATCCGGGGTTTTGACGCATGCTGCAAAGCTTCTGCAGCAACTTCGATGTCTTTTTTCACGGCCCGTGTCAATCCGCAGATAGTAGGCTCCTTGACATTCTTTGCTATTTCAACCACCGAATTGAAATCACCCGGACTGGAGATTGGGAATCCGGCTTCAATGACGTCCACGCCCAACTGTTCAAGCGCAACAGCCACTTCAATTTTTTCGATCGTATTCAGCTGGCAGCCGGGAACCTGCTCACCATCCCTGAGGGTGGTGTCGAAAACATAAACTTTGTCTTTATTCATAAAACAATAATAAAACTGCATGTTACAGTTCATAACATGCAGTAGTTTCTTTCTTAACAACTATAATTAATAATGCAAAAAAAATAAATATTTATGAATAAAGAAACATTAAAGTCATAAATATCGCGCGGGGGAAAAGGATAAAAGATCAGTCGAGTTCCTTTTTCAGTTGTTCCACCCATTTATTGATTCTTTCGTCGGTCATCTTCGACTGATTTTCAAAGTCGATGGCCAGGCCCATGAACTGATCTTCCCTTTCGGCTCTTGAGGATTCATATTCATAGCCTTCCCGGGAGGTAAAGCCCACCAGTTGGGCGCCGGATCCTTCAAGTATCTCGCCCAGGAGTCCAATCCCATCCACGAAATTCTCAGGGTAGTTTTTCTGGTCGCCCAAGCCGAAGAGGGCCACTTTCTTTCCTTTCAGGTCGGTATCTTCCAGGTCGGGCACAAATTCATCCCAGTAGTTGGGCAATTCCCCGTCGAACCAGGTGGAAACGCCACAAATCAGGTTATCGTAACCGGAAAAACTGTCACCGGTGATGCTATCCTCCACATTGACGGCTTCGATTTCGGCATCTTTGAATGCATCTTTGATCTTCTCAGCCACTTTGGCTGTTTTATTGGTATTGAAGCTATAAAACAATCCTGTTTTTTTCATCAAGCAGTATTTTGGTCGTTTCTAATATTCAATAAGTTTCTTGGCAGCCTCGCGTATCTTATCCGTATCGGGCAATATGGCTTTTTCCAGTATCCTGTTGAATCCTACAGGGGTGAATTCCGATCCCACCCGCAACAGGGGTCCGTCTAAATATTCAAAGGCTTCCTGGGCTATGATCCCTGCCAGTTCTCCGCCAAATCCCCCGAACACCTTATCCTCATGAGCGATAAGCACCTTCCCGGTTTTCTTAATGGATCCCAGGATGGTATCTTTATCCAGGGGGATCAGGGACCTGAGGTCGATCACCTCGGCTTCGGCCTTCATATCTTCAGCGATCTTTTCGGCTGCTTCCAGGCACATGTGGGTGGTATTTCCATAGGTAAGGATGGTCAGGTCCTTCCCTTCCCTGCGGATTCGTGCTTTACCGAAGGGTACCTCAAAATCTTCGGGAACGGGGGTTGCCGCTTTATTGGAATTATAGAGTGCCTTGGGTTCCAGGAACATGGTCATTCCCCTGGACCGAATGCTGGTACGCAAAAGGCCCGCTGCGTCATCGGCAAAGGAGGGGTACACCACCCGGGTTCCCGGGAAGGTGGTCAGTGCACCTTCTATAGTTTGCGAGTGATACAATCCACCGCCGATATAGCCGCCGGATGCAAGCCGCACGGTTACGTTAGGAGAAAACTGTCCCCTGGTGCGCCAGTATTCATGGGTCATTTCAACGAACTGCTCCATCGACGGCCAGAAATAGTCGGCAAATTCCGCACCTTCCACGACAATACGCAGTTTATCGTTAAAGCGGCTCATGCCGTTGGCCGTACCCATAATATAATCTTCGGCTATGGGCGCATTGAAAACCCGGTCCTTCCCGAATTCCTGCTGCATACCTTTGGTCACGTTGAACACGCCGCCTTTTTCCTTATAGGCAATATCCTGTCCCCAGATAAAGGTATCCGGATTGTGACGAAATTCCTCTTTGAGCGTTTTGTTGAGGGCTTCAACCAGTTTGACCGGCTCCCCGTCGTGATCATGGGTGCCGTGTGTATATTTTTCAGGCTTATAGGGCCCGGGCATCACGAAATCGTGGATGGACTCCGGGGAAGGGTCCGCTGCTTTAAGTGCAGCTTTGTGGGCTGATTTTACTTCTTCCTTGACCTCTTCTTCTATTTTTTCAAGTTCTTTCTCTGTAAAACGCTCGTAACGCAGTAAAAGCCGCCTGTATTTCGCTACCGGATCGTACTGCATGACATGGTTTAATTCATAATCATCGCGGTACAGTTCATGCCGGTCCGAGTTGGAATGCGAGTGAATCCGGACGCAGTGGGCGTGAATCAGCACGGGTTCCTCGTGTTCTTCAATGTGTTTCTTTGCTTCCAGAAGGGTATTGATGGAATCAAAGACATCCTTCCCGTTGCATTTCATGATCTTCAGGTTCTTGAAACCCGTGAAGTTATCTACCACCTTGGCCCGTGCCGTCTGGTCCTCTTTGGGTACCGATATCCCATAACCGTTATCCTGTACCACGAACATTACCGGAAGTTTCTCCCTGGATGCCCCATTAACCGCCTCATAAACGTATCCTTCCGAAAAGGAGGATTCACCCTGGGAGCAGATGGCGACACCCCTGGCATCATACTGCTTGATGGCCCTGGCCACACCAACGGCGTGCTGGGCCTGGTTTCCCGTACAGGAGGAAACATTCTGGATGTTCCAATCCGGTTTGGCAAAGTGGTTGGACATGTGTCTTCCGCCGCCGGCCACATCGTCATCTTTGGAGATACCGTTCAGGATGATCTCCTTGGCCGTAAGACCGGCAGAAACATTGGTCATCAGGTCCCTGTAATAGGGAAAAAGATAATCCTGTTCCTTATCGAACACCTGGCCTATAGCCAGCTGGATGGCATCATGACCCGCACAGGGGGCATGGTAGGACCATCCGATGGCTTGCTTGAGATAATTGGGCGCCCGGTCGTCCAGTGCACGGCCGAGTACCATCAGTCGAAACCACTTTTCAAGGGTTTTCCTGTCTGTTTTCTTAATGCTATGGGTTCTGTCTTTTCTTGCCATATGTAGAATATTATAAGCTTCTGTTTACATCGAATGATTCCAGCCTGTCGGCCAATTTCCTGAGGAATTCACCGGCCAACGCACCATCCACAATGCGATGATCGTAGGTCAGTGAAAGGAACATCTTGTGCCGTATGGCGATCACATCACCGGTGGGGGTCTCCACCACTGCAGGCTTCTTCTCGATAGTTCCTACCGCCAGGATGGCCACCTGTGGCTGGTTGATTATTGGGGTCCCCGTAAGGTTGCGGAAGGTACCGAAGTTCGAGATGGAAAAGGTACCCCCCTGGATGTCGTCGGGATTGAGTTTATTGTTACGGGCCGCGTCGGCCAAACGATTCATCTCGATGGCCATGCCGATCAGGTTCAGCTGGTCGGCATCCCTGATAACGGGAACGATAAGGTTGTTGTTGGGCAGGGCCACAGCGATGCCCAGGTTGATCCGTTTTCTGAGGATCATCTTGTTGCCGTCGACACTGGCATTGATCCTTGGAAATTCCTTCAGCAGTTTGGCTATGGGTTCCAGGATTATGGGCAGGAAGGTCAGTTTCGTACCTTCCCTTTCCTGGAATGTTTTCTTCACTTTCTCCCGCCACATTACTATGTTGGTCACATCTGCCTCAATGATGTTCGTAACGTGAGCCGAAGTCTGCCTCGAACGGATCATATGTTCGGCAATCATCTTCCGCATGCGGTCCATTTCGACAATCTCGTCTTCGGCACTCACTGAAGGCGATGCTTTCGGGGCTGCCGGAGCAGTTTCTTTCTTCTCTTCCGCTTTTGCAGCTTCCGGCTCAGCACCGGGGGCTGCCTTACCTTCTTTCTTTTCTTCCAGGTACTTCAGTATATCTCCTTTTTGCACCCGGCCGTTCCGTCCGCTGCCTTCAATACTGTCAAGCTCTTCCCGCGGGATATTTTCCTTTCGGGCGATGTTACGCACCAGGGGGCTGTAGAACCGGTCTGATCCGGTTTTCCGGGAGATTTCCCTGCCCGCTTCTTTTTCTTTTTTTTCTTGTCCTGCCGTTGCTGCTGGTTTCTCTTCCTTCTCTTCTTCTTTATCCTCTTCTTTTTCTTCTCCCGCGGCTGCCGCCGCTGCTGCCTTTTCTCCTTTCTCTTCCTGATCCCCTCCTTCTTCGCCCTCCATATCAATGATGGCAATAACCTGTCCTACTTCAACTTTGTCGTCTTCCCTGAATTTGATGCCGGTAATTTTCCCGGCGACCGGACTGGGTATTTCGGAGTCCACCTTATCGGTGGCAATTTCGAGCAGAACATCGTCTTCCTCCACCATATCTCCCTCCGAAACGAACCATTTTGTGATGGTCGCCTCTTCGACGCTCTCCCCCATTTTGGGCATAACTATTTCAAATTGAGCCATTTCGATGTACTTTTTTGGTTTTCACGGAACGAGTGCAAATATACTGAATCCTTGTTGTTTATACTCATTCAAAATAAAGGTCCACAGATCAGGTTGATCCTGTTTCTGTGGAAACATGCTTTCTAACACAATAACAAAAGACAAGGGGAATTGTTAAGCCGGGATTATTATTTCCCTGCAATTTGAGTTGTGATATGCTGAATGTGCCGGCCGGGGATCAATTCTTTACCTGAAAAGCATCTTCCATGGCCTGAAGGTCTCTGTAATCAAAGAGATCATATCCGGGCCATTCCCTTACTTTGGCAATGGCATGGAACATCATCCTGGAACTTTCCCGGTGTATCCTGGACCTCTTTGAGGTGGTGGTATTGATCATGATGGTCCAGGCAATCCCGTTGTTCTGGCGCACAACCAAGGCGGAGGAACCGGAAAGGGTTCCGGTTCGCCACCAGGTACCGTTGCCGTCACTTCCCTTCCAGCCGATCAGGTGCCCTTTTGTATTTTCCTTGTTTATCATAGATTCAAGGGTTTCTTCGGCAAGCATATCGGGAATGTCCCCGAATCCGTCTATTGCCGTGATCAGGCGGATAAGCTCGACAGAAGAGGATATCCATCCGCCTGCTGCGGCAAGACTTTCCAGGTCGTTACCCCCATAAGCTTTGGGCACCAACATATCTGAACCATCAAAGGCATAAACCTTAGAACTGTAGGAGGGTTCGTAGTAGCGTACCTCGTTGCGGGCCCGGTCCTCGTAAAAGCTCCCCCCGATGCGCGTATCATAGATACCCAGGGGTTGCAGGACATTTAGGGCCAGATAATCTTCATAGGCCATCCCGGAGCTCTTTTCAATGACTTTCCCCAAAATAGCATATCCCAGGTTTGAATAACTGTAGCGTTTCCCCGGGATATAGTTCAAAGGTCCTGAGAGTGCATAGCGAATGATCACATCATTGTCGACGGGCAGTTCTTCATTCATGACCCGTGCGATCTTGTGCTGCATGAACATGGGGTCTCCATACCGCCTGGACCATCCGGCCGTATGGGTCAGTAAGTGCCGCACCGTAATGTCCTCCACCCTGTTGTCGCTGTAATCGAGGTATTTGTTATCATTCAGTATTCCCGTGGGACCTAATACCTTATCCTCCAGGTCGAGACGGCCTTCCTCCACAAGTTTCATCACAGCTACCCCGGTGATGAGCTTGGAGATGCTTGCTATACGAAACAGGTGCCAGGGCTCAACTTCTTCCTTTTTTTCTTCATTGGCATAGCCAAAACCTTTGGCATAAACCAGTTTTCCGTTTTTCGCAATAGCTACTGAGAGCCCCTTGATGTTCCAGCGCTTTCTGAAATGCTCGATATCATGATCCAGAATGGCCGAGCCGGAAAAGCTGGAATACTCATTTTTCAATGCATGGGCCAGGGGCCTGTTCTCCATATTCAACCCTGAATAATCCTCGCCCCGGTCCGACAGTGTGGAACCGATGCCAATAAAAAACAGGGTCAGGATCAGTATGACCTGCACTGAGCGATATGTTAGTTTACGCAAACTCATTATGTTCTTCAGCAGAAAATTTCGGCAAAGGTATATGATTTTTTAAATGTACATCAAACCATGGTACGGGTCCACGGGACCGGCTTTAATGCCAATATTCACTAATCAGTGAATAATAAGGATTTAGAAGGATTTTTGTTCAATACGAAGGTGTTGAAAAGTAGCTTGTCTGTAATCCATTCGCATGCTGAAAGTTCCCATTAATCAAAATAATACCTGCACTCAAGAAAAGCTGCATGCAATTGGTCAAACGAGAAAAAGTGTTGATATTATTTCTGGCGAAAGGAGCATGGACTAGCGGCAGAAATCCAGTATCTCGTCTCTAAAGAGCCGTCTGTCGTTGATAATCCGGTAGAATTTCTCAATATCATTTATAATGCGCTCCTTATGATCCTTGTCCAGGTATGGAAAACGCGTATACAGGTTAATGATCAGGTCCTTTTTCTCATTGAACCTATCAATAAGATCGCGGTAGGTCCTTCTTCTCAGGCAGGGTCCTTTGAATTCGCGTTGCGGATTTTTCCTGGAAAGGGCACTATATTCATAGCGGTACGGAATATCGATCAGTCCGGCCCAGTCGAAATCATAGGGTACGGTATAGGGCGGTTCGAAATAATCGGTGGACAGAAGGAAAATGTTATGCATAATGGGGACGGACCAGTCTTTATTAATGATCATGTACTGAAAAAGGGCCATCATGCCATAGTGTTTTTGATCCAGGTTTTCGGGATTGACGGCATCAATGTCCAGTATATTTCCCCCGTTCCTTTCGGCCAGTTCGTCTTCTCCCTCGAGAAAAAATGCATACTTAACCGAATATCTGAGGGGGTTTATCACATCCACATAGTACACTTTAGCCAGCCGCACGTTGATGCTATAGGGTGTAAGAATTGAATAGCATTTGTATATAAGGTATTCCTGGAGCAAAAACTGTTCGAAAATCCCGAAATTATCCTGGCAGTGGGTGACCATTTTCACTTTTTTCAGTCCTTCGAAAACGGTCTCGTTCATACGCTTTCTTTTCAGATCTAATTTAAGCGGGGGGAAATCGCAATGGGAGGGATCCAGCCTGAACCTGCCCCGGGTCTTAACCTCAACGGGATAAGAGCGGGTGTATCCGGGATCCCCGATCCAGAGGCGGCCGGGACGGTAAAAGCTTTCCTGGCTCAGATCGCTGAAAATACTGTCGAACTCAAATTCCAGGGTAATTTCAATCAGGCTGTCCGATTGAAACAGGGGGTACGGACTTTGTCCGGCAGGGCAGCTTTTTTCCTTTTCAACAGCTTGTTCCTTGTAAGATTCGGGATGAAAAGCAAACAGCATAAATGGGACAAGGATGCCCAGTGCAATTATCAAAATTTTTTTCAATTCAGCAATTTTCAATCTTCAGCAAGATACAAATCAAATTCAGCTTTAAAAATAAATGGCATTAACTCCAGGGCAGAACTCCGGGAAACTACATTTATTCTTTCTCGTCCGCCGGAGCGGACTGCAAAGGCGGATTAAAAATATATCAGAATATATTTAACGCGGCAGGATAGCCTTTTAAATGTCATTCCGGGTAAAATATTTATCGGGAAAGCGCTCACTAAGTCGAAGAAAATAAAGTCACAGAATTTCCAGTTTGAATTTTTTTAACATATTTGCGAGGTTGGAAGGTGGGAAATCTCACTGGAAAATGAAACACTATGATTAAGAAAGTCCTGGTTGCCAACAGGGGGGAGATAGCGGTGCGGATCATGCGATCCTGCAGAGAGTTGGGAATTAAATCCGTAGCCATTTTTTCCGAAGCCGACCGTGCGTCCTTGCATGTACGCTATGCTGATGAAGCCTACCTGATCGGACCCCCTCCGTCGAATGAAAGTTATCTGAGCATTCCCAAGATCATTGAAATCGCGAAGAAATGCGGTGCCGATGCCATACATCCGGGTTATGGATTCCTGAGCGAGAACGCTGAATTCGCCCGGGCATGCGGTAAGGCCAGGATAAAATTTATCGGGCCCTCCCCGCATGCCATTTCCACCATGGGGGATAAAATAACGGCCCGTCAGACCATGATTGATGCCGGCGTACCGATTGTTCCCGGCACCAGTAAGGAAATGGCGGCAGACGACCAATTGATCAAAAAGGTCAAGGAAATCGGATTACCGGTCATGATCAAGGCCTCTGCCGGAGGTGGTGGAAAAGGCATGCGGCTGGTGAAGGAGGAAAAACAAATCGCCGCGGGGATCCGTGCAGCCAAATCCGAAGCACTGGCGGCTTTTGGGGATGATTCAGTATACATGGAAAAATATATAAGTTCCCCGCACCACATTGAATTTCAAATACTGGCCGACCAGCATGGCAAGGTAATCCATCTTTGCGAGCGGGAATGTTCCATTCAGAGGAGACACCAAAAGGTGATCGAGGAAACACCTTCTCCCCTTATGACACCTGAGTTAAGGGAAAAGATGGGAAAAGATGCCGTTGCAGCAGCCAGGGCCGTTGGTTATGAAGGTGCAGGTACCATAGAATTCCTGGTCGATAATGAGCGGAATTATTATTTCCTGGAAATGAACACCCGCCTGCAGGTGGAGCATCCCATCACCGAGCGGGTGGTGGGCATCGACCTGGTTAAGGAACAGATACGCATTGCCAACGGGGAGCCCCTGCCCTATGAGCAGGATGACATTGAACAGTCGGGACATGCCATAGAGTGCAGGATTTATGCAGAGGACCCGGATAATAACTTCATGCCCAGTCCGGGACTGGTTCGCCATATCACCGAGCCCACCGGTCTGGGAGTCCGGACCGACGGTTATGTATATGAGGGATATGAAATTCCCATGTTTTACGATCCGTTGATCAGTAAACTTATTGTGTGGTCGAGGACCCGCGAGCAGGCCATAGAAAGAATGAAACGCGCGCTCTATGAATATAAGATCACGGGGGTCAAGACCAATATCTGGTTTTTGGAAAACATTATGCATACCGAAACTTTCCGTAAGGGAACATACGACACGCATTTTATTGATGAGAACATCGGCTCGCTTATCAGCAATGGTTCAAAATGCAAGACGACCTGCGAAGACCTGGCCATCATTGCAACTTTTGTGGATTACAGCGATAAGTTAAAAGAGATTTCCTCCACAGCTCCGGCCCCTTCCAACGGTATTTCACCCTGGAAGCATTTCGGTAGAAGAAAAGGGATATCACGTTGGTAAAATAAAAAAAACCGATAATTATGTCCATAGAAATAAAGTTGGGAGAGCGTTATTCGAAAGTTGATGAGATCAGCAGGAAAGGCAACCACCTTGTTGTAAAGATAGACGACAAGAAATACGAACTGGATATCCTCATGGTTGAAGAAGGGGTGTATTCCATATTATATAATGGCAAGTCTTTCAACATTGAGTTAATACAGGGTGAGGACCCCAAAAAATATTCCATCAATACCCTGTACAAAAGTTTTAATGCCCAGGTTATAGACGCGGAGTCGCGCTACCTAATGAACCGCGAGAAAAGTCTGCTTGCCGATGGTGGCGATACCATCAGCAGTCCCATGCCCGGAAAAGTGGTCAGCATACCGGTTCGCGTTGGCGACCAGGTTGAAGCCGGGGACACCCTCATCATCGTTTCTGCCATGAAAATGGAAAGCGAATATAAAGCTCCCAAGAAAGCAACCGTCAAGGAAATCCGGGTTGAAGAGGGCCAGACCGTAAACGGTAACCAGGTTATGGTTGTAATAGAACCCTGAAAGTAATTTTCCATCAAATCCAGAGCTTATGTCCACTTTAGAAGAGAAATTCCAGGAATTTGAAGAACGTTCACAGAGAGCAGAATGGGGAGGAGGAAAAGAAAGAATAGAAAAACAGCATAAGTCCGGTAAGAAGACAGCCAGGGAGCGTGTGGAAGCTTTGCTGGATAACGGTTCTTTTGTTGAGCTGGATAAATTAATGACCCATCGCTGCACTGATTTTGACATGCAGAAAAACAGGATACCCGGGGACGGGGTTGTGTCGGGTTACGGAAAGATCGACGGACGGCTGGTGTATGTGTTTGCGCAGGATTTCACGGTATTCGGGGGAACCCTGAGCCGTGCCAATGCCGACAAGATCGTCAAGGTACAACGCCTGGCCATGAAAAACGGTGCTCCCCTGATCGGATTGAACGATTCGGGAGGCGCAAGGATACAGGAAGGGGTACAGAGTCTGGCGGGCTATGCCGATATATTCCATCTGAATGTTCGATCAGCCGGGGTCATTCCCCAGATCTCCGCCATCCTGGGTCCCTGTGCCGGCGGAGCGGTCTACTCCCCTGCCCTCACCGATTTCATCATGATGGTTAAAGAATCGAGCTACATGTTCGTTACCGGTCCCGATGTCATTAAGGCCGTTACCCACGAGGAAGTAAGCAAGGAAGAACTGGGCGGTGCCATGACCCATAATGCTAAGTCGGGTGTGGCCCATTTTACCGCCGAAGACGATGTGCAGGCCATGATGATGCTCCGGGAACTCATCGGTTTTCTGCCTTCCAACAATATGGAGGATCCCCCGGCAAGGGACTGTACCGACGACATCAACCGGGTTGAAGAAGAGTTGCAGCAGCTGGTGCCGGTCGACCCCAACAAACCTTACGACATCAAGATACTGATCGAAAAGGTAGTGGACAACGGCAATTTCCTGGAGGTTCAGCCTCATTATGCACAAAACATCGTTATCGGTTTTGCCCGCCTGAATGGTCAAAGTGTGGGGGTCGTGGCTAACCAGCCGGCCCACCTGGCCGGGGTTCTGGATATCAGTTCATCCATCAAGGGCGCCCGTTTCGTTCGTTTTTGCGATGCTTTCAATATACCCCTGATCACCTTTGTGGATGTACCCGGATTCCTGCCCGGTACGGCACAGGAATTCGGCGGTATCATCAAGCACGGTGCCAAACTGCTGTATGCCTTTTCAGAAGCCACGGTTCCCAAGATCACCGTCATCACCCGCAAGGCCTATGGCGGGGCCTATTGCGTGATGGCATCCAAACACATTGGTGCCGATGTAAACTTTGCTTATCCTACCGCTGAAATTGCCGTGATGGGTTCAGAAGGTGCGGTGAATATCATATACAGGAACAAGATCAAAACCGGGGAAGACCGGCAAAGGATCATCGAGGGTTACCGGGAAACTTTTTCCAATCCTTATAAAGCAGCGGAACTGGGATATATCGATGAGGTTATTTATCCCCGGGATACCCGTCCGAGGCTCATCCAGGCCCTGGAAATGACCCGGAACAAATCGGAGAACAATCCCCCCAAGAAACACGGGAACATACCTCTGTAAGTTCCGGGTTCCCGGTTCCTGGTTCCAAGTTGTCTAAGATGATTCTACTAACCCGGAACTTGGAACCGTATAAAAACAACAACGGGGACCCGTTCGGTAGAACAAGCCCCCGTTCACTAACACACAACCGTAGTTGTGTGCAGCGCCAAGCTACAGTTAAAACCATTCCGGTAGTTAACAGCCTCCCGGATGTCACTTGCCGAAATCAGGATCCGGATTGAAGCGACGCGCTAGCATCGAATCTCCGGATCTACGGTTAACCTGGACTTTTGGTTGGAATTCCGAAGAATTCCTTCCTCCGTGCCAGATCCTGAAAACTACGTTCCGGAGAGTTTCATTTTCAGAACCTGAATCTGACCGCGAACGGTCCGGAGACCGTTGTTGACCAGATTCCGATTAACCTACAAACTGTCAGAGATCTTTCCTCTCGGAAGAGACTCGGCAGTTACCGGCATTGTTTGCCCGAAGGTTCACTTCTGCCGGCTGACTCAACCATGTGGTCCTTTCAGAGGTTTAACCTCGCGACTAAACTCTTTTCCAGAACCGTCCCCCGCTTTTCTTGACCGAAGTCAAGAACTCCGGGTTTCTTTTAACATGGAGAGCGGCCTTTATCTCTCACTTGGTAAAAGCAAATATAGAAGGGAGTTTCTCTCCCTGCAAGAAATCGGGTCAAAAGAGATTAACATAGTTTTCACACGATTATTAACAAATTGTTAATATCAATTAATAGCCAAATAACAGTAAATCAGAAAAATCAAATTTTACCTTGAGCAGTTATTAACAAAAAAGGAAGAAATTGTGCTTCGGGTGGATTCTTCTCTTAACAGCAAGGGAGAAAATAATGGAATTATTATTTGGAGAAAAATGGTAAAAAAAACAGGATCGGTTTAATGGAGATCGCAAATTGGATTGTTACGGGTAGTCGTATCACGTAACGCGAAACGAAATTCAACTTGATATTATTTATCCTTGGGGGTATTGGTTTCGTTATTTTTATTCCCGGGATCCGGATCCGCGGGCAAGAACTTCAGTGCGGCGGAATTGATGCAATAGCGCAGGCCCGTTGGATCGGGACCGTCGTTAAAGACATGGCCAAGGTGGGCGTCACATCGGGCACAGGTGACTTCCGTACGGATCATGCCACGAGAGGTGTCTTTGTGGTAATTTATCCTGATTTTCTCTCCTGCATCGTAGAACGCGGGCCAGCCGCAACCGGAATTGTATTTGGTATCGGAGGTAAAAAGGAAATTGCCGCAGGCAACACAACGGTATTCCCCTTTTTCATAGAATTCATCATATTTCCCGGTAAAGGGACGTTCCGTACCTTTCTGACGGGTAATGAAAAATTGTTCCGGATCCAGGATCTGTTTCCATTCTTTATCGGTTTTGATCACTTTTTCTTCCTTGCTCATCTCTTTCTCATTTTCGAATCTCCCGGTGAGATCCTGCGACCAACCGGGCAAACTGATGCAAATTGATGATATTATAAGAAATAATGCTTTCATTTTGTTCAATTTCGGATTACGGATCGCGGATCGCGCATCGGGTGTGTGTTTAGCGTACGCGTGTAAATCCGCGATCCACACTACATCTTCGTTTTTATGGTGCACCCGATCGCCTTGGTGGTGGTAACCTCCGGCTTTTTGCCGGCAAGCAGGGCATCCACGGCGTTCCTGACATAGTGCTCGGATGCGGCATCGGCATCCTTGTAGTTATCGTCGATGGCACCGATATAGGACACGATATAATCATCGCCTTCCCTATTCAGGACATACACGTGGGGGGTACGGGTAGCACCGTAATCTTTAAAGATCCCCTGGTCATCCTTCAGATAGGGGAAGGTAAAACCTTCTTCTTTGGCTCTTTTCTTCATTCCCTCCAGGTCATCGATGGGCTGAAGGCCGGTATCGTTGGGATTCAATGCTACAACCGGAAAACCTTTCTTGCTGTACATTTTATCCAGCTCAACGATCCTTTGCTGGTATGCTACAGCATAAGGGCATCCATTGCAGGTAAAGATCAGGATAAAGCCTTTGGCATCTTTAAAGTCGGCCAGACTGACGTATTCGCCGTCTGTGTTTTTCAGTTTAAAATCGCGGGCCTTATCTCCCACTTCATAACCGTCGCCGCCTGCAAAAAGCGAGGCAGTACTGAACAAAACGGCCATTAAGAACAAGTTTAACTTTTTCATTGCTAATCAAGTTTAGATTCAACAATATTCCTTATCTCTGTATAAGTATGTGATTTCTCATAAAATTCACGGCTGTTCCTGTCGTAGACCAGGGTGGCCGGTAGGGCGCCCGACCAGGATGGGTGCACCATAGTTATCCAGCTGTTCTGGTCGGGATCATCCAGGACCACCACCTCAGAACGCACGTTATTTTTTTCAATAAAGGGTTCCAGGGACCTGCTGATCTGGGAAGGAAAGTCTAAACTGACCAGCAGGAGCTTTATTTTTTGGGATTGGTATTCCCGAGCAATTTTTTCGAGGGCGGGAATTTCATCCACACAGGGTTTGCACCAGGTTGCCCAGAAATTAACGATGTAGAGGGAATCGTTCTTCTTTGAAAGATGAGGTTCAAGACCCTGGAAATCAAGCACCTTCATTTGATGCGGAGATTCAAAGGAAAGCGATAACCATATAACTAAACCCAAAATCAGAAGGGTCTTGAACCTCATTTTTCAAAGTTTGCGTGTTAAACACGCTCAAGGAACGAATGTTTTTGCCGCGCGGTTGCTTTAACGCCTTTTTAACAAAACGTAATTGGGTCTACAAGTATTTCATCAGGCGGTCGGGAATTTTGAAATAGGTATAGCGTGCGGCATGTTCCCCGGCAACCATGACCGCTTCATCCCCTTTCACCTGGTAGGTACTGTGTTCTCCGGCAATTCTTGAAAAATAAATTTCATATTCCCTGGCATTCTTGTCGACCATGATCACCTGGACCAGTTTATCATCGAATGAGGAAACCAGGCGGCTTTGGCAGAGCGGACAATAGAACTCAATACCTTCTCCTTCTGTAAACTCAAAATCCGGGTGTTTTATGCTGCTGTAGTTGCCAATCTCGGGATGCAGCAGCAACAGGCCTTTATCCTTATTCTTATTACGGGCCGTGAATATGATATATTCACCTACCTTCAAATGACCGTGGCAACGCGGGCAGAGATAAAATTTTTCCATGCTTCCCTCCTTTAAATGTGTTTTGTCTTAAGTTACAACATGGAAAGATATTTGTCAATGGGGAGGTTCAATTAATAAGATACTTTTTGAATGAGTTCCGGAGTGTTTTTTTCCACTCCTCTTCTGGTAATCATTTTGGAAATGGGATGTGCCTTCATCAGGTTCTCATCGAAGGGTCCGAGCAACTCTTGTGCTTCCATGTCCGGTAAAGCGGTATCCAGCCAATCTTTTTCGGCTTCCGGATAGAGAATAGCCGGCATTCTTTTTTTTGAATTATGGATCCCGGCCATCATGGGATTGGCGACGGTGGTAATGATGCTGAAAGTATCAAGGATTTCACCGGTCTTCCTGTCGGTCCAGGAATCATATAAACCCGCGAAAGCAAATGGCATTTCCTCATTAAGATATACATAATGAGGTATCTTGTCCCCGTTCCGGTGCTGCCATTCAAAGAATCCACGGGCAACCACCAGGCATCTTTTGTTTTTCAGTGAATTTTTAAAGGAGGGTTTCTTGTGCAAGGTTTCCGACCGGGCATTGAAGGTTTGCCTTCGAATCTTTTCTGCAAATTCCCTGTCTTTGCTCCAAAAAGGAATGAGCCCCCACTTGTAAAGCTGAACCAGTTTGGGATCGCCAGAAGTTATTACGGGCATTCTGGGCAGGGTGAAGGCATTATAATAATAATTGGCTTCATAGTCATCGCCTTCCCTGAAATTCACACCAAACCTCTTTTCAATTTCTTCCCGGGTTAAATGTATGGCTACCGTAAAACACACATCGATGGTTTTTTGATGCAAATCTATGAAGAGCCGTGCAATAATTCTATTCAAACTTACAGATACCGGTAAAAATTCAAAAGGGATTAAACAAACTTGGAAGTCATATGTTTAACGTATCGACAAAGATAGCTATTGGTCCAATTCCGATAATCCAATGCCTTTCATGTCAGCAAAAAAACAGGGAACCAGCATCATACCGTTCTTTCCACTCGGGGTATCATTGCTGCCCGGAGAAGACCTGCCCCTCCGTATCTTCGAACCGCGGTATAAACAGCTGATCGAAGACTGTGAGCGGGAAGGGAACACTTTTGGTATTCCCTATGTTGATCACCGCAACATGCAAAAACAGGGATGCGAAGTCCACCTTGAAAAAATACTGGCCAAAAATGAACGCGACGAAATGGTTATTGTGGTCAAATGTGTCGCGCTGTTTGAAATGAAAAGCTTCAAGGATACCCTGCCCGGCAAGTTATACAGTGGCGGTGAGATAGAATACCTCAGCCTGGACGGTCCTATTCAAAGTGAAAAACTGAAAAAGCTCATCAAGAGCTACCGCATCTCATCAGAACATCCGAAATTTCCAAAAAACATCAATATCTGTTCCATTCTTGAGTTGGCAAGAATCCTGAACCTGCCTTCCGATCAGAAGCACCGGTTTATCAATCTACCCGACAAGGCCAGCCGTGAAGATTTTCTCGCGGACCAGGTGAAGTACCTGATCCATCTCAGGGAGCAGGAATTAAGGTTGCGGGATGATTTTCAGCTTAATTGACCTTCCAGATCGCATCGGTAAAATACTTTTTCTGATCAAAAAGCCCGGCCACGGGACTAAACCCGCTGTTTCTTGCATACTGCCCGATCATCTTAAGATCATACTTCTGTGACACTTCCGTGAATATGGCCTCTCCTTTTTCAAAATAAAGATCTACAGGAACTTCGCCTATACGAACCTTCTGTTCCTTACAGCTGATCAGGTAGCTGCGGACCTGACCGCTGACCGGCTCATAACAGGCATAATGATAAAAATCTTCCAGTAAAAAATTACCCTTAAGTTCTTCGTTGATCCTTGCCAGGAGGTTCAGATTGAATTGGGCCGTAATTCCCTGTTTGTCGTTGTAGGCATTCAGAATAGTCCTGGGATCCTTTTTCAGGTCAAATCCTATGAGTACCATGTCGCCGGGATTGAGTTCATTTCTCAGTTTCTTCAAGAATTCCACAGCCTGTTGATGGTTCATGTTGCCGATACTGGAACCCAGGAACATAAGGACCTTTTTACCCCTGTCCTGGTCTGTCAGGCTCCTCAGGGCAAGCATATACTCGCCGTGAATGCTTTCTACCTTTAAACCGGGCATCTCTTCCTTTAACCGGTTTTTCAGGATATTGAGCACGTTACCGGAAATGTCGATGGGATTGTAAACAAAGTTGGCACGACGATCAAGGAAATGCTCGAGCAGTATCCTGGTTTTGCTGCCATCACCCGCACCCAGTTCAATCAGATGGAATAGTTCGCAACCATCACGGAAATGTTCCAGCAGGCTGTCTTTTCGCTTATCCAGAATCTCCAGTTCCGAACGGGTCAGATAGTATTCATCCAGTCCGGTGATCTGCCTGAACAGCTCATCCCCCTTTTCGTTATAAAAATATTTTGAAGGCAGATATTTGTTTTCTGCAGTCAAACCCTTGACAACATCATCAAGAAATTGTCGCCTCAGCTTAACCATGCATCAGGAGCTCATAACTTTATTCCAAGGCTGATCAGGAATTGATTGGGCCGTGCATCGAAATTCAGATCCTGTCCCGAAGCCACGTTGATGGCATCACCGAACTTACTCAGGCTGCCTTCAAAACGGGCATCCAGGGTTAAACCCAAAAGGTCGATACCGGCCCCCAGCTGGTATCCGATTGCAGCTGTTCTGAATTTTTCCTCGTATCCGGTCACATCTGCAAGTTCCGACTTAGAGCTGATATTGATTGAGGCCACGGGTCCCAGTCCCAGCCGTACCGGCCCCAGCTTGGTGCCAACGATGACCGGTACATCGATATCGTTGTAGGTCTGCTTTGTCAGTTCGGGATCCGCTCCGGTTCTCAGATCCTTAACATACATCTCGCTCGAGTTGGAACTGAAATACAGTTCCGGTTGCAGCATGAGGCCGAAAACGGTGAGCCTGACAAAAGCTCCACCGTGGAAGCCCACGCGGCGGTCATCGACCATACTGATCTCATAATCGCTGTTCGCGAGATCACGGGCATTCAAATTATAAATGTTCACCCCCCCTTTTAATCCAATAATTAATTGTGCGGTAGCAGAAAAACACAAAAGAGAAAATAATAGAATGCTTAAAAATAGTTTTTTCATGAGGTTGTTTCATTATCTGGTACAAGCACGAAGGTAGAATAAAATAAGGAAGGAATGAATTAAAATGTTCCGGGCTTCCTGTTCATAAACCATCCTAAACCCTCATTAATGAACGGGTGCGAAGTTAAGCACCCGGAACGCCCGGAACATCTGTTTCAATGATCCGATTGACTCTCCTCGCGGCAAGCCGCGAGGAACCTTTAGCTCGGCGGAGCCAATCATCGATCCCGAAAATATTCCAATCGTGCTCGCTTACCCCGCCGCTAGCAGCGGGGAACGCGCTCGCGGGATGGGAATAGCAAATACCGATCTTGCAACAATTCCGGATAAGACTTTCATTACAGTTTGGCTTAGCTTAGGTCAGTCAAATATATGAAATTATATACAGGCATACATCGTATCGAAAGCCCGTTAACGAATAATTAACAAGCGGCACGGTTAAAAACCGAGCTCGTCGAAAGAAACAGAAGAGAGTATTTTTGCGAAATTTTCTTTGTCAAGCTTACCGTCCAGGCTGGCAGCAATAACCGTTTCCTCGGCATCGATCAGGGCAATGGCTTCGCGGATCACCCCATTGTCATCATGGACCTTAACCAGGACATACACATCGTCACTCTGGACCATGAGCATATCTTCATAGATGTCCCGGGCCATGATGACGGTCATTTCGTTGATGATTTTCTCTGCAACCTGATCCGCGTCCTGGACGCGGTTCAGCAGCAGAACCTTGAAGTGCTTCAGATCTTTCATGAGGGCTTCCATATCCTCCTCCTCCACATTCGCGTCTGCAGCAAAAGGTTCCCCCACTTTGGCGGGTAAACTGACCGCTGTGACACCGGGTTTGTCGTAATATTTATCGAAAACGTCTTCAAAACTTTGATATCCGGGCAGGTATTGGCAACCACTCAGGATGAGCAACAGGCCCATGCACAGCATGATGATTCGTTTCATCTTATTTTTCCTCCAGTTTTTCAAGGTTTTTCATTCCTTCTATCTCCATGGACTTTGAGAGTTTCGAAATGGTTTTCAGATCGATGTCCCCCTGGATCAGGATAAGAACATTGTCTTTGCCCCCTCCAATCATAAGGAGTTCACTGATCTGCCCATTCTTTTCCCTTGCCAGGAACTTGAAATCCTGGTCTTTTTCCTTGACCACCATCAATTCCTGATATTCATCCAGGGGCAGATCCTTTTCGATCTCCCTGTAAAAATTAACGGCCGGTTCTATTTTATCCTCCATGGCCAGTATCTTGATGCTGGTCAGTTTTCCCAGGGCATTCTGAACTTCGTCGTAATCTTCATCCTTTTCATCTGTTGTGGCAAACAGGCTGAACATGTACTTGGATATGTAAACCGATGTAAAGCCTTCCTGTCCGGAATACTTATCAAACAGCCTGTCTGCTGGTCCCTGCTGTGCAAACACCGCCAGGTACATAAAGCTGATAATGACGATTAAGCCCGTTTTTTTCATGGCATTCATTTATTTAGATATCTTTTCTTTGGTCTTACTGAATTCCGAAAACAGCACCAGGTCCTTCATGCTTTCTTCCATGACCTGTATATTTTGTATATAGCCGGCACCCTGATTAATTTTCGAAAGATTCTTCAATTGTCCTTTGACCTGGTTCATTTCCCGGGACACTTCCCTCAGGGTTTTTTGGGCTTCCTTGTATACCATTGCCGGTTCGGCCAGTGCATCCCCATAATCATTTTGCTGGCGGTTCCAGAAAAGCAGTACGGTTCCCAACAATATGATCAGGCTGGCTGCCATACCGATCCCCCGCATCCAGATCATACGGATGGTCCTTCTATTCACCGGCCGGCGTGAATCCTGTCCCGAAACAACTTTTTGAAGCATGTCCTCCACGTTCCGCGGTTTTTGACTTTCCATGGAACGGAAATAGCCGAACTGATCGCGTAACCAAAGAATATCTTCAGGAACATTCTCCTGCATGAAAAAGTTCCTGAGTTCCTGCTCCTCCTTAAGGCTAGTCTGGCCTTCCAGGTATTTTTCCACCAATGCCCGTGTATGTTTCAGATCTTTCATGATGTTCTTCCTGTCAAGTCGTATTGTTCCCTTATGAATTTCCTGGCCCGCGACAAACTGACCCGGATGTTGTTGATGTTCATGTTCATGACCGCTGCAATTTCCTTATATTCATATCCCTGTATATCCCTCAGGTCCAGAATGGTGCGCTGCGTTTCCGGCAACCTGTCCATGCATTTCCTGATCATTTCCATTGAATTTTTCAGCTGCATCCTGTTTTCCGGATCCGGTTCCCCTGTAGCCCCCTCCGTATAGGATGATTGATCTTCAATGTAGTAAGTCTTTCTCAATTTCAGCTTATCCAGACAGTGATTCCGGATCATGGTCATGGCCAAGGCCTCCACACTTCGGTACTGTTTGAGTTTCTGGCGCATAGACCATAATTTCATAAAAACCTCCTGAAGGGCATCCTCGGCCTCCTGTTCCACCTTGAGGAATCCAAGCGCAAACCTGTACAGCTTATCTCCTATGGGTAGCAGTTTGCTTTTGAATTCCTGTTCGTCCATATCCAAGCGATCATTCAAAGAACAAATTTAGTAAGTTCCTGGTTCCAGGTTCCAGGTTGCTTTAATTAATAAAGGATTTCAACCTGGAACCTGGAACCCGGAACTTCAAACTATTCGATAGAATCGAGTAATTCTTCCGGACCGGAATTCTCAGCCCATTCACTCATGAGCTTTTTGGTTATATCTCCCCTGATGCTGACCAGGACGTTGTCTCCGCCTCCAACAATGATGAGGAATTCCTTGACCATGTTACCGTCGGTTTGTGCCAGCATGCGAACGTTGTCAGAACCGTCCTTGACGATCATCAGTTCTTCGTAGGCAGACCAATTCATATTGCCGTCGACCTCGGCAAAGAAATCCAGCTCCTGATTCAGGGTTTCATCTTCCACCGCGATTACGCGCAAGCTGGTTATGCCTTTCAGCTTTTGCAGATCACCGTCGATATTCCCCGATTCCTCATCCATGTCAGAAATGATCCTGAACAATCCTTCAGAGATCAGTACGGTGGTGATGCCATCCCGGCCGGAATACTTATCGAACAGATCATCAACCGGGGTTCTCTGACCGAAACTTGCGGCAGCGAATACGATCAATATGATCAAACTGCTAATTAACTTTTTCATGACTGTAAAGAATTGGTTAAACAATGTTTCTGTTCCAAAGACGAAGCAGGGACCAATTCATTACAGTTCAGAAGTGCTTTTTAATTTTTTCAAGAAAAAACTCAGGTGGACGGGTGGGTTGGCGGGTTTTTGCATCCACAAATACCAGGGTGGTGGTGCCTTTGCAGACCAGTTCACCGTTTGAGTTGAGAATTCCATAGAAGAATTTCATTCGAACGCCCGGGACTTCCCTGACAGTGGTGGTGATGGTGAGTTCCTCATCATACAGGGCGGGTTGCATGTACTCGATCTGTGCATCCCTGAGGGGCATTAACGTGCCGGAATCTTCCATATCCTTATAGGTCATACCCTGGGAGCGCAGCATCTCGGTGCGGCCAACCTCAAAATAAAGCAGGTAACTGGCATGATGCACATAGCCCATCCGGTCGGTCTCGCCGTACCGAACCCGGACGGTGGTCTGGGTTTGGAACATGGCAGTCGGTTAAAGGACCGAAGGTAATAAAAGATTCAGAATTCCTGCTACGGCAGGCAGGTAGAATTCAGCCCCGATAGCTATCGGGGCAGGATGCAGGATTATTTTATTTCAATGGTTTCCCGCACTCAGGGCAAAATTTATAAGTAGTTGAGGCCGGATATTCATGACCATTCTCGCATTTTACTACAGTTGGGCCCGCGTAAGATATTTCATCTGCAACACAATATATGGTGCCATATCGAACACTAAAAAGATTGCCGGTTATGGTTATTTTTTGACCTGTGCGCAATTGCCTCACATCATCATAATCAGGAATGACAACCCAATATGTATCAAAACCAGAATCATCTTTATTGCATTTCATATAATATCCCCCTCTTACATGAAGAAAATATTCCCTGTTAAAAAAATCATCGATTTCCACATCTAAGGAATACTTTCCCAAAATAGTTTCACACTGCAGATGGTTTGCATAACAAAAATTACTTCTTGTAAATATTCCAATATTGAATTTCACGTCTTTTTCATATATTTCTATTACTTCAAGATCAGGAAAAATATACTCCTTCAGTAATAAATTGCTGGCCGTTTCCATGCAATGGTGTTTTTTTACACTCCCAGCTGCCCCTGCATTTACTGCATCTAGCTCAGCTAAACGATTTTCAATGTCAATAACTGTGGATTGAGATAATAATGGGAACGAAATCAATAACAGGGTCAGAACATAAAATATTCTTTTCATAAAACAGGATTTTAGTTTCTTAAATTTACCCGTTCTTCGCATCTGATACAAATGGTGGGATTGGGTTTTTAACTGTTAAGAATAATCGAATATCTTTTAAAAACCCCGATCCCCGGTTGAAGACTTCTCCGGGACCCGGGCTAATTACAAATGAGACAAATCTAATTAAGGTTTATACGAAAAGAGTCCGAAACCTATGGCTCTACAGGGAATTTATTCTTTATCTGATTCCGGTGCTACAATGATGCATGCCCTTCCGCGTGCCGCCGAAGTTTCAGCGGAGGCGCAAGGGCAATAGACTTTGATGACTCAAAATTCATTGGCCGCAGGCCATAAATAATTGTAGCATTAGGTATCCTTACGAATAAGCCTCCCGTTTTCCATCTTCTTAAAAGCTACCAGGGTAATACGGGACGCAAGGGAACAGGATCGGGATAAAAGACAACCAGGAAATCGGAACCAGGAACCGAGAAGATTTACTGCATGGCCATTTCCGGGTGTGTTTCAATATACTCCTTTAGGGCCAGTTGCAAGTCATTCTTGATCTGGGAAAAAGCATAATCCAGTACTTCTTTCTGGACTTCCACATCCGTTCCATAATCATAGGATCCGCCGTGTGTCATGCCCCACCAGACCGTACACAGATATTTCTTTTTGTAATCCACGGTAGTTATATAAACAGGCTCATAATTCGGATCATATACATTGATTTCTACACTGCACTCCAGGTCCCGGCCCAAGGTTGGAAAAAACCATGCATGTATGGCGATATCAATAAATTGAACCCAGGTCCACCAGGGTGTAGTCCAATCTGCAGCAATAGCACCTTCAAGGATGAAATCATGTGGTTTTTCTGTTTCAATAGGTGCTACAGATTCAAATATTCCGGAATTTCTAATTGCCGACATGACAACTCTCGAGGGCTGCTCTCTGTAATCTTTCCCAACCGCCAATCCTGAACCGTATGTAGATTCCATCGTGGTGATTGAACCGATGGTCTTATGCTGGAAGGCACGCACCCAGACATGGCCGGTTCTAAAATTCGTTTTCTCTTCATCAATGACTTCACTTTGAAAATTCTTTTCCATTCCTCTTTTAATGGCGCAGGAAGACAGGAGCAGTACTACAAAAAACAAAAATGACTTAAATAATTTTATGGAAATCATAATTAAACCTTTTGAAGTGATTAGTAATATAAAAGCTTATCACGATTCAAGTTATGGATCAGAAACTGGAATGTCAAGTTGGAAAAAAGGTTTAAGGAAAATAACCCAAAAACGGGGGGAAAAATGGAACAGGATCGGGATAAAAGACTATCAGGAACTCAGAACTTGGAACTTGGAACAAAAAAACCCGGCCTCGGCCGGGTTTTTTCATGTGATTCTGCTGGGTCTCGAACCCAGGACCCCCTCCTTAAAAGGGAGGTGCTCTACCAACTGAGCTACAGAATCGACCTGTTTATGTAACGGGGTGCAAATTTATAACCTTTTTTGCTATTTGCAAATCCATCCCCGGAGATTATTAAGAACTGAAATTCGGCGAGGCTTTGAGGTTTTAATCTTATATTTGAATCATCTTGCATTTCATGAAATCCCCTAAGAACCTTGAAGGACAAGGTCGCAATAATTACAGGAGCATCTTCCGGCATAGGCCTGGCAACGGCCTGGGAGCTGGGCCGCAGCGGCGCTTTTCTTGTACTTGCGTCAAGAAGCCGTGACAGACTGGAATCCATTGCTTCTTCCATGTCAAAGGAAGGAATTGAAGTCCTGGTTGTACCCACAGATATATCTTCGGAGGAAGACTGCAAAAAACTCGTTGAAAGCTGCATCCGGAAATACGGAAAACTCGATATTCTTATCAATAACGCGGGCATCTCAATGCGAACCGGTTTTCTGGAACTCCACCTGGATGTGATCCGGCAATTGATGGATGTTAATTTCTGGGGAACCGTTTATTGCAGCAAGTATGCCCTTCCCCACCTGCTGGAAAGCCGGGGCAGCCTGGTCGCCATCTCCTCCGTTGCCGGCTTCATCGGTCTGCCCGGCCGCGCCGCATACGCGGCCTCCAAATCCGCTATCATGACCTTCATGCGTTCCATTAAACTGGAACATTTTCACGATGACCTGCATGTTATGGTCGTTGCACCCGGCTTTACCCGGTCCAACATTCGCCTGACCGCCCTTGGTCCCGATGCAAAACCCGGTAACTGTACCCCTATGGACGAGAAGAAACTGATGTCGCCGGAATATGTTGCCGCTAAGATCAAAAAGGGATTGCTTCAAAGAAAAGAGCTGCTGATTATGACCTTCCTGGGTAAACTGGTCTATTACCTGGCCCGCTTCCTCCCCAATATGGCAAATAAAAAGGTGGTAAGGGATTTCTCCTTGAAAAAAGACAACTCCCTGCACTGAAGACCTGACTCCCCGGGTAGATATTAATCCAATGCTTTCAGAATCTTCTTTACAAGGGAGGGCCCGGTGTATACAAAACCGGTGTATACCTGGACCAGGCTGGCCCCTGCTTCCAGCTTTTCCAGGGCATCCTCCGCGCCCATGATCCCCCCGACCCCTATGATGGGCAGCCGGCCTTGTGTATAGTTGTGAATTATTCTAATTACTTCTGTAGACCGATTGCGGATGGGTGTACCGCTCAGACCGCCATAACCGATTCTTTCGAGTTTTTCTTCCGGAGTTGACAAATTTAAACGTTCTGCCGTGGTATTGGTGGCCACAATGCCGTCAAGACTACATTTCATGGTAAGTTCAACGGTTTCCATGACCCTTTTGTCGCTTAGGTCGGGTGATATCTTCAAAAAAACAGGCTTTTTAGGGCTTTTGGCAGACTTTATCTCCATCAGGCGGGTAAGTATCCGCTCCAGCAGTGTTTTGTCCTGTAAATCCGTTAAATCGCCTGTATTGGGGCAGGAAACGTTTATCACCAGGTAGTCCACATGATCGTAAAGCAAATCAAAGGCCTTTTCATAATCGTAAATGGCCTCCCGGTTGCTGGTAGCCGTGTTCTTACCGATATTTCCCCCCAGGACCAGGCCTTTGGAACCTCTCTTTTTGAGCCGCCGGACTGCAGCTTTTACCCCTTCGTTGTTAAATCCCATCCGGTTGATCAAAGCTTTGTCCCTAATTAGGCGGAAAGACCTGGGCTTGGGGTTCCCCGGCTGGGCCCGGGGAGTTAGGGTGCCGATCTCTATATGCCCGAAACCGAAACAAGCCAATTCCCTGAAGTATTTTGCATTTTTATCGAATCCGGCTGCCAGTCCGACCCGATTGGGGAATTTCAATCCGGCTACTTCCACCGGTTTGGAGTTCCGAGCAGCATACAGGGAACGCAATATCCCCTTCACGCCCGGTATTACCGCCAGTATCCTGAGCTTGTTGGTAATGACATTGTGGATGAATTCGGGAGGGAAAAGAAATAATATGGGGCGTATGAAAAAGCGGTACATGAAATTTTTGGCAAAGATAACTAATCCTTGTCAGATTTCTGAGGATGAAATTCCTCATATGTACCGTCGTCGCGCAGGATCATGATTTTCTTGATGCCGGGGGGTGGTTGCCGGTCTCCCTCCTTCGCTGAAGCTTCGGCGGGCGAGGCCGGGGGCTGGTGTCTGGCCTCGGGCTGCTGGTCGCTTGTCGCTGGCTGCTGGTCGCTTGTCGCTGGCTGCTGGTCGCTTGAAGGCTGTGATTCAAAGAGGTTTTGATGGGACCCGGGGGCCTTGTAAATTTCTCCTTTCCCTGAAATCAGCCAGTTGGCATTGATGTCGGGAAAGGCACGCAGGAGTTTTTCAATGAAATCATAACTGGGCTTGTTGCGCCCGGATAAAACATGCGAAACACTGGAACGCTGTATCCCGATCCTTTCGGCAAATTCTGACGACGAAACCCCCTCTTCTTTAATTATTTGTAAAATACGATCCCTGATCATAGCACCACAAATGTAACAACTATTTTAAATACATATGTGAATTAATGCAGCAGCGAACTGTATACATCTGTGAATTCACTGTAATTCAGCTATTCCCCTTATTATATCATTATTATACTATTAATCAACAATTTATAATAATAATGATTGTTTCACGGGAGGGTTCTACATCTACTTCATTTAAATTACTTAAAAACCTGGTAATCAATAGAAATTGTTTAAGATATTCACATTTATATACATTAATCAGGCTTTTAAAGCCATGAGATTGAATGTAAACTATAAATAAAAGTAAATAAATACTGGTATAGAGAACTTTAAGATGATACTATTTTATCCGAACCCAATGTTTGATTTTGCAGGTGGTTACATCCGTGAAAAGTTTATTACTCCTGTTTGGAATTTCCTTTTTAGTTACAATTGTAGTCAGTGTTGTGTTTACAGTTGTAACTATGATACCTTGGAGGTTCATATTAAGAACCTAAGGGTTTAAGCATCTATGTGAATTTATCAGTTTGGCAGTTCTTCAGCTCTTTTGCTCTTTGGCTCTTTGGCCCTTCAACATTTTTAAAACTTCCTGAGGATCGTTTATTTCCATCCCTCCTGTCCCTTAAGTCCTGAAAAATCGATTCTCGTGGCTTTACAGATCACGGGGAATTCTATCTTTGTAGGAATCAAATCCACAGGCATGGCAGGAAAAAGAAAGATCAAGCTTCCCGCGTTACACTGGCAGATACTGATCGCCCTGGTGCTTGCCGTCATCTACGGCATTATCTTCCCCACGAGTTATCAATACAGTGCCAACACGGAAAAGATACTGAGCCGGCGTGAGATCCCGGAAAGTGTTCAAAAGAAGGTGCTGCCCAATCTTGAAGAGCAATATGAGTCGCGGGACAATTTTCTTGGTGCTTTGGAGCAGTATCTGACCGAGAAAGAATTAATCCGGTACCGGCCGTCCCTGCTCCAGGCTTATTATTACAATCCGCATATCAATGCAGTATCCTGGATGGGAGACGTCTTCCTCCGGGCCCTGAAGATGTTGATCATCCCCCTGATCCTGTCATCCCTGATCAGCGGGGTCACCAACATCGGAACGGGAAGCAGTCTGGGACGCCTCGGGCTCAAGACCATTGGCTACTATATATTCACATCCGCCTTTGCCATAATAACCGGACTGGTCCTGGTGAACCTGATCAATCCGGGTTTTGGCGCCGATCTGAACTTTGCCAAGGAAGTGGAGGGACTGGTCGAAAAACAGCGATCCCTGGGGCAATTACTGGTAGAGATCGTACCCGAGAACATTTTCCAGGCCTTTGTCACCAACGACATGCTCAGCATCATATTTTTCGCCATCCTGTTCGGGTTCTTCATCACCCGCGTTCATGCCCGTTACAGGGAAATGTTGACCAGGGCTTTCAATGCTATTTTCGAGGTCATGATGAAGATCACCTTATTTGTAATCCTGTTCACCCCCCTGGGTATCTTCGGGATCGTCTCGGAGGTGGTGGCCGACCAGGATGATCTGCCCAACCTGGTCTCCAGGATGGGCATGTACATGGCCACGGTGGTCCTGGCCCTCACCATCCATGCTTTCATTACCCTTCCGCTGATCGTCAGGATCATCGGCAAGGCACGGCCCTTCCGGCACATGAGCAATATGTCCACCCCCTTGTTGACGGCATTCAGTACTTCTTCTTCCGGGGCGACCTTACCCCTGACCATCAACGCGGTAGAGGAAAACAGCGGGGTCTCCAACAAGATCAGCAGTTTCACCCTGCCCCTGGGCGCCACGATCAACATGGACGGAACGGCCTTGTATGAGTGTGTTGCCGCTATGTTTATTGCCCAGGCCTATGGCATCGACCTGAATTTTGGGGAGCAATTGATCATTGTGATCACTGCCTTGCTGGCTTCCATCGGGGCGGCGGCCATACCCATGGCCGGACTGGTCATGATCACGGTAATCCTTACTGCCGTTAAGCTTCCCCTGGAAGGGGTCGGGTTAATTCTTGCGGTGGACCGGATCCTGGATATGTTCCGCACGGCCACGAATGTCTGGAGCGACAGTTGCGGTGCGGTGGTCATAGCCAGATCCGAGGGAGAAGAATTAAAGGTTTAGCTATTTCAAAGCCGCGTAAAGTATCTCCGCCGGGTGCAGCGCCTGTTTGCCCGTACCATCCATAATCTGATGCCTGCAACTGGTTCCGGGCGCGGCGATGAGCTCTTCAGGACCAGCCTCTCGTACTGCTGGGAACAGGACCAGTTCACCCACCTTCATGGAGAGGTCATAGTGTTCTTTCTCGTATCCGAAAGAACCGGCCATGCCGCAGCAGCCGGAGGGGATCTCGCTGACTTCATAATTCACGGGGAGGGACAGCATAGCCACAGTAGGTGCCGTAGAAGCCACTGCTTTTTGCTGACAATGTCCGTGCAATTTAATGCTCCGGGCTTCTTCGGTGAACTGGTCGGGAGTAATTCTCCCGGCCCTGGCCTCCCGTTCAATAAATTCTTCCAGGAGCAATGCTTGTTCCGCCAGCTTGAGCGCCGCTTTGCGGTAGGCATGACCCGCCAGATCGGGATACTCATCCCTGAAACCCAGGATGCCGGAGGGTTCGATGCCGACCAGGGGCGCATCCTCGCCGACCACATCAACCAGACTTTCTATATTTTGCCGGATAATCTTCCGTGCGGTACGGACCAGACCTTTAGAGAGATAAGTACGTGCGGAAACCCCATGTCCGGGCAGGGTGACCCTGTAGCCGAGCCGGTTCAGGAGCCTTATACACTTAATCCCGATCGCTACATCATTGTAGTTACTGAACTCATCCACAAAGAGGTTTACCTTGCCGGCATCGGCGGGTAAGGCATCATTCAGTTTGCCCAGTTCAGCCCCGGCCCATTTCCTCAATGAGGTCCTGTATAATTTTGGAATACTTCTTTTCCGGGCAAAACCAAGCAGGTATTTAAATAAGCCTGAAGTAAAGCTGTTGGATACCAGGGTATTGAAAAGGCCATGGGCCAGCATTCCCAGGTGGTTGATACGGCTGATGCAGGCGATGAGCCGGGCCCTGAGCGGAATGCCATGCCTGTCGTAGTAGTGCTGCAGAAATTCTGCCTTCATCTTGGCTACATCCACGTTGGAGGGACATTCGGATTTGCAGCCCTTGCAGGAAAGACAAAGATCCAGCACCTTGTAGATCTCCTTATGATCGAAGGGATGTTTCTGTCCCGGAGTTGAAATGAATTCCCTGAGGATGTTGGCCCGGGCACGGGTGGTGGTTTCTTCTTCCCGGGTGGCCATGTAGCTGGGACACATGGTCCCGCCCATCAGGGCCGGTTTACGACAGTCGCCCGAACCATTGCATTGTTCGGCCATATGAATGATCCCGCCTGATTCCGAATAGTCGAAATAGGTCTCAGGTTCCTGGGTCGCCTGTCCGGGTTTATAGCGCAGGTGCTCATGCATGGGTTGGGGATCGGTGATCTTACCCCTGTTGAATACGCCCCCGGGGTCCCAGCTGCGTTTTATTTCCCGCATGAGCTGATAATTTATTTCCCCGACCACCAGCGGAATAAATTCACTGCGTACCCTACCGTCCCCATGCTCTCCACTCAGGGATCCCCTGTATTTTCCTACCAGGCGGGCCGATTCCTCCCCGATCTTCCGGAACAATTTGACCTGCTCCGGGTCCTTGAGATTCAATACCGGTCGAAGGTGCAGTTCCCCGACGGAGATGTGGGCATGATAGACGCAATCCAGGGAATAGCGATCAATAAGTTGTTGAAAATCATCGAGATAGTTTTCCAGTTTTTGAACCGGTACGGAAGTATCTTCCACGAAAGAAACCGGCTTTGCATCTCCTGGTAGGTTGGAAAGTACACCCAATCCGGCTTTCCGCAGGTTCCAGACCCGCGACATATCCTCCCCGGTGATCAGGGGAAAATGATAGCCCAGTCCGGCAGCCCGCATATCCTTTTCCACCAGCCTGGCAATCTGGTGAATGGACTGCATATCTTGGTCCATGAACTCAATGATCAGGATGGCGCCCGGATCCCCCTGAACAAAGAAGCAATTCTTTCTCTGTTCAATATTCTCCCTGGTGCAGTCCAGAATAAGCTTATCCATGAGTTCCACTGCAGCAGGCTTGTGTTTCAGCGCGACCAGGTTGCCCTGCACCGCCTCCTTCAACGACCGCGTGTGCACGCAAAGCAGTCCTTTCTCCAGCTCAACCAGGGGTATCAGGTTCAGTTTTGCTTCGGTAACCAGGGCCAGGGTACCTTCGGACCCGCAGATGAGTTTCGAAAAATTGAAAGCAGGTCCTTTTCTCCCCTTCTTTTCGTCAAAAATCCGGCTTTCAATCAGGATGTCGAGGGCATAGCCGGTATTCCGGCGGATCAGGGAAGAATCGGGAAAACCTTCTCGAATGGAACTTTGGTTTTCTTTGTTGGACAGCAATTCACGTACTTTCCTGTATATTGCGTTTTCCAGTTTATCACCCCGGCATTTGTCCTCAAAAGCATCGGGATCCAATGCACCGAACTCGGCCTCGGATCCGTCCGAAAGTACGGTCTTTACGGATAAAACATGATCCCGGGTGGTTCCATAGATCAGGGAACGGGCTCCACTGGCATTATTGCCGATCATGCCCCCGATCATGCACCGGTTCGAAGTAGAGGTCTCCGGACTGAAGAATAATCCGCGGGGCTTAAGCACTTTATTCAGTACATCCGGGACTACGCCCGGCTGCACCCTGACCCAGCGTTCTTCAGGGTTTACTTCCAGAATACCGGTCATGTGCCGCGAGAAATCGACCATGATGCCTGCCCCTACCACCTGTCCTGCCAGGCTGGTCCCGGCAGTCCTGGGAATAAGGGTCAGTCCCTGCTCCCGGGCATAGCGGACCAGCTTCTTTATATCTTCCGTTGACTTTGGACGGGCTACAACAAGGGGGATTTCCCGGTAAGCCGATGCATCGGTGGCATAGAGTAAACGATTGTACCGGTCATCCAGGATCTCCCCTTCAAAATGCTTCTTAAGTGCACTTAAGCTGTTTTTCAGCGTCGCGGTCTCCATATATCGCGTGAAAGAAAGCTAAAGATAGCGACTTTACAGGAATGGGGGCTTTACTTTTTACAGAAGTTCGTGCTTTAGGATATCTTATCTGCCGGTCTTGTAATGAACCCGCTGAAAAGCTTTCCCACGGAATCCCTGAAACGTTCAGCAAATTCATAACAGCAGCCGGGGATCTCATGGATACCCTCCTCTGAATTCCACAGGCACCCGGTCGGCCAGCCTGCTGGATTGCATCGGGACTTGTTCCGGGCTCCCCTTGATCTCTCCTCGCGGCAAGCCGCGAGGAACCTTTAGCCGGGCGGAGCCAATCATCGATTCATTGTTTATTTTAATGGTGCTCGCTTACCCCGCGGCAGAGCAGCGGGGTAAGCGCTCGCGTAATTCAATACATATCCGTTTTTTTTTTGAGAAATTCATTGACCCGGGGCAATGCCTCAAATTTTACAAGGGCATTTACACCCGCTGTAAAATGGTTTGCCGGAAGCCGAACACGTAAAGCCATTTGGTTTTTGGTGATAACCATCTTGTGCCGCTTCGCGTAATGATTAAAATCATGTTGTGAAACAAAAAAACTATAGGGAAAAATCGCTATTTTTAAAGACATTCCTTCTTGTTGTATAATTAATTGATAATCAATGACTTTAATTGAATCGATAATAGAAAAAGCACGCCAACACAAGAAAAGGATCGTTCTTCCGGAAGGAACGGAAGAGCGCACTCTTAAAGCTGCCAATGAAATTATCAAAAAGAAAATAGCAGCGCTTATCCTACTGGGACCACCCGCCAGGATTGAAGAATTCGCTTCAAAGTACAAACTGGATGATATTAAAAGTGCCACCATCATCAACCCTGAGGAGCATGAGCGGAAGGAAGAATATATCGACCTGATGGTTGAACTCAGAAAGCACAAGGGACTGACTCGTGAGGAAGCTGCTAAACTGATCCTCGATCCTTTGTACCTGGGCACTCTGATGATCAAGAATGGCGATGCAGACGGTGAAGTGGCGGGTGCGATGAATGCCACCGGGGATGTGTTGCGTCCTGCATTCCAGTATGTTAAGACTTTGCCGGGAATCTCTGTGGTTTCCGGTGCTTTTTTTATGATACTGCAGGACAAGCAATTCGGTGAAGACGGGGTTATGGTTTTCGCGGACTGCGCGGTTTATCCAGATCCCTCGGCAAAGGAACTGGCGGAAATTGCTATCAGCACCGCTAAAACCACCCGGGCCATTGCAGGCTTCGAGCCCCGGGTAGCCATGTTAAGCTTTTCCACCAAAGGCAGCGCCAAACATGAAATGGTTGATAAAGTGGTAAAAGCCACTGAATTAGCCAGGGAAATGGAGCCCTCCTTAAAGATCGACGGAGAATTACAGGCCGATGCGGCCATTCTGGAGTCCATTGGCCGGAAAAAAGCCCCGGGAAGTAGCATTGCCGGAAAAGCCAATGTGCTTGTATTTCCAAACCTGGAAGTGGGTAATATCGCCTACAAACTGGTGCAGCGCCTGGCGCACGCCGAAGCGGTCGGTCCGGTACTGCAGGGTATGGCTGCACCCATCAACGACTTGTCCAGGGGCTGTTCGGTCAGCGACATTGTAAACCTGGTGGCCATCACCGTGAACCAGGCATCCGATAAAACATAAACAACAGAATTAATACATGATACAATGGCAGAAAAATTAGAAGACTATGCATTGAGCAAAAAAGTCGGGCAGTCGGGCACGCTCCAAAAAGTTGGTGTGATCGGTTGTGGAAACATGGGCCAGGAGGTCGTGCGCATGATCAGTCAGTTCGGCATCGATGTAGTTTTTATTGAGCTGAGCAAGGAGCAGGTTGAAAAGGCTTTCATAGGATTGGACGAGCAGCTGGATGATCTGATCAACAAGTGGGGCCTCACCGAGAGTGAAAAAAGGGCCATATTGAGCCGTATACAGGGATCAACCGATTACAGTGATATTGCCGATTGCGACCTGGTCATAGAGACCATCAACATTAAGCAACGAGGTACCAGCCTGGACACGCGTAAGGAAGTATTCAGAAAGATCGAATCGGTGGTGAGCCGCGAAACGGTGATCGCAACCAACAATTCCACCCTGATGTTATCTGACCTGGCTTCTGTTTTAAGATATCCGGACCGGGCCGTCGGACTTCATTTTATCAGTCCCGCCTCAGCGGTTAAGATTGTAGAAGTCATACGGGGGGTGCGTACCAGCGACCTGGCTTTTGACTTTGCCATCCGTTTTGCAAAAATGATAGAAAAGCGGGTCATCGTGCTCAACGAGACCCCGGGTAACATCAGCACCCGGCTGATCGTTCCCCTCATCAATGAAGCCTGCGAACTGTTGATGGAAGGTGTAGCTTCCGTACAGTGCATCGACATGACCATGAAGCTGGGTTACGGGCTCCAGTTTGGGCCCTTTGAGCTGGCCGACCGGGTTGGCATCGATAAGGTACTGAAGTGGATGGACAACCTGTACCAGGAATTCGGACTGCAGCAATTCAAGGCCTCTCCCATCATCAAACGGATGGTCCGGGTACATTACCTGGGTAAGAAAGTCGGTAAAGGCTTCTACCACTACAAAGAAGGAAAAATTGTGAGTCAGGCCATCAGTGCCACAGAATTCAAAAGTGAACCCATTGCCAAATTTACCTGAACATGAAGATAATTGTCATTAATTGCGGTAGTTCTTCCATTAAGTATCAACTGTATGATATGACCAAAACCAAGGTCATGGCCAAAGGCATCGTCGAAAAGATCGGCTTGCACGGTTCTTTTATCAAACATGAGCGCTCTGACGGGGATTCCTTAAAGCTGGAAGGAGAAATTATCGATCACCAGGCGGGCATCGAATATGTCTTGGGGATCCTGACCTCAAAAAAACGGGGCAGCCTGAACTCATTCGAGGAAATTGACGCCGTGGGACATCGCGTGGTTCACGGTGGGGAACGTTTTCGCAGCAGCGTCCTGATTACCGATGAGGTGATCGAGGAGTTAAAGGACTTCATTGACCTGGCCCCCCTTCATAATCCACCCAACCTGAAAGGGATTTATGCCATGAAGCAACTTTTACCCAAGGTCCCGCAGGTTGCAACTTTTGATACGGCTTTTCACCAGACCATGCCCGATTACGCCTACATGTATGCCATTCCCTATTCACTTTACAAAAAATACGGGTTGAGACGTTATGGCTTCCACGGTACCAGTCACCGCTACGTTTCCCGCCGCGCATGTGAACTGCTTGAAAAGAAATGTGAAGATTACAGGATCATTACCTGTCACCTGGGCAACGGAGCATCCATTACGGCCATCAAAAACGGGGTGTCCATTGACACCTCAATGGGACTGACCCCAGTGGAGGGCCTGATCATGGGAACCCGCACGGGCGACCTGGACCTGGGGGTTTTTCTGCACATCATCAACAAGGAGGAGATCGATCCGAACGTAGCCAACACCCTGATCAATAAGCACAGCGGTATGCTTGGTATTACGGGAATATCTTCGGACATGCGTGAGATCGAAGAAGCGGCGAAAGAAGGGCATGAACGGGCACAGCTGGGACTTAAGATGTACCATTACCGGCTGAAGAAGTACATCGGGGCTTATACAGCTGCCCTGGGCGGATTGGATGTATTGATCTTTACAGGCGGTATCGGTGAGAACGACTGGGAAACCCGGGTTGCCATATGCAAAGATCTTGAATTTCTGGGTATCGATTTCGACGATGAAAAAAACAAGGGCTTGAGAGCCAAAGAAGCGGTCATCAGCCGCGAAACTTCCAGGATAAAGGTGATGGTGGTTCCCACCAACGAAGAGTTATTGATTGCCCATGACACGGAAGAACTGGTCCATAAGAAATAAACGATCCGATCCGGTATGCTGAATATCTCCAATCTTGACGAACTGATACCCCTGGCCCGGAAGGGAAAGACCCCTGTTCTTGTCGTTGCCGCTGCTGAGGATGAACATGTTTTAATCGCTGTGCAGGGAGCAATGCGGGAAAAGCTGGTAGTTCCGGTCCTGACAGGAGATGAGAAGCAAGTCCGGACCCTGGCCGAAAAGACAGGGTTCGACCTGGAACAGGTGGAAATGCTCAATGAACCCGATCCCGCACAGGCCGCTGTGAAGGCGGTTACCCTGGTGCGTCAGGGTCGGGCCGACATTTTGATGAAGGGCAATGTTCCCACGGCCCCCCTGTTAAAAGCCATACTGGATAAAGACAAGGGTCTGCGCAAAAGAAAGGTGCTCAGTCATTTTGCCCTTATGGAGGTACCCGGTTATCCCCGCCTGCTGGGCATTACCGATGCAGCCATAAATATTGCTCCCACTGTGGAGGAAAAGGTGGATATCATCCTGAATGCCGTGGATGTCTTCCATACCCTGGGCAATAAAGCACCCAAAGTTGCGGTGATCGCCCCCGTTGAAGTGGTCAACCCCAGGATCACATCCACCTCGGATGCCGCCATCCTGGCTACCATGTCTCAAAGGAACCAGATCAGGGGATGTATCGTTGACGGTCCCTTTGCCATGGACAATGCCGTTTCCATTGAAGCGGCAAAGTTGAAAAAAATACAAAGTCAGGTGGCCGGTAATGCAGATATCCTGGTGGCGCCCGACCTGAACAGTTGTAACATTCTCTACAAAACCCTGGTATTTCTGGCACGCGCCAAAACAGCGGCGGTCGTACAGGGCGCCATTGCCCCCGTTGTGCTTACTTCCAGGGCCGACAGTGAAGAAAGTAAGCTTTTATCCATTGCCCTTGCGGCATCCTTAATAACCAATTAATTCATTTACAATGGCTTCAATACATGTTCTTGCCATCAATCCGGGATCCACTTCAACCAAAATAGCGGTATACGTGAACACCAAGGTGGTTTTTTTGAAAAGCATACCGCATGACCGTGAAGAACTCACCCAATACAAAAATGTAGCCGATCAATTCGAATACAGGAAAAATATCATTCTTGAGGAATTGAAAAACGCCCACGTTGAAATTGATAAGATCCAGGCGGTCGTGGGTCGGGGCGGACTAGTAAAACCCATTAAATCAGGTGTTTATAGAATAAACGAAGCTTTAAAGGCTGACTTGAGGAAAGGGGTCATGGGTGAACATGCCAGTAACCTGGGCGGATTGATCGCCGATGAGATTGCCCGCGAGATTCCCGGTTCCGTAGCCTTTATCGCCGACCCGGTGGTGGTGGATGAAATGGAAGATGTGGCCCGGATCACCGGTCATCCCAAATTCAAGCGGATCAGTATTTTTCACGCCCTGAACCAAAAAGCCACGGCCAGAGCTTATGCCCGGCTCCTGAACAGGAAATACGAAGACCTCAATCTGATCATTGCACACCTGGGCGGAGGAATTTCCATTGGAGCCCATAAGAACGGAAGGGTCATCGACGTGAACCAGGCCCTGGACGGAGAAGGACCCTTTTCCCCGGAACGGTCCGGCAGCCTCCCTAGCGCAGCACTCGCCAAAGAATGTCTTAAAGGAAATTTGAGCTTTGAGGACGTTATGAAAATGATTAAAGGCGAGGGTGGTTATGTGGCATATTTCGGCACCAATAACGCCTACCAGGTGGAACTGATGGCCATGGAAGGCGATGAGCGGGCAAGACTGGTACAGGATGCCATGTCATACCAGATCGGCAAATACATCGGCTCACTGGCAACCGTGTTAAAGGGAGAGGTCGATGCCATTATCCTCACCGGGGGCATTGCCAATAATCCCATGGTTGTGGAATATGTAAAATCCATGGCATCTTTCATAGCCCCGGTGGTTATTTACCCGGGGGAAGACGAAATGCATGCCCTGGCCATGAACGGCCTCATGGTGCTCAAAGGGGATATTATCCCGAAGGAATACGACGAAAGCAATATGGTGTGATCAGGGTGTACCGAGGGCAACGGGCAGGACCTTTCCCTTGTAATAACGGTGTCCTTCCCTCGCAAAGCCGGCAATATAGGAGGCCATTTCGGATGCATCCAGGGGTGGGTCGTAACCCGGGAAAGCCTCTTCCAGCATCTCGGTACGGACTGAGCCCAGAGCCAGGCCATTGAAACTCACCCTACTGTCCTTAAATTCCTCCGCCAGGCATTCCGTCAATACCGACAATGCACCTTTGGCGCTGCTATATGCAGACAATCCGCTGAATTTCACAGTGCCCTGTACACCGCCCATGCTGCTGATATTCAAAACATGTGCTGCATTGGCTTTTTCCAGCAGGGGCCAAAGGCATTGTATAAGTTTAAAAGGTCCCAGGATATTGACAGAAAAACTTCTTAATAATTTTTCCTCCGTGAGTTCCAAAAATGGGGATTTTGCAAGATAACCGGCGTTATTGACCAGGATATCCAGGTGGGAAACATGATCGGCAATGTGCTGATACAGTTTTTGAAAATCAGCAAGCGGGGATTCAAGGTCGAAGACCAGGGGAATGTAGTGCAGCATGGGTTTCTGCTGAACCATTTTCTCCCCTATTTTTTGCAGTTTGGAGGCATTCCTGGAAAGGGCAAGGACCATATCCGCACCCCGGTCTGCAAGTTCCGTAATGAGTTCGCGACCGATACCCCGGCTGGCTCCCGTGACCAATGCAATCATCATAAAACAAATTCGTTTAACACAGCGTTAGATTGTTGGACAAACTTAAGTGAAATAAATTAATTAGATTTAAACGGGAAAGAATCATTTATGCACAGGAAGATTTTAATCATTTTGGGATTGGTGCTGCTGACCTTTAGCTCAGGAGCACAGTTCATTGAAAAAGAAGAGAAGGAAGAAAGCTGGAAAGACCGGATCTTCCTGGGAGGCAATTTCGGCTTGATGTTCGGCACCATCACCGACATAGAATTTTCTCCGCAGATCGGTTATTACATAACGCCCAAATGGGCCGCGGGCATCGGCGTCCGCTATAAGTTCTACAGCATAAGCAAAAGCTACAGCTACTATATAGAACCTTTCTCAACCCATATATACGGAGGCAATATTTTTACGCGATATACCCTGGTCCAGGACCTTGGGGAGTGGATGCATTTCATTTCCAACACCGGCATATTTACCCAAGCCGAATACGAAGCCCTTAGTCTGGAACGCCGTTATTTCGACACCTATACCCCGGAAGCCGGTGGCCGGTACATCGACCATGCATTTTTTATTGGCGGGGGGATCTCCCAGAGCGTCGGGAAAAGGTCATCATTCTATATGCTGATCCTGTACAATCTGAATGAAACCTCGCGCTCACCATACAGCAATCCGGTTATCCGGGTTGGCTTCAATATATAGGCATTACAGGGCAATTTCATGAATTAAAGCTGAACGGGCTGGTACTTAGGTACATCTTTTCTATCTTTGCCCCTTATTCTAACGATTAAAAGGAATATTATGGAAGTTATGAGAGACAATGTCATATCATTGACTTATGAATTGCGACTTGATGGTAAAGAAGGACAGGTGATCGAGACAGTTGATCAGAAAAATCCGCTTGTATTTCTCTACGGCTCAGGAAACCTTTTGCCGAAATTTGAAGAAAATATCAGCGGCCTGAGCGTCGGTGAGAATTTTGATTTTGAACTAAAAAACCGGGATGCCTATGGCGAACCTACTGATGAAGCCATAGTGGGGGTCCCCATTTCTGCCTTTGAGGTGGAAGGAAAGGTTGACGAAAAACTCCTGCAGACAGGGAATATGGTTCCCATGGTTGATCAGAACGGCCGCAGGTTAAACGGCAAGGTCGTCGAGATAGGCGACGAGGTGGTGACCATGGATTTCAATCATCCCCTTGCCGGAAATGACCTGTATTTTTCAGGAACCATAACAGACATCCGGGAGGCTACCGATTCTGAACTGGAACACGGACACGTGCACGATAAGTAAATTCGCCGGAAGGGCGGTTTTCACGAGCACTGTTTCAGATACTATACGCGCAGGACCTTAAAATCATCCCGGTCCAGGTGGACCGGGAATTTTTTTCTGAATCGCTCCAGTTCCTTGATGTCTATAAGGCACTGAGCGGAAGATTCCTGATTCAGGGCTAATTCATGAACAAGCTCTCCCTTGAAATTCAGTATCATACTGTCTCCCCGGTAAGCTATATTCCTGCCGTCGATCCCGACCCGGTTTACGCCTACCGTATAGCACACATTTTCTATGGCCCGGGCCTTGAGAAGACTGCTCCATACATCCCGTCGCGGCTCCGGCCAACTGGCAACAAACAACAGCAGGTCATAATCATCCCGGTTCCGGGTCCACACGGGGAACCGCAGATCATAGCAAACCTGAGGTAAGATCCTCCAGGCCTTATATTTTATGACCACTCTTTGGTTGCCGGGGTGATAAGCTTCCTCTTCACCGCTCACCCGGAACAAATGTCTTTTGTCATAACATTGCACCCCTTCGTCGGGATGTACAAATACAAAACGGTTGAAATACTTCCCCTGATCCTGGATGGCCAGGCTCCCGCAAAGGGCTGCATCATACTCCCCTGCCATTTTTTTTAACCAGCTCATGGAGCTTCCCTCCATGCTTTCAGCAATCTCCCCGGCCTTCATTGAGAATCCCGTATTGAACATTTCCGGCAGAATGATCAGATCGGGCTCCCTTGCAGCATTTCGGATCAGTTTTTCATATTTGGGAAAGTTGGATTGGGGGTCCTCCCAGATAATGTCGGGTTGGACATATAATATTTTGATCTCAGACATGGCAGGAATTTTAAGATTCAGAATTTATAAGCGTATCGTGTGTAGGAAGTGGTAAAATTAGAATTTAGTTCCGATAGCTATCGGGATAGAATTTAGAATCTGAAAACTAGGTTTCCGTTCCGGGTTCAGGCCGGGCCTGGTAATCCTGCAGAATCTCGTTCATCAGGGGGTAATAGAAGTGCCAGTAGAATCTACGCTGACTGTAAGGTTTATCAGAGGCGAAGAGCTTATGGAGCTTATCGGACCACAACAATTTCGAGGTGGCGTTCATCACCGGATTCCGGGTAAAGTCACCACAAAAATAATACAATGGATAAGAGGAAATATTCTCAATAACAGCCGGAAAACGGTTGGGAATGCCCCATGCGCTCAGTAACTCTTCCCCAAGGGCATTGACTTCCAGATCATATTCAGCTATCACCTGTCCTTCAGTCGGAAAGGTGATCTCAAACCAATTGTTGAAATAAACACCATCCTGCACTTCATGTTCTTGTTTGCCATAGGGTGTTAAAGCAATCTTCGGCGGGATCGCATTTTCAAAATGGATATCCGTCAAAACCAAACATTTTTTTTCCAGCTCATGGACCAGTACCAGGCCTGGTCCCTTAAAATCCCAGGGCTCATCATGCTGAGCATTATACCAGCTCATATAGCGTTGTGGTATCTTATCGGTCCTGTTTGCATCCAGTTGCTTATAGGCCTTACCTGTCCATCCGGTCCATTTGAGGGATAAGAGTTCCTCGGTCTTCATTCGATACAGTCCCATGGTAGGCGGTGCCAGGATATTGTATTCTGCAATGACTAGTAGATCGTTCTTGATATAGTATTACATATAAATATTTCGTATCTTTGGAA
>CAYQQR010000018.1:0-70017 GCA_964420035.1 uncultured Bacteroidaceae bacterium | reverse complement strand
GATAGCGATAATTATAACCAATTGAAACTGTTCGACTTATAACCGGACACTAATGTATCAGCATATTCAATTGGATCTTCAGTATCAATATCTACCAGCAGGTCAATATCACTATTATCAGAGAATTTATCCGAAAGGACAGAGCCAAAAACATAAAGATTCCTGACCTTGTATAGTTTACAAAGTTTTTGAATCCTATCTATATGTTTATCTAAATACATGACTCTTATAATACAAAAGTAAAAATTTCCAGAAATGCCTGAGATAAACCAGTTTTAATACCGTGTAGCCAACTGAATTATGCAAGGAGCTTCAGGTATAACATCTTCATGAAAAACGGCAACAAGCAAATACATGAAGGTTTTGTTTTCAAACCATTCCGGTGCCATGTATCGAAATACAGATCTGATGAGTTATACTGTGTTTTAATGTTATTCAGTGATCAGGATATTGGTAATGCTGATTTTTTCTGATTTGTTTTAAATCAAATCCAGGATAATGGCAATGTTTTCTTCTATCTTCCTGGTAATGCCTACGGGCAGTTCTCCTATTTTCTTGATCAAGCGTTTATTGTCAATTGCACGCAACTGATCAATCATGATGTCACAGTCCTCGTTGAGATTTGCAATGCTTTTACGTATATGAACCCTGAGTATTTCTGATTTTTTTTGAACATTGGCGGTCAAAGGGCAAATTATGGTGGAAGAATGCGGGATCTTATTCAAAAGATTGGTCTGTATGATTAATACAGGCCTGGTCTTTCCCGGTTCGGTCCCGATCCGGGGATTCAAATCAGCAATCCAGAGCTCAAATCGCTTAACTTTCATAATCAATGTCCTCGAAATCTTTTAAAACCGACATCGATTCATCCCGAACCAACCCGGATTCATGATACAATTTAGATTCCAGTATTTTACGGTTCTGAACCTTGTTGTAGAAATCCAGCGCTTCATTGATGTACCTGTTCCTTGGTTTCTTTACCCTGGAAAGAATCCTCTCTGTCTCCCTGAAGATCGCATCATCAATTTTTAAAGATACCGTTTTCATTTTGCAATTTTATTCCATAAATATATATATAAATAGTATATATAAAAAAGTATGAAAATTATATGTACTTATTATAGAGACTTTTTTTTGCCTAATATTTTCCGACCGGCATGATGTAGAGCGGTTCCTCCTCAGCAGGGAGGCGGAGGACGGAACGGACCGCCTGGTCGTTGAAAGCACCTACGGCACAAGTACCCAGTCCTAATGCTTCAGCCTGTAAATAAACATTCTGCGCAGCATGCCCCAGGTCCATGCAGACATAGCGCTCCCGCCCCCGGTGCCCGTACCTTTGCATGCTCCGTTCATATACAGCACTGAAGAACAGGCAAACCGGGGCATCGGCGATCATCACCTGACCCAAAGCAGCCCCGGCAAGCTCTTTCTTGATGTCCCGCTCTATGACCCGGACCAGCTGATGCTGGCTGGATAAATACCGGTAAACGCCCTTCTCAATATCCTCCACGCGCCCGATCAATGCATACACCTCAAGGGGATAGGTGCCCCCCGCCGAAGGAGCGGTTCTCGTTCCGGAAGCATTCATGCCGTAAGCAGCCCAAAGGATCTGGGCAAGCTGCTTTGCAGTTAAGGCTTCATTTGAAAATTCCCTGCGGGATTTCCTCCTGGAAAGTACCGCTTCCAAAGAAACTTTTCCCCTGTTCGCGGGAGCGGGTAAATCATATTTTAAGGGATCAGTGCTCATGTTTGTTGAATTTGAATGTGAATTCATTTTGAAAACCTCCCGTCATCACTGGTTTTATCGAGTTTTTGGATCTTGTCTTTCAACCAGCCGATTTCAATGTCTTCCCGGTGATCAAATTCCGGTACATAAGGCTTGATATCCAGGACCGGGGTTCCGTCTATAGCATCCAAACCTGCGATTCTTACGATATTTTTTTCTATGCCCAGTAGCCGAACCACGGAAATCCCGATAGGATTGGGCCTGGCCGGCGCACGGGTGGCAAATACCCCATGCATCTTATCGTCCATGTAAGGTTTTACCTCTGATGCATACTTTCCTGCCTTGTGAAAATAATATATCAATATGATGTGAGAGAACCCCTCAAGATCTTTTAAACCATCCACGTATTCAGGGAATATTTCAACGCTTCCTTCTGTGTCTTTCCCGGAAATGGGCTGAATAGGGGTGCCATGGGCAGACTGGTAAGGAGAATGGATGATGCCAATATAGCGAAAGTCAATCTTGGTCATGGATGTCTTTTGTACTTCAAGATAGTTGTTTAATTAAATTCAAACAACAATAATACCCTTAATCCCTTAAATCCTTAAATCCTTAAATCCTTAAATCCCTAAAACTCCAGATTTCCTTACCTTTGCCCCAATGGAAGAAAACTGGGTATACGGGGAAGAGGTACTTGCCCTGGTACGGGCAGCCAACCGGTACTGTGAGCTCATGGAACAACTGGAAGATACCGGTGTGAAAGAGCTTGCCAACCGCCTGATGCTGTTGCTCCCATCCATATATAAGGGGAGTATTGATCTGCCCGATGCGGAAGAATCGGCCGACGAGAACATCGAACGCTTCGTGACGGAAGAGGACTGGGAAAATATCCACCAGACCCTGATGGCCAAACTGGGTCAGGCCGACCCTTACCTGGATACCTTCGATCCCCGCATGATGGAAAGCCGGGAAGCCGTGGTTTCTTCCATAGCCGAAAACCTGGCGGATATATACCAGGACCTCAAGGATTTCCTCGAGCTGTATGCTACCGGAGTGGAAGAACTCATGGCCTCGGCACTCTGGGAATTACGATACACCTTTACCAATTACTGGGGACAGAAACTCCTGGGGAGCCTGCGGGCCCTGCATGCCATTGTTTTCGGGCCGGAAGACCTGGAAGAACTGGCCCGCCGGGCATCCGCCTGGAAAAGTGCCGAGGATGTGGATACCAGCGATTGGATCATCAGCAAAAGGATGAAAGATTACAGGGAAGATGAGGATGAAGAAGTATAAAGAGGAACTCAGCACCGAAGAGGTCAAACAACTGCCCCTGCAAGCTTTTCAGGGGAAGATCCACCTGGTGGAAAAGAGAGCCCAGCTGTCAAGACTCAAGGGACTCTTGCAACAGAACCCGGTTCTGGGCTTTGATACGGAAACCAAACCCAATTTCAGAAAAGGCCGTAGAAATAAGGTGGCCCTGCTGCAGCTTTCCGCGGCCAGCGAAGCCTGGCTCATCCGGCTGCATAAAGTGGGCCTGCCAAAAACGGTTATACGGGTATTTGAAAACCCGGGGATCAAAAAAGTGGGTGTGGCCATCCACGATGATATTAAAGCACTGCAAGGGCTTAGGAAATTCGAACCCAGGGGATTTATTGACCTCCAGGATTATGTGGAACATTTTGGCATCAAAAGCAAGGGCCTCCGTAAACTGTCCGGGATCATACTGGGCTTCCGCATCAGTAAATCGCAACAGACCTCCAACTGGGAGAACGGAAGCCTCACCCCGGAACAACAACGGTATGCAGCAACCGATGCCTGGGTGAGCCACCGGATATATACCCGGCTAAACCACCAAGCCTGATGGCCGACCAAACAAAGATAATCCTCAAGTCGGGAAAGGACCAGTCCCTGAAAAGATACCACCCCTGGGTATTCTCAGGTGCCATCAAGAAGATAAAAGGACCCGTGGCCGACGGGCGATGGGTGGAAGTCTATTCCAACCAGGATGAATTCCTGGGTGCCGGACATTATGCCCCCGGCTCCATCGCGGTAAGGATCATTTCCTTCGAACCTGCTGCCCCGGATAACCAACTCTGGAAAAAAAGAATGCAGGATGCCTGGATGTTCAGGCAGTCGTTGGGACTGACAGAAAAGGAGGGAACCAACGTGTTCCGGCTGGTGAATGCAGAAGGGGACCGGATGCCCGGTCTGATCATCGATCATTATGACGGCACCCTCGTAACCCAGTTTCATTCCACAGGTATGTTCCTGGCCCGGGAAATGATATTCGCATCCCTGGAAAAGATCATGGGCAAGCGCCTGAAAAGCATTTACAACAAAAGTTCAAACTCTTTGCCCGCGAAGGTCTCAGGGGAATTTCCCGATGGGTACATAAAAGGGGATGCCCCGGGTAACATGGTTCTCGAAAACGGTTATAAATTTAAAGTGGATTGGGCCGCCGGCCAGAAAACAGGTTTCTTTATTGATCAACGTCAGAGCCGTAACCTGCTTTCAGATTTTGCAGAAGGAAAAAAAGTACTGAACCTGTTCGGGTACACGGGCGGATTTTCGGTGTATGCCCTCGGCGCGGGAGCTGAAAGCGTCCGTACGGTCGACTCCAGCGGTCCGGCCATCGACCTTGCAAGGGAAAATGTAGCGCTGAATTTCGGTGCCGGTGCCCCGCATGAAGGGATGGTTTCGGATGCTTTCCGGTGGCTGGATGATCACCCGGATCAATACGACCTGGTGATCCTGGATCCGCCGGCCTTTGCCAGGCACCAGAAAACCCTGAATAATGCCTTGCAGGGGTACAAGCGACTCAACCAGAGGGCCATAGCCGGCATCAAACCGGGAGGCATCATTTTCACCTTTTCCTGTTCCCAGGCCGTGAACAGGGAGAATTTCAGGCGGTCGGTGTTTGTGGCGGCAGCCAACACGGGAAGGGAAGTCAGACTGTTGCACCAGCTTTCCCAGCCGCCCGACCACCCGGTGAGCATTTACCATCCCGAGGGGGAATACCTCAAAGGTCTGGTGTTACAGGTCAAATAATTATATGTCCAAATTAACCATATATAAAGCCTCGGCAGGTTCGGGTAAGACATTCACCCTGGCCCTGGAATATATCCGCACCATCCTCGACGATCCTTCCGTCTTTCGTAACATCCTTGCCGTAACCTTTACCAATAAGGCCACAAGGGAAATGAAGCTCAGGATCCTCGAACAGCTCAAGAAGATGGCCGGAGAGGACCAAAGTGACTATCTGGATATCCTGGTACAGGAAAGCGGGAAGGAGGAACAACTGCTCCGGACACAGGCCCGCGAGGCCCTGCGCGAGATCCTGCATCATTATTCCTGGTTTTCGGTAGGCACCATCGACAGCTTCTTCCAGCGGATCATCAGGAACTTCACGAGGGAAACGGGCCAGACCGGCAACTTCAGCATCGAACTGGACGATAAAAGATTGATCTTCCACGCGATAGAACTGCTCATGACCCGGATGGACCGGAACGAGGACCTCCGTAAATGGCTCACCAACTACGCCCTCCATAATATTGAAGAAGGCAGGTCCTGGGAATTACGCAACAGCATGAAAGACCTGGCCGGACAAATCGTCTCGGAAGAATACCAGGAACAACAAAGTCTGCATTCCGGATCCTTCTGTGACAGAGAAACCCTGAACGGCTTTATACGGGACCTTCACAGGATCCGATCTTCCTTTGAAAATGAACTCAGATCCATTGCTCAGGAAGCTATTGCCATTATCAGGGGACTGGACCTTGAAACTGAGGATTTTTCAGGGAAATCCCGTTCCGTGGCTGCAGTCTTTCCCGGAATCATGCAGGGCAAACTGGATGTGCTCACCGGGGCGCGGAGGCAGGCAGTGGATGATTTCAGCAAATGGGCCGCCAAAAACGCTCCCAAATCCCTGATCATCCGGGAAGCCTACGACAAGGGTCTGCGATCCTGCCTTCAAAAAATATACGCGTATTTCGACGAAAACAGGGAAAAATACAACACGGCTGTCAGGATCCTTAAAGAAGTCTATAACCTGGGCGTACTCCAGGACCTGTCTGAAGAACTGCATCAATATGCACAGGAACAGAATCTTTTCCTGATCTCCGACGCGGCAGCCTTTCTCCACGGGATCATCCGGGACAATGAAGCTCCTTTTATCTATGAAAAGGCAGGAAACCGTTACCATCATTTTATGATCGACGAGTTCCAGGATACCTCGCGCCTGCAATGGAAGAATTTCAAGCCCCTGCTCAGCAACAGCCTGGCCCAGGGATTTGATAACCTTGTCGTGGGAGACGTGAAGCAATCCATATACCGGTGGCGGAACAGCGACTGGGATATTCTGGCCGGTGAAGTTGAAAAGGCTTTCCCGGGACAGGAGGTCAAGATCAGGCCCCTGCTCACCAACTACCGGAGCAGGGAAGCAGTGATCCGGTTCAATAATGTTTTCTTTGAAAAGGCGGCTGCCAGACTGGATGAAGGGTTCAGGGCAGAGGCAGAAAGCAACGACAAGGTGGCCGGATCCCCGCCAACGGTAAGTCTGAGGGAAGCCTATGCGGATGTGGTGCAGGAAATTCCGGAAAAAGTATCAGGTACGGGGGGAGTTGCGGAACTGAATTTTCTGGAAAACAATGATGAAGAACATTGGATGGATGCTGCCGACCGCATGTTGGCGGATAAGATCAAAAAACTCCAGGAAAATGATTACAGGGCAGGGGATATGGCTATCCTGGTGCGGTCAGCAGCCGAAGGACGGAGGATAGCCAGATTGTTACTGGAAACCCAGCAGGAACTGCCGGAAAGAAGCCCATATAATTTCAGGGTGATCTCCGGTGAATCTCTCTACGTGAATGCTTCCGCAGCAGTAAGATTACTGATCGCCGCCATGAAATATCTCCGGGATCCTGACGATCATATCAACAAGGCCTTTCTGATCTATGAATACCATTTTCTGCACCGGCCTGATCAACTGGACGGGAAACAGCTGGACCTTCTCCTGGCAGGTATTCCGGGCGGACCATCCGCGGAAGGGGAGGAGCCACAGAATGAATTGCCGGGTGAACTGGTGCAAAACAGGGATCAGTTGCGTAAACTGCCCTTATATGAACTCACGGAAAGGCTTATCAGGGCCCTGGACCTTTCCGGGCAAAAAGGGAATACACCCTATCTCCAGGCTTTCCTGGACAGGGTGAGGGATTACACCACCCGCGAATCCCCTGCCCTGGATACTTTTCTCGAGTGGTGGGAAGAACACGGAAGCGAACAGTCGGTGAACATTTCAGAGAACCAGGATGCCATCACCATCCTCACCATCCATAAGGCCAAGGGTCTGGAGTTTGACGTGGTGCTGGTCCCCTATTGCGACTGGGAGATGAGTCCGGACCGGCACCGGCCCGTGATGTGGGTCAGGCCCCGTGAAGAACCCTTCAGTCAAATGCCCATCTTGCCGGTCCGCTATTCTTCAAAATTGGGAGAGACTTTTTTCAAACAGGATTACCTGCTGGAAAAACAGAAATCACTGGTCGATAACCTGAACCTGCTCTATGTAGCTTTTACCCGCGCGAAGGATGTCCTGATCTGCACCGGGCCCAAAAGTAATAATCCCGATCCGTTGAAACATTCAGGCGATCTGGTCTACCGGGTTTGTTGCGAACTTCAAACGGAACCCGGCGCGTCGATGAGTAATCTGTTCATAGATCCGGCTGACGGAACGGAAAGATTTACCTCCGGAGAAATGCCTTGTGCCATACGGCATGTCCCTTCGAAACAGGTGAATCTGCAACCCCGGCTGGAAAGCTGGACCCCGGCAGGAAGACTGAGCCTGCGATATGATTCAGCCGGCTTCCTGGAAATCACACGGCCCGAACAGGCCCTGCGGATCAATTACGGTACCCTGATGCACGACCTGTTCAAAAGTATCATAACTGCAGAAGACCTTCAACACGGGGTAGAAAAGATGGTGCTTGAAGGAAGGATTCCCGGTGATGTGCGTCAGGATCTCCTGGCGGAGGCGCGTAAGGCCCTCGGGCATCCGGTTGCCCGGGAATGGTTCCGGCCCGGATGGCAGGTTTTTCCGGAAAGATCCATCCTCACCCGCGCGAAAGGGACCCTGAGACCCGACCGGGTGATGATGCGGGACGGCAGGACCGTAGTGGTGGATTTCAAATTCGGGGACAAAACAAAAACCTATTATAACCAGCAGGTTCGCCAGTATATGTCGAGGCTCCGTGAAATGGGCCACGAACAGGTGGAAGGCTACCTTTGGTATGTCAAACTGGACCAGGTGGAAAAAATTAACCCGGGATGAAAAAATTTTTCGGCAAGGATCAGTCCAGGCGCTTCAACGCGTATGTGCTCTATCTGAAGGAGCGCTTCGGCGGAAGGGTGCAAAAACTCTCGATAGATGCCGGCTTTACCTGCCCCAACCGTGACGGTACCGTGGGCAGGGGAGGATGTACCTACTGTAACAACAACGCCTTTTCTCCATCCTATTGCAGTCCGGACAAATCCGTGGAAAAACAACTGGAAGAGGGGATTGCCTTCCATAAGAAAAGATATCGTTCAGCAGTGAGCTACCTTGCTTATTTCCAGGCATATACTAACACTTATGCCCCGCTTGAAGAACTTGAAGGGATCTATAAACCTGCACTGGAGCACCCTCAGGTGATCGGCCTGGTGCTGGGAACCCGTCCCGATTGTGTAGATGATAAATTGCTGGATTATTTTGCCGGACTGAATAAAGAGAAATTCGTGGTAATCGAGTATGGAATTGAAAGCTGCCTGGACCGGACCCTGGAACGGATCAACAGGGGACATGATTTTGCGGCCTCCGAAGCAGCAATCCGCAAAACCGGCGAAAGAGACATCCGGACCGGGGCCCATATGATCCTGGGTTTGCCCGGAGAAAGCGAACAGGATATGGTGGATCAGGCAGGGATCGTTTCTGAACTGCCCCTGCACAGCATCAAGTACCACCAGCTCCAGATTGTACGGAATACGGTTTTGGGACAGCAGTATCAAAGGGATCCCTCCGGCATTCCCGTATTGGACCTGCTGGAATATGTCGACCTGGTGATACGGGTCCTGGAACATCTCACCCCGGATATTTACATCGAGCGGCTGGCGGGGGAGGTCAATCCACAATACCTGCTTGCTCCCAACTGGGAGTTGCGCTCCGACCAGGTCCTGAATATGATCGAAAAAAGGATGAAGGAGTTGGATACCTGGCAGGGCAGGCACTATGCATCTGATTGAAGATTGAAGATTGTAAGAATAAAGATTAGTTGCTAATAAACTGTTTCGAATTTCGAGTGTCGTTTCGAATTCCGGATTTAGAATTTATCTTTAAATGAGACCTTTCCTAAAAGAGCTGGCCGAAATACTAACCCGGGAGTTGGGCAACGACCTCCAACACTCCTGCCTGGTCTTCCCCAACCGCAGGGCCGCGTTGTTCTTTTCTGAATACTACAAAGAACTGCTCGACAAACCTGCCTGGTCCCCGTTGATGCTCACCATTTCCGGGCTGATGTCCGAACTCTCGGATCTGAAGCAGGTATCCGACCTGGAAGCCATATTCCATTTGCATGAGATCTATCAGAAACACAGCGGCGAGAAAGAAAGCTTTGATAAATTCTATTACTGGGGCGACCTGCTGCTGCGGGATTTTAACGATATCGACAAATACCTGGTCGATCCGCACCAACTGTTCTTCAACCTCTCGGCCCTGAAAGAGATCGAGGATCATTTTTCCTACCTCGAGGAGGAGCAACTGAAGGCGATCAGGACCTTCTGGAAGGCATTCGATCTTGAAAAAATGCCCGGCCACCAAAAGACCTTTATACGCGTGTGGCAGATCCTTGAAGGGGTTTATAAAGAGCTGAACAACAAGCTCAGGGAGAAAAATACGGGTTACGAAGGGATGATCTACAGGGATGTGGCGCAAAAGATCGGGGATAACAGGATCAGGGAAACGGAATACCACAGGGTCATTTTCGTGGGCTTCAATGCCCTGAATCAGTGCGAAAAGAAACTTTTAAATTATTTTAAGAACAAGGGGCGCGCACTGTTTTACTGGGATTATGACAGCTATTATACCGGTCAACAGGACCACGAAGCCGGCAGGTTCATCAGGGATAACATCCGGGATTATCCCGCGACAGGAAATACACCCCTGTCAGGTATCCTGCAGGAACAAAAACCCGGACTGCGGATCATCACAGCGCCGTCAGACGTGGGGCAGACCAAGTTACTGCCCGGTATCCTGGAGGGTATTACGGCTGAACAGGAGGATCACTCCATAGCCATCGTACTTGCCGATGAACAACTCCTGATGCCCGCGCTGCATTCCATACCCCCGGAATATGGGAACATCAACGTGACCATGGGCTATCCCCTGTTGATGACCCCCGCCTACAGCCTGGCGGAACGGTTGGTACGCTTATACAGGAACCGGCGGGGTGAGGCGGACCGTTACAGTTTTTATTACAAGGATGTGCAGGGTATTTTTCAGCATCCCTATATCCGGAGCATCATCGATCACGGGGCCGATGATTTGCTGAAGCGGATCGTCCTGGAAAACAGGATACAGGTTCCCGGGTCCGAACTCAGGGTCCATCCCCTCAGTGAAATTCTGTTTCCTATACCCGGCCAGGTAAAGCAGATCCCGCGTTGGATGGTCCGGGTGCTTCTCAAGGTGTTCTCTTTTCTGGGAGAGAACGGCGATAATGCAAGCGGCCTGGACCGGGAATTTCTTTACCGTATGGTTCAGATATTGCAAAAACTGGGAGAAATGTTGCAGCAGTATGATCCGGAACTGGAAACGGCAACCCTGATGACGCTGCTCCGGAGGATGCTTCAGCCGGTAAGGATACCCTTTGAAGGGGAACCCCTGGAAAAGATCCAGGTTTTGGGTATACTGGAAACCCGCCTGCTGGATTTCGATCATGTGATTCTCCTGGGGATGAATGAAGAAAATATGCCGGGGATGATCCACGGTCAATCCATGATCCCCTACAATCTCAGAAAAGGCTTCGGGTTGCCGGTAACCGAAGATCATGATTCCATTTATGCCTATTATTTCTACCGGCTTCTCCACAGGAGCCGGTCGGTGAACATGATCTATAATAATACTGCATCCGGGAACCGGACCGGTGAGGCTTCCCGCTTCCTGTTACAACTGGATTATGATGATAAGTTTGAAGTGGATCATGCCACGATGCGCCTGGATGTTACCGAAGAAAGAATACCCGTCATACGGATTCCCAAAACAGAAAGGATCATGCAGGTCCTGGACAGCTACCGGGAACAGAAAGGTAAATATTTATCCCCCAGTGCTCTGAATGCCTACCTGGATTGCAGTTTGAAGTTCTATTTCCGCTACATAGCCCGGATCAGCGAACAGGAAGAAATAAAGGAAGAAGTGGATGCAGCGGTTTTCGGGAGTATTCTGCACCGGACCATTGCGGCTCTTTATGGGAATACCGGCAAAACGGTTCTGCAAAAGGAAGACCTGGAAGCCTTGATCGGGAACAGGGACAGGATCCGGGATGCCCTGGGCGGATCCTTCAGGGAAGTATATTCGGGTGAATTCGGGGTATCGGTGGATATCAGCGGGGGCAAAACAGCACTGAACTTCGAGATCCTTGAGAATTTCCTGCTGCAGATCATCAGGAGGGACCTGGACCAGGTTCCCATTCATGTGCTCGGACTGGAAAAGAAGGTTAAACGGCCGGTACAGGTGCAGGTAGGTGAACGAACTTGCAGGGTCATGCTGGGAGGGACCATAGACCGTATAGACCGGACAAGAGGGACAACCCGGATCATAGACTATAAAACAGGGGGCAGGGCCAGATTGGGTTTTTCAGGCCTGGATTCCCTGTTTCAAAGATCGGTGGATTCGAGAAACCGGGAAGCCTTCCAGGCGATGCTGTATTCCTGGATATGGATGCAGCTGGGTCATGGGGCTCCCCTGATACCGGGCTTGTATATCATGCGGGATATTTTCAGGGATGATTTCTCCTATGCGTTCAGGACCAGGCAAAAAGAGCTTTTGGATTTTACACCTCTGGCTGCTGAATTCAAATCCGGGCTGGATGAACTTATGACAGAGATCTTCAATCCGGATTCCGGTTTCGGGCAAACCGGCAATCAAAAAATCTGCAGTTTTTGTCCCTACAAATCAATCTGTCACCGTGAACAGTCGTGAATTGACAAAAGCCTTGCGAAAAGTTGCTTGGCAGAGCATGTCAAAATTTGTAACTTTCGGCTTTCCAGTGCATTGGAACCATGATCCAGGGATACCGGTATGTCCCTGCTGGGGAAAGCTATTTATTACAGCGCCATCACTTTCCTTACCATCGGTTATGGCGACTACTACCCGCTGGGCGCCAGTCAGTGGCTGGCAGGCATCGAAGGATTCATCGGCCTCTTCCTGATGTCCTACTTTACTGTTGCCTTTGTACGGAAAGTGTTGCGTTAGAGAAGACAACATATAAGATGAGTTTTCTGCTTTTCAATTAGGAGATTTGATGTCTAACAGTAATTCAACCACCCCCCTTTTTGCTGTCGCAAAAAGTACCCCTCCTTGGGAAGGAGGGGAATTCGTAATATATTGAATGTTAATTATTTACGAATTCTCTTCCTCTCCGAAGTGGAGGTGGTGTGTTAAGTAAAAGGAATAATCTAAATTAAAACCATCCAAACTCGTGCACTCAGGAACCTAGGAACCCAGGAACCTTACATCCCCGGTCTCTTCTTCCTCGTCAGCTCCTCGGCTTTCTCCTGCCTCCACTCCTCAATCTTCTTATGATCGCCGGAAAGCAGCACTTTCGGGACTTTCCATCCTTTATAGTCCTCAGGTCGGGTATATACCGGAGGAGCGATGAGTCCGTCCTGGTAAGAATCGGAAAGAGCGGAGGTTTCATCCGAGATCACCCCGGGAATGAGCCGGATCATGGCATCGGCAATGACAGCCGCGGGAAGCTCGCCGCCTGACAGGACGTAATCCCCGATAGAGATCTCACGGGTAATTAAATGGTCCCTCACCCGCTGGTCCACCCCCTTGTAATGCCCGCAGAGAATGATCAGGTTCTTTTTTAGAGAAAGTTCATTTGCAGTTTTTTGGGTAAAGGGTTCCCCGTCCGGACTGGTGTATATGATCTCATCGTAGGAGCGTTCCGACTTGAGCTTTTCAAGAACCCGGTATATGGGATCGATCATCAGAACCATACCGGCCCCACCGCCGAAAGCATAATCGTCGATGCTCCGGTACTTGTCCCGTGTATAATCCCTGAGATTGTGCACTTGAAGCTCTACCAATCCCTTCTTCACTGCCCGGTCTGCAATAGAGTGACCCAGCGGGGAGAGCAGAAGTTCCGGTAGGCCCGTTATGATGTCAACGCGCATGGTACTTGCAAATGTAATGAATGTAGTTCTTGTTGCAGCATGCCATTATGGCATGTCCGGGGACCATAATGCAGACAAAATGACATAACTGATTCGCTGGCATGAGAATTGACCTTAAAGGAACAGTTTCCATAAATAGCATAAAACATAAAACTTAGAATCATGACTGTATTAAAGATAAGAAACAAAGGATTCAGTCCTTCGGTTTGGCATCGCAACGACGATCTTTTTAACCGGATGGAAGATTTTCTCAGAACACCTTCCTATGGCAGCGGTTATCAGAACAGTCCTGCCGTTAACATTTATGAAGGAGATAAGGATTTCAGAATTGACATGGCTGTGCCCGGCATTAACAAGAAAGATATGAACATTGATGTTGATGATCGTGTATTGACCATTTCCAGGATCAATGAAGAAAACAAAGAATCCGGTGAGGATGAGAACTATTGTATCCGCCAGTTCGACTTCGGAGCTTTTGAAAAAAGATTTACCCTTCCTGAGAGTGCTGATGCGGATAAGATCAGTGCCACATACAAAGACGGCATTTTGAGCGTTAACATTCCGAAACGTGCAGAAGCACAAAGCATAAGGAAAGAGGTCAGGATTTCATAGTCGTTTGGTTTAGGTTCAGTTGGAAGTGGCTGTTCGGGGGTATGATCCCGGGGCAGCCACTTTTTATTTTAAGTAAAACTTTGTCCGATATGTATTAATCTATATTTTCGTATCTGTTTGCGATTTTTGCTCTTAATTTTCGGGTGTGATGACTATGGAGGATCAGAAAGATACTTTTCCTGGAGACGAGAATGCCCAGAATTCACAGAATCAGGATAAGAAACCAATGGGAAACCGGGATGAATCCGGGGCAAGGGATAAGGATGTATCCCGATACCAGGATATGTCCAGGGAATCGTTGGTGGTCAGATTGAAGGAGCTTCTGGAAAAGAACGAAGTGCAGAAGATCCGGGAAGAAGTGGAGGTCATCCGGGTTAACTTCTATAAGAAACTCAATACAGAGACCGAGAGAAAGAAAACGCGCTTTCTTGCATCGGGAGGTAAAGAGGAAGATTTTCACCCGGAAGAGGACCCACAGGAGCAGGTTTTGAAAGAGCTGTTGAAAGAATACAGGAAAAAGAAGGCTGAGCTTAACAGAAAACTGGACCAGGAAAGGCAGGATAATCTCAGGAAGAAATATGAGGTCATTGAGAAGATCAAGGCCCTGATCAATACCGACGAATCCATCAACAAGACCTTCCAGGAATTCAGGGAACTGCAGAAAGAATGGTATGCCATAGGGATGGTTCCCCAACAGAGCTTAAAGGACCTTTGGGCAACCTACAATCTTTATGTTGAGCAGTTCTATGATTATATCAAGATCAACAAAGAGCTGCGGGATCTCGATTTCAAGAAAAATCTTGAAGCCAAGACCAAATTACGCGAACGGGCCGAAGAATTGCAGGATGAACCGGATGTTCTGAAGGCGTTCAAGGAATTGCAGAAGCTGCATAACCAGTGGCGCGAGATCGGACCGGTACCCCGTGAATTCCGCTCTTCCATGTGGGAGCGCTTCAAGGAAGCAACCAGCGACATCAACAAGAGGCATCAGAAATACTGGGAGGACCTGAAAGCCAGGCAAAAGCAGAACCTCGCCGATAAAACGGCCCTGTGCGAAAAGGCTGAAGAGATCCGTGCACGGGAATTCCGTATTCCCAAACATTGGGAAGAGGCCTCGGAAAAGATGAAGGAGCTTCAGAAACAATGGAGAAAGATCGGTTTTGCACCCCGGAAGGATAACCAGAAAATATACGACCGCTTCAAGTCTGCCTGCGATAAATTTTTCCAGGCCAAGCGTGAGTATTATTCCAGGGACAAGGAGCTGCAGCGGGAGAACCTAAAGAAGAAGACCCGGATGTGTGAGGAAGCCGAGGCCCTGAAGGACAGTGCCGACTGGAAAGAGACCACCGATAAGCTGATCAGGCTACAGAAAGACTGGAAAAAGATCGGGCCGGTACCCCGAAAGCAATCAGACCAGGTTTGGAAAAGATTCAGGGCAGCCTGCGACCATTTCTTCAACAGAAAATCGAAGCACCATGCCAATATTGGTGAGAACTACAAACAAAACCTTGAAGAAAAGGAGAAACTCATTACAGAAATTGAGACTTTTAAGCTTAGCGATGATCTGAAAAAGAACTTTGAACAGATCAACGAATTTCAGAAACGGTGGTCGGAGATTGGATTTGTACCCCGGGATAAGAAAGATGAGATACAGGAGCGTTATACCGATGCCATAAACAAACACCTGGATAATCTGGACATCGCCGATGAGGAAAAAGAAATGCTGAAATTCAAAACCCGGGTCAACAATATTATTCAAAAGCCCCGGGCTGACCTGAAATTGAAGCGCGAACGGGAAAAATTCATCAACAAGCTTTCCCAGCTTAAAAATGATATTGCCTTATGGGAGAATAACATGGGATTTTTCGCCGATTCTAAAAAAGCCGAATCCATGATCAATGAATTTGAGGACAAGATAGCGCGGGCCAGGAAAAATGTCCGTATCCTGGAACATAAGATCGAGGTGATTGATAATCTTGAAATTGAATAAAATGAGAAATTCCTTACATTTGCCCTTTAATTAAAAAGTGCACACAAATTGTCCGGTACCAAGTATATCTTCGTTACAGGCGGCGTTACTTCTTCCCTGGGTAAAGGAATCGTCTCGGCTTCCCTGGCCAAGTTGCTTCAGGAAAGAGGATTATCGGTAACCATACAGAAACTGGACCCTTACATCAACGTCGATCCCGGTACCCTGAATCCCTATGAACATGGCGAGTGTTTCGTAACCGAAGACGGAGCGGAAACGGACCTCGACCTTGGACATTATGAGCGCTTTCTGAATGCCCCCACTTCCCAGGCGAATAATGTGACCACCGGACGTATTTACCAGTCGGTGATCAACAAGGAGCGCAAGGGCGATTACCTGGGCAAGACCGTCCAGGTGATCCCGCATATTACCGACGAGATCAAAAGGAGGGTTCAGATACTGGGAACCCGTCATCATTATGATATTGTACTTACCGAGATTGGCGGTACGGTAGGCGACATTGAATCTTTGCCCTACATTGAAGCCGTCAGGCAGATGAAATGGGAAAAGGGTCCGAAGAATTGCCTGGTGATCCACCTGACCCTGGTACCCTTTTTGAATTCAACCGGGGAGCTGAAAACCAAACCTACACAACATTCTGTAAAGGTGTTGCTGGAAGCCGGGATTCAACCGGATATCCTGGTATTGCGCACCGAGAAAAAACTAACCCGTGATGTGCGTAAGAAAGTGGCGCTGTTCTGCAACGTGGACATTGATTCCGTAATCGAATCCATTGATGTGTCTACCATCTATGAGGTGCCCCTGCTGTTACAGAAGGAGAAGCTGGATGAGATCGTTACCCGCAAGCTGGATATCTCCGAGTCGGCAACACCCGACATGAAGCCCTGGAGGCAATTCGTTCAAAGGGTCAAAAATCCCAGAACCAGCATTAAGGTGGTTTTGGTGGGAAAATATGTTGAATTGCAAGACTCCTATAAATCCATTTTGGAATCATTGATCCATGCCGGGGCCACCAATGATTGCAAGGTGGAAACGCGCTGTATTCATTCCGAAGACATCGAGAATGGGGAAATTGAGGAGTTTATTGGCGACGCCGAGGGAATGGTGGTGGCACCGGGCTTTGGTGAGCGGGGCATCGACGGGAAAATAAGGGCGGCGAAGTATGCACGGGAACATAACATCCCTTTCCTGGGAATTTGCCTGGGTCTGCAATGCGCCATAATCGAATTTGCCCGCAATGTGATACAGCTTGAAAAGGCCCACTCAACAGAGATCAATCCCAAAACACCCCACCCGGTAATTGATTTGATGGAAGAGCAAAAAGGCGTAACGGAGAAAGGCGGAACCATGCGCCTCGGAGCCTATGCCTGCCGTATCGTTGAAGACTCAAAAGTGCATAAGGCTTATGGCAAGACCATGATTAAGGAAAGGCACCGGCACCGTTACGAGTTTAATAATGACTACCTGGTCGGTTTTCAAAAAAACGGCTTTGTAGCCACGGGGATCAATCCAGACAGCGACCTGGTCGAAATCATGGAGTTGAACGATCATCCCTGGTATGTAGGCGTGCAGTTCCATCCTGAATACAGTTCAACCGTAATGAATCCCCATCCCTTGTTTGTCAGTTTTGTGAAAGCTGTAAAAGACCTGAAAAAGAAAGTAAAGTAATTAATTATACCGGTCCATGCGGACCCCGATCAAATGGACAAAAATACCATCATAGGAATTATACTAATAGCCGGAATCCTTATTATCTACAGTATTATTTCGCGGCCTTCCAGGGAAGAAATACGGGAAGCGCAACGTGTCCGGGATTCTATCGCACGTGTTGAGGCCCAAGAACAGGAGGAACTGCCGGAGGAAGAAGTTAGCAGGGAGACCGCTGAGGCTGAAGATGCCGAAACCGGTGATCAAGCTTTTGGACGGGATCGTATAGAAACCAAATCGCCTGACCGGGAACTGGATCCGACAGCATTGAAAAAACGCTACGGCGTTTTTGCGGCCAACGCGCAAGGAGAGGATGGGCTGGTCACCCTGGAAAATGACCTTATGAGGCTCGATGTATCGAGAAAAGGCGGCCGGCCGTACCGCGTTGAACTAAAGAATTACAGGACCTGGGATGACAAACCCCTGATCCTTTTCGAAGGGGATTCCAACAATTTCAGCCTGAATTTCTACGCCAGTAATAAAGTTATTTCCACACAGAACCTTTATTTCCGGCCCCGGGAAAGTACCGATTTCATCAGAGTGGAAAAGCAAACCCGGACCCTTACCATGAGGCTGCAGGCCGGACCGGATGCCTACATGGATTATGAATATACCCTCAAGCCCGGGGAGTACATGCTGGATTTTAATATCCGCATGGTGAATATGGACGATATTATCGATGAGAACACGAATTTCCTGGATTTTGACTGGCAGGTGTATGCCCCGTCTTTTGAACGTGGCCGGCAAAATGAGAATAATTATACCAACCTTTTTTATAAGCACTACCAGGATGACGTTGAACATTTCCGTGGCCGGTCGAACAAAGAAACCCAGGAAGAGGTGATTGGCACCCGGCTGGAATGGGTCGCTTTCAAACAACAATTCTTCTCCTCGGTATTGCGATCGGATGGGCTCATGTCGAATGCCAAACTGGTTGCAGACAAATTCGAAGAAGGTCCCTATCTGAAGCGTTTTCACGCGGTCATAGGTTTTCCCTACGAGTCTGCACCCGAATATGAGCTTCCCTTCTCGCTGTATTACGGTCCCAACCACTACCAGATCCTCAAATCATATGGTGCGGAAATGAACCAGCTCATCAACCTGGGAGGCTTCATAAGCCGTTCCATCAGCCGCTGGGTGATCATTCCTATTTTTAACTGGTTGAATAACTTCATCGGAAATTACGGGATCATCATCCTGATCCTGACCATCATTATAAAGATTGTACTGTATCCCCTGACCCACAGGTCTTACCTGGCTCAGGCCAAGATGCGGGCCCTGAAACCGGAGATCGATGCCATCAACGAGAAGTTCGGCAAGGAAAAACAGATGGAAAAGCAGCAGGCCACCATGGCCCTTTACAAGAAGGCAGGGATCAACCCCATGGGTGGCTGCCTTCCCATGTTGCTTCAGATGCCCATACTCTTTGCCATGTTCCGGTTCTTTCCTACTTCCATAGAGCTGAGACAGGAAAAGTTCCTGTGGGCTGAGGACCTGTCCACTTATGATTCCATCCTGGATCTGCCCTTCAATATTCCCCTCTATGGCGACCATGTGAGCCTCTTTACCCTGCTGATGACGGTATCTACCATCGCAACCATGCGGTTCACCAACCAGGCCAGTATGTCATCCTCGCAAATGCCCGGCATGAAAGGGATGATGTACATCATGCCCATCATGTTCATGCTCATCCTGAATAATTTCTCAGCGGGTCTGACGTATTATTATTTCCTGGCCAACCTGATCACCTTCATTCAGAACCAGTTATCCAAACGGCTGATCAATGAAGAGGAACTGCATGCCAGGATAAAGGCCAAGCAAAATAAAAAGACCCCTAAAAAGAAATCCAGGTGGCAGCAGCGAATGGTAGAGTTGCAGAAGCAGCAGCGGGCGAAGGCGAAAAGAAGGTAGGCAGTTGGCAGTAGGCGGTTCAGAATTTCTAATCTCTATGGGGTTAGTTCCCCGAAGCTCTGCTTCGAGAAGAAGTATTAATTTTGTTAATACCTCGTGGCTCTGCCGCGAGGTAGTTTATCTTAAATTGTCAAGTTTATCCAATTGCATTACCTTTGCGGTTGATTTTTTAAAGAGTAGAAAATGGCTAAGAAAAAGACCCAACAACACGACAGCTTCGAAGGATTTGAAGGTGCCTTAACACGTACCGAACAGTTTATTGAGGATAATCAAAAGACCCTGACTTATATCGTACTGGGAATCGTTGCGGTAGTTGTCATTTACATAGGCTTCAAACGTTTCTACTTAGCTCCGCTGGAAGAGGAAGCCCGGTCCCAGATGTTTGTTGCAGAAAAATATTTCGAACAGGATTCTTTCAATCTCGCCCTGATGGGTGATGGACAATATCTCGGTTTTCTCGATATTATCGATGAATATAAAATAACCAAGTCTGCTAACCTGGCTAAATACTACGCGGGTATTTCCTACCTGCGGCTGGGTCAGTATGAGGATGCCATCGAGTACCTCAAATCCTTCAAGTCAAGCGACAAAATGGTTGCACCCATTGCCGAGGGTGCCATTGGCGATGCCTATGTTGAATTGGAAGATATGGAAACAGGGGTCAAGCAATATATGAAAGCCGCCAATATGTGCGATAACAATCTCATCACCCCCCGTTACCTGATGAAAGCGGCCCAGGTTTATGAAGAGCTGGCTGAGTATCAGAAGGCGGTGGAAAACTATGAGCGCATACAGAAAGAGTACCTGGATTTCGCCAACCGGGAAAATATTGAGAAGTATCTTACCCGGGCCAGGATACTGGCAGAAACATCCTCCTGATCGTGCACCGAGCCTTAAAATTATGGCTACAAGTTTAAAAAATCTTTCCAGTTATGATCCTGAAGAAGTTCCTTCTGCTGAAGGATTGAAGATCGGCATCGTGGTTTCGGAATGGAACAGGGAAATAACAGGAGCCTTGCTGGAAGCATGCCTGGCTGCATTGAAGAAACAGGGAGCAAGGGAAGATGATATTCTGATCGAATGGGTGCCGGGTAGTTTTGAGATTACCTATGGGGCAAAAAAACTTGCAGAAGAGCAAGAGCTGCATGCCGTTATCTGCCTCGGATGCATCATCCAGGGTGAGACAAGGCATTTCGATTATATATGCAACAGCGTCACCTATGGCTTAACTGAACTCAACCTGAGTTATGATCTGCCCTTTATCTTCGGCGTTCTCACAACCAACAACATGGAACAAGCCCGGGAACGTGTCGGGGGCAAACACGGCAACAAAGGCACCGAAGCCGCCATCACCGCCATCAAGATGGTCGCTCTTGATTACTAATTACTGATTGCGAATTGCGAATTATCCTTACCCACACCCAAATCCCACACCCTCATCCTGCCCCGATAGCTATCGGGGCTGAATCCCTGACTGCCGTCAGGCAGGCTGAATCCTGAATTATGAATTAGTAAGTCTCCCTCCCCGAACGGTCGCCCCAATCACGATCCCCGCGGATACCACCACCAGGTTCTTGAAAACATACTGCCCCTCCAGGGTCAGGGCATAGGGGAAAACAGTAAACACTTCGGAAGGAAATAAGATCACCGGGGTGAAAGTGCCGATCATCTGTAGATACAAAAGCAGCAGGGTTTCCCGGAGAAAGAGCTTGAACATCAATCCAATACCAATGGCCAACTCCCATACGGCCAGCCCAATAATAATGGTCTGCTCCTGGAACAGGCCGAAAGAAAGCATGTCAATGGTCCGTATGGCCAGGTCCTCGGCCGGACTCATACCCGGAATGAATTTCAATGCGCCAAACCAGATGAAGATAAATCCCAGGCTGATCCTGAGCAGCAAGATCCCGTTTCTGGCCATCCAATGGGTTACCGCAATGTCAATCCTGTGAAATGTACGTCCACGAAATGTCATATGCATGAATTGTTATCCATGTAACAACAACAAAATCAATATTCAATGGTTCATGGGAGCCTGATCTTAATTGATAGCTTTACAGAACCGTGTCCGGATTGCTATCGGGAGAGAACCGAAAATCGAGAACAATTCATTAACTTTAAATTCTGAATCCTGAATTACGCGAGCGCGTTCCCCGTAGCTCTGCCGCGGGGTAAGCGAACACCATTAAAATAAACAATTAATCGATGATTCCTCGCGGCAAGCCGCGAGGAGCGTCAATCCCAACATGCATCTGAAAGATCTCAACCTGGTAAACTTCAAGAACTATGAACAGGCACAGATGGAGTTTTCCCCGAAACTGAACTGTTTCACGGGAAATAACGGGGTTGGCAAAACCAACCTGCTGGATGCCGTTTATTACTTGTCGATGACGAAGTCATTTTTTAACCCTATAGATACCCAGAACATCCGGCACGAAAAGGACTTTTTTGTAATCCAGGGAAACTACAGTTTGAATGAAAGCGATGAACAGATTTATTGCGGCGTTCAGAAGGGGAAGAAAAAGCAGTTCAAAAGGAACAAAAAGGATTATGAACGCCTGGCCGATCATATAGGACTCTTGCCCGTGGTGATGGTATCCCCGGCCGACAGCAGCCTCATCGTTGAGGGAAGCGATGAGCGCAGGAGATTTATAAATGGAGTGATATCCCAGTACGATAAGGAATATCTGCATGACAATATCAATTACAATAAGATACTGGTGCAGCGCAATACCCTGCTCAAAGAACATGATAAAAGGGGGAAGCTGGATTTGCAGCAACTGGAAGTATACGATATGCAACTGGTGGAGTTCGGACAAGGCATCTACTTAAAGCGCAAGGAATTTACCCGTGAGCTCATCCCCATATTTCAGCGTTATTATTCCACTATTTCAGGAGAAAAGGAACCGGTGGAACTGGAATATCAATCCCAGCTATCAGAAGGGGGTTTTACCGACCTGCTGAGGAGCAACCGGGACAAGGACCGTATACTCATGTACACCACCGTTGGTCCGCATAAGGATGATCTGAAACTTACCATCTCGGGTTATCCCATAAAAAAATCGGGTTCCCAGGGGCAGCAAAAGACCTACCTGGTGGCTTTGAAGATGGCCAAGTTCGACTTCATTGCCAGTACGGCCGGCAAGAAGCCCCTCTTATTGCTGGATGATATCTTCGACAAGTTCGACGCCTTCCGGGTCCGTCAGATCGTTGAATTGGTGGGAGAGGATAACTTCGGTCAGATATTCATCACCGATACCAGCCAGGACCGGATGAAAAGCATCATTAAAGAAACTTCCATAGAAAATCGTATCTTCAGGATTGGTGAAAACGGGGATATAAAAAAGGAATGATTCGGGTTACGGGATACGAAATATATTTGTAGTTATTGAATAATTATAATGCGACGGACCGAGACGCGGAATATTGGAGAAGTAATCAGGGAATTCCTCAAGGAAGCCGGTTTGGAAAATAAGATGAAGGAAGCTTCTGTAATTGGAGAATGGGAAAATCTGCTGGGCAAATCTGTAGCGCGTGCTACCGGGAAACTTTATCTGAAGGAGGGTACGCTCTATGTCTACCTCACTTCATCGGTGGTCAGGAACGAACTTCAGATGCTGCAGGAGGATATCATCAAACGACTCAATGAACTTGCCGGCGAGGAGCTGATCAAAAAGATCGTACTTCGCTAAAACCGACAACCGACAACCGACAACTAAAACCTGTTCTTCTTGGCAAAGAAAAAATCAGCCTCGAATTCCGCGGTTTCATCGGAATCGGAACCGTGTACGGCATTCCGTTCCACTGATTCCGCATACATTTTTCTTATGGTACCGTCTTCTGCCCTGGATGGGTCGGTAGCGCCGATAAGGACACGGTAATCATCAACGGCATTGTCTCTTTCCAGAATGGCGGCAACGATGGGGCCGGAAGACATGAATTCCACCAGGCTTTCATAAAAGGCTTTGCTCCGGTGAATGGCATAAAAAGTTTCGGCTTGCTGCCTGCTGAGCTTGGTCATGGTCAGAGCGCTTATCCTGAATCCGGTTTCGTTAATCATTTTAAGGATAGCTCCGGTGTGTCCTTTCATGACAGCGCCGGGTTTGATCATCGTAAGGGTAATTCTTCCAGCCATTCAGATCGTGTTTTTGAAATTCAGGCGAAGATAACAAAATTTAAAATGCCGTGCTTTCAATTATTTCTATATTTGCTTTTTCCTTTTTATGGCGGAACCGAGCAAAATCCTGAAAGAAAGCGACCGGGAACGGTTGATCCAAAAACTCTCTGCAGCAAGGAAGATAGGGATACTTTCCCATGTCAATCCGGATGGGGATGCTATAGGTTCGATGCTCGGACTTTTTTGGTTCCTGAAGCAGATGGGCAAGGAGGTTCAAATGGCCATACCGAATGAGATTCCCGATTTTTTGCACTGGATGGAAGGGGCCGATCGGATATGGGTGACCGGTGCCGACCCGGATAATGTTCCCTCGTGGCTGTCTTCTGCCGATGTTTTGTTCTGTCTCGATTTCAACGAGACCAACCGTCTGGATGTAATGCAGGAGCCTTTTCTGCAAAGTAAGGCATTCAAAATACTGATTGACCATCACCCGGTGCCGGAAAACAGTTTTGACCTGACCTTTTCGGATGTTACGGTTTCCTCCGCTGCCGAACTGGTTTTTGATTTTATGAACCTGCCGGAACACCAGGCGGTTATCGACAAAGTTATTGCAGAATGTATCTTCACGGGCATCATGACCGATACCGGTTGTTTCAGCTACAGCAGTTCTGAACCGGAAACATGGCATACCGTTGCCGCCTTATTGAAAACCGGGATTGACAAAGATAAGGTCTATAACCTGGTTTATGAGAAATTTTCTTATCAGCGCATGCAGCTTATGGGACATGCCCTGAAAAATAAACTTAAAATAGTACCCGGTGTTCCCGCGGCCACCATCAGCATCACGAAAACCGAGCTGGAGCGTTATAATTTTAAAACAGGAGATACAGAAGGATTTGTTAATTTACCGTTCTCTATAAAAGGCATTAAGGTGTCCGCGCTCTTTGTTGAAAAGGAAGACCATATTAAGATTTCACTCAGGTCCAGGGGCAAATTTGCCATCAATGAATTCTCAAAGCTTTACTTTGGAGGAGGCGGACATTTAAATGCTGCAGGAGGTGAATATTATGGGAGCATGCAGGAAGCGCTTAACGAATTTATATCCAGAATTAAAGAACATGAAGCGGAGATCAGCTCGTCCTGAAGCAGCGGTCCTTTTCATCCTTTTATTTATTTTCATGCTCTTGGCCGGGGCATGCAGTTCTTCTGATGATTCTTCGGGGGATAATGTTCCGGGCAGGAAAGTTGACGAAGAGACCCTTTTACGGGTCAACAAGCACCTTGTAACCAAGGATGACGAGGTAATCCGGAATTTTATCGAGAGGCGGGGCTGGAATATGAAGCGAACGGAAACAGGACTTTATTACATGATTCATGAACACGGAACCGGTCCCCGTGCTGAAAGGGGCCTCTATGCCACTATTGATTACGCGGTTTACCTGTTGAACGGCACCCTCTGCTATGCTTCCGATTCCCTGAATCCAAAGCAATTCCTGATTGGTCAGGGTGGTGTGGAATCCGGTCTGGAACAGGGTATTTTACTTCTTCGTGAAGGCGATAAGGCCCGCTTTATCATGCCCCCGCACCTGGCCCACGGTTTGCTCGGCGATGACCATAAGATTCCCGGACGATCGGTAATTTTATATGAACTGGAAGTACTTGACATCTCGCGGGATTAACCCCATCCTGGTCAGCCTGGTGCTCATCTTTGCTGCAGAAGCCTGCAACAGACCAAAAGGCTACAGCAGGAGTGAACATGGTTTTTATTACCATTTATTGGAGCTTGGCAATTCTGACAGGAAGGCTGAGGTAGGGAGCCATGTTGCAGCTCGGATCGCCTATTATACCCGTGATGACAGCCTGCTGTATTCCAGGAGGATCACGCTTAATTTAAGGTCCGGAGCAGGAGCTGGCAACATCGACCACATGCTGCTCCTGATGCATGAAGGAGACAGTGCATCTTTCATCCTGGACGCGGATGAATATTTTATGACTTCGGCAAATCAACCCGCTCCGGCTCATCTCAGCGGCCGGCAATTCAAGGTTGGAATACGGCTGGAGCAGGTCCGGAGCAGTGAAGAATACCAAAAGGAAAAAGAGGCCTTTATGGCCTGGGCCAGCAACCTGGCTGAATATGAACAGAAGATACTGGAGGATTATCTGGAAAACCGGCTACCTGAAGCAGATGCGATGCAGGAAGGATATTTCAAATTAATCCGAGAAGAAGGCAGCGGGAGAACCGTGGCTCAAGGGGATACGGTTAGGCTCCATTACAAGGGACGCTTTCTGAACGGTCGGTTCGTCGATAGTAGCTATCCCCTGGGGGAAGCATTTACCCTGGTTTATGGACAGGAAGATCAGCTGATAGAGGGATTGGACCGGGTGGTCGGCACCATGCGGGAAGGAGAGGTGGCCCTGGCCATTCTTCCCTCCAAAATGGCCTACGGTGCAGGAGGATCATCAACGGGAATAGTGCCTCCGTTTACACCGATGATCTACGAGCTTACGATTCTGGAAATCAAACCGGCGGAGAATACAGATTGAATCTTTAACTTTGCAACGCAACGCTTTGAGAATTTGCAGCGTCATTAGAATTGTAAATAAGGATAAAAAATGAAATACTTTATTTTCTTCTTGTCAGCGATGGTCATGATGCTTTCAGCATGCCTTAAGGATGATGATTCCGAACAGAAGGAAGAAGAACGCAGAAAACTGGAAGCCTATCTTTTGGATAACAACATTACCCAGGAACCTACCGGATCGGGTATGTATTATCTTGAAGAAGTGGAAGGCACCGGGGTCAGCCCGCGGGTCGATGACCTTATCGAGCTGGTATACACGGGAACCTTAATTGACGGTACGGTAGTAGAAACAACCGACAGTGCTGAAGCCAGGGATGCGCGGATCTATTCGGATTCAAGGCTTTACGGACCCCATCGCTATTATGTACAGCCGACCGACGGTTTTTTTGAAGGGATCAGAAAAATGAAGGAAGACGGTGAAGCCACCTTCATCATTCCCTCCGATCTGGCCTATGGCGGATCCCGGTACGGATCTATTCCCCCTTATTCGACCCTGATCTATCATGTGAAATTGCTGGATGTGATCCTGGATACCGAAACGCATGAGCAGGAATTGATCAATGAATTCATCGAAAATGACACCCTGGAATATAAGGAGACAGACGGGGTTTATGTAGCCATCATCGAAGAAGGAGAGGGGGAACTGATGGATACGGGGAATGAGGTAGCCGTTCAGTTTACGGGCTATTTTCTGGATGGCCGGGTATTTGACACCAATGAAGGCCAGATCCCTACAAGGTTTGTCATCGGATCCGGTGATGTTATTGAAGGATGGGATATTGCTGCCAAACAAATGCGCAGGTACACCCGCGCCCGCTGGATCATTGAACCCGATAAGGCCTATGGGTCTGCAGGGCTGGCTGTTCAGTACTACGGGTATATCATTCCCCCGGAAATGACCCTGGTATTTGATGTATTTATAGCGGGAACACTAAAGTAAGAAACTCAATCCGTATACAACAGGAAAATGGCCGGGCGCTTGTTCAGGTCCGGCTTTTCTTTTTTCCAATCCTCGATGGTGCGGGTCTTAATGAATTCCTGCTCCAGGGTTATATCCGCAGCAATACATAAAAGGGTTCTGGGATGGCATATCTCCAGGATATTGGAAAGAAGCTGGTTGTTCCGGTAGGGTGTTTCCATGAAGATTTGGGTCTGGCGTTCCTGCACCGACCGTTTTTCCAGCCGTCGTATGGCCCGGATACGCTCATTACGCGGTCTGGGCAGATAACCCGAAAATGCAAAATTCTGACCGTTCAGCCCCGAACTCATCAAAGCAAGGAAAATAGATGAAGGGCCCACCAGGGGAACCACACGGAGATCCATCTGGTGAGCAGCACGCACCAATTCGGCCCCGGGATCGGCAACAGCCGGCAAACCGGATTCGGACATGAGCCCTACGTCTTCTCCGTTGATACAGGGCTTCAGGTAAGTGCGAACCATCTCCCGGGCCGTATGTTTGTTCAAAATATTGAAAGTAAGTGCATCGATATTGATGGCATCGTTGACCTTTTTCAGGAACCTGCGTGCCGTTCTTTCCTGTTCCACCACAAAAAATCTGATTTCTTCCAGCCGCTTGCTGACTTCCCTGGGCAGAAAACGCTGGGTGTCCGTATCCCCCAGACTGGTGGGTATAAGTACTAAATTACCTGACATTATCTGATGATTAAGAAAGCTTAAACTTAAAGAAAATATGATTGTATGAAAAAAACATGTTTTAATTATTGCGGATTGCGGATTAATCCGTAATCCGTAATCCGTAATCCGTAATCAAAGTTTACTAATTTTGTCTTTTCATCGGAGATTCCATGAAAATTACTTTCCTCGGCACCGGAACAAGCCAGGGTGTCCCCATTATCGGGTGCGATTGTGAAGTCTGCAAGTCGGAAGATCCCCGCGATAAACGACTCCGTTCATCGGTATGGATACGGACCGGTGGGAAAAGTATCGTGATCGACACCGGACCCGACTTCAGGCAACAGATGCTTCGGGCCGGCGCACGTCGCCTGGATGCTATTTTATATACCCATGAGCACCGCGACCATATAGCAGGAATGGACGATATCCGGGCCTTTAACTACATCATGCAAAAACCCATGGAAACCTACGGGGAAGAAAGGGTTTACCTGGCCCTCCGGCAGGAGTTCCCGTATGTCTTTGCAGAAAAACAATATCCGGGTATACCCCGGATGAATTATCACATCATCGATAAGGAAACTTTTATGATCGACGGTGTCCGGATACAACCCATCAGGGCCTTCCACCTGAAACTACCGGTCCTGGGCTACCTAATCGGGAATTTCACCTACATAACAGATGCCAACCATGTACCGGAGGAAGAGAAAGAAAAGATACGGGGAACAGAATATCTGGTCCTCAATGCGTTGAGGAAGAAAAAGCATATTTCTCATTTCAACCTGGAAGAAGCCCTGCGCCTGTCGGAAGAACTCAAACCCAGGCACACTTTCTTTACCCATATCAGTCATCAGATGGGCAAACATGACAGGGTCAACAAGGAACTGCCCGGGCATGCATCGCTTGCCTATGATCAACTTACCATAGAAGCGGAAGAAAACAGGTCGGGCCCCGTGAAAGATAAGTCAAGAACTGCATGAACAGAAAAATTCCCAATAATATTCCCAAATTATATCTGATCAAGATATCCAAGTGGTTCATGCTGTTTATGCCCTACATTGTGCCCTTCTATGAGAGCAATGGCCTGAGTATGCACAAGATCATGATCCTCCAGGCCATTTATTCCCTCGCCATCGTGGTCTTTGAAATGCCTTCCGGCTATGTGGCTGATCTGTGGGGAAGAAAGAATTCAATAACCCTGGGCAGTCTGCTGGCCCTGGCAGGATTTGTCATCTATACCCAATCCTATGGTTTTTATGAATTCCTGGTCGCGGAAATCATTCTGGGCCTGGGACAAAGTTTTATTTCCGGTTCTGATTCTGCTATGCTTTATGATACCCTGGCTGATATGAAAAAGGAGAGGCAATATATGAAATACGAGGGGAGAATGGTTTCCCTGGGGAATGTTGCTGAAGCCAGTGCAGGGGTCCTGGCCGGTGTGATCATAACCATCAGCCTGCGGGCCAATTACTATTTTCAAACAGGTGTGGCTTTCATGGCCCTTCCTGCAGCCCTTCTGCTTGTTGAACCGTACAGTCACAAAGCCTTGGTGAGCAGGAGCTTTCAAAAATTCTTCCGCATCTTCCACCATGCCCTGTTTGTCAACCGGGACCTTCAGCGCAATATCCTCTTTTCCTCTCTTATCGGTTGCGCGACCCTTACCATGGCCTGGTTTGTCCAGCGTTATTTTGAAGCGGTTGAACTACCCCTGACCTTGTTTGGCTTGATGTGGACTCTCCTGAACCTGACTGTAGGTATTGCAGCCATTTTCGCCTACAGGTTAGAACACAGGCTGGGACAGGTTCGTTCCGTGATCCTCATTACCCTGCTCATACCCGCCGGCTATTTCCTTGTCGGGAGTGTCCAGGCGCTCTGGGCTATAGTATTTTTATTCGTTTTTTACCTGGTTCGCGGTTTCGCTACACCGGTACTGAAGGACTATATCCAGCAGATCACGGAATCACAAACACGCGCGACCGTATTGTCCATACGGAATTTTATCATCAGGCTGAATTTTGTAATTGTCGGTCCGGCCCTGGGCTGGCTTACCGATAATGCGAGTCTTTCAGCAGCGCTGCTTACCGGAGGAATCTTTTTCCTTGTTTTTGGCTCCTTTCTGTCTGCTCTGTATCTGGTTTCCCTGAAACGGTAGGTCCATAAAAACATGTTGTTAAATAGGTCGTTAAAAGTCTATTTAGACAGTTTTTAAAGCCATAACCGACTAATTTTGTGTTTGTTGAGAATAAAAATTGCGTTTATGGCCCATACCATCATTGAAAAGATCATCAGTCGTCACAGCGCCCTTAGCCGGGTAAAACCCGGGGATATTGCGGATATTACAATCGACGCCCGGGTCGCCCGTGATTTCGGGGGAGCGAATGTCGTGAAGAACATCCGGGAAAACAATCTGGGGATTGATGATCGCGGCAAAACCTTCTTCACATTTGATTGCAATCCCACGGGTTCGGATCAGAAATACGCGGTGAATCAGCATATCTGCCGGCAGTTTGCACGCGACTACGGGATAAAGGTCTATGATATCAATGCCGGTATCGGAACCCACCTGATGATTGAGAACGGACTGGTTTATCCCGGGGCGACAGCCGTATCAACCGATTCGCATGCAAATATCCTCGGTGCCATCGGGGCCTTCGGCCAGGGGATGGGCGATAAGGATATCGCGGCGGTCTGGGCCTACGGCAAGACCTGGTTCAAGGTTCCGGAAACCATTAAGATCATCCTGGAAGGGAAACCAAAAACTAAACTTTCTGCCAAAGATATCGTGTTGAACATGCTGGGACATTTTGGCGCCAACGGACTTTTGGGCTGTGCCGCCGAGATCTATGGGGAGCTGGTTGAGGATCTCACCCTGGATCAGCGGGTAACCATTGCTTCCATGGCCACGGAAATGGGGGCGATCATCCTGCTTTTCCGGCCAAATCGTGAAGTGATGCGCTACTGTGAATCGCGTACCGGAAGGAAACTCGACCGGATAGAAGCGGATCCGGATGCCCGCTATGCAGATATTGTCACGCTGGATGCTTCTGAATTTGAACCCCTAGTTTCCCGTCCCGGTAAACCCCATGATACCGTTGCCCTGGCAAAACTCGATAAGATAAAGATCGATTCGGCTTTCATCGGGAGCTGCACCAACGGCAGGATCGAAGACATGCGAAAAGTGGCTGCTGTCCTTAAGAACAGGAATGTAGCGCCGGGAGTGGTCCTGAAGATCGTCCCGGCTACCGACAAGGTCTGGCACCAATGCCTGGAAGAAGGCATCATGGAAATTTTTAAGGAAGCGGGAGCCCTGGTGTCAAATGCCGGCTGTGCCGGCTGTGCGGCAGGACAGGTGGGACAGAACGGTCCGGGGGAAGTAACGGTAAGCACGGGGAACAGGAACTTTCCCGGCAAACAGGGTAAGGGAGAGGTGTACCTGGCGTCGCCGGCTACCGTCGCCGCTTCGGCGGTTGCCGGGTATATCGTCCGGGAATCGGACATTCCTGATGAGGTCGAAGATGTATACGCCGAACCCGGGATCAGGGAGACCCCGGAAAAGGAAAAGAAAAAGGCGAAAAGCGGCAAGGATAAACCCGTAATATTGAAAGGCCGGTCCTGGTACATTCAGCGGGATAATGTCGATACGGACATGATCTATCATAACCGCTATCTTTCCATAACCGACATGCAGGAGATGGGACAGTATACTTTTGATAACCTGGAGGGTTATGGGGATTTTGCCTCTGAATCCAGGCCGGGGGATATTGTTTTTACAGGAAAGAATTTCGGATCGGGTAGCTCACGCCAGCAGGCAGTCGATTGCTTTAAGGCACTCGGTATCCAGTGTATCGTTGCCGAATCTTTCGGTGCCATTTATGAGCGTAATGCCGTCAATGCTGCCTTTCCTATAATGGTCTGTAAGGATATCGGGAAGCTTGAAATCACGGATCATGATAAAGTATCAGTAAACTTGAAAACAGGGGAGATTACAAATCCGGATAAAAACACCGCGGTCAAGGCCGTCCCATTCCCGGAGGTGCAGATGGATATCTATCAGAATGGGGGGGTGTTTTGAGAATTTAGTAAGAAGTAAGAAGTATGAAGGCAAGAACTTTTGTTGAAAAAATATTGGGTGCCGGGCCAGGCAGTATTGTTTTTCGTAAACCCGACATTGTTTTGTCCCATGACAATTCGGCAAGTATTAAGAATACCTTCTTCAAGATGAAGGGGCAGCAAGTATTTGATCCCGGACAACTGCTCATCGTTCTGGATCATAATGCACCTCCGACTAATGCCAGGTTGGCCACCGACTATCAGGCGGTCCGCGAGTTTGTACGGGAACAGGGCATTGAAAAGTTCTATGATGCCGGACGGGGCATATGCCACCAGATCATGTCCCATCACGCACAACCGGGAATGGTCATCGTGGGCAGCGACAGTCATACCTGTACTGCAGGAGCATTCAATACCCTGGCGGCCGGTATCGACCGGACAGAAACCGCGGGGATCTGGAGAAGAGGCGAGACCTGGTTCCGGGTACCGGAAAGCCTGAAGATTATCCTCAAGGGGGAACTTCCGGAGGGTGTTTATGCCAAGGATCTTTCCCTGTGGATCATCGGTATGATCGGTTCTGCCGGGGCGAATTATTTTTCCATAGAATATCATGGTCCCGGCATCAGGGAGCTGGGAATATCCGAACGCATGACCCTGGCCAACCTGGCTTCCGAGATGGGCGCCAAAAACGCGGTTTTCCCCGCCGACGAGGTACTTCAGGATTTCTACGGAAAGCCTGTTGAAGGGGTTTGGGCCGACCCGGACGCCTCTTATGTTGATGAGATAGAGATTGATATGTCCGGTATCTTCTCCCTGGTAGCCGCCCCGCATCACGTGGATCATGTAAAGGCCCTGGCAGAAGTGGCCGGTACCCCGGTGCAGCAGGGATTAGTGGGTACGTGCACCAACGGGCGGATAGAAGATATCCGGCAGGTGGCCGGAATTTTAAAGGGAAAAAAGCTTCACCGCGGTTTTCAGCTGCTTGTTGCCCCGGCATCGCGGGAAATATACCTGCAGGCCATGGAGGAGGGACTGATACAGGAGCTTGTGAAAGCCGGGGCCACCATACTGGGTTCATCCTGTGGTCCCTGCCTGGGCACCGGACAGGGGATCCCCGCAGACGGTTTCAATGTAATCTCAACGGCAAACCGTAATTTCCTGGGAAGGATGGGCAACAAAAATGCTTCTATCTATCTTGCCTCGCCGGCTGTTGTGGCTCAAAGCGCCCTGACCGGGAAGATAAGCGATCCGCGACCCGAACCGGGGAATGAAATTTTTCCCTTTTCCGTAAAACAATCCGGGATTCTTACCATTCCGGAGGGTGAAGTGCGGAAGTCGGGCAGGGTATGGGACTACTCCGAAGTGGATAATCTGAATACCGACCTGATGTTTTCGGGTAAACTGACCTATGAGATTAAAAGTTCGGACGCGGAGGCTATTGTTCCGCATCTTTTCGAGGACTTCGATCCGGAGTTTCATAAATTGGTTGAAGCCGGGGATATCATCATGGCAGGGGATAATTTCGGTTGCGGCAGCTCCAGGGAGCATCCTGCAGTGGGTCTGGCCCACACCAGGGTCAAAGCCGTCGTGGCCAAATCGGTGAACCGGATATTCTTCCGCTCCTCCATCAACCAGGGACTTCCCCTGATCGTTCTCCCGCGAGCAGTTGAAGCTTATCAAAGAGGTATGGAGGTTTCGATCGACCTGGCCGGGGGTAATTTTAAAGTGGGAGGTAATGACTTTTCCTTCGCCCCCCTGCCCGAAAAACTCCAGGAAATCATCAAGGCCAAAGGCCTTGTTAAGTTCCTGAGTTCCTGAATTCCTGAATTCCAAGTTCCAGGTTATATATATCCACACCCCCACACCTCCACACCTCCACAAAGAGAGCCTTTCCTCAATTCAATTTGCCATGGCCGGGGATTGAATATGCCTTCTAAACGGAAAGCCTGCATCCTAACCTGACTGACAATTAGTCGCAAATTCCCAAATGGAATGGTATTTGACCCTATGGAGAAAAGGAAAAGATGACACCGGAGAAGATACAGAAGCAATACGGGGCGGTATGCGACTCGGTAGGACAGAAGAATGTGAAGGATGCACTGATCGTCCTTGCGGAACTGGTAAAGGAGACCCAGAGCGGGAACCTGGTGGACGACCTGTACCAACTCGAGAACACTTACAGGAACATACTGAAATATACCATTGAAGGGGCCGATGACCCGGAAAGGGGAAGAGTCTACGACAGACTCATGATCTCCATCCTTGAGGTGGCGGATGAGGCAAGGGTGGAGTTGATGGAGAAATTTTCAGGATGGCAGACCTTTCGATTGCGTGCAGAACATCGCGGGAAACAGGCCGCCACGGGTAACAACCGGCCGGAAAAACTGGAAGAGCTGTTTTTTGCACCCCTCTATGAACGCTACATAAAAAAGGCTTCTGCCGCGGGAAAAGACGGTACTGCAGAAAAACCGGGCCGCAAGGATTTGGTCAGGACCTTTTTCATCCATATCTGGCTGATGGAAAAAATGACCGAGGCGGATAAGGAATTGCTGAAGGAAATCCTGGATTCCGGTGAATTTACCTGGCCCGAACGTTCGGTATTGGTGAGTGCGCTAAGCCTTTCCTTACTGCATTTCTTTGATGAAGAGAAAATGCACCGTCTTTTTGCTTTTTTTGAAGCCCGGGAACGGCAGGTTTCCGAAAGGGCACTGGTCGGTCTGATCATCAACTTTTATTTTTACGACAATCGCATTGCATTCTATAAGGAACTCACCGACAGGATCAAATTGATGGGAGACGATAGGGAGATACAGGAACATATTGAACATATACTGCTCCAGATCATCCGCTCGAAGGATACGGAGCAGATATCCAGGAAGCTGCGCGACGAAATCATCCCTGAAATGGCAAAACTGGGCCCCAAATTAGAAGATAAGCTTGATCTGAAGAACCTGGTCAAGGATGAAGGTTCCGAGGAAAAGAACCCGGATTGGGAGGATATTTTTGAGGACTCTGAATCGCTGTATGAAAAGGTCGAGGAGTTCAGTAAATTGCAGATGGAAGGGGCCGACGTGTTCATGTCTACTTTTGCCCAGCTGAAAAATTTTGAGTTCTTCAACGACATGATGCACTGGTTTCTGCCTTTTTATCCAGAGAATACGGAAGTGGAACATTCCCTTGAAAGCCTTGAAGATGAAACTTCAGTATCCACCCTGGTCGACGGTCTGTTCCGGCTGCCATTCTTAAATAATTCGGACAAGTATTCCTTTGTATTGAATGTCAAGCATATTCCTTCACAACAGAAAAAAATGCTCGTACAGCTGTTCAAAGCAGAGATGGATGCGCTGAAGGAACAAATGAACGAGGATGAGATCGTCAAACCCACGGAACCTTCCCGTTTTATCTATGTGCAGTATATCCAGGATCTGTACCGCTTCATGAAACTCTTTCCCTTCAGGCAGGAGTTCCCGGATATTTTCGTGGGCCGCCTGGCTATTTACGATGCTTATTTCTTCAAGACATTGATCGTAAACCCGGGTATCCAGAGAAAGATCGCGGAATACCTCTTCAGTAAGAACCATTTTGAAGATGCTTTGGACCTGTATCTCCACCTGGATGAACACCAGGAACGGAGTTATGAGATCATTGAAAAGATCGCTTTTTGCTGCCAGCAACTGGGAAATTATCGCAAGGCCCTTGAATATTACAAGATGGCCGATCTCTTCGATAAAAGAAGTCCGTGGGTACTCCGAAAAATTGCCTACTGTTACAGGAAGTTGCAGCAGCCTGGTGAAGCCGTCAAATATTACGAGGAACTGGAGAAAATGGACCCGGACGATCTATTCGTACAAGCCAGGATAGGGCAGTGTTACCTCGATCTGGAAGACTATGATGAGGCACTGAAACATTATTTCCGGGTCGAGTACCAGGATCCTTCCAACGACAGGGTTCTAAGGCCCATTGCATGGTGCTATTTCGTGCTGGGTAAAATGGATGATGCCGAGAAGTATTACAATAAGATCCTGAAAGCCAAGCCGAATGCCTACGACTACCAGAATGCCGGTCACGTGCAGTGGGTAAAAGGGCACAGGAAAGTGGCCGTGGACCTGTACCGGCAGAGTGTTCGTGCCCAAAAAAACTTCTCCTTATTCATGAAAGGTTTTGAAAATGACAAGAAATACCTGCTTCAGTATGGGGTAGAAAAACAGGAGATCCCCATTGTGCTGGACTATCTCAGGTATCTTGTTGAACAGGAACGGAGGGGCTAATCATCCAAATTACCGAGCAGCAATTCCCGTAATTCTTCCACGTGTCTTTCCCGGATGCGGGTTTGACCGAGAACCACCCTTAAGGTAAACAGTCCCCGTACCTTGGTATGCGATAGAAATACCTTGCCCGTCTTGTTTAGCTTTTGCAGGAATGCATCGTTCAAACGGTTCCGTTCTTCGGGGGATCGATCTTTTGTTTCCTTTAGCCTGAAGCATACCACATTTAGATGCTGGGGTTTATGAACCTCAAAGGCAGGATGCTTTTCCAGCCACGCTGTCAGATCTTTGGCCATGTCAATCTGTTTGCGGAATGTGTCGCGTATGCCCTGTACCCCGTAATCCCGGATCACGAACCAGAGTTTCAGGGCACGGAACCTTCTGCCCAACTGAATGCCCCAGTCCCTGTAATTTTTAACACCCCTGGATTTCGTTTTTAAATACTCGGGCAGGACCTCAAAGGTTTTTACCAGCAGTTCGGGATCCCTTACGAAATATGCCGACAGGTCAAAATTGGTGAACATCCATTTGTGGGGATTGAAGACAAAACTGTCGGCCATTTCCAGACCATCGGCCATCCAGCGGTATTCTTTCAGTACCAGGGCAGAACCGGCATAGGCTGCATCCACGTGCAGCCAGACCTGGTGTTTATTGCAGATCTCCGCGACGGGCCTAAGGGGATCCACGGCTACCGTACCCGTGGTTCCCATGGCAAGTACCACGGCCATGGGGATGAAGCCGTTGGCCAGGTTGCTTACGATCGACTCTTCCAGTTTTTCGGGAATCATGGCCAGAGAACCGTCAACGGGGATCCTGACCAGGTTTTCCTGGCCCAGGCCGGCGATCTTAACCGCCTTTTCGATGGATGAATGGGCCTCGGTACTTGTATAAACCCGCAATACGCGGTTGTCGTAAAGACCGCTCTTGTTGCTGTTGAAGCCGGTGTGTTTTTCACGTGCCGAGAGTAAGGAAACCAGGGTGGAGGTACTGGCCGTATCCTGTATTGAGCCCGACCATCCGGCAGGCAGTCCCAGCATTCCTTTCAGCCAGTTCATGGTTTTTTCTTCCAGTTCGGCCGCTGCCGGCGAGGTATCCCACATCATACACTGTGCAGCGAGGGTGGCCGTGAGCATTTCACCCAGAACCGAAGGATAGCTGGAGTTTGCGGTAAAATAGGCGTGAAAATGGGGATGCTGCCAGTGGGTCATACCCGGGAGGATGATCTCCCGGAAGTCCCTGAATATCCGGTCCATGGATTCCGGTTTTTCCGGGGGCGCGTCCGGTATGCTCTTGTAAATGTCGCCGGGCCGGCTTTCCGGCTTGACCGGGAATTCTTCCATGCGGTTATAATAGTCTGCCATCCAATCGACAAACTCATGCGCGAACTTCCGAAACTCCTCAAGATCAATCATGGCATTAAAAGCGAAAAATAAACCAGGAACTGAGAACCACGAACGAAGTGAGTTCGTACATCAGGAGGGATTCGAACCCCCGACCTACGGCTTAGAAGGCCGTTGCTCTATCCAGCTGAGCTACTGATGCAAATTGTAGGCGAATTTACGAAATATTCATTTAGCGAAAAATTTTTACATTGCCCGAAAATAAGCAAGATATGGCTGAAAAGAACCCATACGGAAGGTGGAACCTTCAAGGGAAAAAAGCTTTAGTGAGCGGGGGAACCCGGGCCTCCCTCATTAATGTTTCGTCTGTATCCGGTTTGGGGCATATGCGCACCGGGATGGCTTATGGCAGCAGCAAGGCGGCCCTGAACCAGGCGACCAGAAACCTGGCCGTGGAATGGGCCCGGGACCTAATCCGGGTGAACGCCATCGCCCCCTGGTATATCGACACCCCCCTGGCCCGGCAGGTATTGAAAGATGATGACTACCGAAAGGAGGTGTTGTCGGCAACACCCATGGACCGTATCGGCGATCCTGAAGAAGTTGCCTCCCTGGCCCCCTTCCTGGCCATGGATGCCTCGTCCTACATCACCGGCCAGGTCATTGCCGTCGACGGGGGTTTTTCAATAAATTTGTTCTGAATATTTCTTTTACTCCTCAACTGTTTAACTTTTCGGCTTCGCTGTCCCTCGGCTTCGCCTGTTGCTGTGTGTCTCAACGTCTCTTAAAACACACACTCTTGCCCGGCACCCATGCTCAATCTGCAATCCGTAATCCGTAATTATCAGGCTGAATTCTGAATTTACTATTTTTGATCCGATGAAAATAGTCCCAATACTTATATTGAATCTGTTATTATTCGCAAAAGTTCAAGGGCAGCCCTTTTCCCGCCAGGACAGCCTGCGGGGTTCCATCACCCCGGAACGGGAATGGTGGGACCTGGTCTATTATCACCTGGATATTTCCGTGAATCCTGCCGACAGTACCATCGAAGGTTCGAATAAGGTCGTCTTCAGGGTGCTTCAATCCGAAAAGATCATGCAAATCGACCTTCAGCTTCCGATGGCCATAAGGAAGGTAATGCATTATGGTGAATCACTCGATTTCATAAGGGATGGAAATGTTTATTATATCGAATTCGGACCGAAACCGGTCGTTGGCAGCATCGACAGTATCCGTGTTTATTACGGAGGCAAGCCGCAGGTTGCGAAGAACCCGCCCTGGGACGGCGGACTCATCTGGAGTAAGGATCCCCGGGGGAAGCCCCTTGTAGCCACGGCTTGCCAGCAACTGGGGGCCAGTGTATGGTGGCCCTGCAAGGATCATATGTACGATGAACCGGACAGCATGCTGATCAGTGTGAAGGTACCCTCCGGTCTGATGGATGTGTCCAACGGCCGGTTACGGGAAATTGAACGGCATGATGATGGCAGCCGGACCTTCCATTGGTTCGTGAGCAATCCCATCAGCAATTATGTGGTCAATGTCAATATTGCCGATTATGCACATTTTTCCGAAGTGTACCACGGGGAAAAAGGTCCCCTGGATTGCGATTACTATGTTCTGAAAGGCAATCTGAAAAAGGCGAAGAAACATTTCCGGCAGGTCCCCATGATGCTGGAAGCCTTCGAATACTGGTTCGGTCCCTATCCTTTTTATGAAGATGGCTATAAGCTGGTTGAGGTTCCTTACCTGGGCATGGAGCATCAGAGTTCCATTACCTATGGGAACGGTTATCAGAACGGCTATGACGGCTTCGATCTGAGTCATACCGGCTGGGGCATGAAATTTGATTTCATGATCGTTCATGAATCGGGCCATGAATGGTTCGCCAACAGCATCACCTATAAGGATATTGCCGATATGTGGATCCATGAGAGCTTTACCAACTATTCAGAGAGCCTCTTCCTGGAATATCATTACGGCAGGGAAGCCGGGCGGGAATATGTGCTGGGAACCCGGATGAATATTGAGAACCGGGAAACCATCATCGGTTATTATGATGTGAACCGGCCGGGTTCCCAGGATATGTATTATAAAGGCGGGAACATGCTCCATACCCTGAGGCAGATCGTTGCGGATGATTCATTGTGGCACGGCATGTTCAGGGCCATCAACAGGGAGTTTTATCACCGGACCGTCGGTACGGAACAGATAGAATCTTTTATGGCAGATTACCTGGACCTGGAACTGGATCATTTTTTCGATCAATACCTGCGGGACATACGGGTCCCGGTCCTGGAATACCGCATCAGCGGGAACCTTTTACTCTACCGCTGGAACAATTGCATCCCGGGATTCAAAATGCCCGTCAGGGTCATGCTGAACGAAAAGGAACAATGGCTTTACCCCACAACCACATGGAAAAGACACCTAACCCCCTTTGATATTGAAAAATTCAACCTGGACAGGAATTTCTACGCCGCCACATTAAAAATCATGTAATCCGCAATCCGCAATCTATCCTACAAACTCCGCCCGGTTCAGATATTTCCAGCTCATCTCGACGGATTCCAGGGGATTTCTGCGGCTTTCGTCCTGCTCGACAAAGAAGTATCGCATGCCGGCCAGTTCTTTTTGTCCGAAGATCCGTTCGAATTCGATGGTGCCCTGGCCGACCTCTGCGAAGTATTGCTCTTCACCGGGTTCCATATCCTTTATGTGCCAAAGGGGAAACCTGCCGGGAGCCTTTTTGAATACCTCCAACGGGTCGAATCCAGCCTTGACGATCCAGTACAGATCGGGTTCGAATTTTACCAATTCAGGATCCGTATTTTCAAGTAAGTAATAAAATGCGATTATCCCGTCGAAATCTTTAAAGTCAAAATCGTGGTTGTGAAAGCAGAACTGCAGGTCCATGGACCTGCAAATCTCGCCGAACTTATTGAAGGATTCCGCATGCCGCTTGTAGTCGTCCAGTTCATCTCTTTCTTCTTCCTCCAGGTAGGCATATACCAGGTATTCCACACCGGAGGTTTTGACATCTTCAGCGGTGATCTTCATGGCCTCTTCCACGGAAGCCTTTCCTTCTGCAGAACTTAATTCCGTGACCGCATGGGCGCTGGGGTGGGTCATTCCCAGACCTTCAACCAGTTCTTTGAATTCCCTGGGTGTCTTTCCAAGGATCTTTCTGTTTTCATACCCGTAGCTTTCGATCCATTTGTACCCGATTTTCGAAACTTTTTCAAGGGTTTTTTCCAGACTTTCTTCTATTTGATCCCGGAGGGTGTAGATCTGGATACCAATATCCTTGGAAGTCACTGCTTCCGAGCCTTCTGCAGCTCCCGCCGCTTCACCGGCTGTTTTGGATTTACAGGCTACCTGGGGAACGATCAATGCGCCCGCCGTGAAGAGTCCTGTGGTACGAATAAAATCTCTGCGGTTTTTCATGATTCCCGGAGGTTAATGATTTGTCGAACCATAAATTTAGAAAACTTTTACAAGTTATCCCCATTATTAAATCCGGTATCAAATGGTTATATTTATGCATAAACAAAACCCGCGGTCATGAACCGTTTATTACTAGCAACCACCATACTGGCAGCCGGGGTACCGGGTTGCCAGGAGCCTGGAACCAGAAGCAGGGAATTCGATCCGGCCGATCCTCCTTTCCAACCCAACATCCTGTGGATTACCTGTGAGGATATTACCCCAACCCTGGGCTGTTACGGCGATACCGCGATCCAAACACCCCACATCGATCGACTCGCAGCGGAGGGTGTTCTTTATACAAATGCCTATTCGATAGCCGGGGTTTGCGCACCCAGCCGCCATGCCATCATTACCGGCATGTATCCTACCTCCACCGGGGGTCATAATATGCGTACCACCAGCAACCTGGTAGAAGGTCTGCCAAACTATGGAACGGTGCTTCCCCCTGAAGTCAGGTGTTTCAGCGAATTTCTGAGGGCAGCCGGCTATTATTGTACCAACAATCAGAAAACGGATTACCAGTTTGAACCGCCCGTTACGGCCTGGGACGAGCGTGATTTTGATGCCTACTGGTATAAGCGTCCGGAGGGCATGCCCTTCTTTGCCATCATCAACTTCATAACCACCCATGAATCCCGCGTTTGGACGCAGCGATGGGAACCCCTCCTGGTGGATGAACGGAAAGTTCCCATACCGCCTTACTATCCCGAACATCCTGTTGTCAGAAGAGATGTGGCCAGAAAGTATTCCAACATTAAGGAAATGGATGCCCAGGTAGGTTTAATACTGAACAGGCTTGAAGCAGACGGACTTCTGGACAGTACGGTTATCTTTTTCTACTCCGATCACGGGGGCATGCTTCCCAGGCAGAAAAGGGAACTCTATGATTCGGGCCTGCGCATCCCCCTGATCATCCGGTTTCCCGGCAAAGCCATGGCCAAAACGATTACTGATGAGCTGGTGAGTTTTGTCGATTTTGCACCCACCGTGCTTTCACTTGCCGGCATAAAAATTCCGGAATATATGCAGGGACAGGCATTTCTGGGGGCACAAAAGGAAGAACCGAGAAAGTATATCTACGGGGCCCGCGACCGCATGGATGCACAGTATGACCGGGTCAGGGCGGTACGTGACAAACATTTTAAGTACCTGAAAAACTATTACCCTGAAAAGCCCTTCGTGCAGGAGATCAATTACAGGAAACAGATACCCATGATGAACGTGCTGTATGAATATGATTCCCTGGGTAAATTCAACGAGCTGCAGGCCTTGTGGTGGCGCGATACCAAACCTGAAGAAGAACTTTACGATACCCGGGAGGATCCCTATGAATTCCATAATTTGGCTGACGATCCGGCCTACGCGGACAAGCTGGAGGAAATGAGGACCGCACTTGAGGAATGGCAGGAAAAATACGGGGATAAAGGAGCCATTCCCGAAAAAGAGCTCATCCGGCAAATGTGGGGAGGAGATACCCAACCGGTGACCGAACCTCCTGTGTTTGAAGAAACCGGGGATGGAATTGTTATATCCTGTCCCACCGAAGGGGCCTCCATCGCTTACCAGGTCCATAAGGACGAACCCGGGGAACGATGGTTGCTCTATACAGAACCGGTTGAGGTTCCTGAAGGCCATACCCTCCGGGCACAAGCCATAAGGATCGGGTATGTACACTCGGAAATTGTGAAAAAATAATTACGGATTACGAATTATGCCTGCCGGCCGGCAGGCACAATCCGCAATCCTAAATCCTTAAAACCCCAACTAATGAAATCCATAGCAATATTCATTGTCTTATCGATCATCATGCCGGCCCGGGCCCAGAATATTGACATCGATCTGAATAAGATCCCTTTTTCCCACCCGGGTTCCTGGTTTGCCTTGTCTACCAGGACCTATTATGATCAGGATGCAGAGCCGGGTTTGTATATCCATGATCTGAACGGACGAAGATTATGGAACCGGGACGGCGTTTTCAGGATCGAAGCCCTGAAAAATGGTAAAAAGGCACAGGCAACGTATACCGCCAATCCTGAAATGATACAAATGCAGGTGGACCGGGAACGGGTTGAGATCATTTACCAGGATGCCAATACATTAAGAATGCAGGGTCACGGACTGGGGGTACGGTTGGCCTTGACGGCTTATGATCAAAGCACCCATCTCATGCCGATAAAAAAGAACCAATGGATCTTCCATATGGGAGGCTATCCCCATTACGTGGTTACGGTGATGCAGGGCCAAACCGGCATGGACGGAACGTTGGTTCCGCTCGGACTGACCAACCGGGGGTCGCCATACATGACCCTTGAAATTTTGCCTGCAGACGGCTTTTGTTCGGTAATGATTGAAAATTTCTATAGTGGCTGGGAACCGGCCGATCCTGAGTATCCGTTCGGAGAGTGCCGGCAGGATGTGGTGAATAGCTATATGGACTGGTTGAAAGCCATGCCGGAAGCACCGGAAAAATACAGGGAACCATGGGAATATGCTGCCTTTATTAACCGCAGTTCCATCGTGGATCCGCGCGGACTGATCAAAAGAAAAACCATGCTCATGTCGAAGAACTGGATGCATGCCGTATGGAGCTGGGACCATTGTTACAATGCCATGGCACTCTCCTACAAGCTGCCCGGTCTGTCATGGGATCAGTTCATGGTCCTGTTCGATGAGCAGGAACCCAGCGGGGCCCTTCCCGATCATTATACCGATTATGATGCCAGCTTTGGTTATGTTAAACCTCCCATACACGGTTGGGCCTTGCTGAAAATGCTGGAAAAGGAAGACTATGCAACCCAGGAACGTATGGAGGAGATCTATGAGCCGCTCATTGCCTGGACCGATTATTGGTTTAAATACAGGGATACCGATGGGAACGGGTTGCCTGAGTATTTCTATGGAAATGACTCCGGTTGGGATAATGCTACCCCCTTCGATGCAGGCTGTCCTGTTGAAGGACCCGATCTGGCTGCCTACCTGGTCATCCAGATGGAAGCCATTGCCGAAGTTGCGGAAAGGATCGGATTTTACGTTGAAGCGGATCTCTGGGCTGAATCCGCAATGCGCTTACAAAAAAAACTGATTGACGAACTGTGGGACGGCGAAAAATTCATCATCCGGAAAACCGATGGCGTAACTGTTAAAGAGAGTAACAGCCTGATGCGCTTCCTGCCCCTGGTGCTGGGTGACAGGCTGCCCTCTGATATCAGGGAAACCATGGTTGAGGATCTCTGGACTTCCGGTATAGTCACTGACCACGGTCCGGCAACCGAGCACCCCGAAAGTCCACTGTACCAGGCCGACGGTTACTGGCGCGGACCCATTTGGGCGCCCACCACCATGATCATCGTGGACGGACTGAACGCTTGCGGGGAAACGGAAAAAGCTGAAGAAGCTGCCCGCCGTTTCTGCGATATGTGCCTTGAGAACGGTTTTGGTGAGAATTTCAATGCACTTACCGGGGAAAGCCTACGCGACCCGGCTTATACCTGGACCGCCAGCGTCTTCCTCATCCTCGCCCACGAGTACCTTCGGTAATGTAAAATGGAAAATGGAAAATGAAAAATGGAAGATTCTTCATGCCCTTTACTCACACCCACACCCAATTTTACATTTTACATTTTTCATCTTTAATTATTCCGCAATCCGTAATTTATTATATTTAAACCCATGACCGACTACACCAACATCACCCACCTGAGTTTCGATTGTTACGGCACCCTGATAGACTGGAAAAAAGGGGTGACTGATGCCCTGATGCCCCTGATGGACGATTACAACCTCGATCTTTCGGAAGAAGAGGTTTTCGAGATCTTTGCAGGAGCCGACCGCGAGCTGATCTCCGGTAAATATCGCAGTTATGCCGATATTTTGATGGAAACCATGGATTATATAGGTAAAAAACTGAGCGTGAATTTCGTCGCCGGGGACCGGGAATGTATCCTTCAATCATTGCCCGCGTGGAAGCCCTTTCCCGATACCCGGGAAGCTTTGTCACAATTGAGTGAAAATTACAGTTTAAACATTCTGTCCAATATTGATGAAGACCTGTTCCGGGAAACGGCAATAGAGTTAAATACAAAATTTGACAGGGTGATCACATCCGAGGAGGTAAAATCCTACAAACCTGCCCCGGTTCACTTCCGGGAAGCTCAGGAACAGTTCGAATGCCAACCCGGGCAATGGCTGCATGTGGCGCAGAGCATCTACCACGATATAAGACCCGCCAAGTCAATGGGCATTCAAACCGTTTGGGTAAACCGCTATGGTGAAGAGGTGCGTACCGATCCCGGCGAATTCCCCGACCTGGAGGTCCCCGATCTTAAATCCCTGGTCACTATCCTCAACCTCGAACAACAAGATCTCTGAAATGAAAGATTAAACCTGCCTGACGGCAGGCAGGGATTGAAGATTAAAGATGTAAAATGTAAAATATTTTAAATCCTAAAACATGCGATCACTTGTAATTCTTCTTATTTCGGCAATCCTTTTCTCCTGCTCGTCCTCCAACGAGTTAAGCATTGACGGAGAATTTATGACCCACCACAAGATCACAATTAGTTTTCCGGGTCCCGAAACCTCCGAGTACGACCGGGTGAACCCCTTCCTGGATTACCGTCTTGATGTGACCTTTACCCATGCCGATACCAGTCTGACCCTACCCGGTTTTTATGCTGCTGACGGCAATGCCGCTCATACCGGAGCCAATGTGGGCAATATCTGGAAGGTCCGCTTCAGGCCCATTTTGGAGGGAGAATGGAAATGGAAAGCCTCTTTCCGGGACGGCCACAATATCGCTCTGTCTGAGGAACCCGGTGCCGGGGAAAGTATTTCTTTTGACGGCCTGGAAGGGAGTTTCGAGGTAAGTGCATCGGATAAAAAAAGTCCGGACTTCAGGGCACATGGACGGCTGAACTATGTAGGGGAACGGTATTTGCAATTCAGTGAAAGCAGGAAATACTATCTGAAAGGTGGAGCTGACAGTCCGGAAAACCTCCTGGCCTTTGCCGGTTTCGACCAGACTTATGCACCTGAAAAAACGGTACACCGACCCGGGGATAACATCCGGGACGACCGTTTGCATTATTATGAACCCCATGCAGCCGACTGGCAGGAGGGGGATCCAACCTGGATGGATGGTAAAGGAAAGAACCTGATCGGGGCACTGAACTATCTCTCTTCCAAAATGGTCAATTCTGTTTATTTTCTCACGATGAACATTCACGGGGATGGAAAGGACACCTGGCCATGGAACCGCAAGGAAGAGCGTTACCGTTTCGATTGTTCCAAGCTGGACCAGTGGGAGATTGTCTTCGACCATGCTCAGGGCAAGGGGATCATGCTTCATTTTGTAACCCAGGAAACAGAGAATGAAAACCTTCTGGATATAGGCTATACCCATACCCAGCGTAAACTTTACTACCGCGAGTTGATTGCCCGTTTCGGTCACCACCTGGCACTCACCTGGAACCTGGGGGAGGAGAACGGCCCTACCCGCTGGTCACCCATAGGTCAGACAGACCGGCAAAGGAAAGATATGGCTGCCTATATTAAAGAAAATGATCCTTACCGGAATTTTGTAAGTATTCATACCCATTCCAATTGGGAGAGCATGACGGAAATAATCAATCCCCTTCTGGGTTTTCAGCATATTGACGGGCCGTCGATGCAAATTGGATCTATCGGAAATGTTCACGAATGGACCAAGCACTGGATCCAGCATTCTGCTGATTCAGGAAAGCAATGGGTGGCATTCCTCGACGAGATCGGTCCGGCCAGCCATGGCGTGGTACCGGATTCCGTCGATCCGGGTCATGATGCGGTGCGCTATCATGCCCTGTGGGGGAACCTGCTGGCCGGTGGAGGCGGGGCGGAATGGTATTTCGGATACAGGTACCCCGACAATGACATGACCTGTGAAGACTTCCGCGGCCGGGAGAATATGTGGGAGCAAACCCGCATCGCCCGGGAGTTTTTCTATGAATATCTTCCCTTCCGGAAGATGGAAAACCATGATGAACTGACTTCATCGGAACAGGCATTTTGTTTTGCCCTGCCGGGAGAGATCTATGTGATGTATCTGGTTCAGGGGGACCGGACCACCCTGGATCTGGGCGGGGTCAATGGTGAATTTGAGGTCAGGTGGTTCGATCCGAAAAACGGGGGATCACTGCAGGAGGGGACAATCCCGATCCTGCAGGGAGGCAGAGAGGTGTTCCCGGGACAACCCCCGGAAAGACCGGATGATGATTGGATCGTCCTTGCAAGAAGGGCGAAAAACTAAGCTTGTTTTAACGAACGAATACCCACATGAATAAAGAATATCACGAAATAATCGCCGGAGAACTTGATCTGCAACCGGAACATGTCAGCAATACCATATTGCTGCTGAAAGACGGTGCCACCATACCCTTCATCAGCCGTTACCGGAAGGAATCCACCGGCAGCATGGACGAGGTGAAGGTAGGACAGGTCCGGGACCGGCTTGGAAAACTGCAGGAGATCGATAAACGTCGGTCGGCTATTACAAGCTCCATTGAAGAACAGGGTAAGCTTAGCGATGAACTAAGGGCACAGATACAGGAAGCAACCAGCCTGACAGAGCTTGAAGATATTTATCTTCCGTACCGGCCCAGGAAAAAGACCCGTGCCTCCGTAGCCCGTGAGCATGGACTGGAGCCCCTGGCTGCAGTGATCATGAAGCAAAAGGAAGAGGAAAGTCCCGAACTTCTGGCTGAAAAATACATCAACGAAAATGTTCCCGGTGTTGAGGAGGCCCTTCAGGGTGCCAGGGATATCATTGCAGAATGGGTCAGTGAAAACAAACGTACCCGTGAAGCATTGCGACATATTTTTGACAGAAAGGCGTTCATCTTTTCCGCCATGAGTAAGGGTAAAGAAGAGGAAGGGGTAAAATACAGGGATTATTTCGACTGGAAAGAACTCCTCCGGAAATGTCCTTCCCACCGCTTCCTGGCCATGCGGAGGGGTGAAGAGGAAGGCTATCTGAAATTGCACGTTGCCCCTCCCGAAGAAGAGCTTGTCGAACAGCTTGAATCCTGGTATGTTAAAGGGGAAGGTCCTGTTTCGGAACAGGTAAAACGGGCCGTTAACGACAGTTATAAACGACTGCTGGGGCCATCCATGGAGAATGAGTTCAGGAAAAAATACAAAGAAAAAGCCGATCGTGAAGCCATCCGGGTATTTGCTGAAAATCTCAGGCAGTTGCTCATGGCCCCACCCCTGGGACAAAAAAATGTGCTGGCTATCGACCCGGGTTTTCGTACCGGATGCAAAATAGTATGCCTGAACCGCCAGGGCGATCTCCTGCATAATGAGACCATCTATCCCCATCCACCTAATGACGACAGGATCGGGGCCAGGAAAAAGGTCATCCACCTGGTCGAGGTCTATGAGATCGAAGCCATTGCCATTGGAAACGGTACCGCGAGCCGGGAAACCGAATCTTTCATCAAAAGAATTCCTTTCTCCCGGAATTTGCGGGTTTATGTAGTCAATGAAGCCGGGGCATCGGTTTATTCAGCATCTAAAATTGCCCGGGAAGAGTTTCCGGAATACGATGTAACGGTGCGGGGGGCCGTTTCCATAGGGCGCAGACTGATGGATCCGCTGGCCGAGCTGGTAAAGATCGATCCTAAATCCATCGGGGTTGGACAGTATCAGCATGATGTGGATCAAAATATGCTGCAGGATTCCCTGAGTCAGGTTGTGGAAAGCTGTGTGAACAAGGTGGGCGTTTCTCTGAACACCGCAAGCAAGCATCTGTTGACCTATGTATCCGGGCTGGGACCGCAGCTGGCCGGTAATATCGTTCAGTACAGGACACAAAACGGTCCGTTCAAAAACCGGCAGGAATTGCTAAATGTATCCCGGATGGGCGAAAAAGCCTTCGAGCAATGCGCCGGTTTTCTGAGAATTGAAGACGGGGATCAGCCCCTCGACAACAGTGCCGTGCATCCGGAAAGCTATCATATCGTTGAAAAGATGGCCGCGGACCTGGGAAAGACCGTCAGCGAACTGATCACCAATGAAGCCTTGATAGATCAGATTGATTTACAGAACTATATTGAAGGCCCGATTGGTTTGCCCACCCTTGAGGATATCATCAGGGAACTCAGGAAACCCGGCAGGGATCCCCGCGAAGGCATAAAGGTTTTCGAGTTTGCCGATGTGCACAGCATTGAAGATCTCAAAGAAGGTATGGTGCTCCCGGGGATTGTTACCAATATTACCAATTTCGGTGCCTTCGTCGATTTAGGGGTGCACCAGGACGGACTGGTCCATATATCCCAGATGGCCAACCGCTTTGTCAGGGACCCCAACGAGATCGTCAAACTCCACGAACACGTTAAAGTCAAAGTACTCTCCGTAGACGTAGATCGGAAACGAATACAACTCTCGTTGAAAGAAGCAGATTGAATCCTGAATTATCAATATTCCCACGGATTTCGTGGTGGCATCACGATCCACAGGATAATGTAGACAATCACGCCCGGAAAGGCTGCAGAAAGAAGGGTAACCAGAAGATAAACCAGACGCACGATACCGGTATCCCAGCCGAAATATTCGGCTATACCGGCACAAACACCGCCAAATACCCGCTTATTCGAACGCGTGAGCCTTTCCCTGTACATGAAAATTGAAATATAAAGCTAAATGTGCCTGATGCCAATTACCCTATAAGTCTGATAATAATAATCTCCTAGTCTTCTTTCTTGTATCGATAGATTGCATAGACCGGTATGAAAATGACAATGCCTACAAGGCCTATTACGAGCATAATACCCGCACCCGGCCAGTGTTGCATTTTAAAAAGTAAACCGATAGAGGCAAGCATACCTGCTATCGTGCCCAGAATGTAAGTGAAAAGTTTCATGATAATATGAGTTTAGGTTGTTGGAATGAATCGTAAGTTATGAATTATTTCACATTACTGCCAACTGCAACTGCCAACTGCCTACTTTCTTTTCCCCCTTCTCCTGAAATACCGGTATATTCTGAAACCCAGGTACAACAGCAACCAGAAGGGCCACAGCCTGATTACGAAAAGGAGGAAATCCAACAGGGCCAGCCAGCCTTTGTGGACCGATCGTACCAGCCGCTGAAAGAAATTGCTTCTCTTTTCAGGTTTATATTTCTTTTCGACCTTCTGGTACAGCCATATGTTAAGGCTTGAAAATGCTACCCGGCTGTCAAAATATTTCAATCTTCCTTCACGGGCTTCGATTTCTTCGCGGACATCGGCCAGTTTTTGCTCCACTTTCAGGATATCTTCCACCGTGGTGGCCTTTTGCAGTATCTGCAGCAACCGCTGTTCCAGTTCCTTGTCGGCTTCCATTCTGGCTTTGATGTCGTAATATTCTTCCGTCACATCCTTGGCTTCTATGGTTTTATTCTCAATATTGCCGGGTCCCTGCTCCAGTTTTTTAATAAATCCTTCATACTGCGCTGCCGGAATCCGGATGCGCAGATTGTAGTTCTTTCGCGTTTCTTCTTCTGAAAAGGATTCCTTTGCATAATATCCCCCTGCCAGGTCCACAAGGGAATCAATAAGGTTTTTTGTTGCCTGAATATCATCGGAACGGATGGTCATGTGCCCGTCCTTGATGATCTTTTTTTCAACCTCCTGTTCAGGAATTGTTTCCTGCTCATCCGGCGAAGCAGGTGCTTCTTTAACGCTCACGGAACGTTCCATTCCGCTTTCTTTGATGGCATATTCATCCGGTGCGGCATTTTTGCTTTCATACTGCCCGCACCCGATCAGGACAACAAGGAAAATGGGGAGCAATTTTTTCATGATATTGGGATTTTGGATTCATGTACAAGTTAGTAAAATTATGGTTTTTAGTTCTCAGTTCTCAGTTTTCAGTTTTCAGTTCTTAGTTTATTACCAAAGTAGAAACCAAACCGACAACCGACAACAATTTGTATCTTTGAACTTCTCTATAAATTGTGCAAAATATCCTAAAATCATATATAAACCATGTTACTGATTAAGCGTTATTTGATATTAGTATGCGCATTTTGCGCACTGGGAATACTACTTTATTCCTGTAAAAACGGTAAAAAAGAATCTGACATGAAACCTCCTGTTGCCAAGAAGCAGCCGAAAGAACTGATCATGCACGGGGATACCCGAATGGATCCCTATTACTGGTTGAACAACCGGGAAGATCCGGAAGTGGTCGCCTACCTGGAAGCCGAGAACAAATACAAGGAAGCCATGCTCGAAGATACGGAGGAGCTCCAGGAAAAACTTTATGAAGAGATCGTGGGGCGGATCAAGCAGGATGATGAGTCGGTCCCTTACAAAGACAATGGGTATTGGTACTATGTGCGTTATGAAGAAGAAAAGGAATATCCTATATTCTGCAGAAAAAAAGAGACTTTGGAAGCCAATGAAGAGATCATGCTCAATGTAAACGAGATGGCAGAAGGTTATGATTACTATAATATCAGCGGACTGAGTGTCAGTCCCGACAACCAATGGCTGGCCTATGGCTTGGATACGGTGAGCCGCAGAAAATATACCATCTATTTCAAAAACTTAAAGACGGGCAAGATCCTGGATGAAACCATTCCCATGACCACCGGGTATGCCCCCTGGGCCAATGATAATAAGACCGTTTTCTATACACGGAAAAATGAAACAACGCTCAGACCGGAAAAGATTTACAGACATGAAATGGGCAGCGGAAAGGACGATTCGATGATCTATCATGAAGAAGATGAAACATTCAACAGCCTTGTATTTAAAACCAAATCGGATAAGTATATCATGATCGCCAGCTATGCAACCCTTTCCTCGGAATACAGGTTTTTAGATGCCAATAATCCCACCGGAGAATTCAAGGTTCTCCAGCCCCGGGAACGGTTGCATGAATATTCCGTGGACCATTACGCGGATCATTTTTACATTGTAACCAACTGGGATGCCAAAAATTTCAGGCTGATGAAAACACCGGTTACCGCAACCACAAAAGATAACTGGACCGAAGTGATCCCCCACCGGAGCGATGTTTACCTGAACGGTATCGAAATATTTAAAGATTACCTGGTAGTCTCTGAGCGGAAAGACGGGCTCAATAACCTGCGAATCAAACCCTGGGACGGGGAAGAGCATTACGTGGAATTTGATGAGGAAGTCTATGTAGCCTATATCGGGACCAACCCGGATTTTGATACCAAAGAATTAAGGTACATCTATTCTTCCCTGACCACCCCGCGTTCCACCTATGATTATAATATGGAAACGCGCGAAAAAGAGCTGAAAAAGAGAGACGAAGTGATTGGTGACTTCGATCCCGACAATTACGAAGCCAAAAGACTGTATGCAACAGCAGATGACGGAAAGAAGATCCCCATTTCCCTGGTTTATCGCAAGGGCCTCAAACTGGATGGGAACAACCCTGCCTTGCTCTATGGCTACGGATCTTATGGGCACACCATTGATCCTTATTTTCGTTCCAACCGCTTAAGTCTGCTGGACCGGGGCTTTGTGTATGCCATTGCCCATGTTCGCGGAAGCCAGATCCACGGGAGGGAATGGTATGAAGACGGGAAATTGCTGAACAAAAAAAATACCTTCACTGATTTTATCGATTGCGCTGAGTACCTTATTGATCAGAATTACACCAATCCTGATAAGTTATTCGCAATGGGAGGCAGTGCAGGCGGATTGCTCATGGGCGCCGTGGTGAATATGGCCCCCGGGTTATTTGAAGGCGTGATTGCTGCCGTTCCTTTCGTGGATGTCGTAACCACCATGCTAGACGAAAGCATCCCCCTCACTACCGGGGAATATGATGAATGGGGAAATCCAAACCACAAGGAGTATTACGATTATATGCTTTCTTATTCCCCCTATGATAACATAGAAGCCAAAGATTGTCCGAATATACTGGTCACGACAGGATTGCACGATTCCCAGGTACAATACTGGGAACCTGCCAAATGGGTGGCGAAGTTAAGGGATGTCAAGACCGATGACAACATGATACTGTTGCACACCAACATGGAAGCGGGTCACTCGGGCCGGTCGGGACGCTTCAGGCAATACAGGGAGACCGCGATGGAATATGCTTTTATGCTCAAACTGCTGGAAATAAAGGAGTAATTATCATGCGATTTATTGAATAAATGACTAACTACCCAATCTTGTCTAATTGAGGTTCCTTGGTTCCCTGCCGGCAGGGAACCAAGGAACCTTCTGAGAATGGGCGGAGAGGTGAAATGAATTATTAATATGTCCAAAATTCGAAGACAATTTGTATGGCTGACCATCTTCAGCATTTCCTTTGCCTTCATGGAAACCTCGGTGGTGGTGTATTTACGGGAGATGCTTTATCCCCAGGGATTTCAGTTTCCCCTGGCTCCCATGGAGCCCCACCTGGTTCTGACCGAGGTCTTTCGTGAAACTTCAACTCTTATTATACTTTTGTCCGTGGGCATTATAACGGGGCGAAATTTCTCAACGCGCTTTGGCTGGTTCCTGTATTGTTTTGCCGTATGGGACCTATTCTATTATGTATTTCTGAAGGTTCTCCTGAACTGGCCGGAATCCCTCATGACCTGGGATATTCTTTTTATGATCCCGGTAACCTGGGTCGGACCGGTGATCTCCCCGATTATCGTTTCCCTCACCATGATCTTGTTTGCCTTGCTGATCGTGTACCTGGACCGGAAACACGGCGGGGTTCGTATGCCCGGATTGTCCTGGTTGCTGCTGATACTGGGTTCGGTTGTCCTGGTCGTTGGATTTACCTGGGATTATTCTTCCTACATCCTGTCCAATTACGATTTTCCTGAGATATGGACCCTGCCCGGCAAAGAACTGCACGACCTGGCCATCAACTATATTCCCGATCGTTTCCCCTGGATCATCTTCATCACCGGCCTCCTCGTTATCTGGGCAGGCATTTTGTTTTTCTGGAAGAAAAACAAATAAATTCGAATTTCAAGCGTAAGCTTGTTATTGATTATCTTTGAAGTTAATGGCTCATACTTACCCGCCAAATTTCGAGGAGAAGATCGGCTTCGACCGGATACGGGAACTGATCCGTGATCAATGTGACTCTACTGCAGGTGCAGATGCAGTGGAAGAAATTCGTTTTCTTACAGATTATGATGCCATTTCGAAGGAGTTGCAGCCGACGGAAGAATTCAGGCTCATCCTGCTTTCAGAGCGTATTTTTCCTTCCGATCCATTTGAAGATTATCGTCCGGCGCTAAAACGCGTACAGCCCGAGGGAAGCTTTTTGAGCGTTGAAGAACTGGCTTCCTTCCGTAGTTCCCTCTCCGCACTTAAATCCGTGGTCCGCTTCTTCAGAAAAGATGAGCGTGAACTGTACCCGAAGCTCTCCGGTATCATCGCGGGCATAAAATTCTATCCGGCCATAACCGACCGTATCGACCTTATACTGGACCGGAACAATCAGGTAAAGAACAGTGCTTCGCCTGAGCTTAAGCGTATACGTAAGACCATGACCACCAAACAATCGGAGGTAAACAGCCGCATGGAAAGGATTGTCAGGGTTTTGCGCGGTGACGACCTGATTGACAGCGAGGCCCGGGTTGCCTTGCGCAACGGGCGACCTGTCGTGCCGGTTCCTGCAATAAACAAACGCCGTGTCGCGGGAATCATTCACGATGAGTCAGCCACCGGTAAGACCTCCTTTATTGAGCCCCAGGAGGTTGTTGATATCAATAATGAGCTAAGGGAACTGGAGTATGCCGAGAAAAGGGAGATTACGAAAATACTGTTGGAAGTAACCAAAGTCATTCGTCCCTATACGCCCGAATTGAACGAGTCGGCAGCCCTGTTCGGCACCCTCGACCTGCTAAGGGCCAAGGCCCGTTTTGCACTGAGCATCAATGCAGCAAGACCGGAACTACTGAAGGCTCCGGAAATGGATTGGCAGAATGCCTTTCATCCTTTACTTTTCCTGGCCTTCAAAAAGGAAGACCGGACGGTGGTTTCCATGGACATGATCCTGAACCGGGAACAAAGGATGCTGGTTATCTCCGGTCCGAATGCAGGCGGAAAATCCGTTTGTCTTCAGACGGTCGGACTCCTCCAGTACATGATGCAATGCGGGTGCCTCGTTTCCATGGATGAACGTTCCCAAATGGGAATTTTCCAGGACATCTATATGGATATGGGGGATGAGCAATCCATTGAAAACGATCTGAGCACATACAGCTCAAGACTGTTGAACATGAAGTGCTTCCTCAAAAATGCAGGAAAGAACAGTCTGGTGCTTATCGATGAATTCGGTACCGGAACGGAACCCATGCTTGGAGGGGCCATTGCAGAAAGTATTCTTGCCTCCCTGAATCATTCCGGCACCTGCGGAGTGGTCACCACCCATTATACCAATCTCAAGCACTTTGCATCTTCAACGCCTGGCATACAAAACGGGGCCATGTTGTTTGATCACAACAAGCTGGAACCTATGTTTCGTTTGGAGATCGGTAAACCCGGAAGCTCATTTGCCTTTGAGATCGCACGAAAGATCGGTCTGCCGGAAGACATCCTTAAAAAAGCCGAATCCCTGGTAGGGGAGGAGCAGGTGGGATTTGACAAACACCTGAAAGATATAGCACGCGACAAAAGATACTGGGAGAACAAAAGAAAGCGTATCCGTCAGGCAGAGAAGAAACTGGACGAAGTGCTGGAACAATATAGCAAGGAATTGGAAAAACTTGATAAGCAAAAAAGGGAGATCCTTGAAAAGGCCAGGAGCGAGGCCGATAATATGCTTTCCGGTGTCAACAGGCGTATCGAAAATACCATCCGGGAGATACGGGAGGCCCGGGCAGAGAAAGAAAGAACGCGCGCTGCGCGGAAAAAACTGGAAAACCTCTCGCGGGAAGTACGGGACAAGACCGGTTCATCGAAGCTGGTCAACAGCAAACTGGAAAAGGTCAGGAATCAAAAGAAGAAACAGGAGAAGATCAAAAGGTCCCGCGGTGAGGAACCTCGTGGCAAGCCCGCCGATAAAAAGAAAGTAGTCCCTCCAAAGCTGGAGGAAGGAAGTTGGGTTAACATCAAGGGCCGGTCTGCGGCAGGCGAAGTCCTGGAGATATTAAACGACAGGGCCCGCGTCCGCCTGGGCAGCATGGTGACCATCATGCCTTTGAAGGATCTGGTCCCCGTGGGTACTGCCGGTCCGGAAAATGTTTCCGGTTCCGCCGCCAGGGGTTCTTATGGCGACTGGGACCCGGGAAAGAGAAAATTGAAATTCAGGCCCGAAATAGATGTCAGAGGTAAAAGAGCAGGGGAGGCAATGCAGGAAGTCGCGGACTTCATAGATGAAGCCGTGGTGGTGAATGTCGCGAAACTTCGTATATTACACGGGAAAGGTGACGGGATACTCCGGCAGGTGATCCGCGATTATCTTCAATCAGTTGACATTGTGAGCAACTACCGGGATGAACATATACAACAGGGCGGGACAGGAGTCACCCTGGTTAAACTGGATTTATAAAAAGGTCTTCATGCTGATATATGCCAAGAAAATATCACCCCGGCTGCAATACATATCCAACCTTATGATCCGTACGATTGGCAGAAAAGAGTTTATTCTGACCAATGACCTGCAGGAGTATAACCAGTATGAAGGTGCTAAACTGAATTATTCATGGGAGAACCTGCAGGGTGGAATACAGATTCTTCCTGCCGGATTATTGAATGAAGGAGGCATAACCCACCAGGATATCGAAGTCATGGAGTGGAACGGAATGCCCGTTTTTTACTATACGGAAGGGGCCTGGCCCTTCGATCTCTTTGCAGCAGCCTTTTACCTGGTAAGCCGCTATGAAGAGTACATCATCACCGAAAGGGATGCACACGGCAGGTTTCCCGCCACGGCAAGCCTGGCCTGCCGTTCCGGTTTCCTCGACCAGCCGGTCATAGATATCTGGGTAACAGCCCTTTTTGATTTTCTGAAAGAACACTACCCCGATTTCCAGGTGCCGGAACGAAGGATGCGCTTCATACCGACCATGGATGTTGATCTCCCCTATCTGTTCAAAGCCAACGGTTTAATAAGGAACAACGGTCGCAGACTCAAACATATATTCCGGGGATCGTTCAAAACCGTATTTCGTTCCTTTGGTAAATTCGATCCCTTCGATACCTATGACCTTGTCCTGGATGGCCATCCAGGGATGACCCCGGAATTCCGGATATTTGTATTAATGCAGTCGAAAGGCAGATATAATCCCTCGGCCCGCGTAGCCAGCAAGCGTTTTCAACAACTGATGAAGAAGCTGTCAGCTAAAAGCATGCTGGGCCTGCATCCTTCCTACAGTTCGATGGATGACCCTTTTATATTCCGTAAGGAACTGCGGAGATTCAAGCACCTTACCGGCCGGCCCGCCGAACGTTCCCGGCAGCATTTTCTGCGCTTTAATGTACCCGCGACCTATAATATGTTTTTGTTTGAAGAACTGCATGAAGATTATAGCATGGGATATTCGACCCATCCCGGCTTCCGGGCCGGAACCTCGGTACCTTTTGAATTTTACCTGCTGGGAAAGGAGAAAACCACCGGTCTCAGGATCTTTCCCTTCAGCATTATGGATATTGGCCTGCGGGATCATTTAAGGCTGGATGCCGGTGAGGCCCCGGAATATCTGGAATCGTGGATGAACATGATAAGAAAGCACGGGGGTTATTTCATACCCGTCATTCATAATGATGCGCTGTCGGATTACGGTAAATGGAAGGGATGGAGGGATGTATGGATCGAAATGATACAAAAAGCCGCTCATGATCAGGTACCTCAGGAATAAAGAGATCGACAGGGAAAAATGGGACCGGTGCATCCGCGAAAGCACCGGCCCGCGTATCTACGCGCTCAGCTGGTACCTCGACCGTACCAGTCCCGGTTGGGATGCCATGATCCTGGGAGACCATGAAATGGTGCTCCCCCTTCCCAAATCCAGGCGCGGGGGCTTCCGGGCAGTGGTCCGGCCTCTTTTTTCGCAACAAACGGGTCCTTTTGCCTCCGGTGAAAATGCATTAAGCCGGCTTGAAGATATGATCCACAAAATCCCTGCCGCTTACCGGCTGGTGGAACTGTCCCTGCTGAACGGTACCGAAGATTACCTTGCAAATCTTCCTTACAAAATGAGGAAGAATTACGTTCTGGATCTGAAGGGTAAAGGATCCTGGTTTGATAAGATAAATGAAAATACCAGGCGAAACATCCAAAGATCCCGTAAGAACGATCTCCACCTGGATACAAATTTGGATATCAGTACAGTGGTCTCTTTTAAAAGCAAGAACGAGATCGTATTCCTGAAGCAAAAACACTACAGGTTGTTGCAAGAACTTCTTGTATCCGTGTATGAGAAAGAAATGGGCATGTGCTGGGGTACGCGGAACCGGAAAGGAGATCTGTTGTCTGTCGTGTTTTTTTTAAAATATCTGAAGCGTTATTATTACCTGGTTTCGGCAAGCAACAAGGAGGGAAAAGACAAGCGGGCCATGTTTTACCTGCTGGGCAAATTCCTGGATCAGGATCATGAAGAAGAAAGTGTCCTGGATTTTGAAGGATCGGATGTGCCCGGTGTGGCAAGGTTTTTTAAAGGATTCGGGGCAAGACCGGAACCCTATCCCCACCTCCGGATCAATCGGCTGCCGTGGCCATTTAAATAATTACGGATTGCGAATTGCGAACTACGAATTGCTGATTGGGTGTGGGTTAGGAGTGTGCGTGTGAATCCGCGATCCCTGCCTGTAGGCTGGCAGGCGCAATCCGCGATTATATTTTATCTTCAAACCATGAAAATCCCTGTTATACCGGTATATCACCTGGTGGCGGATGAAGTCCCGCCTCATATCCGGCATTTGTATGGTCCGCGTACAAAGAGGCAATTTGAGGAGGATTTGGATTATTTTCGTTCTCATTACCCTCTTTTGGATGTTGGAGACCTGTATAAGGGCAAAAGAAACGGTTTCCTCGTAACGGTGGATGATGGCTTATCGGAAGTCTATACGGTCATGCGCCCCATATTCCTTAAAAAAGGTATTCGCCCCTTGCTTTTCCTCAATCCGGCTTTTATCGATAACAAAGATATTTTCTACAGGTACAAGGCATCCATCCTGGTGGAAGAATTGAAGAAGAAGAAATACCCGCGGGAGATCTGGACGAAGATGCACCAGGTTTACGATGACCTGTATCCCGGTCAGCGGGTTCCCCGAAGCATCCTGAAAACCCCGTCCACGCACCGGCATTACCTGGACCGCGTTGCCGGGATCATTGGATTAGATTTTAAAGACTATCTGAAAAAAGTACAACCCTATTTAACCAGGGATCAGATAGGGGAGATGGTAAACGACGGTTTTATTTTCGGCGGTCACGGGGTGGATCATCATTATTTTCCCGATCTGTCTCCTGAAGAACAAATACAACAGGCGGTGGAAAGTACAAGGACCGTAATGGAATGGACCGGTTCCGCCATTCCCTGCTTTGCTTTTCCTTTTACGGACTGGAAGATCGGAAAGGACTTTTTTGATCAATTATACGCGGCTTTGGGCGGTGAAGTGCTTACATTTGGAACTGCCGGACTGAAAAGGGATAGCATCCCGCTCAATTTCCAGCGTATCCCCGTCGAAAACTATTCGACAGGAATGAGGGGCATCATGCTGCATCAAAGAATGAAGGCATTATTGAGGAGTATAGCGGGCAGCAATATAATTAAAAGAGTATAAGAGCCACGGCGAGCGAAGCGAAGCGAGAAACAGCGCAGCGAGTGACAGGCGAAGCCGAGAAACAGCGCAGCGAGAAGCAGCCGAAGGCGGAAAAACAGCGTAGCGGAAAACAAATTATTATGTTCAGGATCAAGAGTTTAAATGCGAGCGAACTGGTTGAATTCACCCAAACAGCTGAATTCAGAAAACTGCCCCACTGGCCCGTGAGTCCGCAGCGAGCCCTGTCCTATCTGGCTTCACCCAGGAGTAGGGAGAACGACATTGTCTGCCTGCTCGGGTACCTGGACAATGAGCTGATCGCCTACCGGTGCATTATGCCCGACCGGCCCGGGAAAGACCGGGAAGGTCCTGCCATGGGATGGTTGAGCGGGAATTGGGTGCGGCCCGACAAACGGCGAAGTGGCTATGCCACCGGATTGTTCAGGGAAGCCTTGAAACACTGGGAAGGAAGATTGATATTTACCAACTATGCCCCTGAGTCTAAAGCAGTTTATGATAAGACAGGGGAATTTAAACTCTATCACCGACAGTTCGGATCGCGCACCTACCTGCGCTTTGATCTTGCCACACTCCTGCCGCCCAAATCTATGATATTACGTTTGCTGAAGCCAGTTTGGTGGTTGTCAGACCTGATCCTCAATTTTTTTCATGACATCGGGATCCTGGTAATACGTCCCTTCTTCAATTTGAGCCGGTACCGGGTGATCTGGTTAAGCAGTTTCGACAGGGAAGCCATGGACTTTGCCCGGCCCTATATGAAGGATTCTTTTTCGGGCAGGGATGAAAAAGATATCAATTGGATCCTTCATTATCCCTGGATCGTTGAACAACCTGTGGCATCCGATCTGAGCCGGAAATATTTTTTCAGTGCTGCAAAGAAGCGGTTTGCCAATTACCTTATGAAAGTATACAAGGAGAATGAACTCAAGGCGGTATTATGGTTGACCCGCGTTGACAGAAAGCTCACCATGCCTTATGGTTTTTTCCCTGCAGACTTTGCGCCGGAGGTGGACGATATCATCTATTCCATCATGTTACACCAGCGCCTGAATATATTCACAACTTTTCACCGGGACCTGGCCTCCGCGATGGCCCGGTTCCGCTGGCGCTACCTGTTCAGGAAAAACATGGTGAGAAACTATTATGCAACAAAGAAACTGATCGAAGAACTCCCGGACCCCCCGTCGGTCAGGATCTATGACGGGGATGGGGATGTGGCGTTTGTATAAGCTCGCTGCGCTTCGCGGGTTCCTTGGTTCGGTTCTTTGGTTCGTTAGTTCTTCGGTTCATTTTTAATGACTATTTTCGCTTCCACAGAAAATTACCGAATTCAATGGCACTTGAGACCATCATCCAGTTCGATCAGGCCGATATATTTATCAAGGACCACCTGGTATTGTCCGATGTAAATTTCACCCTGAGAAAAGGCGAATTCATATACCTGATCGGGAAGGTTGGGTCGGGGAAAACCTCCCTGATAAAAACCATCAATGCAGAATATCCACTCCAGAAAGGGGAAGCTATCGTGGCCGAATACAACCTGGTGGATATCAGGCAGCGACAGATCCCTTTCCTGCGGAGGAAGCTGGGGATCGTTTTCCAGGATTTCCAATTGATGATGGACCGGACCGTTCATGCCAACCTGGAGTTTGTCCTGAAAGCTACCGGTTGGAAAGATAAGGCGGCCATTGAGGAAAGGATCAAGGAAGTGCTGCAGAAAGTGGAGATGGAATTCAAGGGCTACAAGATGCCACATCAACTGTCGGGCGGAGAGCAGCAAAGAGTAGTCATTGCCCGGGCACTGCTGAATGACCCGGAGATCATCCTGGCCGATGAACCCACGGGGAACCTGGATCCCCAGACCTCCGAGTCCATCATGGATATACTCAAGGAGATCAGCGACAGCGGCCGCACCGTCATCATGGCCACCCACAATTACAGCCTGAAAGAAAAATACCAGGCCCGAACCCTGGTGTGTGAAAACGGCAAGCTTATATCCAATAGCTAGCATCCAACTACCCGCAAACGCAGCCCCTAACCAATTATTGATATTTCACACTTTATCTTTTGTTCACGTTCACCCACCCGCTTAATCTCCCTCCCTAAAGATGCATACCATGTGTATTGAAAGCATTTTTTCCCGAAAGTTTTTCTTATTCCAGTCATTTAATGTCGCGGGTTTCGCGTTATGTAACCCGTAACATTAAATATATTGGCATTACTTCTATCATTTTAATAAGCCCCTCCCTGTCCCAGGGAGGGGCCTTGGGGTGGGTGAAGAATAATAAGGGAACTAATTTAAGCTCCCATAAACCTCAGTTCATTTATTACAAGATAATTCCTCTTCCTTCGTTTGTTGTTAAAAAGTTCTTTTTTACATCAAAGCCTTTTTGATTAATATTGACAGGCTTTGTAACCCCCTGCACTTCAATATTTTTAGAAGATATGAGACGATTTTGTAAATATATAATTCTGCTTGGTTTCCTGGGGGGAACGCTCCTTGTTCAGGCGCAGCGTTCCCTGGTTTATTTACAGGAGAATCTTTCTTTCGAGCGTGGACTGGAACTGTTTGAGCGCGATAAATACGGTCCGGCAAGGGAACATTTCCAAAGTGCCATTGAAAATGCCGATCCGGCCGAGCGCCTGCTGATCTCCGAAGCTTCGTATTATAGGGCCCTGTGTGCAGCAAGACTTTTCAATGAAGATGCGGGTTACGAGCTTTTTCGTTTTGTCGCGGAGCATTCCGAGAGTCCGAGGGTCAACGAAGCCTGGTTCGAGATGGGAAAATACTATTATTATGAGAAGCAATGGAGCGATGCCACCAGGGCCTTTGAGGCAACCAATCCTTTCCGGCTGAATGAAAGAGACCGTCAGGAATATTATTTCAAAAAAGGCTACACCTATTTTCAAAGGAACAAGTACAATGAGGCAAGGAAGGCTTTTTACGAGATGAAGGACAGCGATTCTCCCTTTGCTTCACCGGCCACCTATTATTATGCCCACATCCATTACGAACTTGAAAATTATGAGACTGCCCTGGAGAACTTTCTGAACCTGAGCGAAGATGAGACTTTTTCTCCCCTGGTTCCCTATTATGTCACCCAGATATATTATCTGCAAAAGAAATATGAACAGGTAACAGAATATGCACCCAAATGGATCGATTCGGTTACGGAGAAGAGAAAACCGGAGATGTCGAGGATACTGGGGGAATCCTTTTACTATCTCGAAGATTATCAGCAGGCTTTGTCCTACCTGAAGATATACCACGAAGCCAATGCCTATGCTTTACCGGAGGAGCAGTATCAATATGCTTTCAGCTGCTATATGACCGGGGATTATGAAACAGCCATTGAATATTTCAAGCGTGTTGCAAGAAGGAAAAGCCAGGTACAACAGAATGCCCAATATCACCTGGGGGCCAGTTTTCTTGAGATGGGTGACAAAGACAATGCACGGATGGCTTTCGGGGCGGCTGCGAGCATGGATCAGGATGCCGGGGTGAAGGAGGAAGCCCTCTATAATTTCGCGGTCCTGACCTATGAATTGTCCTATTCTCCCTTCAATGAAGCCATCCGGGCATTGAACCTCTTTATCAACAGTTACCCGGCTTCCGACAGAACCGACCAGGCTTATGCCTACCTGGTGGATGCATATCTGAACACCAAAAATTTCAAGGATGCCCTGTCTTCCCTGGAAAAGATCAGGATCAAAACCCCTGAGATTTCCCGTGCATATCAAAGGGTTGCTTTTTACAGGGGACTCGAATTGTTCAATGATTTGCGCTTTAACGAGGCCGTGAATAAATTTGACCTGTCAGAGGAATATTCAGGCTATGATGCTGAGATAGCAGCCCTGTGCCAGTATTGGAAAGGGGAAACCGGCTATCAATTGAAGGATTTTGAGACCGCGGAGAATTATTACAAGCGCTTTATCAACAATGAAGATGCTTTCAACACGCCCTATTATGCAATAGCCCATTACAACCTGGGATATATTTATTTCAGGGAAAAGAAATACGGGCAGGCCGCCAACTGGTTCCGGAAATTCACTTCACTCATCGACAGCAAGACCAACAGGTTGCTGGCCGATGCTTACAACCGGCTGGGAGACATCTGTTTTGGTCAATCCAACTATGCCCGTTCCATTGATTATTATGACAAAAATATTGAGATGGACCTGATGGACCAGGATTATGCACTCTTCCAGAAGGCTTTTGCTCTGGGACTGATGCAGGACCACCAGGCTAAGATCAACATACTCAGCAACCTGCTGGTCAATTATACGGAATCCCAGTACAGGGACGACGCTCATTTTGAGATGGGAAAGAGTCATACCGTCCTGAACCAGACAGAACGGGCCATCAGTCATTACCAGAAGATACTGGACAATTTCGGGGACAGTCCCTATGCAAGCAAAGCCCTGGTTCAGCTTGGTCTGGTTTATTTTAACCAGGATATGAACCAGAAAGCCATCGAGGTCTACAAACGCGCTGTAGAAAAATATCCGGGCACCGAAGAAGCCAGGAGTGCCCTTACCGGTATTAAAAATGTATACGTAGCGGCCAACCGGGTTGATGAATACTTCGCCTATGTCGAAAGTCTGGGTGAAGCTGTGAATATCAGCAGGGCGGAGCAGGATTCCCTGACATACCTGGCAGCCGAGAATGTTTACATGGAAGATAAATGTGAGGAGGCCATAGTAAAGCTGGGGAATTATATTGAGAATTATGAGAATGGAGACTTTCTGCTGAATGCTCATTTTTATAAGGCCGACTGTCACTTCAAACTGGATGAACCTGATGAAGCCCTGGAATCCCTGGAATACATCATCCAGGCCCCCAGGAATGCCTTTACGGAACAGGCACTGGATGTAACGGCAGAAATGTATTTTGAAAGGGGTGAATATGCCCGGGCACTGGAAAGATACCTGATGCTTGACCAGTATGCCAGCACAGGAGAACTGCTCACCCGGGCAAGGTTGGGTAAGATGCGTTGCTACTTCATCCTGGAAGAATATAACAATACTACAACGGCTGCCCGGGAGGTACTGCTGGACAACAAGCTTTCAAAGGCTGTCCGCAGGGAGGCCCGTTATAAGATCGCCACTTCCTTCTACAGGCAGGAACGCTATGCCATTGCCCTGGAAGAATACAAGAAAATCTCTGACCAGGTGAAATCCGTAGAGGGGGCTGAAGCCAAGTACAGGGTGGCCGAAATACTCTTTAAACAGGAAAAATTCAACGTCGCAGAGAATGAAATCTTCGACTTTATCCAGATGAATACGCCTCATCAATATTGGCTTGCAAAAAGCTTCCTTTTACTGGCGAACATGTATATGATAAAAAATGATGCTTTTCAGGCACTTCAGACCTTGCAGAGCATCATCGACTATTATGAGAATATGGAGGACGGGATACTCGAAGAAGCAAAAAGTAAAAAGGAAGAGATCCTCAGAATCCAGGAAGAGAAGGAGAGACCTGCACAGGACAAACCGGTGGAGATCAGTATCGGAGAGGGTTCGGAATAATAAAAACCGGAATCATGAAAATTAATGTAACACAAATGCACAGCGCGATTACAACAAGCTTGTATATTCTGCTCATTCTGTTTTCAATGCTACCGCGCAAACTTATTGCACAAATCGATAAAAGTGTGGTGGTAGTCAAACCCTACGAGCCCAGCGTTCAGGAAGCTTCTAAACTTAGTGTTTTTCCTGAATTTGAAGATTCTCTGGGAATCCGGCCCGAGATCAATTATTCCGTGCACCCCAGGTCGATAGAATCCCGGTTCGAAGTGGACCCCATCAAGCCGGCCAGACTGGTTGGTTTGCCTCTTGAAAAGCTTTACAAGACTTACCTGAAACTGGGGATGGGTACCAAATTATCCCCCATCGCCGAGTTGAACATTCATAGCCTGAGAAAACGCCAGGGGGGCGTTGGCATGAATATCAGGCATGAATCCACCGGAGGAAAGGTCAGGTTGGACAATGACGAGAAAGTGTTTTCCGGGTTTAGCGAAACAGCAGCCAGCCTTTACGGCCGTATGATATTCAGGGAATCTACCCTTTATGGGCAGGCCGGTTTCACCCATTACAATATCCATCATTACGGATATGACCCGGAGATAGATACCACCCTGGAAAAAGATCAGACCGCCTTTGATTATGTGCTGGGAGATGCAGTGATCAGATGGAAATCGACCCACGACGATTCGGTGCATTTTAATTACGACCTCGGCTTTGAATACCAATACGCCGGTCAGGGTGGAACCTACGTGGAAAACGGATTTCTTTTCAGTGCCTCCCTGGGCAAAATGCTGGAGCAGGTATACCTGGGAATGGAAGCCGACATCAGCCATCAAACATACTCCGAAGCGGTCGACAGCTCCAGTTATACCCTGGTATCCTTCCATCCCTATATAGAACAACGCACGGAAGCCTATAAGTACAGACTGGGGATGAACCTGACTTCAGACATCACACAGCGTGAATCAAATCTCTCCATTCATCCTGTTGCCTTGCTGCAGATCAATGTCGTGGACCAGGTAATGGTTCCCTACCTCGGACTGGAAGGGAGGGTTGAAAATAATTCCTATCGCAATATCCTGCAGGAGAATTACTTTATCCGTCCCGATCAAAGGGTCCGGAACACCAATAAACGAATTGTTGGATATGGCGGTGTAATGGGCCATCTTTCACATCATTCGGCATATAATGTTCGTTTTTCATATGCCCTCATCGACAATATGCATTTTTTTGTTAATGATACTTCCAATATTCTGGGCAACAGCTTTATACCGGTTTATGACGACAGCAGGGTAACGGAAATACTCGCGGAACTGAAAATCAAGCTTTCCGATGACCTTGGTCTCAGATTCCGGGGTCAGTACTTTGCCTATGAACTGGAAGAACAGGAAGAAGCCTGGCACATGCCTGATTTCCAGATGCAGATGAATGGCCGATACAACCTCAGGGATAAGATCCTGGCCGGTGCCGAATTGCTCGTCGTGGGCCAGCGATATGCCCGGGACGGGGACGCCCTCGATCCCGTAAAACTTAAAAGCGTTTTCGACCTGAACCTGGGAATTGAGTACCGCTATACCAAAGTTCTTTCCGTCTTCCTGAAATTGAACAACATAACCAACTCCAGGTACTTCCGGTGGAACCAGTATCCAAGCTATGGATTTACCCTGCTCGCCGGTTTCACTTATGCATTGTAATCATTGTTAATCTATTGTTAACAAATCCTTTGATTCAGAGGACTTTTGAGCCTGTTTTCTGCCTGAAATTTGCTACATTTGGGTTATAATAAAAAAAGGCGTTTCACGTTATATAAATAGTTGAAAATCATAATTTTAGATAAATATCATATTCAGATCTCGTTCGTGTCAATTTTACCCTCCGGTCAGGGATAGAATACAGATTTACCAGAAGAGTCTTTTTACCCACTTTTTTATCACTTGATTGAACGATTCGGGGTATGTTGTACGCGAACATGGGTTAGAAACTAATGTTTTCACGATGAGCAAGATGGACGATAAATTAATTGAAATCTCAAAGCAATCAGCCAGGAAGGCAGATTATTCTGCAGGAAATATACAGGTGCTTGAGGGATTGCAGGCGGTAAGAAAGCGGCCGGCCATGTATATTGGTGATGTAAGCACCAAAGGATTACATCATTTGGTGTACGAGGTGGTTGACAATTCCATAGACGAGGCACTCGCCGGGTATTGTAAGACCATTGAGGTGGTATTGAACGAAGACGGTTCCATTACCGTTATGGATGACGGAAGGGGGATTCCTGTAGATTTTCACAAGAAGGAACAAAAATCCGCCCTGGAAGTGGTCATGACCCTGCTTCATGCCGGAGGTAAGTTTGACAAGGATACCTACAAAGTGTCCGGTGGTCTACACGGGGTCGGGGTATCGGTGGTGAATGCCCTTTCCAGCAGTTTACGGGCCGAAGTGCACAGGAACGGAAAGATATATCTGCAGGAATATAAGCAGGGAAAACCCCTTTCAGAGGTTAAAACCATCGGAAAGACAGGTAAAACCGGTACAATTGTAACTTTTGTCCCGGATGATTCCATATTTACTACCCTTGACTTTAATTACGAGATTTTGGAGTCCCGCCTCAGGGAGCTGGCCTTTTTAAATAAGGGGATCCGGCTTTCCATCACCGATAAACGGGAAAAGATGGAGAATGGCAATGGAAACGGGAACGGCAATGGACATGAGGGGCAATACCGGCACGACGTGTTCTATTCGGAGGACGGTCTGAAAGAATTCGTCCAGTTGCTGGACAAAAACAGGGAAAGACTGACCGAATCCATTATCTACATTGAAACGGAAAAGAATGATGTGCCGGTTGAGATTGCCATGGCCTACAATACCTCCTTCAGTGAAAATATTCACAGCTATGTAAACAACATCAATACCATTGAAGGAGGAACGCACCTGGCCGGCTTCCGGAGAGGACTGACCCGGACCCTGAAAAACTATGCCGAAAAATCCGGCATGCTGGAAAAACTGAAATTCGACATCAACGGGGATGATTTCCGGGAGGGCCTTACCGCTGTTGTTTCGGTGAAGGTCCAGGAACCCCAGTTTGAGGGGCAGACCAAGACCAAGCTGGGGAACTCTGAAGTGGCCGGGGCGGTTGACCAGGCCGTTAGCAGTCTCCTGACCAATTACCTGGAAGAGAACCCAAAGGATTCCAAGGCAATCGTGCAAAAAGTAATCCTGGCCGCAACGGCCCGCCACGCGGCCCGTAAGGCACGGGAACTGGTACAGCGCAAGAACGTGCTTTCCGGAGCCGGGTTGCCGGGTAAGCTGGCTGATTGTGCCATCAAGGACCCGGGAGCATCGGAATTATTCCTGGTTGAGGGTGATTCTGCCGGTGGAACGGCCAAGCAGGGCCGGGACCGGGCATTTCAGGCCATCATGCCCCTAAGGGGTAAGATACTGAATGTCGAAAAAGCCATGCAGCACAAGATATTTGAGAACGAGGAGATCAAAAATATTTTTACGGCCCTTGGGGTCAATATCGGAACGGAAGAAGACAGTAAGGCACTGAACCTCGATGGTCTGAGATATTACAAGATCATCATCATGACCGATGCCGATGTGGATGGTTCCCATATCAGTACCCTGATCATGACCTTCTTTTTCCGTTATATGAAAGAGCTCATAGAACGGGGTCATCTCTATATCGCAACTCCGCCGCTCTATCTTATCCGCAGGGGGAAAGAAGAACGGTATTGCTGGTCGGAAGAAGAACGCGAAAAGGTGGTCCAGGAACTCGGCCAGGGTAAGGAAGCCGGTTTGCACATCCAGCGCTATAAAGGTCTGGGCGAGATGAATGCCGAACAACTCTGGGATACCACCATGAACCCGGAAAAAAGGACCCTGCGCCAGGTGACCATCGACAGTGCCGCGGAAGCCGACAGGATCTTTTCCATGCTCATGGGCGACGATGTCCCTCCCCGAAGGGAATTCATCGAAACCCACGCGAAGTACGCGAACGTAGACGTCTAAGGTGCTCGATTAAGGAAGGATCCTGTACCGGGGTAAATAGCTTGATATGATGTTGATATTGGTGGTAATTGGTGGTAATTGGTGGTAATTTGTTGTAATTGGTAGCACCATAAATAACCATAAATAACCCTAAGAATCAACATATACCCCACTCCCAGCCTGAATAACCAAATTTCGCCGTAATTGCACCACTCAGCATCAGAGAAGGAAGTAAGTATATTTAATGACCCTGTTTTGAAGAAAATTCTGATCGTATCCGGACATCCCAACCCGGATAGTTTAAGTGAAAAATTAAGAGAATACTACAGGCAAGGAGCCGAAGCTGCAGGTTCCGTTGTACGCGAGATCATCGTCAGGGACCTCGACTTCGACCTGGTACTGCACAAGGGCTATAAACGGCAGAACCAACTGGAAGACGACATCATCCGGTCGCAGGACCTCATTGCCTGGGCCGAACATGTGGTGTGGATCTACCCCAACTGGTGGGGAACTTATCCCGCGCTTTTCAAAGCTTTCCTGGATAAGGTTCTCTGGCCGGGATTTGCATTCCGGTACCGGCCGGGCATTATGAAATGGGACAAGCTGCTCACGGGCCGATCAGCCCGCGTCATCATTACCATGGATACGCCCCTGTGGTATTACCGGCTGCGTCAAATGCGTCCCGGTCATGCCGCCATCAAAAGGGCAACCCTGGAATTTTGCGGTTTCAAACCCGTCAGGATCACTTCGCTCGGTCCGGTAAAACGGGCCAACGAAACCACCATCAATAAATGGCTGAACCGGGTTGAAAAACTCGGCAAACACGGGAAATAGTTCCTTGGTTCCCTGGTTCAGGTGAAATTCTTCGACTGAAATAGGTTGACCAAAAAAAGGTCAACGAGATATGAAAAATAGTG
>CAYQQR010000017.1:0-70949 GCA_964420035.1 uncultured Bacteroidaceae bacterium | reverse complement strand
ACAACAGCTCAAGCTGTTTTAATACCTCGTAGCTCTGCCGCGAGGTAGTTTATTATCAGGTCCGAGGAGGCTTATATGCCTTGTTTTGAAGGACTTTTTTCCGGTGTATGAAAATCCAGTGATCATTTGTTCTTTGAGAATAATAACCTCAGATCCTCTGAAAAGCCACGGAAATTCATGAATTTACGTGATGAATGGAGTTTTTACACAGACTCCCGTTACCGCCAAGTGTAAAAAGACAGAAACGACTGGGATAATACGAAAAGTAAACCATTATGACAAAACAAAATAACCAAATATTGACAAGATTAAGAAAGCCGGCATCAAAGCCGATATGCCACCGCACATTTTTTAAAACAATTAGCCACAACGGTATATTTGTAGTTGCCCCGACACAAGAACCCAACAATTCAACAAACCAAAAGAGCCATTTTCACTGACCTCAAAGATGAATTAGCATTATTTTGCCAAAACACTTGATAAATTTAATTTAATGACTTATCCTTGTGAGCGAATATTCGCTCACAAGAAATGAAAACAGAATTATCTGAAAGACAAAAAGAAATCATTAATGCCTCGCTTGAAATAATAGCAGAGAACGGAATCCAAAGTTTGACAATAAAGAATCTTTCTAAAAAAATCGGACTTGTAGAATCTGCCATATACAGGCATTATGAAAGTAAAACACAAATTCTGATTGATTTGCTCGATGCAATTGGCGAACAAACAAAATTCAGCAACAAAACGGAAGTTGACAGCATATTTGAGTTCATCGAAAAAAAACTGGGAAAACATTTTCAGACATTTCAGGAAAATCCGGCGTCGGTTTCAGTCGTGTTTGCAGAGGACTTGTTTCAAAATGAACCTAAACTTGTTGAAAAAACCCGGCTCAAAATGGAAAAAAGTCTCTCTGCATTATCTGAATTAATTCTGCAAGGACAACAACGCGGAGAAATCAGACCAGATATTGACGCCGGGATTATTTCCGTCATGATAAACGGTAGCCTAAGGATGTTGGTAAAACAATGGAAAATGTCCGGATATTCCTTTAACCTTGTTTCCAGGGGCAAAAAACTTATTGAATCATACAGGCTGATGTTGAAAACGCAACCGCAAATTTAAATGGATTACGGTGTCATGATAAACATAGGATTATTAAACGAATAAAACATTACATACATGAAATCAAAATTAATATATCGCATCACGGGCATTTTAATACTAACAGGAGCTGTTTTTTTAACAGTTTTGTTGATGAAAAATCAGCCTCAGGCTCAGAAACAGCAGAAGCAACAAAGTTCCCTGCATGTTGAAGCACAAAAGGTTGTTAATGAACCTGTGGAATCTGCTATATCACACCGGGGCCGGATTTCTTCCTACGAGATGGTAACACTGTCTGCTGAGGTCAACGGCCGCATCATGGAGGGGAATGTTCTGTTTAAGGAGGGACAGCAGTTTAAAAAAGGCGAGCTGTTAATAAGCATTTATAATGACGACATTCAAGCTTCTCTTACAGCAAGCAAAAGTAATTTTCTGCAAAAGCTGAGCGCCGTTTTACCCGATTTGAAAATTGATTTTCCGGAAGAATATAAAAAATGGAACGGTTTTTTTAATTCGATTGAGGTAAAAACGTCTCTACCGCCGCTACCCGAAATCCAATCCGATAAAGAGCAGGTTTTTATGTCGTCAAAAGGTATTTTGTCAGAATATTATTCAATCAGGAACCAGGAGATTAACTTGAACAAATACAAAATATTCGCTCCTTTTGATGGTTCTTTCAGGGATATACAGCGGCAGACCGGGGCGGTTTCAAATATGGGAGCTACCCTGGCCACTATCGTGAGAACCGATCGTCTGGAAATGAAGGTTCCTGTTCCTCCTTCTGATGCAAAATGGATAGAGCCCGGATTACATGTCACAATATCCGGAGAGGATAACCACACTGCTTCCGGTATTGTAACGCGAGTTGCTGATTTCGTGGATGAAACCACACAAACAGTAAAAGTCTATGTCAAATACATTCCGAAAGGAAAACAGGCTTTTAAAATCGGTGAATTTGCCGTAGTTACCTTTGATATCGATAAACAGGTCAAGGGCGTAAAGATTCCAAGAGAGACGTTGATTGACGGGGAAAAAGTGTATGTGATTCAAAATGGAATGTTACGATTAAAAGAAATAACCACAGAGCGCAAACTCAACGACCATGTCATCATATCAGGCCTGGATGACGGAACGCTTGTAGTTATCGAATCCCTGGTTGATGTTTCGGAAGGAGATAAAGTAAAAATCAAATAGCCCGGAAAGGTAATTAAAAAACAATCTGAAAATGGCGCATTCATGAAAAGAATTATCAAAATATTTGTTGAATATCCCTTTTACGGAAAAATAGTAGTTGCTATTCTTCTGATTTTCGGAATTGTCGGGTTCATGAACATGAAGAAATCCTCTTTCCCGATGGTTGAAACCAATACGTTGCGGATTACCGTAAAATATCCCGGCGCAACGCCCCAGGAAATGGATGAGGGAGTTACCGCATTGATCGAAAATGCCATAAGAGGTGTTCCGGGCATAAAAGAGTTTACTTCCCAATCGATGGAAAATCTTTCGCAAATCACCATCATCTCCACATTTGGTTATGATATTGATGAATTGCTGATTGACGTAAAAAACGGGGTGGACGGCATTTCCAACTTTCCGGCTGATGCCGAGAAACCCGTAGTTGCCAAGGTTCGCTCACGCGACCGGGCCATGTACCTGGCATTATTATCGGAGAACGAAGACCGTCTGAAAATAAACGAGATGGCCAACCGAATCGAAGATGACCTGCTTCTTTCGGGCGAAATCAGCCAGATAGAGATGGAAGGCTTACCCTCAAACCGGATGGAAATTGCTGTTACCATAGACGAAATCCAATTGCGCCGGTACAATTTAACCTTTGCAGATGTACAGCACGCCATAACATCGAACAACCAGGATATCCACGGGGGAACAATCCGCAGCTCCCGCGAAAAAATAAAGGTAGTCAGCCGGCAGCGTTCCGTCAATCCTGACGATATCGCACAAATTGTGGTTAAAAGCAATCCCGAAGGACGTTTGGTACGAATTGGCGATGTAGCTGAGGTCCGCAAGCAATACGAAGAAGACCCGGCAGAGAGCTTTGTAAATGGAAAACCCGCGGTAATCCTCAACATTACCAAACTCCGAACCGAAGACCTGGAAGATATTTCGGCATTTGTCAACGACTACGTTCGTACGTTTAACGAGAAGCAGGATCAATTTCAGATTGTTATTCTTGAAGATTATACTGAAAATATTAACTCCGAACTCGCTGTTTTCATCAAAAATGCAGTAATGGGCATTTTCCTGGTGGTGATACTGCTCACGCTGCTGCTCAATTTCAGGCTCTCACTTTGGGTAGCCTGGGGAATTCCGGCAGCCTTTCTGGGGATGTTTATTGTTGGGGCGTTGATTGGCTCCACAATAGACAAGCTCTCACTGGTAGGGATGATCCTGATCGTGGGGATTTTGGTTGACGACGGCATTGTTATTGGCGAAAACATCTTTACCCATTTCACGAAAGGAAAATCACCCCGGCTGGCCGCCATTGACGGTACCAGGGAAGTATTGCCCGCTGTCTTTACATCTATACTGACTACCATTATCGCTTTCACTCCTTTATTTTTTATCGAAGGATTCCTGGAGATGCTTTATGCAATGGGGTTCGTGGCTGTTGTTTGCCTGATATTCTCGCTAATTGAAGGGGTCTTTGTATTACCTGGACATGTGGGTAACCCGAAAGTTTTAAAAGCGGAAAACAAAAGCAGCCGGTTAAGCCATATCTCCAACAAGATAGTGTACTTCCTGCGGGACCGCCTCTATTTGCCGTCTTTAATAAGAATCCTTCAGGCCAAAGTATTAACCATCATCATCATAACCAGTTTAATGATCGTAACCGGAGGTATGGTAATCAGCGGGCATATCCCCTTTACTTTTTTTCCGCCCAGCCCGTCGGAAATGTTTAATGTCGACCTGGCGCTAAAACCCGGTGAACATAAGGAGCGTACTTTAGAAACTCTGCAATGGATTGAGGAAAATCTCTATGAAGTGAACCGGGAACTGATGGAAAAGCATGACCGGGAAAAACCTTTTGTTAAAACCACACAGATAAATCTGGGCACTGCCTTTAACGGGATAGAAACGGGGACACATGCCGGGGTGATTCGGGTATTTTTAAACACTACAAAAGGAACAAAAGTAACAGATAAAACTATTCAAAAAGCTTTAAACCACAAACTCGGAGAAATCCCGGAAGCTTACAAGTTTACCATGGGGACTTCCAGCGGACGCGCTCAACGTTTTGGAGCGCCGGTTTCAATCGGGTTGTTGGGATATGATCTGACGACGCTGGAAAAAGCCAAAAGAGAACTCAAAGATGAACTATCAGAAATAGACGAACTCTATAACGTAACGGATAACAGCCAGTTAGGAAGCCAGGAAATCCGCATCCGGTTAAAACCGAAAGCTTACACGATGGGCTTAACACAGACATCTTTGATGCGGCAGGTGCGGGAAGGTTATTATGGCGGACTTGCTCAGCGGATCCAGGACGGGAAAGATGAAATCTGGTTTTATGTTAGGTATCCTGAAAAATACCGGGAAACCATTGGTCAGATGGAGAATATGCTGATTCGCACTTCTCAGGGTAATTATCCGCTCTCTACGGTGGCCGATATGACCATGGGCCGCTCGTTGAGCATGATAAACGGTTATAACGGACAGCGGGTCATCCGCGTGGATGCCTACATGAAAGATGAGCGGGCATCTATCACTCCCATCATGAATGAGGTTGAGAATAACATTTTACCCAAAATTATAGATAAATATCCGGGTATGACTTATACCCACATGGGACAAAAAAAGGACACCCAGGAGCAAATTCAAAGCCTGGTTAAATACTTTGGGCTGGCTTTACTGATTATTGTGCTGGTTATCGTCATCTACTTTAAATCCTTTCGGCAGGGGTTTATTATCATCCTGTCCATACCGCTGGGAATCATGGGAGCCGTCTGGGGCCATTCCATCCACAACGAACCGCTTTGTATGTTCAGTATCTGGGGACTTGTGGCAATGACAGGGGTGATTATTAACGACTCTGTAATTTTTGTATCAAGATACAATCAACTTTTGATAGAAGGTCATAAGGTGTTTCAGGCGGCTATAGAAACTGCTAAATCAAGATTCCGTCCGATACTGCTGACCACACTCACCACAACGGCCGGCCTTATGCCATTAATTTTGGAACAAAGCCCTGAGGCGAGGTTTCTCAGCCCTATGGCGATGTCTGTTGCTTACGGCATTTTCTTTGGTGGAATTTTCATCCTGCTGACTTTGCCGGTCCAGATTTTGATTTCAAATGAATTACTTGTAAGAACCAAAAAGCTCTTCAGCAAGACCACAGAAGGAATTACACCTGAGTCAGTGGAAAATGCAGTAATTAATCATCAGATCAACCAAAAACTGGAAAAAGATATACGCGAAGAAGAAACATCTGAAAAAGTAAATAAACAAAATCACATAACATGAAAATATTAGCTGCCATATTGCTCATCCTGGGTACATTAAACCTTCCTGCACAGGAAAAACAAAACCTGAGGCTGGAAGATGCTATAAATAAGGCACTGCAAAATAATTACGGAATTATTATCACCGAAAAAAGCGAAGAAATTGCTGAGCTCCAAAATGCCTGGGGCAATACAGGTGCTTTACCCAATATTCAGTTTGTAACCTCCGGAAATATCTCAGGAAATTTTGAAGACAGTGATAATTACACTACACAGCAACTTAACAGCTCGGTGGAGATGAACTGGACTATTTTCAGGGGATTTAGCGCCCGCGTACAAAAAAACCGTCTGGAAGAGCTTGAAAAGCTCTCCCGGGGAAATGCCGCCGTAGTAATAGAAAACACCATATACAATGTTATCCTGGCCTATTATAACATCCTGCTTGCCGACGAACAAGCTTCTATTGCACGGAATAACGTGGAGCTATCAAGTGACCGCTATAAGCGAGGGGAGCACAGCAAAGAAATAGGCACAATGGATACTTACGAACTGTTGCAGGCCAAAAATGCGTACCTGAAAGACAGCTCGGATTTTCTTTCCGCAAAAGCGGCATATCGCAATGCCATAAGGGAGCTTAATTACCACATGGCTGAACCGCTGGATTCGGAATATCAATTTATTTCTCAATTCTCTCCGGATACTACTAGTTTTAAATATGCCGGTTTAGTCGACCGGATGCTTGAAAACAACCATACCCTGAAGAACCATTATATGAACCTGGAGCTGGCACGGCTGGATGTGAAATCTTCTAAAAGCGCCTACTATCCAAGTCTATCATTAAAAAGCTCAGCCGGATACAATGATTTGGACCAGGATTTTGAAACCATGAATCAGTTCAATCAGGGCAGTGGATACAATACATCTGCCGGCATTTCACTTGCATATACCCTATTCGATGGGAATTCCCGCAAGCGGGCATTGGAAGCCGCCAGGATAGAAAGGGATATTTCAGAAGTGCAGACCGAAGAAATGGAACAAGACCTGAAAAATCAACTTGCCCAGGAGTTTGAGCTATACAGGGTACGAAAACAATTGCTCCGGGTAGCCCACGAAAATCTGGAATCGGCGGATTTGAATTTGAGCCTGTCTCGCGAAAAATTTGAAAGCGGGTCCATCAACTCTTTTAACTTCAGGGATGTGCAACAGATTCACATGAGTGTCGCCTACGAATATCAGAACGCTGTTTTCAGGGTAATCCAAAGCTATCATACATTGCTGCGTCTCACTGGCGGTATTATTGATGAATATAAATGAAAAGAAAACCAAAAAACAATATTCTATGCACTTAATCAATCTGAAATCAATTCAGGCAGCGCCTTATAGCGAAAGGCATAAAAATGAGCTGTATAAAACCGATGCCTTTAAAGTAAGGATAATTGAATTGAAATCAGGAGAAAAATTACCGCCGGATAGCCCCTGCAAGATGGAATCATACGTGATTTTTTATATCCTGTCAGGAAAAACCGGCATTACCGTTAACGGAGAATACAGTGAGGCGAAAGAGGGTTTTTGCATTGTTGCTGAACCCGGCTATTACCGGATTGAAGCTAAAACTGACACTAAGATTTTAGGAATACAGATTTCAAAATCCTGTAAATCATGACGATTTTATTCATTATAACCGGAGTTTTAACAATTGTATCTTTTCTGTTTGATGAGAAAAAAACACTGGATGGGTTGAAGAGGGGCGCCATGCAGTTTTTAAAGATTCTACCTACGCTTTTGACGGTTATCATTTTTGTGAGTATCACCATGTTTTTCATTCCTGAAGAAATGATTATTAAATCCCTGGGCGACGAGGCCGGTATTGCGGGCTACGCAGGCGCTGCAATGGTAGGCAGCGTATCGCTCATTCCCGGTTTAATTTCGTATCCGCTGGCCGGAATGCTTTTGGAAAGCGGAGTGGGCTATGGGGTGCTCGCGTTATTCATTACCACATTAAAAATGGTGGGCATTATGACCATCCCCCTGGAAGCCAAGTATTTTGGTATAATAGTAACACTGGCACGCAATGCACTGAGCTTCATCGGGGCTATTCTCATCGGTACGGTCATGGCCATCATTTTTACACTGACCTGAAAACATACATTATATGAAGCAACAACTAAAAAAATATAAAACAGATTTTATTGTTATTTTCCTTTTTGTTTGTTTTACCGGGATTTCATACCTGTTTGACTGGCATACTGGAAAAAATCTACTGGAAACCACTTTCTGGCAATTTTTGAAAGATATGCTCGTCATTCTGCCTTTTATGTTTATCCTGATTGGATTGTTTGAAGTTTGGGTGCCAAAAGAAAAAATCGAGAAACATGTTGGCATCGGTTCAGGCATAAAAGGCATCGCCCTGATGATTTTGCTGGCTGTAACGCAGGCCGGACCACTTTACTCCGCTTTCCCGGTAGCCCATTTGTTGTGGAAAAAAGGCTGCAGCCTTCGAAATATTTTTGTTTATATCGGAACATTCAGTGCAGCCAAAATTCCTATGGTTACCTTAGAAATTGGTTTTTTGGGCCTGAAATTTTCGTTGCTCAGGCTTTTGCTCACAATTCCGGTTTTTATCGTTATAGCCATTATTATGGAGAAATGGATTCGAAATAAATCTTATGAGATAACCAGTCCGGAGTAATTAATAAATAACATAGAGGTCAGAATACCAGGCGGTAACAAGCGCGTAAGCGCCATGTGCTCCTGTTATCGTCCGTTGCCAATTTTATTTAAATTCCATAACTTAAGGTAAATTTTAGCGCCGGCATGTAAACCAATGTCTCTGACACCCCACTCCTGAAGAGCCAGAAACATCTCTCCCCAACCTGTAGCGCTCTCTGTGGGACGATTGAATATCCCCCTCTCCACACGGTGGAGAGGGGGCCGGGGGGAGAGGAAAAAAATAAAATGCTACAATAGAAAGGGCCGAGGGGGAAGGTGGTGAGTTAAAAGCGGATTGCGGATTTAAATAAAATTGTTACGGAATCAGAATGTCTCAAACGCAAGGGTCATAGTGCGCGTTTGGAAAATTAGAATTTCGGATTTCGTTCAGGATTTCTAATATAAACTACCTCGCGGCAGAGCCACGAGGTATTAACAAAATTAATACTTCTTCTCGAAGCAGAGCTTCGGGGAACTAACCCCATAGAGATTAGAATTTCGGATTTCTTCCTCGCGTCCTTCGCGCCTTCTTTGCGCTCTTCGCGGTTCAATATTTTAGCGTCTCAATGTCTCAGTTCCAGGGAACCAGTGGTCAGGGACCATAAGCCAGGAACAACCGCATGACTGCCCCCTGCCACCTTAAATCCCTAAATCCTTAGAACCTAAAACCTAAAGTCACCACGAAGTTTGAAACCCGGTTATCCAGGTAGGCCAGGTTCAGGTCGTCTGCTACATTATCAAACGTGTTCCAGGAAACCGTATAGGGATAATAATATCTGGCAACCTGGGAGATAGCATACCCGAAGTCCAGGAAAATGTTCTCGCTACGGAAACCCAAACCCGATGTGATCGACCAGCGGCAGGCGTCATTGTTGATCTCGTGAGCTTCGTACGGACTCATATAATAAGCGCCTCCGCCCCGCAGGTAGAGGCCGCCCAGGCGGACCTCGGCGCCGCCCCTGAAATTATGGGTGTTCCTGTAGGTCTGGTTGATAACACTGTTGGTCTCCGCGAAATCAAAATCCCTGGCATCCAGTTGGGCGTTGGCATAGTTCACCATCTCGTAATCCAGGCTGAAGGTGGCAAATTTCGGTAGCTGCACCGCAATACCGGCATTGATGCGGGTCGGTGTCCTGAGCTTGTATTCATAGGTGAGGATATCCGACCTGGAATACTTGTTTTCCTCACCCGGATCAAAATAACCCGGGTCGAAGTTTGCATTCATCGAGGTGCTGAACTCATCGTTCAGCCTGTAGAATGTAGGGGTATGAATGGATGCGCCAATCCTCAAAATGGGCAAAGGTCTGGCAATGAAACCCGCTTTAAATGTAAAACCGGTCCCGTCGGTGAACAAGGTTTCCCTGAAATCGAAGCTTCCGGTGGGATAGGTATAATCCTGATAATCATCTTCGGAGTGCAGGACGTGCATCTCGTACCGGACCCTGGAGAGTGAAAGAGATGCACCGAAATAGAGCTTGTTGGCATAGTTGGTCCCGAATGCCGCGAAGTACTCCTGCACCCCTCCGATCTCTTCAATGCTCCTTCTCTGCTCCTGACCGTAAACAAAATTACCGGAAACCGGGTCGTGAAAATCGTTATAGAAGTAATACCCGTTATCCCATATCGTATCGATCAGGTAGGTTTCCCAGGCCTGCCCCTCATAATAATGATCCAGTTGGTCCTGTGTATTCAAGAAATCATAGGGGGCTCCAGAATTGGCATATTCAACGAAATTATCCAGGAGGGAAGAACTGTTCTCGTTATCCCGGGGCATCACGCCCGTAAAATAGGTATTGTTATGGAAGTTATTCAACCGGCTCGCTCCGATGGCGAAATTGAAACCGGCCCAACCGCTCTCCTTCCCGGTCTGGAAACTGCTCACCCATCCAATCTGGTCCAGGTTAAGCCTGAACCGGTCGTCGGTACGCTTATCCTGCAGATAACTGGATTCCATTTTTGAAAACCTGAGATCGGCCGTAATGGACAGTTCTCCGGACCGGAAAACACCCAGTCCGGCGGGGTTCAGACCTATCGAGCTGAAATCCGCTCCCAGGGCGGTGAATGCCCCGCCCATAGCCTGGAAGCGGGCGGAACCGTTGTAATATTGCTGGGAATATCGTAGTGCATCCACTTCATTCTGGGCACTAAGCGTGGCTACCGGCAATAAGATTGCCGCCAGTATCGTGTTTAGCTTTTTCATTTTTCCGTGTTTTTGAAATACCTGCCTGAGATCAGGCGGGATCATAAATAAAAAAGGCCGTGGGGCCCGGAGTGTTACCTCCTGCCGCCACGACTTGAAGAACTTGACCGGCTGCTACCGGAAGACCGGCTGGATGAATAAGACGATCTGCTGCTGCCGGAACTATAGCTGGACCGGCTGCTGCTGCTGCTACCGCTGCTTCGGCTATAGCTACCGGAAGAGCGGCTGTAGCTGGAGCGCGAACTACCCGAGTAACTGCTGGACCGTGAGCTGCTGCTCGGAGTACTGTATGAGTTCCGCGAACTGCTGGATCTCGTGGTGCTCCTGTTATAGCTCGGACGGGTATTGCTCCGTGGCTGACTGTAACTGGGCGTATAGCTCTTACGCTCGGTCCTGTTGTAGGTATTGGTCCGTGTGTTGGTCCTGCTGTTCGGAGTCCGGTTCATTTCGGTCCGGGTATTGGTATTGCTCCGGCTGATCCGGGTCGTGGTTGTCCGGGTATTGCTTGTTCCGGTCCGGTTCATTTCGGTCCGGGTATTTGGACGGTAGGTATTGCTGCTCCGCGAGTTGGTCCGGGTATTGGTCGTACCGGTATTGTACCGGGTCCGGGTTCCGGAGCTACCGCTTGTATTCCTTACCGAAGAACGGTTTGTGATGCCGGCCGAGTAACCGGAACGGGAAGACCTGGGTCCGTACCTGTGACCCGTGTAGTTGCGGGTAGTGTAGTTATACGGACTGTAATACAAGGCATCGTAATAGCCATGGTGGTATCCGGAGTAGTATCCCCCGTAACCGTATCTCCAGGGCCTGTACCACGGACTGTAGTAGTCGTAGTAACCCCGGTGCGGATAGTAATAGGAGTATCTCCACGGACTGTACCACGGACTGTGGCCCCATCCGTAGCTGAAACTGAAGTGGATGCCCGGGCTATAGTACCAGGGATCATAATACCACGGATCGTACCAGGAATACCAGAATGGATCGTAATAGCTCCATCCTGCATAAGGCCTGTGGAACCTGTGGATCCTGGTGGCGTAAGAATCGTAATAATTATCGTAGTAATAATTATTAACTACCACGGGCTGTTCTTCCTCGCCTGTGGAGTAGGTTTCGTATGAATAATCCGGAGCTTCTTCCGTGTAAATGGTGTCGTCCCCGTAATATTCACCTTCAGCCGTACCACTTTTCTTGCCGCTTTCATCGTAGTACTCTTCTTCCAGGGCCATGCGGTACTTCTCATAATCACTCAACTCTTCTTCCTGTGGTTGGACTGCAGGGGAAGTAGTGGGTGAAATGCTTTCCGTAATTACCGTTTTCTTCTCGGCGCCTGGTGTGTAATAAAGGTCATCGTATTCAGTTACCAGATAACCTGAAGAACATGAAGCCAGGAAAAGTGAGGCAAACGCTGCTATGTAAAATCTTGCTTTCATAATTACACCTCCAAGGTCGGTTTGTTTGTCTAAAATAAAACAAATACCATGCCAACTAAGTCATTAGGATCAATAATCCGACAAGGATTTATATTAACGATTCTAATATTATAAATTAATCGGCACATGATGAAATTTATTTTTCCTGTATACACCCCCGTTGAAATTTACTTCCTTAAATCGACTGAATTTCCTTACTTTGCATTTTCCTTAATAAGGAGGTCAGGAAAAACTCAGTTTATGGCAAAAGTATTGACGCCCAGAGCGGAAAACTACGCTCAATGGTACAACGACCTGGTGATCAAGGCCGATCTTGCCGAAAATTCGGCTGTTCGGGGCTGCATGGTCATCAAACCCTATGGCTATGCCATCTGGGAAAAGATGCAATCCATCCTGGATAGCAAATTCAAGGCTACCGGGCACAGCAATGCCTATTTCCCCCTGTTCATCCCAAAATCCTTTTTCAGCCGGGAGGCTGCACATGTTGAAGGATTTGCCAAGGAATGCGCCGTGGTAACCCATTACCGGCTCAAGAACGATGAAAGCGGGAAAGGCGTGGTGGTGGATCCGGAGGCCAAACTGGAAGAAGAACTGATCATCCGCCCCACTTCGGAAACGGTGATCTGGAACAGCTATAAGAACTGGATCCAGTCGTACCGCGACCTGCCCATACTGATCAATCAATGGGCCAACGTGGTGCGCTGGGAGATGCGGACCCGCCTGTTCTTAAGGACCGCCGAGTTTCTCTGGCAGGAAGGTCACACGGCCCATGCAAGCAAGGAAGAAGCCCTGGAAGAGACCATGCAGATGATCAATGTATACGCCTCCTTCGCGGAAGATTTCCTGGCTATTCCAGTGATCAAAGGGGTCAAGACCGAAGAGGAAAGGTTCGCTGGTGCGGTGGATACCTATTCCATCGAGGCCATGATGCAGGACGGTAAGGCCTTGCAATCGGGCACTTCCCATTTTCTCGGGCAGAATTTTGCCAGGGCTTTTGACGTGCAGTTCCTGAACAAGGAAGGCAAGCTGGAGTACGTGTGGGCCACTTCGTGGGGACTCTCCACCCGCATGATGGGCGCCCTGGTGATGGCCCATTCGGACGATCACGGACTGGTCCTGCCTCCCCGCATCGCTCCCGTTCAGCTGGTGATCGTACCGATATACAAAGGAAAAGATGAGATGGGGACCATCGTCGAATACGGGGAAAAACTGAAGTCGCGACTGGTTGAAAAGGGTTATACGGTGAATTTCGACGACCGGGATACCTACAAACCCGGTTGGAAATTTGCAGAATACGAGTTAAAAGGAATTCCCATCCGCCTGGCCATCGGTCCGAGAGATGTTGAAAACAACAGCGTTGAGTTCTTCCGCCGGGATACCCTGAAAAAGGAAACCATCCCTGCCGGTCAACTGGAGGCCCATGTGGAACGTTCCCTGGACGAGATCCAATCCAATATTTACAACAAAGCATTCAGGTTCCGTGAAGAAAACACCCATTACCTGGATGATTTCGATGAATTCCGCGAGCTGATGACCAACAAGGGAGGTTTCGTCCTGGCCCACTGGGACGGCACCCGGGAAACCGAACTCAGGATCAAGGAAGAAACCAGGGCAACCATCCGCTGTATTCCTTTTAATACAAAAAAGGAGAAGGGTAAATGCATCTACACGGGCAAACCTTCAGAGCAGCGGGTGATTTTCGCCTTAGCTTATTAAGCCCTCTTCAACCGGAAGGACAGGAACAGACCGGTCATCAACAAAGCAATGGTCAGATAAGTGAGGCCGTTAAAGCCCATCAGGGTTAAGAGGGCCCCTCCGGGAATGGAAAAAAACATCCCAAGGGAAGTAATGTTGTTTTGAATGGCAATATATACGGGTCTTTTGTTCTCAGGGGCCAGGATAAGGATCAGATTGGCATAGGCCAGTTTAAAACCGTCCGCACCGCTCCCCGCCAGGAAGAACAAGATCAGCATGGAAATGAAATCACGGGTGAAAATAGCAAGCAGCAGGGAGATGATAATCAGAATATAGGAGGCAAAAATGATCAGGCGGTTGTTTTGCCTGGAAGTAAAGCGTCCCCAGAGGATATTGCTGAACATGGCACCGGTAAGCAAGGGAACCGCCGACCCCAGGGCCAATCCTCCCAGCATAAAATCAGTCTTGCGCTGCAGGATCACGAAGGGCAGTACAAGAAGGTAGGACCAGGAGAAAAGCCTGGTAATGACCTGCAATCGCAATTGCCTGTCATCCCGCAACAACCGGCCCGCATTTTTAAGGAAATGGCTGAATTTCTGTTCACGCCGCTGCACGTTTCGTTTGAGTCCCTCTTTCAGGCTCGCCAAAAATATATATCCCACTGACATAACCAGGGCCGAGACAATAAATACTGCAGCAAAAGACCTTGGGGCATCCAGGCTTTTGAGCAACCAGGCCGAGAGGAAACCGCTTAAAATACCCCCCAGGCCCATCATGAACTGCCTGTATGCCAGGGTCATCCCCCGGTACTCATTCGTAAACATCTTGCCCATCAATTCCTGGAAATAGACAATCCCAAAACCGGCAGTAAATGAAAAACCGAACAAACCAATCCCGAAAAGAGTAAGCACCAGGGCGTTACTTACCTCATTGAACCAGAGAATGGAAAATCCTATAAAAATCCAGAAGAAAAATCTAAAAAACAATACCCACCGCATGGCACGCATGACACGCATGTAAGCCTGGGCATAAAAAGCAGCATAAAGTTGCATCAAAACAGAGCCTCCCCGGAAAAGAGAGGAAAACAAGCCGATGAGGACATTGCTCCCGCTGAAATAACTTACGATCAGGGGAAGGATGGTGGAAGGCTCCGACATGGAAATACCGGCACTGAAGAAAAACCCGTGAAACACGGTTTTCCGGCGATTGGACCTGAGATTTATATTCTGATCCAGGAGCTCTTTCATACACCACTTTAAAAAGCAAACTGCAAAAATAAATAAAAAAGCCTTACTGGCCCCGGCTCATGCATAACATGTCTTGTGGTTTCGGTAAGACTCAGAATTCAATTATCTTGCATAAGATTAATTTAACATCCTAAATTCAAGATGAAATGAAATATCTGAAGATCCTGATCGCTTTACTTATCCTGGGTTCCTGTGCAAGGGAACCTGAAATCGAACCCATGTTCGGAACCTGGTCCGGAACACACCAGGCATTTGGAGACATGACCGGGAACATCGATTTTAAAGTTACCATAGGTCCGATGGGCTTTTTGATGGACGGTGAATACCACGAAATGAAAGAAATGGAAGAAAAGGACAGCCTTATTCTATTTAACGTTAACACTATTCATGACGGGGAAGAAGCAGACCTGAAATGCAGTTTCGATAAACCGGAAAAGCTTCTTTTCATGAAGTTCCCGGGCGAAGAGGAAAGCATCCGCCTGGAAGCTTTCGATCCGGTAATCAGGGATAAGACGTCAGAATTCAAGAAAGTCAGGCTGACTACCGACCTGAGCCATTTATCCGTTCAACAAATAGAAATGCTGGGATATCTTTTTGATGCCGCCGATATCATGGATGAGATATACTGGACCCAGGCTTATGGGGAAAAAGATAAACTCAGGGCCCAAATAACCGATGAAAGTGTGTGGGATTTTGTCGAGATTAATTACGGTCCCTGGGAAAGGCTCAACAACAACAAACCTTTCCTGGGTTACGGATCCAAGCCGGCCGGAGCAAATTTCTATCCGGCGGATATGACCAAAGAAGAGTTTGAGGCCTTTGATGCCGAAGACAAAGCCAGTTTGTATACCCTTATCAAAAGACAAGAAGATGGAAGCCTGGAATCCATTCCTTACCATATTGCCTATGGGGAACAGGTGAAGGAAGCGGCTGAATTGATGCGCAAAGCTGCAGCTCTGGCCGAAGACGAAGGATTCAAAAAGTACCTGGAACTGAGGGCGGAAGCCTTGCTGACCGATGACTACCTGGAGAGCGATATGGCCTGGATGGACATGAAAACAAACGACATAGACTTCATCGTGGGGCCTGTAGAAAATTATGAAGATGCCTTATATGGCTACAAAGCTGCACATGAGTCCTTCATACTGGCAAAAGACGAAGAATGGAGTAAAAAGCTGGAGCACTTTGCTGCCTTACTCGCAGCCCTTCAGAAAAAACTGCCTGTCCCGGCCGAATATAAAAAGGAGGTCCCCGGAAGCGATTCCGACCTGGGCGTTTACGATGCCATCTACTATGCCGGTGATTGCAACGCGGGCTCCAAGACCATTGCCATCAACCTTCCCAACGATGAAAGGGTTCATATTGAAAAAGGCAGCCGCAAACTGCAATTGAAAAATGCCATGCGCTTTAAGTTTGAGGAGATCCTGGTACCCATCAGCGAGGTATTGATCGCCGAAGATCAACGCCAGCACATCAAATTCGACGCCTTCTTTGAAAACACCATGTTCCATGAAGTCGCACACGGCCTGGGCATCAAGAATACCCTCAACAACAAAGGAACGGTTAGGGAAGCCCTGAAAGAACAATACAGTGCACTCGAGGAGGGGAAGGCCGATATCCTCGGACTCTTCCTGGTAAAGCAGCTTGCTGAGATGGGGGAATTGGGAGAAAAGGACCTGATGGACAATTATGTGACCTTCATGGCCGGCATTTTCCGTTCGGTACGCTTCGGTGTGGCTTCTTCACACGGAAAGGCCAACATGATCCGTTTTTATTATTTCCGGGAAAAAGAAGCCTTTACCCGTGATCCCGGGACCGGGACCTACCGTATAGATTTCGATAAGATGACCGGGGCCATGAATGAGCTGGCTGCAAAGATCCTGGTTATCCAGGGTGAAGGCAATTACAGGGCAGCCAAAAAGATGGTGGAAAAAAAAGGCTTTATTCGTGAAGAATTGCAGAAGGACCTGGACCGTTTGGATGAACGGAATATCCCTGTTGATATAGTCTTTGAACAGGGCCCGGATGTCACCGGCACCGGTTCATGACGAAAAAAATTTGGCGTTCAAACCCATCACATACGGCCTGATTGGTGTGCTGCTCGTTTGGCCGTTACATCAACTGAACAGCCAATCGATCAGGTATGATACTGTTTATGTGGATTCAGGGGCAGTGATCCACATCGGGAAGGAAAAATACCGGCTAAAGAATGATACGGTATTCTATATAGCCAGGGACACCAAATACAAGATAAGTCATCCCGGGAAAAGAAGTGAATCCTTTTTCAAGAACCTGGAACAGCAGGCGCAGACTTCCAGGTGGATCAAATCCCTTCATAATGTCGTTGTCGTTCCCCCGGGGAAGGATACGGAACCGGATACCACGGGCACAACACGTGCCGGGGCGGAATATGTCAGGTTTTCGGGAAAACACATAGGAGCTATACGGTTCAATATCCTGGATCCTTTCGGTCCTTCATTTCAGGACACCACTCTGGAGGCAAAGACCTCAGTCGGAAGACTTGGGAACCGGCTCCATGTAAATACCCGTGTAAAGGTCCTGGAAAGATACCTGCTGTTCAAAAGCGGCGATATCCTTGACCCCTATGTTATTGCAGATAATGAAAGAATCATCAGGGAGCTCGGATTCATCGAAGATGTAAGGATCATTTTGGTCCCGGATCCCCTGCTGAAGGACCAGGTTGATGTGCTGATCATTGCCAAAGACCGATGGCCCGTTGGATTAGACGGGGAAATGGGACCGCCAACCAGGGGAAAAGTAAAACTTTTCAGTAAAAACATTCTGGGTTCGGGACAGGAAACCAGCCATTCACTGTACTGGAACACGGAAAAACCGAATATCTGGGGTTACGAGGGAAGCTATAAGTTCAATAACCTGTTCGGATCTTTCACAGATGCCACCCTACGCTACGCAGATATCTTCGAGCAGCACCTGTACGAACTCCGGCTGAGAAAGAAATTCATGACCCCGGAAACCCGTCTTGCCGGAGGTTTAATCTTAAAACATGAGACCAATGATGCATTGATATTATATCCGGATGATTCCCAGGTTGTTATGCAAATTACGGACAATGCATACGATCTGTGGCTGGGATATGCCATACCCCTGAACAGGGGTAATTTTCTGAGCAGGAAGAGGTTCAACCTTATCCTGAGTGGCCGCTGGTTCAGCCAGTTTTTCGAAGAACGCCCGGGCGTCAGCGAAAATACTTTTCCCGAATATCATAATAAGACATTTTTACTGGCCTCCCTTTCCATTTCCAGGCAGGCTTTTTATAAAGGTTCCCTGGTATATTCCTATGGGCAGACCGAGGATATTCCAACGGGGACTTTGCTGACGATGAACCTGGGACCGGAATTCAATGAATTCAACAGGAGAATCTATGCAGGTGTTTCCCTGTCTACAGGGAATTTTCTGAAGAATTTCGGGTACCTGTACGGCCGATTTGACCTGGGTGCCTATATAAGGGAACCCGGCAATTACAACCAGGGCTCCATGCACATCAATGCAAACTATTTCAGCAACCTCTTCCTTTTCGGCAACTTTAAATTCAGACAGTTTGTTGACCTGGGATACGTGCAGGGCATTGACCGGCTGGATACGGAATTCCTCTATCTGAATAACAACGAAGGGATCCGCGGCTTTAAGAACTATGAGATCAAGGGCAAGAAAAGACTGAGCCTGAAACTGGAAACCCTCAGCTTTTCTCCCTATTACCTTTATGGTTTCAGGTTTGCCTTCTTCGGCTTCTATGATACCGGGGTCGTCGGGGAAGAGAATGAGCCCCTGACTGATTTCAGATTCTATCATGGTCTTGGCTTTGGGATAAGGATAAAGAATGAAAGGCTGGTTTTCCCAACAGTGCAGGTCCGGCTGGGCTTTTATCCTGCCATGCCCCCGGGATCGGAATACAGCTTATTGAGTGCCACTTCCAGGACCAGACTTGGACTGCAGGATTTCTATGTTCAAAAACCGGAGATGGTGACATTTGAATGAGTTGAAATGATCAATTTTTATTTCCTATGAAAGAAGCATTGCTAAAATTCATTGAACAACATCAGCTCATCCGCGGCAATGAAAAAATGATCGCTGCGGTCAGCGGTGGTGTGGACTCCGTGGTTTTACTGCACCTGCTTTTAAAAACGAAGATACCCTGTGCTGTCGCCCATTGCAATTTCCGGCTCCGGGGAGAAGAATCCGACGGGGACGAAGGTTTCGTGCAAGGACTGGCCAAAAAATACAAGCTCCCCTATTTTGTCAAGCACTTTCATACGGAGGAATATGCTTCCCGCAAGGGCATCTCCATACAAATGGCTGCACGGGAGCTGCGCTATGACTGGTTTGACGAGCTTTTACTGACCGAAGGCTATGACAGGGCCGCTACAGCCCACAACCAGGATGATCAGCTTGAAACATTTCTTATCAATATTATCCGCGGAACGGGACTGAAGGGACTTACAGGCATACCTGTCCGGAACGGGCAGATCATCCGCCCGCTCTTATTTGCCAGCCGGGAGGAAATCTTGGAATACGCGGGAAAGAACAAGATCCACTTTCGTGAAGATTCAAGCAATATCTCTGATAAATACCTCAGGAACAAGGTAAGGCACCGGTTGATACCCCTCCTGGAAACCATGAATCCGGAATTCAGGTTCACCCTCACGGGAGATATGGAACGATTCAGGGAAGCCTGGTTGATCCATGAAGCCGCCATCGGGCATTACGAGAAGGAATTGTTCACCAGAAAAAAGAACAGCCTGATCATCCCCTTCGAAAAGATCGATGCCCTGGATCATCCTGAGGTCATTTTGTACGAGGTCCTGAAAAAATTTGGTTTTACCCGTTCCCAGACCGATGATATGATCCAGAACCTGGAAGGACAGGCGGGAAAACAATTCTATAGCAAGGACTACCGGTTGATCCGCGACCGGGATGCCCTGATCCTGACTTCCAGCATGAAAAAAAGAGAATCGGAAAAATATTATATCGATGAAAAGACGAATTTCATCGGGCAACCGCTTCGTATGGAGTTCAGGCACCTGAAATCGGAAGGATTGAAAATCCCGAAGGACCCTTCCATAGCCACACTGGATGCGGATAAACTGGATTTCCCTTTGATCCTGCGAAGATGGCAGGAAGGGGATTACTTTATTCCTCTTGGTATGGAAGATTTCAAAAAGATCAGCGATTTCTTTGTGGACATAAAACTATCCCTTCACGACAAGGAGCATACATGGCTGCTTACCACAGGAAGGGATATTGTCTGGGTTGTGGGCAAAAGAATAGACCAGCGGTTCAGGGTGGGCCCCCAAACCAAACAAGTCCTGCAAATCCGCATGGTGGAATGATCACGCCTCTGAAATTCCTAAATTTTCGCGCAACTCATTGAAGAAGGCGTGCAGCTTATCCTGGTCCCTTTCGCGAATGTAGCCTATTAAGGTATCGAGCTTGCTATGTATGCTTTCTACATGTTCCAGGGTGTATTTGTTCAGGAGTATCTCCGAAAGAAGGTAATCATCTTCCGACAACAGGCCCCGGGCAATATTAAGATGTTTCCTGAACGTGGTACCGGGTGCCTCCAGTTCTTTCATGCAGGCGGCAAATACCAGGCTGGAAGAAAATGGAATGGACAGGGAATAGGCGATGGTCTGATCATGCTCCGTAAAGGAATATTCATGGATCCTGAGATTCAGCTGCTCGTAAAATTCCCTGAAAAAAGACTTTCCTTCGGGATCCGATTCTTTAATAATGACTGCATTTTCCCCGGCCAGTTCCCGTACGTTCGCGAAGGTGGGGCCAAACATCGGATGGGTGGACACAAACCGTTTTCCCGATGAATGATAATATTCCTGCAAACCGTTTTTCACGGAACAGATGTCCGAGAGGATGCAGTGATCCTGTAGCAGCGGGACCACCATATTAAATGCAGCAATGGTATTTTGCAGACTTACGGCGTTGATCATCATGTCCGGCTTAAAAGAGCGAATATCTTCCATTTGGGTAAAACGGTGCGAGTTGAAAAGAAAGCGAAGTTTCCTGACATCCTGGTCGAATACCCCCACTTCATAATCAAGGCAGAGGGCCTCTACGAGCCATGAACCCATCCTTCCGGCACCTGTTATGAGAATTTTCATTCCTTTCATATTATGAGATGATTCGTTTGATATTCTGCTCCAACAACATCAGGTCGGCCAGGACAATGGCCGTAGCGGCTTCCAGTACGACGGGCACGCGCAGTGCGATACACACATCATGGCGGCCTTCTATTTTCAGCGGTTCCACCTTGCCGGAAGCCATATTCAAGGTTTGCTGCACTTGTTTTGTACTGGAGGTGGGCTTCACGGCAATGCGGAACAGCAGCTCGTTGCCGTTGGTAATACCCCCGTTGATCCCACCGGAATGGTTGGTTTCCGTACGGCCGGTCTGGTCCACAATATTGTCGTTGTGTTCGCTCCCTTTCATCCGGGTAGCATGAAAACCCGATCCGAACTCAATCCCTTTGATGGCCGGGATGGCAAAAACCATGTGGCTGATCAGCGATTCCACGGAATCGAAAAAGGGCTCACCCAGGCCCCAGGGAAGTCTGCTGACCCGGCATTCGACAATACCCCCAATGGAATCTTCTTCTTTAAGGGCTTTTTCGATGGCCCTGTCAATATCCTTCTCTCCTCCCGCTTCGATCAGGCCGGCCTGGACGGAAGCCGGATGGATCAACTTCCTGGCGACCACTCCGGCAGCAACCAGGGCTGCGGTCAGGCGACCCGAAAAATATCCTCCTCCCCGGTAATCCTGGAATCCACCGAATTTTTTATGGGCGACAAAATCGGCATGTCCGGGCCGGGGTGTCTCCCTGAGCCTTGTATAATCTTTGGAACGGATATTTTTGTTCTCTATCCAAAGCGTTAAAGGGGCCCCGGTGGTACGGTCCTCAAACACCCCGCTCAGGATCACCGGCTGGTCCTCCTCCTTCCTGGGGGTGGTACCCTTTGCACCGCTTCCGCGCCTGGACATATCCTCTTCGAAATCGCCGGGTTCCAGGGGCAGTCCGGCCGGACAACCGTCAATGGTCAGTCCCACGCCTGCACCATGCGATTCACCGAAGATGGATATCCGGAAAACTCTGCCAAAAGAATTCATGTTTATTGGATTAAATCTTTGTTATCACATCGTGTTGTTCCGTTCGCTGTAACTATGTCTCAAGGTCTCGATGTCTCAAGGTCTCGATGTCTCAAGGTCTCGATGTCTCCACATCTCCACATCTGCAAATCTCCTCACACCCACACTCACTCCCCACACCCTCATTCTGAATTCCTGACTGCCGTATGGCAGGCTGAATTCTGAATTCAAAAAACCCCCAATTCCCTATAAATCTTTTTCATCCGACTCAACGAGATCTGTCCCGGGGCCGTCTCTTTTCCTTCCTCAAGGGAAGCGAAGGTAAATTCTGCCCCCAGCACCGGAGCTGCCAGCCGGGTAATCAGTCCCTTTTCTCCCATCCCGATGACGATCATTCGTCTGTTCAATTCATACAGTGACATAAGCCTGGCTGCATCCCCGTTCTCATTGACCATACAGGCGATCTTGGCCACCTCTGCTCCCCGGGAAAAACACTCCTGTACGATGTCTTCCAATACCTCCCGTGAGGGGGTGAAATCAAAATTATGATAGGAAATAATGCTGTCGCATCCGCTTACATTGGCACTGGAAACTATCCGGGTGGTTAATTCATGGCTGGCCGCCACCTCTATATCCACGTAGCGGGCACCCTGATCGACCGCCAGCACCAGCTTGTGAATGCGCTCTTCTTCACTCAGTTTACCGGGGCGGCAGGTGGCCACTATACCCTTATGGCCCCCCAGTATCTTCTTGAGCTGGTCATCATCCAGGTCAAGACTTTCCAGCCGGAGCTCCACAAGCGCTGATTTAGCAAGGGCAGCCAGTATTTCGGCATAATTCATTTGGGCCAGACTAACACAGATCATGAAGATGGGTTTTAAATTCTTCAAGTTCCATGTTATAAATAAAAGCATCGCCCAGGCGATGCAGGAGGATCAGGTCGATCGACTTCCCGCCCCGTTTCTTATCCTTACGGATCACCTCATATATGGAAGAAGCATCAAGATCGATCTCTACGGGAAGTTCGAGTTCCCGAAGAAGAGTTATGAGGCGTTCTTTGCTGTTCTCGTCCAGAAATCCTAAGCGGACCGATAATTCGGCGGCGATCATCATACCGGCGCTCACTGCAAAACCATGGCTCCATCCCCTGAGTTTTTCTATGGCATGTCCCAGGGTGTGTCCAAAGTTCAGCATTTTCCGCGGACCGCTTTCCTGCTCATCCGACTCTACAACCATGATCTTGTTGGCCGCGGAGCGATAAATGATCTCCTCCACCATGACAGAATCCTGTAACAGGATCTCGCCGCTGTGGGCTTCGATAAATTCAAAAAAATCCGGGTCTGCTATACAACCGTACTTAACCACTTCTGCCAAACCCGATATATATTCTGTCTGCGGCAAAGTTTCCAGCAGGTTCAGGTCATTGATGATGAACTCGGGTTGTCGTATGACGCCCACCATATTTTTATAACCCTTGTAATTAATCCCGTTCTTGCCTCCGATGGCGGCGTCCACCTGGGCCAACAGGGTTGAAGCAACAAAACCGAATTTCAATCCCCTTGAATAGGTAGAAGCAACAAAACCGGTCAGATCACACACGATACCGCCACCTACCCCCAGAATAAAGGATTGCCGGTCCAGTTCCGCTTCGAGGAAAGTATTGTAGACCCGGTCGACCGTTTCCAGGGATTTGTGCTTTTCTCCGGGCTGCAGGACGATTACCCCTTCTTCCGGAAAGCTATCCCTGTGCAGGCGGTGTACATTTTTATCGGTGATGATTATGGAGCGGGTATTCCCTATCCTCTTGTATGCATCGTGCAACCCGGCTCCTATTAATATTTCCGTGGCACCAGACCGGGTATTTAGGGACAGGGTCTTCATCTTTTTTGATCCACTTGCTTTTCAGACCGGGAAAGGGCTTCGTTCATGACGCGGGTCTGGTGGTTTATGGATTCCTGGTGAATGGCCCGGAAAACCTTTTGTATGAACTCCTCACTCAATCCTTTCAGGGCTCCCTGTTTCACTCTTTTATTCAAGATCTCATCCCACCGTTTGGATTGCAGTATGGTTATATTGTTAGCCTTCTTGTAGTGCCCGATGTTCTCGGCAATCTCCATCCTACGTTCAAAGATATCAATAATTTTATCATCCAGCTGATCGATAAGACCCCGCATCTCTTCCAGGTTACGCAGCACTCCGTTTTCTGCAAGTGGTTTTCTGAAGACAATGTTGTTCAGTATATCCTGAAGCTGGCCTGGGGTTACCTGTTGTTTGGGATCGCTGAGTGCATTATCCGGATCCACATGCGATTCGATGATCAGACCGTCATAATTCAGGTCCATGGCTTTCTGGGATATCTCCAGCAATCGTTCGCGGCTTCCGCAAATATGGCTGGGATCGTTGATCAGGGGAAGATCGGGTATCCTTCTTTTCAGTTCAATGGGGATCTGCCACTGGGGATCGTTCCGGAAATCCGATTCATGATAAGAGTTAAAACCCCTGTGAATGGCTCCCAGACGGGTAATACCGGCATTATTGATCCGTTCGATGGCCCCGATCCATAACTCCACGTCCGGATTAACGGGATTCTTTATTAATACCGGTATATCCAAACCCTGAAGGGTATCGGCGATCTCCTGCACTGCAAAAGGATTGGCCGTGGTCCGGGCACCGATCCAGATAAGGTCCACCCCATACTTCAGCGCTTCATAAAGATGTTTGACATTGGCCACTTCAATGGCAATGACCATGCCGGTCTCGGCCTTGACCTTCTTGAGCCAGGGTAATCCTACGGACCCCACGCCTTCAAAAGCGTTCGGCCTTGTACGAGGCTTCCAGATTCCCGCCCTGAAGATATGTATCCCCTGTTCGGCCAGCTGGCGGGCGGTGGCCATTACCTGTTCCTCCGATTCTGCACTGCATGGCCCTGCTATCAGGATGGGACGTTTGAATTCTTCCCCCATCAGGCCCAGCGGTTCAAGTTTCAAGTTGACACCCATATTGATGATTTTAAATAATTGATTTTCCTTTCTGATATTCTCCCAATATGCCCAGATCACTGGTAAAGGGGCGGATGGCCTCCAGGGACTGTCGATATCGCTCCAGGTTATTGAATTCAACATCCACGTAAAACTGGTATTCCCAGTCCCTGCCAACAATAGGCATAGATTGGATCTTAGTCAGATTGATCATATAAAATGAAAGAATGGATAAAATCTTTGACAGGCCACCGATCTCATGGGCCAGGGCAAAATGCACAGAAGCCTTGTTCACGCCCCTGCCATTCCATTTACCACCGTTTTCTCCCAGGATCAAAAATCGGGTGTAGTTAACCTTGTTGGTTTCGATACTCTCAGCCAGGGTTTCCAGACCGTACTTTTCCGCAGCCAGGGAACTGGCAATAGCACCTACCCCGGTCCTACCCTTTTCCATGAGCTCCCTGGCAGAAAGCGCTGTATCCATACTTTCGATCAGGCGGATATTGGGATAGGAATCAAAGAATTCCTGGCATTGCAATATAGCCATGGGATGGGAAAAGACTTCCCGGATGTCCTCGATACGCTGACCGGGAAGAGCAACCAGGTTCTGCCGGATGCGAAGGTACACTTCCCCGATGATGTGCATGGGAGAATCCTTCAGCAGGTTGTAATTGGGCAGAATGCTGCCGGCCAGGGAATTCTCAATGGCCATAATTCCATAGTCCGCCTGGTGATCCTTCAAAGACAGGAGTACATCTTTGAAGGTGTTCCGCGGAAGGATCTCTGTTTCCTCCCCGCTGAAAAAATGCTTGGCAGCTATTTCATGGAAGGCACCGTAACCTCCCTGGATCAGTATTTTTATCATTTTTATTGAGACAAAAAAAAGTCCCGTTATTCGCGGGACTTTCTATATTTTTACATCCTTATATATACTTATCCCGGCCTTTTATGCAGGAAATAATAAAAATAGAAGTATACAAAAGAATAAAACATCTAACTTACAATTTCATGCAAACGTATCAATTCTTTTTATTATTTCCAAAAAACCGGGCTTGCTTTATTATAAACTGAATCAGAAAAGATCATAAATAGTTTTTTCCAAAGTGCCCATGACCCGCAAGGAAAAGTTTGAATTTGTCATTGACTATTTCTCCAGTACCATGCCGGAAGCCGCTACGGAACTGATATACAGGAACCCATACCAGTTGCTGGTGGCTGTCATTTTATCGGCCCAGTGCACCGATAAGCGGGTGAATATGATCACCAGGGAGTTCTACAGGGTATTTCCCGATCCTGAAAGCCTGGCAGGGGCCAAAAGTGAAGAGGTGTATGAGATCATCAAATCCTGCTCCTATCCCAACAATAAAACCAAACATTTGATAGGCATGGCCAGAATGCTGGTCGACGACTTCAACCAGCTGGTTCCGGATGATGTGAAGGAATTGCAGAAGCTGCCCGGCGTCGGTCGCAAGACCGCCAACGTGGTCGCCTCGGTGGTATATAATCAGCCGTCCCTGGCCGTGGATACCCATGTCTTTCGGGTGGCCACCCGTATTGGCCTGACCCACAACGCCAAAACACCTCTCCAAACCGAAAAACAATTGCTGAAATACTTCCCCGAAAACCTGGTGGCCCAAGCCCACCACTGGCTGATCCTGCATGGGAGGTACATTTGTAAAGCCCGAAAACCCCTGTGTGGGGAATGTGGTTTGACCTCGATATGTAAGTACTATAAAAGCAGAAGAGCGGAAGAGCGGAAGAGCTGAATAGAATTCAGGATGATTATTACGGATTACGCTTGCCTGCCGGTCACCGGGCGCCTACGCTAAAGCTTCTGCGACAGCGTGCGGCCATAGCCTCTGGCGACGGCACGCGGGCAGGCGCAATTCGCAATTCGCAATTATTTAGGTCACAGAGTGGCACAGGGGAAAATTGAGGACCACGGAGGTACCGGAGACCTTGAGACATAGAGACATAGAGACCTTGAGACATCGAGACCTTGAGACATAGAGACATAGAGACCTTGAGACATCGAGACCTTGAGACCTTGAGACATCGAGACCTTGAGACCTTGAGACATCGAGACCTTGAGACATTGAGACATAGTTACAGCGCAGCGAGCAGCAGCGAAACGAGTTACAGCGAAGGCGAGCAGCAGCGTAGCGAGTGACAGCTAGTTTTCTCAAATTTTCATTAATTTCATCCAACCATGTCGAAATCCAAAATCCCGATCTACCTGGACTACAACGCCACCACCCCGATCGACCGACGGGTGGCGGAATACATGAAACCCTTCCTGGAGGATTATTTTGGAAATCCTTCCAGCAGCCATGCCTTTGGGGTAAAGGCCCGTTCAGTCCTCCGGAATGCCAGGGAACAGGTAGCCTCCCTGATCAACTGCCAGCCTGAAGAGGTCATTTTTACGGGAGGAGGAACAGAATCCAACAACCTGGCGATCAAGGGCTATGCTTATAAACACCGTGAACGGGGAAGCCACATCATCACTTCGTCTGTGGAACATCCTGCCGTGATGGAGGTCTGCCGCTACCTTGAAAAGAACGGCTTTAAACTCACCATCCTGCCTGTGGATACAGACGGATTGGTTGTCCCTGGCAGTCTTGAACGGGCCCTGCAACCCGATACAATCCTGGTGAGCATCATGCATGCCAACAACGAGACCGGAACCATCCAGCCAATCGAAGAGATGGCAGGCATATGCCGTTCCAGGAATATCGCTTTCCACACCGACGCGGCCCAATCGGCCGGCAAGATCCCCGTGGATGTTGATAAGCTGGGCGTGCAAATGCTCAGTATCGCCGGGCATAAGTTATACGGCCCCAAAGGCGTGGGGGCATTGTATGTACGCGCCGGAACCGGTATTGAAAAGATCCTGCACGGGGCCGGTCATGAATACGGTCTGCGTCCCGGCACCGAGAATGTTATGGAGATCGCGGGTTTGGGCAAAGCCTGTGAACTTGCAGAACAGGAACTGCAGGAGAATATGGACCATATGGCCCTTACGCGGGATATGCTCTGGCAGGGAATACAGGAATCCTGTCCCGGTTGCAAGAGAAATGGTTCGATAAAGCACAGTTTGCCCAATACCTTGAATGTGGGCTTTCACGGGGTGGATGCCGATTACCTGCTCACCCGGATGGAAGGGCTTGCCGCTTCCGCCGGGGCCGCCTGTCATACCGATGATGTCATACTGTCCCCGGTGCTCCGTTCCATGCAGGTGCCCGAAGAATATGCACGGGGGAGCATACGCTTTTCGGTTGGAAAATCGACTACAAAGGAGGAGATCGATAAGAGCATTGAAAGGATCACAAAAGCATATAATGAATTGACCGCGGGACTGGAAACAGATTCTTCAATTGATGAAACAGAAAAGCTAAGGCTTACCCAATATACCCACGGAATGGGCTGTGCCTGCAAGCTCAGGCCCCAGGACCTGGAAAATATCCTTCAAAATATCCCGGTTCAAACAAATCCCTCGGTCCTGGTAGATCTGTCCACTTCCGATGATGCAGCGGTTTACCGGATCGCAGAGGATACGGCCCTGGTGGTCAGCCTCGATTTCTTCACCCCCATCGTGGACGATCCCTACACCTTCGGGGCCATTGCCGCAGCCAATGCACTCAGCGACCTGTACAGCATGGGAGCCAAACCCTTGTTCGGGCTCAACATTGTAGGATTTCCGGTGAAAACCCTGCCCTGGAGTGTTTTGGAACAGATTCTCCGGGGCGCTTCGGATAAGGCACAGGAAGCTGGCATTGCCATATTGGGCGGGCATAGCATAGAAGACAATGAGCCGAAATACGGCATGGTGGCTTGCGGAACCGTCCACCCGGAAAAGATACTGAGAAACCGGGGGGCGGAAGCCGGAGACAGGCTTATCCTGACCAAAGCCATCGGCACCGGCATTATTTCGACTGCAACAAAAAGAGGGGCAGTTGATCCCGGTATTCTGGAGGCAGCCAATCATACCATGGCGGCACTCAACAACAGGGCCATTGAACTGACCCGTGGCCTGAAGGTCCATGCCTGCACCGATGTCACGGGCTTCGGATTGGCCGGACACCTGGCAGAGATGTTCCGAAACTCCAACACTGACGCCCATATTACAATAAATAAGATTCCCCTTCTACCCGGGGTGAAAAACCTGGCCATGAGCGGTTATATCCCCGGGGGAACAAAAAACAATTATGCTTTTGCCGCGGAATATTGTCATTGGCAGGATAAGATAAGTAAGACATTAAGATATATCAGCTGCGATGCCATGACCTCGGGCGGACTCTTACTGGCCATGCCGGAAAATGATGCCGGAAAGTACCTGGAGGCGGCCGAAAAAGCCGGTCTAGACCAGGTCATGCAGATCGGTGAAGTTAACGGAAAGGGTACGGGGAAAATATTCTTCAAGTAAATTCCAGATAACTACCTGTAAATATGTCGAATGCGGTCTATATGTTAATATTATGTTAATTAAACATTAATTTTATGTTATCTATCATTTAATTAATTGTATCTTTTTTCTTAACTTTCCGTAAATTTACAAGGCAAAGAAAGCCATACATTTTACAAGAAAGGAGATTCTCATGAAAAGGCTCATTGGATATATCGCACTCAGTTTCTTCTTACTGCCCTCTTTCGGGCAAATAATCAAGGGAGAAGACGGAATTTACTATGCTGATGCCATTACGCCTTACAACGGGGAATACAAGGAATACTTCGATGATGGGTCCCTTGAATCCATCAGTCAGTTTGAAAATGGCATACTGAACGGAACCACCTGTCTCTTTTACAGGAATGGCAACAAAAAAGAGCAACGATCCTATAGGAACGGGAAATTCGACGGGACCTGGATCAACTGGAACGAGGAAGGCGTGAAAACCGGTCTGGCCAACTACAAGAACAACAAAAAACATGGTACCTGGAAGATATGGGATGACGAAGGTGTACTCCGGTATGAAATGCATTATATTCACGGCAATAAGACCGGAATCTGGAAAGTATATGACGAGCAGGGAAACCTGATCAAGTCCAGGAACTTTGAGCAATGAAGTTCACGCGAAAGTATGGGGAAAGAGGACCTCTTGGGCGGTTCTCTTTTTTTTATTTCAAATCTTCTGAAACAGCTATTTTTACTGAGGTTTGAGTAAAGATACAGATTTTGTTATTAAAAAAAATGTGTTATTTTTACTTCATATTGTTAACTTGCCGGTACTGTATAAAAACAACGAGCTATGAGCCAAAGAACTATTTTTCCTTCACTCGCACGATTGAGCTCCGTAATGCTCTTAATCCTTCTGCTTGCCGCCTGCGCCTCGGATAAAAAGCAACCCGAAGAGGAGTTTACCATAGACACTTCGGAACTGGATAAAGAATTACAGGATGACATCACACAGGCTAAAAGGATTTTCTATTCTTTGCCGTCTCCGCTTGAAACAGCGATGCTGATAAAAAGTGCGGGTGCAGCCTATAATGAAGAGTTGCTCAATCCGGTTGAAAATGCCGATTTTTATTCAACAAACAAAAAACGCGCCCTGAACCTGGGTATATATACGACCGATCTGAGTTACGCCAGTATATCCGATCAGACCCAAACGACCATTACCTATATGGAGGCTGCAAAAAAGATGGCCGATGGTCTTGGGATCCTTGATGCCATTGACAATACCACTATTGAAAGACTGGAAGAAAATGTGAATAACCGGGATGTGATAATGGACATCATTTCAGAGACATTTATGAGTTCCAGCTCATTTCTAACGGAAAATGACCGGAGTGCCCTGGCCAGTATTGTTCTGGTTGGCGGTTGGATCGAAGGACTTTATATTGCCACACAACTGGTGGAAGATGATGCCAATATCGAAAACAATAAGCTGGTTGGCCGCATTGTCGATCAGAAATTGTCCTTTGATATTGTTACAAACCTTCTGGATGAACACAGTGCCAATCCCGAAGTCAGAGAAGTTATTGCAGAACTGCAGGATTTGAAATCCAGTTTTAATAAGGTGGAAATTACCACCACGGATGTGCGCCCGGTAAAAGATGAAGCAACCAATGTCACAGTCATTAAGTCCAATACCAAGGTCAAAATAACACCGGAAACATTCAGGGAAATTAAATCCAAAGTTGAAATACTCAGGCAGAAATTCATTTCCTAAAAATCTTCTTGATCATGAAACGACTTTTTCAACTGACCATAGCACTATCCTTTCTGGTATTCATCCCCCTGCAACTTCAGGCTCAATGTAAGGGATTTGCCAAGAAGATCTGCAAACTGGAACTCATGCCCTACATCCACGACGGGAATTACCATGCTGCCATCCTCACCGAAGGAGAGGAAGCCGAACTCTACAAGACCTTTTACTCGAATACGGATTACCGGATCGCTATCTGTGGTTCAGACGCCTTGCCGGATATCGAATTCGGCATCATCGACGCCAACCGGAACGTATTGTACAATAACAAGGACGATGACTTTACCAGGATATGGGATTTCCGCCTGGAAGCAAGTCAGCAATTAAAGATCTTCGTAAAGGTTCCGGTAACCAATGAAATGGCGGAAGATATCATTAGCGGCTGTGTGGCCATCATGTTCGGTTTCAAGGAATAACAACCACCTTCCCATTTATGGTTTCCCATATCCGGTCCGGTAGAACGGAACATTTCAGTTCCTTTGCCCGTAAAAGAAAAATATCCATTAAGAAGTACTGAATTATGAAAAAAATTGTTCATCCGGTTATTATCCTGGCATTAAGTTTTGGATTGTTCTCCTGTGAAGGCCTGTTTGACACGGAAGATGGCGGATTGACCAGGGAAGAAGTTGTGGAAGGTCTGAAAACCGCCCTGGAAGTTGGCACCGACAGTGCCGTTTCCGTAACTTCGGCAATGGGGGGTTATTTGGAAGACGAAGCCATCAAGATCCTGCTTCCCGATGAAGTAGAAACCGCCATGAACTATGCAGATGATATAGGCGTGGCCGGAATAATAGAACCACTGGTAGATGATGTGATCTTATCGGTGAACCGGGCCGCGGAACATGCCGCGCCAAAAGCCAGGCAACCTTTCAATGATGCCATCCGCGGTTTAAGCATATCCCAGGCATGGGAAATACTGAACGGGATCAATCCTGCCGGAAGCAAGAAGAATACACAAGACTTTGACTCAACTGCAGCGACGAATTATCTGAAAGCCATAACCTTTACACAACTGGTGGATGCTTTTTCACCGGACATCAATGATGCCCTGGATAAGGACCTCGGACTGGGTTTTACGGCCACCGGTGCCTGGAACAGCTTGACCGGCACCTACAATGATGCTGCAGTCTTTTACAATGGAACGGCTGCCCTCTGGCCGGGTGTTGATCCTGTTGAAACAATCGATACCGACCTTGGGGAATATGCCGTGGGTAAAGCCCTGGACGGTCTTTTCCTGAAAGTAGGCGAAGAAGAAAAGAAGATCCGCGACAACCCCTTCGAATGGGCCACCTCGACGGTGGGGGATATTTTAACCAAAGTATTTGGTGATTAATTCAGATTAGAATTTAGAATTTTATTAAGGTATTTTCCTGTAGAGGAAGAATCGTGTTTGACCAGGACCTCCGGGGTGCCGGTGAACAACACCTCCCCTCCTTTCTCTCCTCCTTCCGGGCCAAGATCGATGATCCAGTCGGCCGACTTGATCACTTCCATGTTGTGCTCGATGATCAAAACGGAATGTCCCTGGGATATCAATGCATTCAGGGCTTCCAACAGTTTGCGGATATCGTGGAAATGCAAGCCGGTGGTCGGTTCGTCAAATATGAAAAGGGTAGGTTCCCCGGAATGTTCCTTGCTGAGGAAGAAGGCAAGCTTGACCCTCTGACTTTCCCCGCCACTCAGGGTTGAGGAAGACTGCCCGAGTTTGATATATCCCAATCCTACATCCTGCAATGGTTTCAACTTTTGAACGATCTTCTTCTCCAGCCGCCCTTCTCCGCGGCTGAAGAATTCCATGGCCTCATCCACCGTCATCTCCAGAACATCATAGATGTTCCGGTCCTGATACTTAACCTCCAGCACCTCATCTTTGAAGCGTTTTCCCTGACATTGTTCACAAACAAGGTGAACATCGGCCATGAACTGCATCTCAACGGTAATTTCTCCTTCTCCCTGGCAAACATCGCATCTGCCGCCATCAACGTTGAATGAAAAGTGGGCAGGTTTGAAGTTGTTGATCTCAGACATATGCTGGTCAGCAAAAAGCTTACGTATCTCATCATACGCCTTGATATAAGTTACCGGGTTGGAACGGGAAGAACGGCCTATGGGGTTCTGATCAACAAATTCAACATGCCTGAGCAGTGAAAGGTCCCCGTCCAACATATCGTGCTCCCCACTTTTCTCGCCGTATCCATGATAGATCTTATTCAAAGCCGGATAAAGAATATCCTTGACCAGGGAGGATTTACCTGAACCGCTGACACCGGTGACTACCGTAAGTACATTCAGAGGGATGTCGACACTGATATTCTTAAGATTGTGTTCCCGGGCTCCTGCAATTCGAATGGCATGGTTCCATTTTCTCCTGGAAGCAGGGACCTCAATGGATTCTTTACCGGTTAAGTATCTGGCGGTAAGACTCTCGTCCGATGAAACCAGCGCTGCAGGAGTTCCCTGGAAGATGATCTCCCCGCCCAGCCGTCCGGCTCCCGGACCGATATCGATAATTTGACCGGCCGCCCGGATGATATCTGCATCGTGTTCCACCACCAATACCGTATTTCCGATCCGTTTAAGATGTTCGAGTACCCGTATCAGCATCGAAGTATCCCGGGGATGCAATCCGATGCTGGGTTCATCCAGAATGTAGAGGGAGCCGACAAGACTGCTGCCGAGGGAAGTAGCCAGGTTGATTCTTTGTGACTCGCCGCCGGAGAGGGATGAAGACAAACGGTTCAGCGTAAGATAACTCAGTCCTACGTTCAAAAGAAACTTCACGCGGTTGCGTATTTCAACAAGAATGCGGCCTGCAACTTCAGATTCGTATCGGGTGAGTTTTATCCGGTCCAGGAATTCATCCAGCTCATTGATGGGCAACTCTACCAGGTCGGTAATGGCTTGGCCGTTCACCTTGACCCAGGTAGCTTCCTTTTTTAACCTTGTACCCATACACTCCTGGCAGGTGGTCTTGCCCCTGTACCGACTCAACATAACCCGGTATTGGATCTTGTATTTCTTTCTTTCCAGGTATTTGAAAAACTGGTTCAGTCCCTTGAAATATCGGTTCCCCGTCCATAAAAGACTTTTATGCTCATCGCTTAGCTGATAATATGGTTTGTGCACGGGGAAACCGAATTGATCCGCATTATAGATCAGGCGGTCTTTCCATTTCTTCATCTTCTCTCCTTTCCAGCAAACAATAGCATCTTCATAGACGGATAGTCGTTTGTTCGGTATCACCAGATCCTCGTCAATGCCGATTACCTTTCCATATCCCTCACAAACCGGACAGGCACCCAGGGGATTGTTAAAGCTGAACATGTGTTCCGTGGGTTCCTCGAAACTTATCCCATCCAATTCAAAGCGGTTGGAAAAAGACCGGCCTTGCTTTTTACCGGGCTCTTTAATGAGGCACTCGCCCTTGCCCAAACTGAATGCTGACTGAATGGAATCACCGTAACGGGAAATGGAGTCTTCATCGCCGTGCACTACAATCCGGTCGACCACCAGCAAAACCCGTTCGGTTTTTAGCGCATCCGGTTCTATTTCCCCGGTCCGGTGCTCCTGACCATCGATTACAATCCTCGTGATGCCTTGCTTATCCAGTATCTCCAACTGGCGTTTGATATCAATGGACCGGGCAAGACTAAAAGGAGCCAGGATCATCAGTTTTTTACCTTCCTCCTGTTTTAAAATATGATCCACTACATCGGTAACCGAATGTTTCTTAACCTCTTTGCCCGATACCGGACTAATGGTTCGGCCAACACGGGCATAGAGCAACTTCAGGTAATCATAGATCTCCGTTGAAGTACCAACGGTGGAACGGGGATTACGCGTATTGACCTTTTGCTCGATGGCAATGGCTGGTGGAATCCCCCGTATTGCTTCCACGTCCGGTTTGTGAATTCTTCCCAGAAACTGTCGTGCATAGGAGGAGAGACTTTCCGCGTAGCGACGCTGGCCTTCGGCATAAAGGGTATCGAAAGCAAGCGACGACTTGCCCGAGCCGGAAAGGCCGGTAATCACCACAAATTCGTTCCTCGGAATGGATAAATCAAATCCTTTCAGATTGTGTACCCTGGCCCTCTTAATTTCAATATTTTCTACCGCGACAGGGGATTTGATTGGCATGATTATTGTTTAATTTTATGGAGGAATTAACAATGTTTAACAGAATTTCAAAAGTAATACTTTTTGCAATACCAGTTTTTTTGGCTTAATTGCAACGATATTAATACATTAGTTGTCTTTTAGTAAAATTAAAAAAGGGAAGCAGCCTATAGGAACACTTCTACGCCGAACCAAAGATTAAGGAGGTTGTCTTGAAGTATAAAAGTCTATCGGACCAGGAACTTGTAAAAAGTTTCTTAGCAGGTGATCGGGCAAGTATAGAAGTTCTTATCAACCGACATAAAAACAAGGTTTTCACTTATATTCTGCTGATCGTCAAAAATCAGGATATCGCGGAAGACATTTTCCAGGATACCTTTATCAAGGTTATCAGTTCTCTTAAACAGGGAAAATACAAGGATCACGGAAAATTTCTTTCCTGGGTGATCCGTATTGCCCATAATCTTGTGATCGATCATTTCCGAAAGGAAAAACAGATCAACACTTGTTATAATGAAGATTATGAAGCGGATCTGTTCAACTCCAAGAAGTTCTCGGATGAAAATATAGAAGAACTCCTTATCCATGATCAGATCACCAGCGATGTTAAGAAGCTGATCGGTCTTCTGCCCTATGACCAAAAACAAGTTATTTTGTTAAGGCATTATGGAGGATTGAGTTTCAAGGAGATTGCCGAGCAGACCGATGTAAGTATTAATACGGCGCTTGGCAGGATGCGTTATGCATTGATCAATCTGAGGAAGCTCATCAAGCAGAAAAAGCTTTCTTTAACAAAATCCTGATTTTTTTTTGCTGCCCTCATATTAAATAGTTCTTTATTAATACTAATTGGATTGTGATGCCGTTTACATAGTGTTAAAAAAATCAAATTTGCCTATGGTGAAGAACTCTACCCTTTATCTAATTCACAACCAGACGGGGGAGCATGAAGAGTTCGGCATAATTGATTTACAAGATCTTTTTCTGGATCCCATCGGTGTAAATAAAGACATCCATAATTACCTGGAGTCCTTATTGATGCCTGTGGAAGATGCGCTTGTAAATAAAGTATTGCAAAAGATCTCTTAGATCCCTTGTGAAAATTGTGAAAGCACCGCTCAAAGCGGTGCTTTTTTTATGTCTTGTTAACAATGGTTGACGCAACAATACCGGCGGTTTCTGTTCGAAGTCTGTAGGATCCCAGGCCGACCTTTTTCGCTCCTCGTTCTTGAAGCATTTCCAGTTCCCGCCCGGAAAAATCTCCCTCCGGCCCTATAAATAGGGCCAGGGATCGGGGGGATCCTGCAAGTATCTCTTCCAAGGACAATCCGCCGTGTTGCGCTACAGTCAGCTGAGTCTCCCGGTTGTGTTTGTCAAGAACCTGCCCGAAATCCTGAAGCGCATTGAGCAAGGGCAATGTGGCCCGCCCACTTTGCTTCATGGCCGAAATCAAAATGCGCCCGGACCTTTGAAGATTAAGCTTCTTGCGTTCCGAATGCTCGCAAAGAATGGGGCTTATCTCATCCACGCCAATTTCTGTGACTTTTTCAAGGAACCATTCAAAGCGCCCGGATTGTTTTGTGGGTGCTATAATTAAATGCAGGTAGGGCCTTTTAGGTGGTTCCTCTGCTTTTTGATCCCGGATCTCAACAAGGCACTTACCCGAGCCTGTATCCTCAATGATACCCTTGTAATAATGACCCTGCCCATCCACCAGCCATATGGGATCGCCCTTTTTCATTCTTAACACCTTCAGTGCATGCCGGCTTTCAGTTTCATCCAGGAAGGCGGTCCGGGCCTCAACACGGGTGGTATAGAAATAATTCATAAAACAAGATTAAAACTGACTTCCCGGTTCCGGTAAGGAAGCACTACTGCATTTCTTCCATCAAATCCTCCCCTTCTTCAAACCTGCGCAAAAACGAGGCCCGTTTTTGAGCGGTACCGATAACATATATAAATGGGATCTCGTTGCGTTTGGTTTTCATTTGCCGCTGACGGGTTTTCAGGTTGCTGACAATGAAATTGAAATCACGGTTTGAAGACAGCACCTGCATGACCCCACGGGTATAACCATAATAGTACCAAATGTTACGGGTTGGCTCCAGGTGGATATCGAGCATATCCCCGCCCCTTCGCTTTGACAACTCTATTCTGGCATCGGACATGATATTGACCTGCTTGCCGTCAATAATGCTTATGCCCACCGGGGCAACCGAACGGTAAGAACTCGTGAAAGGATTCCATTGCAATTTGAGAGAGGGCAAAATCATAGTGTAGTCCAGTCCCCCGGGAATGGATTGATACCTTCCGTATAGTCCCAGTTCGGCCTGCATCTTCTCCATGGTCTCCAGTCCGACCAGTTCAGCGAGTGCTTTGCGATAGGTGGTGCCGGTGAGATCAAATGCTTCCTGTCCGGACAAACTGTCCATTTCATTACGCGCAATGGCCATAACATTTTCATCAATAAAAAAATCCAGTGCGAGCATTATTTCAAGCTTCACACTTAAATCAACCAGGTTATAGCGTATATAACCGGGAGTTCGCATGCGGATCTGTCCTACTCTTACACCGAGGTATAACAAGCCTTCACCATATATTTCGCATTGTTCCCTGCTTATGCTCAGATAATTCTCAGGAACCAGCCGGTTCTCATGCTTTTCGGGAGCTGCTATCCTGTACTCCCGGGTAGCTTTATCAAAGTACATTTCCCCATGGGCATCGATAACATAATTATCAGTGGCCAGTCGTTGATGTCCGAAAAAGGCCGGGTATATATTGGCTGAATCATGTTGAACAAACAAAGCAAGATGAATCGGATTCATGTCCATATCCCGCAGGTCCCGGCTTATAGGGATTCTGACATTATCCGGGTCAATCTCGGTCCTGAAACGTACCCATTCTGTTTCAAACCGATCGCAGTTAACCAGGATACGGGTCCCCCCATCAAAAGTAAGATGAGGCCGTGAAGCTTCCAGGAAAACTTTGCCCTGGCAGGCGAAATCAGGGCTAAGATAGAATTCCCGGGAAGGTGGGATCAGACCTTCGGCCACGGTCTGAATTTTTTCATCTACCTTGATCTTATCAAAATAAATGGTCTGGCTGCTGTCGGTTTCATCAATATAATCATAATAACCCGAGGCAGTGTAGGCATACCGGCCGGTGATGTCAACTGTAGCATCGAAAATGTTATGCATCTTCAGGGAATCATCGGCAAGGATGCGTGCCCCCTTCAGGGTACGAACCCGTGCCCCCTCATCAACGATCACCTCTCCATCACCGGGATATATAAGGGCATCAGCCACTTTGAGCAGTTTTACCTCATAGGCATGGATGATGTTTTCGGAATAATTGTACTCAGCATTGGGTGAAACAAAACTGAAAGAGTCCTGCGCGGGATGCAAAGAAATATACCTTGGTCCGTATGCTTCCACATCCTCCGACAATTCTTCACGCGGTCCCGTATCCCGGACACCCATTGCGATCTTTTTACCATCAATATCCCAACGGAACAGCTCCAATTCACTTACATATTGGTTCTCAGGAAACTCGGTCCTTGTAAATTCTCCGTTGGTCCTGAATAATCCCGAGCGGGATTTAAAATCCACATAGGTGTTCATATTTTCTGTAAGCACGGTGAAGCCTGAAGTATGAATGGACTTTAACCTGAAATCGGCGGTATCGGCCCGGAAGGACTGATCTTCATAACGAAACAGATTGGAAGAAAATTCCGAAGTGGTCAGTAACATGTCACCCGAAGCTGTAATTCCATCCGGGGTCAGAACCAGCGAGCCCTCAAGCTGTGTACTGTCGTTTAAAATGGTGTAAGGTCCCTTATGCTGGTGGGATAACAGGCGATCCAGATAAGGATACCAGCGCAAACTGTCATTGGCAGACCGGATCATGGGATATTTCACCCCGGTGGATTGTGCCCGGTTCTCAAATTTGTATACTTCACCGATAACACTATCCGGATGGAAAAGGAATTCCTCTGAATAACTGGTGGAAGTCAGGTAATCCAGGCGACCGGTACCCATCAAACCATTATTACTCAGATCAACGGTATTATAGAAGACTCCCTTCCCACCGTAAACCCCGATTCCTTGTTCACCGGCATCATAAGTGAATCCCAGAGAATTGTCCCCCTTGATCTTTAGGTTTTGCTCCAGATCCGGCAGGATCCCCGCGGAAACAAATTTGCCCTGCAGTTGAAGTCCGCGCGGAGAAAAGTTGTCCAGGCTGTCAAAACTAAAGGGATAAATCTCAAAATAGAACTCATCCGTTTTATAGATGCTGTCGGCCTGGTTGTAATAAACATAAGAGTTCTCCTTGGAATTGAATATGGGATAGACGGGGATATCCTTCCGGCCGGATTTATTCTCCGTGTCGTCAATGATCAATTCGCCGGTGATATCCTGTATTGAATTCTGCACATTTACCAGGGAGGACCTGCCATAATCATCCAGGTCTTCAACCTTAAACTTAAAGGTAAGGGAATCAATATCCTGCAGATTGATCTTAAAACTATCGTAACTAAAATAAAAATTGTTCCCGTAAAACCGGAATAAGCCGGCCTCTATGATCCCATCAAAAGTAAAGGAACGGTTTTCCTTGAGGGTGATCTTATCCTTGCCGGGGTAAATAGATACATTTTGCACCGTACTCAGGTTTATTTGTGGAATACCGTTGATATTAATGTCGTTGTTTTTGAGATTAAAGACCGCATTGGTGTTGGGAGCAGTTACCTCTGAGATGAAATTGATCTGGTCATAGTCAATGTAGCCCACACTGGCATAGATATAATCGTACAATTTTTGCCGCACCGTCACAATATCCTGTTCATTGTCATACACTATAAAGCCTTCCTGTGCCGCCCTCATCAGGGTTTGCTGCACCTGGTAAAAGGGCTTATGGATGAATTTGGCAAATGCTCTTCCTGTAAATTCAACAGAAAACACTTTCTCTGAATATCGTCGAAGCAAGACCAGGGGATTATTCAAATCCATACCCTGCAAGCTGGCATACAGTCCGGGATCAAACATATTGGCAGAACGGAAATTGGCAAATCCAATGGCAGAGCCCCGTTTCATGCGGAAAACAATCTCGGGCTTGTCCAACTCCCAGTACAACTGTTCAAAATTCATCTCTACTTTGTGGTAGCTATTATAATAAGGTGCTTTGGAGGCAAAGTCATCACTCTGATTCAGGCTGAGTGCATTTTCATTGACCCTGTAGATTAAATCCATGTTGGGATGGGTGATCGAATCTGTACCTACCGGTATGGTGACCCTGGTATCGACACCACGGACGATTTGCGGACTGAAAGTGAAGTATTCCGAGCGGGCCAGGATCCTCAAAGTATCCTGCCAATAAATACCCATATGGGCCTTATTCTCGCGGGTGCCCCTCCCGATCATCCTTTTTCCGGTCATGGATAATCCCCCCGAATAGGTGATATTATCATACAAGCGGGGAAGCTTATAACCCAGATCATAGGATTCGAAACTTGGATATACGAGATGGTCCGGATTGGGCAAAGCCTGTATTTTGTCCTGCAGCTTTCCGGGCACTGGAAAATCAAAATAATTGCTGTTTCGGAAAATGACACTATCCGCCCGGTAACCATCCGTGTTCATATCGATGCTGTAGTCTGAAAGCATAGCATGTACCCTGTTTGGATCATAACCTGAGCGTTCCCAGCTCACTTTTCCTTCCCGGCCTTCCCAGTGTGCATCCATCAGGTAAAAAACACCACGGGTCCCGTAAATACTTATACTGTCGGTATTTTTGATGCAGGTAAGATCCAGCTTGTTGAAGCGTGCATAGGTTTTGCCTTCATATCCGAAACGAAAATCGCCCGATTTGAATTTCCATTCAGGGCCCTTTCCCTGGAAGCCGCGGTCTCTGATTAGTTTCAGGCTGATATTCAGGTAATTCAGTATTTCCCTCAGGAAGGTCCTGTCATTGTCAAGAAGCTGAAACCATCCTTGCTGCCATGCATCATAACTTTTATCATCCAGTCGGCTGTAACGGAATAGATTCAATACCTGCAAATAACGAATAAAATGAGGATTGGACCGTGCACGCTTTTCGTACAACCTTTGTGCAGCCGTCATAATCTTCAAAGCATCTTCATTTTTCCATTCCCTGGCCTTCCAGCTTATCACGAACTGGTTGATGATTGCCTGTTCGCTTTCTGACGGGGTCTGGTTCCAGTATTGAAGAATTTCTTCAGGGAATTTTTCAAAATCTGTGGAGAAACCAGGGAAATACTGGGCCCGAAGTATGGCTGACAATGAAATAAGAATGACCGGCAAGATGGATTTTATTTTCATCCCTGCATCAATTTCTTATATACAAATCTAACATTTATCCCCTGTTATCAGAACGGAAAAAACCAACAGACCATTCATCCTCACGCTCGAAAGATTCAAATATCAATCCATATTCAATGGCTTTATTCTTTATTCGTTCCTCATCTTCCACGTAAAAACCGCTTAATATAACGCTCCCCCCGGAATGCAAACCGGCATTATAGGCTCGCATCCGGCTTATCAAGGTATTCCGGTTGATATTGGCCAGGATCAAATCAAAGGATATTCCTGCCGGGGGATATTCATCCCGGATCAACCTGATCCGGGAACATGCATTGATCCTTAAATTCTCCCGTGCAGCCATGATGGCTGTATCGTTATTATCGACTGCATGGATGGCATAAGCACCCATTTTTTCTGCCAGAATGGCCAGAATACCGGTACCGGTGCCCATATCCAGTACCTTAAGTTCCTGGGGATCTATGCTTAAAAGTGCCTTGATCATGAGCAGAGTAGTTGCATGATGCCCGGTTCCAAATGCCATTCCCGGATCGATAACGATATCCAGGTTGCAACCGGTGGGATCTTGGAATGAAGCCCTGATCCCGACTTTCTCATCGATGACCAGGGGCCGAAAAGAACGCTCCCAGCGCTCATTCCAGTTTTCCTCCTTGACACTATGTATGCTGTAGTTAAGCTGAAATCCCAAAGGGTCTGCCAGTTCCTCCGGTAAAACAGGTAAGTTTTTACCCGGGTAATAAGCATGCAGAACCTCATCCTCAAAATGGATCCCCGAAAATCCTGCATTCATTAACAGTCCCGAGATGATCTCAATATCCTGGTTGGAAAGCTCCGGGGTATCAACCTGTATTTCAGTAAAATTCACACCTTACAATATGATTTGTGATTTACTGTGCAAAGGGTTCAAAACGGTGCCAAACCTCTCCTATTCACAGTATCTCTGTCGACTGTCTACTGGACTGCTACTGTCACTGCTGCTGCCGCTTATCTATGTCTCAATGTCTAAATGTCTCAGCGTCTCTATGTCTCAATGTCTCCACATCTTCAACACCCACCTCCACATCCTCATTTCGAATTGCGCCTGCCTGCGGCAGGCAAGCGTAACCCGAACTAAAATGAATTCACGATAGCGATGAAATCATCCGCTTTCAGCGATGCTCCGCCGATCAGACCGCCATCCACGTCGGGATTGTCAAAAAGTTCCTTAGCGTTGGAGGGTTTACAGCTGCCTCCATACTGAATGGTCAGGTCCCCGGCCGTATGATCGTCATATCTATCAGCCACCAGTTCCCGGATAAAAGCATGCATATCCTGGGCCTGTTCCGGGGTTGCGGTTTCACCTGTACCTATGGCCCAGACCGGTTCATAGGCAATAACGACCTTGGTAAATTGTCCGCGATCAAGTGTAAAAAGTCCCTTGTCCAGCTGTGCTTTTACCACGTCGTGCTGTTTACCGGCTTTCCGTTCATCCAGCACTTCACCGCAGCAGAAAATGGGGGTTAAGCCGTGTTCCAGGGCAAGCTTAACTTTCCTGTTCAGGGTCTCGTCACTTTCCCTGAAATGGGTCCGGCGTTCCGAGTGGCCGATGATCACATACTCCGCTCCGGCACTGACCAGCATGGAACAGGCAACCTCTCCGGTGTAAGCACCCGAAGCTTCGGAGGCACAATTCTGTGCAGCAAGCTTCACCTTGTCAATGACTTTTCCAACCTCGCTCAGGTGGGTAAAGGGAGGTACAACAATAACAATAATATCTCCTTCAGCTTCTCCGAGTTCTTCCTCAACAGCAGAAGCAAGCTTTACGCCCTCCTGAAGGTCGGTATTCATTTTCCAGTTACCGGCGACAATTCTGTTTCTCATTTTGGTTTTGAATTTGGTTTAAAAGAAGGATAAAAATAACAAAACATCCGGTGCCGGGAAAAGATATTTCCCTGCATTCCTATCTTATCCGGGGATCCAGAATTCTGTACACCACCTCAACAAGCAGGTTGATCAGGAAAAAAATAAAAGCTATGGTAAGTACACAACCCAGGACCAGGGGTATGTCGTAATTATTCAATGCATTCACCACCACAAATCCCAGGCCTTTCCACCCGAAAATATATTCCACAAAGATTACACCCGCCATCAGGGATGCAAACCAACCGCTGGTTGCCGTTATCACCGGATTCATCGCGTTCTTCAGGGCATGCCTTCGAATGATGGTACCGTAAGCCAAACCCTTTGCCCTGGCGGTGCGGATGTAATCCTGTGCCAGTACTTCCAGCAGGGAGTTACGGGTGAGTTGCAAGACCACTGAAAGTGGTCTGATCCCCAAAGTAACTGCCGGAAGTATCAGGTTGCGCAGCATCAGTTGCCTGCCTTCCCCCAGGTCGTCGATCGCGTAAAGGTTCCCGGTAAGAGACAAGCCGGTGATATCTCCCAGCAGGTAGGCGAAGATCCATCCGATCAGGATGGCCGCAAAAAAGGAAGGCAGAGACATGCCAATGGAAGAGAAGACCAATAGAAAGCGGTCCCAGACCGAATCTTTGTGGGTAGCGGCAATGATACCGAACAGAACCCCGAAAAAGCAGGCCAGAAAAATTGAAGCAAAAGCCAAAACAAAGGTATTCAGCAATACATCCCCGATAATCCCTGAAATGGGTTGCCTCGACTGGAAGGAACGGCCCAGGTAGGGCCATTTCAGGGCCCATTGACCATGGCGTGTTTTAAACAAAGTAGCGACCTTACCGCGTCCTTTTTCTTTCGTGTAAAACGGGTTTCCGGGATCGGAGCGGTGCAGGTAGCTCACGATGGAAAGATCGTTCAGGTACCGAACATATTGCACTATTACGGGATGATCCAGACCCATCTCGCCGCGTATGGCCTGCAGGGTTTGTTCATCGGTGCGCTGACCGGCCATCATCCTGGCCGGATCACCCGGGAGTATCCTGAAAAGAAAAAAAACGACTGTGACCACTCCCCACAGGACCAGGAGTGCATACAGGATCTTACGGATCAGGCTCCAGATCAAGGTCTATTTTCTTTTTACCAACATGAATTCTACAAAAAGCCAGAACAGGGCTATCAGCAAAATAAAAACCGTGACAACAAAACGGTTTCTTTCCATTCGCTGGATGAGCAGGGATTTAGATAGCCAGTGTCCGTTAAATTGCTCCAGTGCCGGCAGATCCCGGTAGTTCCATTTGGCCAGTATGGTCCCGTCCTTGATCATCAGGAAACCGGGATTGGCCCGTATAATGGTTTTTAATGTAATCTCATCGGTAGTGTAACGCGGATATTCCATGCTCACTTCCTGTTTAACTTCCAGGATATCGGGCTCAGGCGATGCCGTCATGAAATAAAATTCATGTCCCTGCTGTTTGAGTCGAAAGTACAGATCCGAGGCCATCTCCAGTGCTTCACGGTCCGCCTTACTGATATTGTGGGAGACTATCAAAACAGAATAACCCGTATCGGCCAGCAAGCGATCACTATGATCTATCCCTTCCTGGTCAACCAGGGTGAAATCTTGAATAGGCGGCTCATAGCCTTTTTTTATCAGCTTGTTCTCCGTATCCACATAGGTCCATGTGGTATCTTCCCATGGAAAATTGTCCATGGTGAATGCTTTAACTTCCCCATCTTTTTCATAATAAAGGGTGGTTTCATAAACATCCCGCGGGGCACCCTCAGGGATATTCATTTTAGCGGGGATATAGGTGCCGACATTGTAGGGCCGGAAATCCAGGATGGGAAGATGCCTGTAAGAATTGACCTCCAGGCCAATAAAAAAGACGGTAAAGATGCCCAGTAATAACCACTCGGCTACAGGTTTGTGCCTGGATTCATAGCGTTTACGGTAGTGAAATACGATGACGGTAAATACCATCAGAACTATATTTTTCCAGAAAGTCTCCCAGTTGGTCAGTATGATCGCATCGCCGAAACAACCGCAATCCGATATGGGATCGGTCAGGGCCAGTATCAGTGTGATGAGCGTGAACAAGGTCATGAATATCATCAGTGCCCAGGAAGCTATACGCGTCCTGAGTTCTGTAATGACGGCCACGCCGATCAGAAATTCCGCCGCAGGAAGAACAATGGCCATGGGTAATGCGGCAAAATCCAGGAATTCCGTATTAAAAGCCGCGAAATAATCCAGGAACTTATACATCGAACCCAGGGGATCTATCCCCTTAACGATTCCTGAAAAGATAAATACCAATCCGACGATAATCCTGCTTGCTGAACTGACATACTTCATTTTTGAAATACTTTTAAATGAGAACGAATGGCATCCAGAATATTATTAAAAACATCTTCCGGGGATAAAATGTTTCCATATTTATCGCTGCAGTCTATGATATTTAAATGACCGGTGCTGGAAGCCACATCCAGATAAACGGATCGGACCTTTTTCTGAAGCTCCAGGCTGTCTTCATGAATATCCCGCTTGCCCTTAAGATAGTGGCGCTCATGACCGGAACGCTCCTCCCTGAGCTGACGTTCCGTAAAAGAAATGGGAACATCCAAAAACAAGCTGATATCCGGACGGGGTATTTTAAAATATTCATACTCCGTATAAAAGATCCATCGCATCAATTCTTCTCTTTTCTTTGGATCGCGGATCTTAGCACATTGAAAAGCTATATTGGATATCACGTAACGGTCGGCAAGCACCAGGTTCTTTTCGGTTAACCAGTCCCGGATCTCGCCGGCTGCCTCATCCCGGTCACCGGCATACAGAAGGGCCACCAGGTAAGGATCTACCTGGTCGATCCGGCCGAATTCCCCCCTGAGGAAACGTGCGATAAGTTCCCCGAAAACCGGTGTATGGGTGCGGGGAAAATGAAGATATTCGCAGGGGATCTTTTGTTGTTCGAAATGGGACTGCAGATTTCTGATCTGAGTCGATTTACCTGAACCGTCAAGTCCTTCAATGACAATAAATTTCATAAAACCATTCTGCAGTTGCCGGGTTAGTATAACAGCTTTTTATTACTTTTGTTTCTCAAGAATCACAAGACTTCCAATGTTTTTTAAAGATACATTTTTTTCGAAAAAATTAACCTTAAACCTTTCCGGTAAACTGCATAAGCTCAGCACCCCTCTCGTGATGGGGATACTGAACATTACCCCTGATTCTTTTTATTCAGGGAGCCGGATCAATGAGCCTGAAAAACTTGTACATACCGCCAAGACCATGCATGAGGAAGGTGCCTGGGCCCTGGATGTGGGTGCCTGTTCCTCCCGGCCGGGCGCCGAGGATATCAGTCAGAAAGAAGAGCTGGAAAGACTGCTGCCGGCACTGGGGATTCTCAGGGATAAGTTTCCCGATGCCATTCTTTCAGCGGATACTTTCCGCTCCGGGGTGGCCCGGAAAGCCGTTGAGGAATATCGGGTCGACCTGGTCAACGATATTTCAGCAGGAGAGCTGGATCCTGAGATGTTCCCCGCCATCGCCGAGCTGAATGTACCCTATGTTGCTATGCACCTCAAAGGCAATCCCCGGAATATGGCTCAACAGGTACAGTATGACGATCTCATGAAAGAAATTCTTATGTATTTTGCCGAAAAGACCAATCAACTCAGGCACCTGGGGGTTAAAGACATTATCGTGGATCCGGGGTTTGGTTTTGCCAAGACCGTAGAGCAGAATTATTTCATTTTAAGTCACCTGGAACAGATGCGCATCCTGGAATTGCCCCTGATGGTCGGGTTATCCAGGAAATCTATGATATGGAAGACCCTTGAAAGTTCTCCGGAGGAAGCCCTGAACGGCACTACCGTACTCCATACCATAGCCTTGATGAAAGGAGCCGATATCCTGAGGGTACATGATGTGCGGGAAGCGACGGAATGCATTAAGCTGATCCGTAAATTCCGTGAAGCCAGTTCAGACGAAGAATAATTATTAATTTTGCCGCATGCCTGAACTATTTATCAAGATTAGGATACTGGATATCATCGACATTCTTCTTGTCGCATTCCTGATGTACCAGGTTTATCTCCTTATCAGGGGAACCGTGGCCATGAATATTTTCATCGGCATCCTTTCGGTATACCTGATCTGGCTGATCGTCAAGGCTCTTAACATGGAGCTTCTCGGGTCCATACTGGGTCAGGTGATCGGGGTCGGGGTGATCGCTCTCATCATCGTTTTCCAGCAGGAGATCAGGCGATTCCTGATTTTTATCGGCAACCAGTATTTTACCAACCAGAAATTTTCCCTGGAAAACTTATTCTTTATGGATGTTCCTACCAGAGCAGGAATCAAAATCAAGTCGGTAATCAAAGCATGCATCACCATGGCCGAATCAAAGACCGGTGCCTTAATCGTGTTGGCCAGAAAAAGCAACATGAAGATCTACGCGGAAACAGGGGATATCCTGAATGCACAAACATCCAGTCGCTTGTTGATCAGCATTTTCAACAAGGAAAGTCCGCTCCACGATGGAGCCGTTATCCTGAAAGGAGAAAAAGTATATGCAGCCCGCTGTATCCTGCCCGTCACTGAAAATCCCAACCTTCCCCCCTCTCTGGGCCTCCGGCATCGTGCAGCATTGGGCATGTCTGAGCAAACCGATTCCATGGTTATTGTTATTTCCGAGCAAACCGGAAAGATCTCCATAGCTAACAACGGGCACCTGGAACTGGACCTGGATCCCAAGGAATTGATGCAAAGACTTGAAGAGGAATCCGGGTAACCATAAAGCTTTGAGGTTCCTTGGTTCCTTGGTTCCTTGGTTCCTTGGTTCTTAATTAATACCCAAAATGGTATCTTTATAGCATGGAGTTGAAGGAATTTGCACCCTATTTGTTGCTTTTCGGAGCTTATATGCTGGGATCCGTTCCGACGTCAATCTGGATCGGGAAGATCTTCTTCAAAAAAGATATCCGTGAATACGGAAGTAAGAATGCCGGGGCAGCCAACACCTTCAGGGTGTTTGGAGCCAAGGCGGGTGTTGTGGTCCTGATCGTCGATGTAGCCAAGGGATTTGCCGCTGTAAAACTGGCGGCCCTGGACCCCGAACCCTTTAACAAGGCACTCTTGCAGGAGATATTCAGGATCACCCTGGGGATCATGGCCGGTTTGGGACATATTATGCCCCTGTTTGCCGGCTTACGGGGAGGCAAGGGAGTGGCCACCTTCCTGGGCGTGGCCCTGGCCCTTTCACCCTATTCCACCCTGGGTTCCCTGATGGTGTACCTCATCATTTTGCTTTTGATAAGAATATTCTCCGTGGCCTCCATGAGCGGCGGCATCGCCTATCCCTTGTTCATATACCTTTTTCCTGAAAATGCCACCTGGGTCCTGCAGGTCTTTGCCATACTGGTCGCCCTGATCATTGTTTTCATGCACAGAAGTAATATCATTCGTATCCTCAGGGGAGAAGAACCAAGGGCAAAGTTATTCGGAAAAAAGACTTAGTATTTGAAGTATATTACGGATTGCGAATTGAATAATTGTTACGCGTTACGAGTTACGCTCTTCTGGCGCTGGTCGCTGGTGGGGTCCCGAAAATCTTAGCAGCTTTGCTGCTTTAGTTTTTCGGGACTGGTTCCTGGACTGCCGCTGTATAAACGTTGCCAACGGTGCTAACGGTGCTAACGGTGCCCACATTCAAAACTCACACCCTCATTCTGAATCCCTGACTGCCGTCAGGCAGGCTGAATTCTTACTACCGCCTACTGAATAACCGGTCCGTAAGGAACCAGACCCTTCACCTTCTCATTATCGGTGAAAAATTCAAAATTCTTAATGAATTTCTCCGCCAGCATACGGGCCTGCTGATCCCATTCCCCGGGATGCTCCCAGGTATTCCTGGGGTTAAGGACATGATCCGGCACTCCCCTGACATGATCCGGGATCTGAAGGTTGAATATGGGTAGGGTGCTGTAGGAAGCTTTATTCAGGGACCCGTCGAGAATGGCATCGATGATGGCCCGGGTGTGGGGAAGATCCATGCGTTTTCCTCCATGTCCCCACCCTCCGCCGGTCCACCCGGTATTGACCAGCCATGCATGAGCATGGTGCTCTTCCATTTTTTCGGCAAGCAGGTCTGCATAGATGATGGGATCGAGCAACAGGAAAGCAGCTCCGAAACATGCCGAGAAGGAAGGAACGGGTTCCTTGATACCCCTTTCTGTACCTGCTACCTTGGCGGTATATCCGCTGATGAAATGATACTTGGTCTGGTTCGTGTCCAGCCGTGAAACCGGGGGCAAAACCCCGAATGCATCTGCCGTAAGGAAGATCACATTTTGTGCATGGCCGGCTTTGGAAACAGGCTTCACAACGTTCTTAATATGGTAGATGGGATAAGAAACCCGGGTATTTTGCGTCTTGGCGGCACTGGACCAGTCTATTTCCCCGGTTTCAGGATCAAACACGACATTCTCAAGCAAAGCATCCCGCTTGATGGCATGGAAGATATCGGGTTCCTTTTCCGGATCCAGGTTGATGGTCTTGGCATAACAGCCCCCTTCGAAATTAAATACCCCGTCCCTGTCCCAGCCATGCTCGTCATCCCCGATCAAAGCCCTTTTGGGATCGGCAGAAAGGGTGGTCTTTCCCGTTCCCGAAAGTCCGAAAAATATGGCAACATCACCCGCTTCACCTACATTGGCACTGCAATGCATGGCAGCAATGCCCTGGAGGGGAAGTAAATAATTCATCACGGAGAAAAAGCCCTTTTTGATCTCCCCCCCGTACCAGGTACCGCCGACACAAGCCATCCCTTCCTTGAGATTGAAAGCTGCGAATACCTCGGAATTCAGCCCGTGCTCCTTCCACTTTGGATTATGGGTCTTGGAAGCATTCAGCATCACGTAATCGGGATCAAAATCTTCAAGTTCTTCTTCGCTGGGCCGGATGAACATGTTCTTGACAAAATGGGCCATCCAGGCCACCTCTGTTATGATCCGGATCGCAATGCGTGAATCTTCATTGGCTCCCGCGAAGCCATCCTGAACATAGAGTTTTTTACCGGACAGTTGCTCGACGGCAATTTCTTTCAGATCGGACCACACTTCTTCCGAGATGGGTTTGTTATCGGAAGCCGGACGGTGTTCGTTCCTCCACCAGATATTTTTCTCCGAAGTTTCTTCTTTTACAATATACTTGTCTTTAGGGGAACGACCGGTAAACACACCGGTATCAACCGCCACAGCTCCCGTATTGGTCACGAATCCGCGCTCATAACCCTCGAGCTCAGGGTTGGTCTCATGTTCAAAGAGTTCTTCATAGGAAAGGTTGTGGTAAACTTCCCCGACATCTTTTAATCCGTAAATACTCAGGTCCGGGTTGGTTTTTGATTGGGCCATACAGAAAGGTTTTAGGGTTTTAAGTGAACAAATTGCTTCTATTGGCAAATATAAACGATAAATCGAAACAAAAAGGACATAAAAAAAAGCAGTAACGAAGTACTGCTTTTTTTTATCAGGTACTGTTGCTGAATAGTTATCTCAGGTTTGCCATGGCTGCTGCAAGACGGGCTATGGGAACCCGGTAGGGTGAACAGGACACGTAGTTCATACCCACCCTGTGGCAGAATTCCACGGAACTGGGCTCACCCCCGTGTTCACCGCAAATCCCGACTTTCAGATCGGGACGGGTTTTGCGGCCCCTTTCGGTGCCCATTTCGACCAGCTGACCGATACCTTCCTGGTCCAGGACCTGGAAAGGATCATGTTTCAGTATACCTCTTTTAATATAAATGGGAAGGAATCTTCCGGCATCATCCCTGGAGTAGCCAAATCCCATCTGGGTCAGGTCATTGGTTCCAAATGAGAAGAATTCGGCTCTTTCGGCGATCTTGTCGGCTACCAGGGCAGCCCTTGGGATCTCGATCATGGTACCCACCAGGTATTCCATTTTGTCCCCTCTTTCCTGGAACACCTGTTCGGCGGTCCTTGTAACGATTTCCTCCTGCATATTATATTCCTTGTCCGTACCGGTAAGAGGTATCATAATTTCGGGCTGGGTCCTGATGCCTTTTTTCTTAAGGTTCAGGGCAGCCTCGATGATGGCACGTGCCTGCATTTCGGTGATCTCCGGATAGGTGTTGCCCAGCCGGCAACCGCGATGTCCCAGCATCGGATTGAACTCATCCAGATCTTCAACCTTCTGCTTGATCTTTTCGACGGATACACCCATTTCATCGGCCATCTCCTTCTGGTTTTCTTCCTCGTGGGGAACAAATTCGTGAAGCGGCGGATCCAGTAACCTGACAGTCACCGGAAGGTCTTTCATGGCTTCAAAAATACCCTCGAAATCTTCACGCTGAATCGGCAGCAGTTTTTCCAGGGCTTTCCTTCTGCCTGCTTCATCATCGGCCAGGATCATCTCCCGCATGGCCATGATACGCTTACCTTCAAAGAACATATGTTCGGTACGGCAAAGTCCGATCCCCTTGGCGCCAAATTTACGGGCAACTTTGGCATCCTTGGGGGTATCGGCGTTGGTGCGAACGCTCATGCGGGTGTGTTTTTCCGCGAGCTCCATGATCTTCCCGAAATCACCGCTCAGGTCGGGATCTTTCGTGGCGATCTTGCCATCGTACACCTCGCCGGTGGTCCCGTTCAGGGAGATCCAGTCGCCTTCCTTATATTCCTTACCGTTCATGGTCATGGTCCGGTTCTTGTAATTGACCTTGACCCCGCCTGCGCCGGAAACACAGCATTTACCCATGCCCCGTGCAACAACAGCCGCATGGGAGGTCATGCCCCCACGGGCGGTGAGGATCCCCTTGGCCACGTTCATTCCACGCAGGTCCTCCGGCGAAGTTTCGATACGGGCAAGGATCACGGTTTTGCCTTGTTCGGCCCACTCTTCCGCTTCATCAGCAAAGAAAACCACCTGTCCCGTGGCAGCTCCCGGTGAAGCCGGCAATCCGCTGGCAACAACATTCGCTTTTTTAATTGCCTCCTTGTCGAAAACAGGATGCAACAACTCATCGAGCTTATTGGGCTCCATCCGGAGCAATACTGTTTTTTCGTCGATCTTTCCATCCCGGAGCATATCCATGGCGATCTTGACCATGGCAGCACCGGTACGCTTTCCTGTACGGGTCTGCAGCAACCAGAGTTTGCCTTCCTGTATGGTAAACTCGAGGTCCTGCATTTCTTTATAATGATCCTCCAGTTTTTGCTGCACTTCATCCAACTCCTTGTAAACCTCCGGCATGGATTCTTCCAATGATGGGTATTTTTTAGCGCGCTCCTCTTCGCTTACTTTAGCCAGTTTTGCCCAACGAAGGGAACCTTCCCTGGTGATCTGCTGGGGGGTACGGGTTCCGGCTACCACATCCTCGCCCTGGGCATTGATAAGGTATTCCCCGTTGAATATGTCTTCGCCGGTAGCGGCATCACGGGTAAAAGCAACACCGGTTGCGGAAGAATCGCCCATATTGCCGAACACCATGGCCTGTACGTTCACGGCAGTTCCCCATTCGGCGGGGATGTTGTGCAGGGTCCTGTAGTAAACAGCGCGATCGTTGTTCCAGCTGTCAAAAACGGCAAGTATGGAACCCCAGAGCTGATCCCAGGGATCTTCGGGGAAGTCCTGTCCTGTCTTTTGCTTGACGGCCCCCTTGAACTTTTCCGTGAGTTGCTTCAGGTCGTCTGTGGTCAGTTCGGTATCCAGCTCAACCCCTTTCTCTTCCTTCATGGCCTCGATGATCTCTTCAAATGGATCGATGTCTTCTTTGGACTCGGGTTTCAGTCCCATCACCACATCCCCGTACATCTGAACAAAACGTCTGTAGGAATCCCATACAAACCGGTCGTTACCGGTCTTTTTGATCATACCTTCCACAACGGTATCGTTCAGTCCCAGGTTCAGGATGGTATCCATCATGCCCGGCATGCTGGCACGGGCTCCGGAACGAACCGAAACCAGGCAGGGATTTTCGTTATCCCCGAAACGGGTTCCCATGATCTTCTCGATATTGTGAATACCTTCTTCTACTTCTTTTTGAAGCAACTTCACCACTTCATCCTTACCCTTGGTATAGTATTCATTACATACATCGGTAGTGATGGTGAATCCGGGGGGCACCGGCACTCCGATCCGGTTCATCTCGGCCAGGTTGGCCCCTTTGCCGCCGAGCAGGTTCTTCATGTCTGCACGACCTTCTGCTTCCTTGTTGCCAAATTTATAAACGCGTTTTACTTCTGACATTACAATATGGTTTTTATGGTTAATATCAATGAGTTACTTGGTTTTGAGCCCTCAAAAATTTAAGAGTACAAATGTATTCAAAAAAATCTTAAATCGGTCCTATAATTCTGTTACCTGTAGGTTAAGAATGGGATGTACGACAGAATAAAATTATCCCATCCAGATGGATAAATGATCCAGAGTTCACTTCCTCCTGCTTCTCGGGTGAAAGCGAATGATCGCGTCCCGCAAATATTCCCGGTCGAGGTGGGTATAGATCTCGGTGGTAAGGATGGATTCGTGGCCCAGCATTTCCTGCACGGCCCGCAGGTCCGCCCCGCCCTCGATCAGGTGGGTGGCAAAAGAGTGGCGGAAGGTATGCGGACTGATCTCCTTTTTTAATCCGGCTTTTTCGGCCAGCCGGCGTATGATGGTAAAGATCATGACGCGGGTGAGCTTCTTCCCTCTCCTGTTCAAAAAGAGCACATCTTTGAAAACGGGATCCACGGGTAAGTGGGCCCGCTCCTGGAAATAGAGTTCAACTTCCTTTATGGCCTTCCTGCCAATGGGAACCAGTCTTTCCTTATCCCCTTTCCCCAGGATCCGTATAAATCCCTGTTCCGGGTAATAGTTGGAAAGACGCAGGTCGATGAGTTCACTAACCCGTAAACCGCAACTGTAGAGGACCTCCAGCATGGCTTTATCGCGTGCCCCGAGTGGTTTGCTCAGGTCAATGGCCGCGAGCAGCTTGTCGATCTCCTCAATACTGAGTATCCCGGGTAATTTTCTGCCAATATTGGGTGCTTCCAGCAAAGCCGTGGGATCGTTGTCTATCTTGTCTTCCAGCAATAGGAACTTATAAAAAGTCTTTAGCCCGGAAATGATGCGGGCCTGGCTGCGGGCCGAAAGCCCCATCTCGTTGATCCACTGAATAAACTCTTTGAAGTCCTCCAGTCCGGCCTCCTCCGGGCAAAGTTCACATCCGGTCATTCGTATGAAACTGTAAAACTTCTCTATATCCCTGCTGTAGGCCAGGATAGAATTCTCTGAAAGCGAACGCTCCAGCCTCAGGTAGGTCTTAAATTCCGATATGGCTTCGGGCCAGTTCATTCGTTTCGTTCTCGCGTGATTTTTTCAATCATTTCCATTTGTGATTTTATGATCAATAAAAATCATGCTCGTTTCATGGCATTCTTTCAAGGACCATGACCAGGGAGAGTCCGGGGGCAGCACCGGATAAAACCAGGTTCCAGTCCCGCCGGGCTGCCCGGAACAGATCAACCAGAACGAAGGACAGGAGCATCACGATCAAAAGGATCATGATCTGTCCGGCTTCCACGCCCAGGTCGGCAATATGATGAATACCCAGTTCCAAATAGAGTTGAAAAGTTGACATAACGGGACCTTACTAAAATAATTTCTTCCTAATTTTGTTCTTAAGATATAAACTATAAAGTAACATATTTTGATCCGGAGCCTGTGCATCTTATCCTTTTTTATTTTTGCATCGCTCCATCCGGTTCATGTATCGGTTTCCAACCTGGAATTCATTGAGAATGAAGAGTGTTTCACCCTGGCCATCAAATTATTCGCGGATGACTTTCAGGCACTGATCAACCACAACTACAACACGGATCTGGACCTCATTAACCGGAAGGACCCTGGGAAAGGTCTGTCCTCCATCAATGATTATATCCGGCATACATACAAAATAAACATTAATGGAAAAAGCATTGATCGGTATACTTTCAAGCGCTATGAATTTAATGAGCAGTCGATCTGGCTCTATTATACTTTCTCCTGGGACAAGAAGGTAAAGAACATGATGATAGAAAATACCATTTTGTTCAACTGGTTCATGGATCAGACCAACCTGGTGATCGTCGTGGCCAATGGGAAACAGCTGGGTTACCGGTCGACACGAAAGAATTACAAAATAGAGGTTGAGCTATAAAACAAAACACCTGGAACACAGTTATTAGTGTAGATGCCGGGAAAATTTAAGCCATTGAAAAGAACTTTATCCATTCTGTCCTTAATCCTGCTGGTTGCATCGAATGCCGTTGGAACCCATAACCGGGCAGGTGAGATCACTTTCAGGCAGGTCGGAAATCTGACCTTCGAGATCAAGATCACCACCTTTACCTATACCCTGAGTGCCGCGGACAGGAATCAGCTGGAGGTGCAGTGGGGCGACGGGACCACTTCCATCGCACCCCGGGATTCCATTGCCATCCTGCCCAATTTTTATAAAAGAAATGTTTACACCGCCCGCCACACCTATCCGGGTCCGGGCACCTATGTGATCGTGGTCCAGGACCCCAACAGAAATTTCGGGGTTCAGAATATTCCCAATTCCGTCAATGTGATCTTCTCCATAAAGACCACCCTCCTGATAAATCCCCGGCTGGGATATAATAATACACCCGTCCTTTTGAATCCTCCTTACGATAAAGCGGCCCTGGGCAAGACCTTCATCCATAATCCCAGTGCTTTCGATGCCGACGGCGACAGTTTATCCTATAAGCTTACATCCTGCACCGAAGCCAACGGCAAACCCATTGAGGATTACGAATTGCCCGGCGCCACCGATTCACTCGTTGTGGACCCCCTAAGCGGTGACCTGATATGGGAAACGCCTGAAGATACGGGAATATACAATATCGCCATGGACATTGAAGAATGGCGCAACGGGATCAAGATCGGGAACATTGTGCGGGATATGCAGATTGAGGTCTTTAACACAAAAAATAATCCGCCCAAAAATGAAAATCTCAGGGATTTTTGTGTGGAAGCAGGAGACACACTTACATTTCAAGTATCCTCCACAGATGAGGATGGTGACCGGATAAGTTTACTGGCCAATGGTGGACCGCTGACCCTGGGGGAAAGTCCGGCCCGTTTTGTCCAGGATACCACCTACCCGGGTCAGGCCTTTGGAACCTTTACCTGGGCTACAACCTGTGCGCATGTAAGGGCTCAGCCCTACGGTATCCTGGTCAAAGCCGAGGATGACAATCCCGATGTAAAACTTGTGGATATTGATAACTTCAGCGTAAAAGTCCTGGGACCGGCCCCCACGGGTTTGCAAACCCTGCCCGGCAGCAATTCCATTGCATTGCGCTGGGACCGGTACGTCTGTAAAAACATAAAAGCTTATCGTATTTACAGAAGTACGGAACCCGTCAACTTTGTACCCGACAGTTGTACAGACGGGATTCCCGATACCCTGGCCTACACACTGATCGGCAGTACCGGTGCGCGTGGGGATACTGTATTTGTAGACGATGAGGATGGCAGTGGACTGGCGCCGGGGGTCATCTACTGTTACCGTATCGTTGCTTTGTTTGAAAATGATACGGAGAGCAAAGCCTCTGAGGAAGTCTGCGACATTCTGGTGCCGGGAACTCCATCCATGATCAAAGTAAGTGTGGAAAATATCGGAACTACCGATGGCAGTATCGCGATTGCCTGGGCCAAACCCGAACGCCTGGATACCATACCGGCCAGCGGACCTTACGAGTATATGATCTACCGATCTGATGATGCACTGGGTGAAAATCCGGAACCAATCCATTCATTTACCACAACGGATCTGAACGATACCACCTACCTTGATGAAGACCTGAACACCCTGGAATTTCCGTATTCCTACAAGGTTGAATTATACAACGATCAACCCGGGAACCGCTTTCTGATCGGGCAGGCGGAGATTGCTTCCACCGTTTGGGAGGATATTTATGCCGCGGACAATCAACTGAAATTATTCATCAACAGGTATGTGCCCTGGGTCAATACCTCTTACGTGGTTTACCGGCAGGATCTTTTTAATCTTAATTACGATTCCATCGGTTTTACAGAATCACAGGAGTATATCGATTCTATGCTCGCGAATGAACAGGAATATTGCTACCGGGTCAAAAGTATTGGCTGGCGTACCATAACCAACCGTTATTACAGCATCGAAAACCGGTCCCATCCCATTTGCGGTATTCCGATCGATACCGTGGCTCCCTGTCCGCCCCAACTCAGCGTTCGCTCCTTGTGTGACAGCCTTTACAACGAACTCACCTGGAACAATCCCAATCTCACCTGCGCGGATGATGTAGTGGGCTACCGGATATACTATTCCGGTACCACGAAAGATCCCCTGAGCTTGCTGGACAGTATCAATGACCCTGAAACGACCCGCTACCGGCATTATTCCGAGGTGAGCCTGGCCGCATGCTATGCCGTTACGGCCATCGACTCTTTTAACAATGAGAGCGATTGGGCCTATATCGTTTGTGTTGATGAATGTACCAATTATGTGCTTCCCGAATATTTTTCACCCAACAACGACGGCTATAACGATATTTTCCGTCCCAACGATTACAGTTTTGTGGAAAGCGTCGACATGAAGATATATAATCGCTGGGGCCAGCTTGTTTTTGAAACGACCGATCCGGATATCAACTGGGACGGCAAGATCAAAAATACTGACGAGTTGGCAACACCGGGCATATATTATTACGTTTGCGATGTGTATGAATACAGGCTGACCGGCCTGGAGGTCAGGAACCTGGTAGGTTTTGTACAATTATTCCGGGAAAAAGGAGCAACAAATACAATTGAATGAGCCATCTTAAAAGACATCTGTTTTTCGTTCTGCTGTGCATATTTGCAACCAGCCTTAGTGCTCAGGATATTTCAGAATCCTATCTGATGGGAAAGGCCTTGCACCACAGAAAGATGATGGATTCCTCGCTGGTGTTTATAAACCGGGCCATATCGGAGGATCCCAACGAATTTCTTTATTATCAGGAGCGTGCGGAAATATACTTTGAAAGGGGGAACTACGAAAGGGCCCTCCAAGACCTGGAGAAGGTAGAATCACTGAAAAAAGGATATGGCAAATACCTTGAAGCCAAATGTTACCTAATGCTCGGTGAAACGGACCAGGCCATGGGCTCCCTGGAAGAACACCTGATGTCGGAGTACCGTTATTCCCAATACCGCATACAAACCGATCCGGTCATGGAAGCTATGGACCAAAAAAGGGCATGGATCAATATCTGGAAACAGGAATGGTACACTCCGGAAGAATATTTCGAAAATGAGATCGAATATCTTATAAAAAGGAAACATTATACCGATGCGCTGGAAAAGATAAAACAGGAAACCGGAACCGGCTTCAGCCGGGATCTTCTGTATTATCTTCGCTCCAGGACACTGCTGGCCATGGACAACCCGGAAGCTGCCAAGAAAGCGGCATCCGGGGCCCTGTCGCTGAGCTCCGTTCCCCTCCGCTATCATGTAACCAGGGCCCGGGCAGCACTTGAAGCCGGAGATGCCCAACTGGCAAAATCCGATCTTTCCAGGGTCCTCAGGAATGAGCCATGGCGGTTTGATCTTTATTTACTGCGAAGCCGTGCCTACCATCAAAACCGGCAAATGGAAGCTGCCCTCAGGGATGTGGATACCTACCTTCGCTATTTTCCGGAAGATGAAGAAGCTTTACATCTTGCCGGAAAAATTTACGCGGATAATAAAAAATACCTGGATGCCTTGCCTTACCTCAATAAATTGCTGGAGCACAACAAAGAAAAACATGAATATTACGCTGAAAGAGGAAATGCCTGGCTGAATGCCCGCTCTTATGAATATGCCATTGCCGATTATGGAATGGCCCTGGACCTGGATGCATTCAACCCCGAATATAATCTGAAGATAGGCCTGGCCCGTTATCGTTCGGGTGACCTGGAGGGGGCTTGTGCCGATTGGAAAAGAGCCATGCGTTACGGCTCCAGGGAAGCGGTATCCTATATTCAGCAACATTGCGGCCATTAATGGCGATCTGAGAAGTAGCGCATGAACTGCGCTCTTTCGTAAACAGCCGGCTCTTCAATTCTGCTGTAGCTCATGATTCCACTGTAGTCTTCAATGTTCTTGTAGTTCTTCTTTTGCATCCACTTGTGGACAAATTCCAGGATAGCAGAAATTTCCCCGAGACCCTTCTTATATAAAACAGAACATATCTCCACTGCCGCAGCACCGGCCAGTATCTGCTTTACAAAGGTCTCCCCGTCATGGATACCGGTTGATGCTGCCAGTTCAACCTCTTTGATCCGGGATGAAATGATCCCGATCCAGCGAAGGGTATTCCTGTTTTCTGAAGGCGTGGAAAAAACCTCTGCCGAGCCCATCGTCTGCTCATCGATGCGAATATCCGGTGCATAGAAGCGATTGAACAAAACGAATGCTTTGATACCCCGGTAATAAAGCTGATTGACCAGGCCGGTGAGGTTGGTGAATTGCATGCCCAGCTTCATGATGACCGGGATGGATACCAGCTTGCATACCTTATCGGCCAGATCATAATAGATTTGCTCAAAATCGGCCGATGTAAGATCCTTATCGGTAGGTAAAAAATATACATTCAGTTCCAGCGCATCGGCTCCGGCGGTTTCAATTTCCTTGGCAAATTTCACCCATTCTTTGGCACTCACGCAGTTGATGCTGGCGATGACCGGGATGTCAACCTTCTTTTTGGATTCCTCGATCAAAGTCAGGTATTGCTCAACAGAATTATTCCTGGTGTAATAGTTGATATAGTCTGCGGCCTCAGGGTAATCACTGGCTTCTGAGAGTTTCCCGGATTCGTATCGTATTTGTTCTTCAAAGAGTGATTTCAATACCACGGCCCCCGCCCCTTCCTTATCGATCTTTTCAACCTTTTCTACACTGTCAGCCAGTCCGGAACTGCTGACGATCAATGGGTTTTTTAACTTCAATCCGGCATAGTTCGTTTCAAGATTTACCATGTTTTCAGATGTTATTGGGTCTTACAATATTCCCTCGGACCGAAGATCCTGGTTCCGATCCGAACCATATTACTTCCTGTTTCAATTGCTAATTCGTAGTCATCCGACATACCCATGGACAGGATATCAAAGCGATCCTCTTCAACAAAATAATCTTCACTGAGCCTGTTGAACAGGTCTGAAAGGAAGGCAAATTCTCTTTTTACCTGTTCCTCATTCTCTGTAAAAGTGGCCATTCCCATCAATCCGCGAACCCTGACCCGTGACAGGTCCCGGAGTTGTCCGGAATCCAGGTATTCTCTCAATTCTGCCTCTTCAAATCCAAATTTAGTTTCTTCCCTTGCTATATGTACCTGCAACAAACAATCGATAACCCGGCCTTTCTTACGTCCTTCCTTATCGATCACCCGGAGCAACTTGGGTTTGTCCACACCATGGATCAAATATATGAATGGGGCAATGTACTTCACTTTATTGCTTTGCAGGTGACCCACCATGTGCCACCGAATGTCCCCGGGCAGCTGTGGCTTTTTTTCCATCATCTCCTGCACCTTATTCTCCCCGAAGTCGCGGTGTCCGGCCTCATAGGCCTCCATGATCTCCTCAACGGGATGGGTCTTGGAAACCGCCACCAAAGTCACCTCCGGCCCAAATTCCCTCTTTATATCCTTCAAATTCTCTTCAATACTCATATCCGGAACAACCTTGAATCTTTAATATTTAATCTTCAATCTTCAATCCAATTCATGCAAAAAAAGTCCGCTCCTCAATTTAGGCTCAAACCAGGTCGTCTTCGGCGGCATAATATTACCCGTATCCGCGATTCGCGTTAATTGTTCCATGCTTACCGGGTACAGGGCAAAAGCCACTTTCATTTCACCGCTGTCGACCCTTCTTGCCAGTTCTCCCAATCCCCGGGTGCCCCCGACAAAACCGATTCGCCTGGATTTACGCAGATCGCTTATATTGAGCAGGGGACCGAGCACTTGTTCCGACAGGACGGTAACATCCAGACAGCCGATGGGATCATTATCGTCATACCGCCCTTCCAGGGCCGTTAGCGAATACCAGGAGCCCCCAAGGTACATGGAAAAATTATGGGGCCGCCTCGGTTTATAGGGTTCTTCACCTTTCCTGACAACTTTGAAGTTCCGTTCCAAAAGATGGATAAAGTCATTTTTTGAATGTCCGTTCAGATCCTTGACTACCCTGTTGTAATCAATGATGTTGAGCTGGCTTACAGGAAAATGAACCGCCATGAAGAAATTATACTCCTCCATGCCGGTATGTCCCGGATTGTGACTGGCGCGTTCGTGTCCAACCAGTGCTGCGGCAGCTGTACGGTGATGCCCGTCAGCAACATAGGTGAATGTGATATCCCGGGCAAAATAATCTTCAAGCCGGAGAATTTTGGCCGGGTCCCCTATAACCCAGAATTGATGTCCTATTCCGTCGTCAGCCACGAAATCATATTCCGGTTTTTCCTTAATGACCTCCCCGACGATCTCGTCGATACCTTCATGATCCGGATAGGTAAAGAATACCGGCTCCTGGTTGAAGTTAGAAACCCGGATGTGATTCATCCGGTCCTTCTCCTTGTCGGGACGGGTCAATTCATGTTTGCGAATGATGTTGTTCATATAATCCGAAACGCCCGCGCAACCCGCCAATCCGTATTGGGTATGATCGTTCATCCTTTGTGCATAGACATACAGGAAATTCTCCTCATCCTGCTTGTACCAGCCTTTCTCAATCATGGCATACAGGTTTTCCTTCCCTTTCTGGTAAACCACCGGACTGTGCGGATCGATATCTTCAGGAAGATCGATCTCCGGCTTTATAACGTGGAGAAAGGAATAGGGATTCCCTTCGGCTTCCTTCCTGGCCTCTTCCGGGCTCAACACGTCATAGGGCCTGGAAGCAATCTTCACCGCCAGTTCTTTTCCGGGTCTATATGCTTTGAATGCCTTTAATAGGGCCATGACATCAATTGACTTTAAAGGTGATATCCCCGGTCTCGAAAAACTTATTGATCTGGTTGGCAGCCGCTATACCGGCATTTATATTCGCCTCGGCAGTTTGCGCACCCATTTTTTTAGGGGTAGCATAATAACGCACCCCGAATTTTTCAGCCAGTTCTGCACCATTGTCCGGAGCAATATCGGTAGCATATCTGAAATCTTCACGCTCCTCCATGATTCGCATCAGGTCGGTTTCATGGATCACTTCCTTGCGGGCAGTATTGATCAATGATGCATTCTTGGGCATGATCTTCAACAGGTTGTAATTGATCGACTGCCGGGTATTTTCATTGGCCGGAATATGCAGGGAGACATAGTCGGAGATCTTGTAGAGCTCTTCCACGGTTCTTACCGGGGTAACTTTATTCTGTGAAATGACCTGTTCATCGATAAAAGGATCGAAAGCAAGAATATTCATACTAAAACCTATGGCAATCCGTGCAACATGCTTGCCTACATTACCAAAGGCATGGATACCCAGGCTTTTCCCCAACAACTCTGTACCCGGTTTGCCATTGAACTGATTCCGGGCAAGATATACCATCATACCCATACCCAGCTCAGCAACGGCATTGGCATTTTGCCCGGGAGTGTTCATGACCACGATGTCTTTCGCGGATGCGGCCTCCAGGTCGATATTGTCATAACCGGCACCCGCTCGGACTATGATTTTGAGGTCCTGGGCCGATTCAATAACCTCCCTGTCAACCTGGTCGCTCCTTACGATCAAGGCATGGGCTCCGGGGAGGGCGGCTTTCAGGGCCTCCTGATCCGGATATTTCTCCAGCAGAGCGAATTCGTGGCCTGCAGATTCCGCGATCTTCCTGATCTCCTCGATGGCTGCCGGTGCAAATGGTTTTACGGTTGCTACAAGTATCTTCGACATGGTTTATAGGATTTTGCATTAGTGTTTCTTTTCATATTCCTGCATTACAGCAACAAGGGCTTTCACACTGTCAAGCGGCAGGGCATTGTAAAGGGAAGCCCTGAATCCGCCAACGGAACGATGGCCTTTGATTCCTACCATACCCTTTGCTTTTGCAAATTCCAGAAAATCATCTTCCTTCTGTTTGATCTCTTCTTTCATCACAAAGCAAACGTTCATGATGGACCGGTCTTTTTCCTCGCTCACGGCGGGAACAAAAAGCTTGTTCCGGTCTATTTCATCATATAGCATTGTTGCTTTTTCCAGGTTCGTTTTATGCATGGCATCGATGCCGCCGTTATCCTTCAGCCAGCGAAGCGTATGCAAAGAAGCGTATACGGCCAGGACCGGCGGGGTATTGAAGAGGGATTCCTTATCGATATGGGTCCTGTAATCCAGCATGGTAGGTATCTGGCGATCCACATTACCCAGGATATCCTCTTTGATTATTACAAAGGTAACTCCGGCGGGTCCGAGATTCTTCTGGGCCCCGCCGTAGATGATGCCGTATTTGGAAACATCCACCTGACGGCTGAAAATATCGGACGACATATCGGCTACCACGGGTACCGATACATCCAGGTCTTCCTTGATCTCGGTACCATAAATGGTATTGTTGGTTGTTATATGAAAATAGTCTGCATCCCCGGGAACCTGCCATTCCTTCGGGATATAGGAGTAATTCCTGTCCTTGGAGGAAGCAACTACCTCCACTTCTCCAAAGAACTTTCCTTCCTTGACGGCCTTGGAGGCCCATGAACCGGTATCAAGATAAGCTGCTTTGTTTTGCAGCAGATTGTAGGGAACCATACAAAACTGGAGGCTGGCACCCCCCTGCAGAAAAAGCACATGGCACCCTTCCGGGATCTGTAATAAATCCTTGAATAACTGCTGCGCTTCTTTAATAATGGCATCAAATTCCTTACTTCGGTGAGAGATCTCCATTACAGAAAGGCCGATCCCATCCAGGTCAAGAACCCCTTTGGCGGTTTCTTCTATGGTATACTTCGACAGGATCGAAGGTCCGGCGTAAAAATTATGCTTTTTCATATCTGTTTGATTTATGCGTTTTGCGGATCTTACAGGAAAATGGATTTAAAAATAGTCAAAATGATCTTGAACCGGAGATCATGGACCCCGAATAATCTAAGAAAAATATCAACACCATCATAATTCCAGAGCCAGGAGATAATCCTTTTCGAGGAAAGGGATTTTCCTGGTGTAATCCATCTGGTGACAGAAGGGTATGACATCATCCAGCTTATTCTTCCTGAGCCTGGTTCTCTGGGCGACTTTATCGATGTATCCCAGCAGATCGGTTTCAGCAAGGGAATACAGATCCATTGACGCCTTAGCCGAATCACAGATGGTTTGGAAACTGCCGCTATCGATAAGCGCCTTCGACAGAGCCCCTGCATACAGACTGTCTTCCAGACTGAACCTTGTTTTCCAGGCAGCACACAGTACAATCACATCCCGGTTCTGCCGTATAAGCCATTCCACCATGGCGGAATGATTCAGATAGGCCCCTATGACTACCTTATGACAGTCCTGGCCGAGATGAATTGCCCGGGTTCCGTTGGTGGTCGAATAAACGATTTCCCGGTTACGTACCCTATCGGGATGAAAATTGAAGGGGCTGTTCCCAAAATCTGCAAAATCCTGAACCAGGCCATCCCTTTCGGCTGCTACCATATAGCCCTTTGACTTCATCAAACGGGCCTCATCCAAAGTGGCTACCGGGATGATCTTTTGAACCCCGTGCTCAAATGCAGTGCAAATAGCAGAAGTAGCCCGGAGGATATCAACCACCACGACGATGGCTTCAATATTCTTGAAGGCAGGGAATTCAGCCGGTGAAAAGCAAACCTCAACACTTTTTGTACTCCTGAATATCGAGTGATCCTGCCCCATATCTTAGCCCTTATGATATTACTTTTTATAAAACGGTAATTGGATCACCCTGGCCCGCAATTGCTTCTCACGGATCCCGATCAAGATTTCCTGGCCGGCATTGGAAAAATCAAGGGGAAGGTAGCCCATGCCAATTCCTTTTTCCAGCGTCGGGGACATGGTCCCGGAAGTGACCCTGCCCATGACTTTCCCGGAAGGATCCAGTATGGGATAATCTTTTCTGGGAATGCCTTTTCCCATCATCTCAAAACCGATCAGCTTGCGCGCCACTCCGTTGATCTTCTGTTCTTCCAACCGCTGCCGGTCGATGAAATCATTCCCTTCGGTGAACTTGGTGATCCAGCCCAGGCCGGCTTCCAGGGGACTGGTGGTCTCGTCGATATCATTACCGTACAGGCAAAAACCCATTTCCAGCCGGAGGGTATCCCGGGCGGCCAACCCGGCCGGTTTAATGTCTGCTGAAGCTCCGGATTCCATGATCCTGTTCCATAATTGGTAAGACTGATCCGGCCTGCAATACAGTTCGAATCCCCCTGACCCGGTGTAGCCCGTTGCGGAGATAAGTACTTCATCCAATCCCCCAATTTCCCCAATGGTAAAATGGTGAAATTTGATCTGGTTCAGATCAATATCGGTCAGGGGATTGAGTATATCGGCAGTCATGGGTCCCTGGACAGCGATCAGGGCCGTATTTTCCGATATATCGAGCAGTTCGACATCAAAATTATTCTGGCTGTTGATCCACTTCCAGTCCTTTTCGATGTTGGCTGCATTGACCACCATCATATAGTCGTGCTCGCCAATCATATACAACAGCAGATCATCCACGATACCGCCTCTTCCATTGGGCAAACAGGTATACTGAACTTTACCGGGCACCAGCCTGGTTGCATCATTGCTGGTAAGGTGCTGCACCAGCTTGAAAGCATCGGGACCCTTTAACCTGAATTCCCCCATATGCGAAACATCGAATACCCCGGCTTTCTCACGAACCTGTTTATGCTCGTCTTTGACACCGGTATATTCCACGGGCATTTCATAGCCTGCAAATTCTATCATTTTGGCATTCAATGCCTTATGTACATCATGCAAAGGAGTACGCTTCATGACGGGGTAAGCTTATACGAACTTGCAAAGCTAAAAAAAATTGGCCGGGGAGGAATGATATATTGCAGCTGATGCTATAGAACAGTTGGCAGTTGGCAGTTGGCAGTTGGCAGTATGTTGTTTTTTCCTATTTACTTAATATTTTGAATTCCACTCTCCGGTTCTTCTCCCGTCCTTCCGGAGTACTGTTATCCGCGATGGGTTGGGTGAAGGCGTAACCCCCGGCTTCCAGCCGGGAAAGATCTATTCCGCGTTCCACAAGCCATTTAACCACCGATTCTGCGCGTTGCTGGCTAAGTTTGGTGTTGTACTTCAGGGATCCCACGTTATCGGTGTGACCCGAGATCTCCATGCGCAGGCTTGGGTTTTCTTCCAGGAACCGGAGTACCTGCCGGAGTTGTTCATCGGATTCAGGCTTCAGGTTGGATTTATTGGTTTCGAAATAAATATTTTCCAGCACGACCTTGGTCCCGACTTCGACCTTCTCCAGGCCGAAGTTCCTGACAACTACCGTATCGCCGGATTCCCCGCTGATGTCCATTACATCCAGGAAGAAGAGATAGTCTTTGGCAATGATCTGTACTCCGTAGCTCTTTGCTTCGGGCAGTTTTACCCGGTACAGCCCGCTGTCGCTTGAAATGGTGGTTTGTAACACCTTACTGATATCCAGATCGATAATTTCCATCTTTGCCTTGACCCCGGCTTCGGTTTTCAAATCGTATATCTTACCGGCCACGGTAATGGAAGTATCCAATTCTATTTTTTGGGGTGGATAGAAGAAACCCTTTTTAACCGTATCCAATGCACCGGCGATCAGGATATCCCCGGTACTCATTACCATTTCTTTTTCTTCGCCCAGGAAAGTTATCCTGTAGATGTCAATCCCTCCAAGTCCTTCCATCCTGATGGTAGAATAATAAGCATGTTTACCATCCGGTGCTTCGCGGTAAAAAAGGTCGTCATCCGGTGTATTGACAGGATATCCTATATTTTCAGGAGCTCCCCAGGTACGGTCGGGTTGACGTTCACAAACAAAAATATCATACCCGCCCATACTGTTATGCCCCTGGGAACTAAAATACAGGCGTTGTGCATCATCAGAAATGTATACTGCCGCTTCATTTTCCGCTGTATTGATGTTGGGTCCGAGATTAACAGGCTTATCCCACCGGCCGTTCTCCTTTTTCACACTGTAGAAAATATCCTTGCCCCCATAATTATCCTTGTCTTGGCTTGAAACAAAATAAAATTCTTTCTCGCCCATGGGCATGCTCATGCTGGTCTCCCGTGCATCGGAATTAAACTTATTTGGCATTTTCTTGGGAGATCTCCATTTTCCTTTTTTAAAGGTACTATAGTAGATATCGCCCATGTTCTTATTACCCCTGTAAATATAGAGTTTATCAAGATCTTCAGAAATCCCCACCGCTGCTTCATTATGTCGCCTGGAATTAATAGGTTTTCCTATGTTTTCAGCTCCCATCCATTTTCCGTCCCGCTTTTCGGAACGGTATATATCTTCGTAATACTTATTATCGTAAGGATTTCGCTTTGCTTTTTCTGAATGTTCCTTCCTTGAAGTAAAAAACATGACAGAGTCATCAAGGCTGATCAGTGCGTTGTAATCATCATGGGCTGAATTCACGGAATCGCCCAGGTTTGTGATGATCACCCTGAGTGGTTCTTCAACCAGCTGTCGCCCATTTCGACATTGATTGATGTACAGATTTGTTTCCGGTATGCGATCAGCATCCCGGCGGGGATGGAGTGTCGACTTGTAATCTTCGTAATGTCGGATGGCCTCGTCGAATTCCAATACCAGGTGGTGACCCCTTCCGAGGAGAAAATGGATATCTTCACTTACTTCAGGCTTGATCTCATAAGCCTTCTTCAGATAGTTTACCGCTTCGAATTTCCGGTCGGTAAATAAATAACAAACGCCAATCTTATAGTTCAATTCAGGATTATCCTGATTGTAATCGTGTGCGGAAATAAAATACGTGCCTGCCTTTTTATAGGTCCCCTGCCCTTCTTTATACAATTGATTGCCTTTTCTTATCGCTTTCCAGGCTTCTCTAAACCCCTCTTCCTGTTGGGTCTTGAATTCACGTCTTTTGATTCGAACATCTTCCTGAGCATTTATAAGGCCAAAAGATGCCAAAAAACTTATCAGCAACAGGCTAATGAATGATCTTTGAAAATTTAAAATAGAGTTCTTCATGATAACTTACTGACATTCAGTGATATACTGCTCTGCTTCTTCAATTCCCAATTCCAGGGCCGTCTGCCAATCGGCACATGCGCCCTGAAGGTCTCCCTGCAATTCTTTTACAAAACCACGGTTCAGATAGGCCACGCCATACCGATCGTCTATCGCGAGGGCTTCTTCCAGACAGACCAGTGCAGAATCCACTTCGTTGCTTTTGGCCAATGCTCCTCCTATATTGTTGAGACCATAGAGGTAGTTGCTTTTCAACCCGATCACCCGGTTAAAGTCTTCCAGTGCCCCTTCCAGGTCTCCCATCTGGAAGCGTGCCGCTCCCCTGTTATTGTAGGCCATATAAAAGCTGGTATCAATCTCAATGGCTATGGTAAAATCTTGCAGGGCCCCTTCATAGTCACCCAGTTTTTTCTTAACACTTCCCATATTGTTGTAGGCAATGGCGAAACCAGGACGGTAATTTACCGATTGCATATAATCGTACAATGCCCCCTGCAGATCTCCCATCAACCTTTTGGCCGTAGCGCGGTCGTGGAGTGCCAGTGCATCGCCGGATTTTTTCTGCAGGGTACTGGTAAAATCAAGGATGGCCCTCTGATAGTCGCCGGTAATCAGCTTATATAATCCCCGTTGATAATAAGCCTCGGGCGTGGTATACCCCAGCTCGATGGCTCGGTTAAAATCATCCAATATCCATTCATTGGTATCCAGTTCAAAATGGGCATAGCCTCTGAAAAAATATGCTTCCGCCCGGGAGGCATTAAACTCCAGGGCCAGGTCAAACTCAGCCCTGGCGGCTTCAACAGAGCCCGTCTCGAGCAATATCTTTCCTTTTTGCAGATAGGCCAGGTCCATATACGGATTAAGATCAATGGCCGCATTCAAATATTCCAGAGCGACCATCCATTGTTTTTCCTTTATACGCTCAATGGCCTGGTTATAAGCCTGGGATGCTTTTTTCTTATTTTTCAGGGACACACTTCCGCTTTCCCGCGGCTGTTGAGCCGTTAGCGTAAGGCTTAAGGCTGAAAATACAATAAACAGAATATATTTCATTCTTTTGAGTGGCTTTATTGACTTTGTATACGACAGGATGAAGCTTGGGTTTACACAAGTTTAATTTTTATTAAAAGTAAAAAAATTAAATTATATTTATATTGGGGATTTGGTGATAAACGCTGTATGTTCCACATATTTTAGAATTCTTTGTTGATAAATCGATGAAAACAGATCTATCATATCTCAGGCAAATGTCTCATGACGATCCTGTTCTTATTTCAGAGATTATTGATATTTTCGCCCAACAGGTTGGTGATTATTCTAAAAAGATGAGGGATCATTACGAGAGAAAAGAATGGATGGAACTCAGCAAACTTGCCCATAAAGCCAAATCATCGGTTGCGATCGTCGGAATGAATGATCTTGCCGAACGTCTGAAAGATCTGGAGATTCTTGCAAAACAGGAGTCAAAAACGGAATTGTTCCCAGAATACATACAGCAGTTCACAGAAGATTGTGAAATTGCAGTAGCGGAACTGGAAGATTACAGAAAAAGCCTTAATTAAAAACTTATCTTGCGGCTATGTTAACAACAGAAACCATTAATGACGTCACGGTAGTTCGTTTTACCAATGTAAGCCGGTTTAATGCCCTCATCACGGAACCGGTAAAAGAAGAACTGAAAAAACTGTTCAACAAGCCCAACACAAAGTTGATCCTTGACCTTGAGGGTATTGAGTTTATTGATAGTTCCGGCTTCGGCGTCTTTCTCTCCATCATGAAAACAGCCAACAACAACTACGGCTATTTCAAGATATGCAATATTACCCCCGAAGTGATGGAACTGTTCAAGCTGCTGCAACTTCACAACGTCTTTGAGATATACAGCACGTTGGAGGATTGTTTGAAGTCGTTTGATTAAATTCCGCTGCGCTGTAATAACGGTGCTAAAAAGTGCCAAAAGGACCACCGACCACTGACCACAGACCACAGTACGTTTACAGATTTCGATAATACTTTCATCGATATTGCTGTTTTTCTGAAGCGAGAATTTATTTTATCTATTCTTTCAACTGCCGTGGCCTGTCGTCCGCTGCGCCCGCCGTAGCGTTCGCGAAGGCGGGTCGTCCGTGGTCCATTTTCATCCTGAATCCCTGCCTGCCTTTAGATTAGTGGTATCCTATTTTTTAATTTACTTTAAAA
>CAYQQR010000016.1:0-73441 GCA_964420035.1 uncultured Bacteroidaceae bacterium | reverse complement strand
CATTCAGCGCTGGATTGACAGGTTCTACCTTACCCGTCAGGCATTTTCCCCGGTGTTGGAGATCTTCGAAAAGGATGATTCAGGTACGTTTGGCCTGAAGGTGCTGGTTGAGGAGAACCAACAGCCGCTGAAAGAAGCGATTCCCCTGTCCGATGTGATGACCCTCCCTGCATACAGCAATTCCAGATACGAAGTGCTGCGCAGCATCGAACTGCTGACTCCTTCACTTCCCGAACTGGAGTTTATTATCTCCACATCCGGCAGACATGTCCCGGTATATACACCCGAAGAGTTTGCCAATGTAATGTTCCGCATTCTGCCCGTAATAAGGCTTTACGGCATTCGTATACTGATGCCGGATGAACTGAAGAGCCTGATCCGTCCAGCTGTGTCCGTGGCACTCTCCTCCTCAGGCAGGGTTGTTAAAAAATCATTGCTGAACCTTGAGAAGATCCTCAGCTTCCAATGGAAGATTGCCCTGGGAGACAACCTGATGGATGCAGGCGAGTTTTTCAGGATGGTGAAAGGGCTTTCGGGAGTCGTTAAGATGAGAGATCAATACCTCTACCTAAACACTGCAGACCTGAAAACACTGATGGATCAGATACAGCAGCACGAGGGAAAAATAGAGCGAAGCCAACTGTTGCAGGCTGCCTTTACAGGCGAATTGAATGGAGAGAGGGTGAGTATTGATAAGGCCACCAGAAAGCTGATCGATGAGATGCTTAGCGTGGAACAGATCGAAATTCCCGGGGGAATTGATGCAATGCTGCGACCCTATCAGCAGAAGGGCTTTGAATGGTTATACAAAAATGCCACCCTTGGTTTTGGAAGCATCATTGCAGATGACATGGGATTGGGAAAAACCCTGCAGGTGATTGTCATGTTGCTGAAGCTGAAGGAGGAGGGAGTGCTTGATTCCCGGCAAGTGCTTATCGTGGTGCCTACCACCTTGCTTACCAATTGGAAGAAGGAGTTTGAGAAGTTTGCCCCCGGCATATCTCATGCCATTTTTCACGGGCCGAACCGGACCCTGAACGAAGAGGTCGATGTGATCCTTACCAGTTACGGTATTATACGCAGCGACCAGGAGCTGCTCTCGAAAAAACGATGGGGCGCTGTGATCATTGATGAAGCACAGAACATCAAGAATACAGAGGCCGGGCAGACCCGGGCAGTAAAAAAGCTGAAGTCGGATATCAGGGTAGCCATGAGCGGCACCCCCGTGGAAAACCGCCTGTCGGAGTACTGGAGCATCTTCGATTTCATCTACAAGGGATACATGGGAAACCTTAAAAGATTCACAAAAGAATATGCATATCCCATAGAGGTAAACCGGAACAAGAAGCAGCTCGACCGCTTTTTAAAGATCACCTCTCCCTTCATCCTACGCAGACTCAAGACCGACAAATCAATTATCAGCGATCTGCCCGACAAGATCGAAAACGATTACATGGCTACGCTTGTGAAAGAACAGGGAGCGCTTTATCTGGGCGTGTTAAATACCATGATGACCGATATTGAGCGGATTGATCCGGAAGAGGAGGAGGCTACCATCAAGCGCCGGGGCATGGTGTTGAAACTAATCATGGCCCTGAAGCAGATTTGCAACCACCCCTCGCAGTATCTGAAAAAGAGCGACCCTTCGCCAGAATTGTCCGGCAAGTCAGGCATGCTTCTCGACATGCTTGATAATATCCTGGAAAACAATGAAAAGGTGTTGATATTTTCCCAATTCAGGGAGATGGGAATGATCCTGCAACAGATGATTCGGGATCGATTCGGTACCGAAGGCATGTTCCTGCATGGCGGAACCACCCGCAAGCAACGCGATGAAATGGTGGAGTGCTTTCAGAATGATCCCAGGGAGAAAATCTTTTTACTCTCCATCAAAGCCGGGGGAACCGGGTTGAACCTGACCGCTGCCGGTCATGTGATCCATTACGACCTGTGGTGGAACCCTGCCGTGGAGACCCAGGCTACCGACCGTGCCTACCGGATCGGACAAAACAAAAATGTGATGATCTACCGCCTAATTACGCAGGGCACCTTTGAGGAGAAAATCAATGCCATGCTGAAGGAGAAGAGAGAGCTGGCCGACCTGACAGTCTCCACTGGCGAGAAATGGGTGGGCGAACTCTCCAACCGCGAACTGAAAGCATTTTTCACTATCTCAGATTAAGAAAATTAAGTTTCTCCACCCGATTTGCCCATTTCAAAAAGCACGCCCTTCGGGCACTCTACTTTTTGAAAAGAGCAAAGGCCGGCCCTTCGAAACTTCGGCCCGCGCGCAGGAAATCAAGCGATGGCAGCCAAGCATCAATATATGGATAGCATTTCAGGGTTTTATACATATTTCCTGATTCAAAATGGGAGTTTTGCCCCGGTTCACCGGATTTCTTTTCGCCGATCCGGCCGAAACCGCCATAAATCAGCCAGGGCAACCTTCTTCTCCCTCGAAGAAGGTTCGAACTTCGTTCAGAAAAGCCGACAAAAGACAGGAAAACCCTGCACAATTGTGTGCCGGGTTTTTTATGACAGCAGCGTTGAAAACTTGTTTTCATAAGCTGCTGGAAGAAAAAACACGAAGGGGGCGAAGCCCCGGGGTTTTCCTGTCTTTTAAACCACCCCAGAAAGGGATCACGACGAGCGAAGCGAGGAGTAATCCCGCATCATTGCCGGGGTTTTTCTTTTACAGCAGCGTTGAAAACTCTCCTACTTCAACCTCGCCTCCAGGGTGATCTCCAGCGATGCCAGCGCTTTGGAGACCGGGCAGTTTTCCTTGGCCGCTTTTGCGATCTGCTGGAACTTGTCGTCTTCGATCCCGGCTACATCCGACTCGCAGCTCAGTTCGCTCCTTGTAATGGCAAAACCGCCGTCTTTGCTCTCAAGGATTACATTGGCTGTAGTGGATATCTCGTTTACTTCGTAACCCGCCTGACTGAGCTCATGGGCAAGAGCCATGGAAAAACACTGTGCATGCGCTGCAGCGATCAGCTCTTCCGGGTTGGACCCTTTTTCTTCGCCGAAACGGGTGCCGGCGGTGCAATTAATATCCTGGTTAATACTGGGAATCATTGCTGTTCCTTTCCCTTCCTTGAGATTGCCTCTCCATACTGCATTTGCCTTATTCTTTCTCATGATTTCTTGTTTTATAGTTTATGTGTATTTATAGATTGTTTATTCTTTTAATGTCTCCTTCACTCAGCTCAAAATCGAACAGGTCCATATTCTCCTCCAGGTGCTGCCGGCCGGATGCCTTGGGGATTACGGAAACATTCCCATGTTGCAATAACCACCTCAGTGCAACCTGGGCAGCAGTCCTATTATGCTTCCTGCCAATTTCCTGCAAAAGAGGATCACGGCTTACTCTGCCTTTATCCAGCGGACTGTAGGCAGTGAGCATGAGATCGTGCTCCTTGGCCACGGCCAGGTTGCCGTCCTGCCTGTAGTAAGGTGAAAACTCAACCTGGTTGCACATCACGGGACCGATCTCCAGGGACTTTCTTACCAGTTCGGGACTGAAATTGCTTACCCCCACATGCCTCACCTGGTCCTCTTCCTTCAGTTTGAACATGGCTTCCAGGCACGAACGGAGATCCATGTCCGTGGTGGGCCAGTGGATCAGCAGCAGATCGACATATTCCATGTCCAGGTGGTCCAGACTTTCACCGGTGGATGAAATAACCCGGTCGTGCTCCAGGTTGGGGGTGCTGACCTTCGTAACCACAAAAAGTTCCTCCCGGCTGATGCCGCTTTTCTTAATTCCTTCCCCTACTTCTTTTTCATTGCGGTACATCTGGGCGGTATCCAGGTGGCGGTAGCCCATATCAATGGCCTCGGCCACGGTTGCAACACATTGTTTTCCCCTCAAATCCCAGGTACCTAAACCCAACGCGGGAATTTCATCTTGTGCAATTTTGAGTGTCTTTTCCATCGCGGGTACAATTCTTGTTTATATTAGAACACTGATAATTGCAGCCTTGTTCATCGGCTGAAACCTGACATTTTTGCATTTCTCGATCATGAAGTGTTTATGGTCCTGATTTTGTTATAAAAATTTTGCAGGAATAATAACGGCAAGACATACTGTTTAACCGAATGTAAATCAAGGAGGTGATTATGCGGAACCATAGAACAGTACTCGCGGGTTCATTCTTCTTCATACTTTGTGGATTATTGCTCAATTCCTGTGCAGTAACAGTGTCGGTAGGAAAAGACGGCAGGGGCAGTCTGGCTTCCGGTAAATTCATAAGGATCTATAAAATACCCAGGATCGAGCAGCTGAAGCCATACGAGTGTCCGTGTTACGGAACCTGCAAAATAAAAACCAAACCGGAGCCTAAGACCTACGGGAAAAAATATGCAAAACGCCAAAACAGGAACATGAAAGATGCAATATAAGGATTACTACAGCGTACTTGGGGTTTCGAAAGACGCCAGCCAGGAGGAGATTAAGAAGGCATACCGGAAGCTGGCCCTGAAATATCATCCGGATAAAAACCCGGGTGATAAAAAGGCCGAAGAACGCTTCAAGGAAATCGGGGAAGCCTTTGAAGTCCTGAAGGATCCCGCGAAAAGAAAAAAATACGATCAACTGGGTAAGGACTGGAAGCAGTATGAACGGGCCGGTTACGGCGAAGGAGGCGGGTTCGACTGGTCACAGTTCGGCGGCCGGCGCGGATCAACCTTTCAGTTTGAAGGGGATCTGGGCGACTTTTTCGGATCTGCCGGAGGAGGCTTTTCGGATTTCTTCAATGCCTTTTTCGGTGATACGGGTATGGGGGCCGAAGCAACCACGGGTTTTGGCCGCAGAACCGGGCCGGTAAAAGGAACCGATTTGCAGGCGGAAGTGCAGGTGAGCCTGCATGAAGTCTACAGCGGCACCACCCGGACCTTCAAGGTTGACGACGAAAAACTCAGGATCAGGATCCCGCCGGGTGTCAGGAACGGACAGGAATTGCGGATCCGGGGAAAAGGCGGCAAGGGAAAGGCCGGGGGGCAGCGGGGTGATATCTACCTGAAGGTAAGGATCATGCCCGATCCCATGTATACCCTGGAGGGAAACAGCCTGATACGGGAAGTACCGGTAGGTCTTTATACTGCCGTACTGGGAGGGAAGATACAACTGGAGACACCCGCCGGCAAGGTGAACCTCACCATACCCAAAGGCTCACAAAGCGGCAAGTTGCTCAGGCTCAAAGGAAAGGGATTGCCGGTATACGGCAAAAGCGGTCAGAACGGCGACCTGCTGATAAGGCTCAATGTTCATATCCCGCAGGACCTCAGCAAGGAAGAAGAAAAACTGTTCAAAAAACTCAGCGACCTGCAGAAATAAAGATCGTATAACTAAAAAAGGCTGCCTGAGCAGGCAGCCTTTTATTTACAAACTGAATATTAGTCCATGCCAAAGGCATAGTAGCAGGTACCCGGATAACCTTCATAAACACCTTCCGGCATAATGCCGCCTTCTTTCTTTTCAAGGATGCTGACCAGTTCGTCAACATCTTCAACTGCTTTACCGTCAACCTTGGTGATAATGAAACCATCCGAATTAATGATCACCCCGGAACCGGATCCTATCCTGGCCCGCGGTCCTCTCCGTTGCGGCCGTGGGGTTTCAAATTCGAAATCCGGTCTGAAAAACCTGCAATCTGATAGGTTCCAATGGTCAGGGCACTGCCCGGAATTGCCGCTACGATAAGTAAAGCAATTCTTTTCATCGCATTGCCCTCCTGTACTTTGATTTTAGTATTCTACCGATTCAAATGCACTCGTTACAAATTGAGATACTTCTTCTTTTAGCTTCTCAATAATACCGAGTAAACTTTTAACTTCTTCCAGAGCCTCGGTGATCTTATCCTCCTGAACACTCTTCCTCAAACTCTCGATCTCGGTAAGCATCAGGTCGATCTCCTCACACCGGTCGCCATAACCCAGAACATCAGTAAATTGGATCTGGTAGACTGCATTGTTCAGCAATACCTCAATCTGTGTTTTATCCATTCCTTCGCTCCTAAGCAGTTCTTCAACTGTTTCGATCATCATCCGTGCCTTGATCAAAGGCAGGGGAATGGTGCTTCGCTCAATAAGGATTGCTTCTTCCATCTTATTATTCAACAATACAATAACCTTATCATAGGCACCCGCGTTCATCAGTGTTTTTGCTTGCTGCATTATCTGCAAATATCCCGGCAGAAATAATTTTTCATGGGTGACCTTTATTTCATTGGCCAGCTTGGGAAGCAGATACCTGGCTGATTGCCATTCACCCATGGACAGCAAAGAATCAATTTTTCCCTTTATCAAGGCTGCTTCTTCCGCGTTCTCTACGCGTTCCAGAACCTCAATTTCAACTTTTGAAGTAACTTCCGGATCTTCCCGCCGGCCCATGTTCATCAGTTTAAGCTTGGCAGCAGCCTGGTCAATATATTGTTCCGCCTGAACAGGATCATTATCCAGCAATGCGGAAAAAGCATCATGGCTTTGACGTATAATATTGGCAGCTTCTACAATGATCTGGTCGTTTCCTATATCAATTTCTTCCCTGATCTTTCCGTCAATATATTCTTCGATTTGCTCCGAACTCAGATAATGTTCTGCAGGTTCAATCACATCATCACCCCGGTTCGTACTTCTTTGGGGTATGCCTGTCTTTTGAACCTCCTGGCAGCCGGTTATTACAAAAACAATTCCTAATAATAGTGTAGTAATTCTATACATAACATTTGTTTTATAAAAAAAAAGGGCACGGATCCCTAACGGCATCCCTGCCCTTAAATAGTGGTTTTTAAGCAATCTTGATCTTCCTGGCCGGCTTGGGTTTGGCCTCTTCACGCTTGGGTAAGGTAACATGCAAAATGCCGTCCTCATAATTAGCTTCAATCTTTTCAGCATTCACAACATTTTCAGGTACGGTGAAGGAACGCTGGAACGACTGATAGCTAAATTCACGCCTTGTTACCTTTTCACCCTCTTCTTCTTTATACTCCTCCTGCTTTTCTGAGGAGATGGTCAGACGGCCATTGTCATAGTCGACATTAAAGTCGCTCTTTTTCAAGCCGGGTGCAGCAACGTCAATCTGAAACTCATTGTCAATTTCCCTGACGTTTACCGCGGGCATCGTGGAATTGATATCAGCAAAATTGCTGTGTGCCCAATCCATCAAATCCCCTTCGAAAAACCTGTCAAACAATGAAGGGAACAGCCTGTCTGTAGTTCTTGCTAAGTTAGCCATAGTTACACCCTCCTTTCTTTTTTGGTTTAGCAAAATTCTTTGCTTGCACCATCTATTTTTCAAAGCCTGTGCCAAAGCTCCCGATTCAACATGAATTCATAGAATATCGGCTTGAAAGTGAAGAAATTAATCTTTTCACACCCTTTCGACCCACAAAATGTCCCTTGAATAAATGTGTCATTGTGTCATGCTGGGGAATCATTTCAATGCCATAATGTCATATAGCTGGAAAGGCTTGACATGGGCATGCTCGCGGACTGTGTAGTTAATCAACAACTGAAAAGTAAAACCAGAAAACCCTAAAACCTTAAATCCCTAAAACCTTAACACATTCCTCGTAGAGTTCGTCCCGGTCGATGGGCACGACCCCCACTTTCTCACATACCAGTCCGCCACCAAGGTTACAGATGCTGGCCGTATCCCTGAGGTTCATTCCGGCAGCCTGGGCCAGGGCGGCCAGGCTGATAACCGTATCCCCCGCACCGGAAACATCGGCTACATCGCGTATCTCGGCGGGAACGATATCATAGCCGTCTTTATCACAGAAAAAAATACCGGCTTCGGAAAGGGTGATCATCATCTGGTCTATTTGCTGTTTACCGAGGAAATTAAAGGCAAACTCAAACATGCGCCTGAAATCCCGTTTGTGCAGATCGGTCTTCAGTCCTTCGGTAAATTCCTTGAAATTGGGTTTAAAGAGGCGGATGTTTTTGAAACCGGAGAAATTGCGTTTTTTGGGATCTGCCAGCACCGGTATCTTTTGCATGCCGGCAATCAAATTAACCTCCTGGATCAGCCGCGGGGTAATGATCCCCTTGTCGTAATCCTGGTAAATGATAGCATCGATCTGTCCTTCCGACAAAAGATCGCTGATCAGGCTGATCAACTGCTTTTCTTTGTCCGTGGTCAGTTTTTCCGAAATCTCCTCATCCACCCTGAGCAGGTGCTGGTGCTCACTGATGACGCGGGTCTTCACCGTGGTGATCCGGTTGCTGTCGACCAGAATTCCGACATCCGACATATTCTCAGCCGACAGTAAGCTGATGAAATTATCTTTCTGGGCATCGTCGCCGATGTAGGAACACAAGAGCGGACTGGCACCCATGGCCTTGAGGTTAAGGGCCACGTTGGCCGCGCCTCCCAGCCGGTCCTCCCGGTAATCGACCCGGATCACGGGTACGGGTGCCTCGGGGGATATCCGGTCCACATCCCCCCATATATAGGCATCCACCATGACATCGCCTATGACCAGTATCTTGAGGTTCCTGACCTTTTTAAAAAAAGACTGGATTTCTGATTGGGTCAAAACATGAGAATTTAATGGCCAAATATAAGCTTTTTCGATGATCCGGTGCAGTATTACACCGGATCCGCGTCGTATGCCACCATGACAGAGCGGTAGATTTTTTCCCTGAGTAATGCATTGCCCGTCAGGATAATTTTTTGTTTGAGCTTTTGGAGCTCCTCACCTCTCGGAATCTTTAAAAGGATCTGCCTGATATAGTAGCGCTGGACTTTTTGAACCGGGGGATATTGCGGACCCAATACGGGAAACGGGAATTCTTTCTTTATCCTGCTTGCAAAGTCACTGCTGAATTGCTCTGCCGAATCTTTATCCCTGGCGCGCATACGGATACGAATCAATCTGTAATAAGGCGGATATTTAAAAGTTTTTCTCTCCGACATCTGGTTGCGGTACATGGCCCTGTAGTCGTTCCTGTATACCCACTGCAGCACCGGGTGATTGGGGTCCCGGGTCTGCAGCACCACCATTCCCTGCTTGTCTTTCCTTCCCGCCCTTCCGGATACCTGGGTAAGCAGTTGGTAGCTCTTTTCAAAGGACCGGAAATCGGGAAAATGCAGCATATTATCGGCATTCATGATGCCTACCAACCGGACATTATCAAAATCCAATCCCTTGGTCACGATCTGGGTACCCACAAGGATATCTGCCTGTCCCGACTCAAAATCAAAAAGAATCCGATTGTAGTCTTTGCCCGACCGTACCGTATCCAAATCCAGGCGAATGACCTTAGCCCGGGGAAAGAGGATGCTCAACTCTTCTTCGAGTTTCTCGGTTCCAAAACCGGCGGTTTTCAGCTCACCGGAACCACAAACGGGGCAGTTTTTGGGAACCCGCTCCCTGTATCCGCAGTAATGACATTCCAGGATGTTTCGCTGCCGGTGATAGGTCAGGCTTACATCGCAATGTTTGCAAACCGGGACGAATCCGCACTCACGACATTCCAGGTAAGGCGCGTAGCCCCTGCGGTTCTGGAAAAGAATGACCTGTTCTCTCTGCTCCAGGCTCTCGCCGATCAAGGAAACAAGCTTTTCTGAGAAATGTCCCCGGACCCGCTTTTTCCGATAGGCATGTTTCATGTCGAGCATAAGCATATCCGGTGGCAGTCCGGGAACATAACGGTCCTTCAGTTCTACCAGTCCGTATTTACCTCTTTCTGCATTGAAATAACTTTCCAGGGAAGGAGTGGCCGATCCCAGCAGCACCCGGGCCTGATTCAGGGAGGCCAGGTAAATTGCTGCATCCCTCCCATGGTAACGTGGAGCGGGATTTTGCTGCTTATAGGAACTGTCCTGCTCCTCGTCTACGATAACCAGTCCCAGATCCCGGAATGGAAGGAAAACGCCCGACCGCGGAGCGATAATGATCTGCGCCTCATCTGTTTCCCGCTGAAAAGCTTTACGAAAAACCTCAAAGCGCATCGCCCGGCCCTGCCTGGAATGATAAAAGGCCACTTTCCTGCCAAAGACCTTGCTCACCCTGGAAATAATCTGAGCAGTGAGAGCGATTTCAGGCAGCATGAACAGTACCTGCTTTCCCTCGCTCAGTACCTGCTTTGCCATGTGCATATACACCTCGGTCTTCCCACTGGAAGCCACCCCGTGCAGCAGGACCACCTGTTTGTTCCCAGGTTGTTTTTCAATTGCTGATTTGGCCCTGAGCTGGGCTTCCGATAAGAAGGCAATTTCAAGACTTTCTTTAGGCGTATCGGACAACCGTGACTTTTCCAGCTCGTATTCGCAGAGAACCTCTTGCCGGAGGAGTTGCTGATACGCTGGGGCCGCCCTCCCTGACTTCTGTACGAGGGCATGCCGGGAAACTTCCTTTACAGGATAAGCAGAAAATAATCCTGAAAGTTCCAGGTATTTCAAGATAATATCTTTCTGTGCAGGTGCTTTTTTGTATTGATCCAGCAATGGGCTCAGGCGCTCTTCATCCTGCCAGTGTTCATTCAGCCGGACGTATCTTTCTTTTAAGGGACTCCAGGTTTTTTTTCTTGCTTCTCCGGAAGGTAGGGCAGCCCGGTAAATCTCCCCGAGACTGCACATATAGTAACGGGCCATCCATTCCCAAAAAAGAAAGTGGCTTTCGGCAAGGATGGGTTTTTCATCCAGGACTTCCAGTATGTCCCGTATCCTGATATCACCGGCGCCTGAATCATGGATGAGCCTTACCATTCCTGCATAAGTCTTATTCTTGCCAAAGGGCACCTGGACACGCGTGCCCGGCTTCAGGAACGAAGAAACTTCCGGCGGGATCCTGTAGGTGAAATGATCATTAAGGGGAAGCGGTAAAATAATATCGGCAAATTGCTTCATAAAGCAATCAGACAGACAGGATCTCAGCAATCTTCAGTTTGTCCATGTCCACCTGCTTGTGCATTTTAATGGCTTTATTAAAAGTTATGTGCACTATCTCGCTGTTGATCATTCCTATCATGACCGATTTCTGATCATCCAGTAAAGCCTCAACCGCAGCATTACCGAAGAAACTGGCGGTAACCCTGTCGAAGGCTGAAGGGGTGCCGCCGCGCTGAATATGGCCCAGGACTGAAACACGCACATCATAATCCTTGAAATCGCTTTTTACCTTCCGTGCAATGGTATAAGCGCCTCCGGCTTCGTCTCCTTCAGCAACAATAATGATGTTACTTGATTTTTTCCGCTTGAAACCTTTCTCAAGGAAATCCTTGAGATTCTCAACCTGGCCTTTGACTTCCGGTATCAATATGGCCTCCGCACCACAGGCAATACCCGAACGGAGCGCGATGAAACCGGCATCCCGGCCCATCACTTCAATAAAGAACAAACGGTTGTGCGAACTGGCTGTATCCCGGATCTTATCGACGGCTTCTACCACGGTATTTAATGCCGTATCATAGCCAATGGTATAATCGGTACCGTAAATATCATTGTCGATGGTTCCGGGGATCCCTACAAAAGGCACGTCATGCTCTTCTGAAAACTTACGAGCACCGGCCAGGGTACCGTCTCCACCGATAACAACCACAGCATCAATCCCTGCATTCCTGATTTTTTCGTATGCCTGTTTACGACCCTGCACCGTCCTGAATTCCTTACTCCTTGCGGTTTTTAATATGGTGCCTCCTTTTTGAATGATATCGCTGACACTATGGGCCTTGAGTTCCTTGAAATGACCGTTGATCATTCCCTGGTATCCATGACGAATACCTATAACACGTAACTTGTTGTAAATGGCAGTGCGGACCACGGCCCGGATGGCGGAGTTCATACCCGGAGCATCTCCACCGGATGTCAATACCCCTATTTTTTTAATCTTAGTCATCTGGTAATCATTTTTTTCTTATTTAAACCATACCGGTCATCAGAATAGCTCACAAAATTAGTGAATATAAAATGAAGTTGAAGCCTATTAATGAAGTCCGGTTTTAAATTTTGATTATTTTTTCGATTGATCTCTTAACCTCTTCAAGGTACCACATCGGTGTGGAAGCAGAACCACATACCCCTATTTGGTTAGCGTCCCGGAGCCATTCCCCTTGCAATTCTTCTTTGCTGGTGATCCAATACATTGAAGGATTCCGGTCAACACAACGTTGATAAAGCATCCGTCCATTCGAACTGTTCCGCCCGGAGACAAACACAACCATATCCATCCGGGAAGCAAAATCTGCGATATCCTCTGCCCTTCTTACGCATTGCCTGCACAAGCTGTCAAATTTTTTAAAGGGAACGCCGGGTTGGAGTACCGACCTGATCTTTTCGCTTATGAGTTCATAAGATTTCTGGTCCATGGTGGTCTGTGCAAAAAGGTAGACACCCCGGGTTACATCGATCTGGTCCAGATCACTATCCTTGTATACAACAACAGCAGAAACCCGGCTGTTACCAATCAGCCCGGTCACTTCAGGATGTTCCTTTTTGCCGAAGATCACAATCTGACGATCCAGCGCTCCAGCCTCCTTACCGGTCTCCCTGATCTTATCCTGCAGTGTCTTGACCATGGGACAGGTGGCATCGATCAGACGCAATTGATTCTTTTCTGCCAGCTTATAAATCCCGGGACGAACACCATGAGAGCGTATCAGAAGGCTTGTACCATGAAGTTGCTTCATTTTTTCCTCATTGATTACTCTTAATCCTTTTTGACCGAGTCGATTGGATTCCTCCGGGTTATGGATCAGCTCACCCAGTACAGGAAGCTCATCATGCTTCTCAAGGTAGGCCTCGGCTATACGGATGGCCCGATTGACTCCCGTACAAAATCCTGAACGCTGATGGATGTGGATTTTAGTCATCACCATACTTTTCTCTAATGACCCCGAGGGTCCATTCGACCTGTTCATCCGGGGTCATGTGACTGTTGTCCAGAACCAGGGCATCTTCGGGCTTTATCAAGGGACTGACTTCCCGGGTGCTGTCGATGCGGTCCCGTTTCAACAGGTTCTTCCTAACCTCTTCGTAATCTGCCTGGTATCCCTTCTCTAGAAATTCCTTGTATCTTCTCCGCGCACGAATATCCGGATCGGCCACCAGGAAGATCTTCAGATCAGCATCCGGGAATACCACACTGCCGATATCCCTTCCTTCCATAACCACCCGTTTATCCTTTCCTATTGCTCGCTGCTGTTTTACAAGGTATTCCCGTACTTCAGGAATGGCACTTACTTCACTGACCCAATCGGAAACATCGTTTTCCCTGATCTCGCGGGAGATGTTCTTTCCGTTCATGAACAGGACCGGTTCCCTGCCGGGAACATGTTTAAAGTTAAGCTGAATGCGGGGCAATTCACGAATCAATTCTTCAATGGCAATTTTCCCTTCCCGGATCAACTGATGCTGAAGGATATAAAGGGTTACCCCCCGGTACATGGCGCCGCTGTCGATGTGGAGATAATTGAGGCGATGTGCAAGCTTCCGGGCATATGTGCTTTTACCCGAGGATGAATACCCGTCAATGGAGATGATCAAATCCTTCATGATACTGTAAAGTTAATTGAATTTACAAGGAAAACCGATCCTGTTTATATATCAGAACCTTGTTAAGAAGTTGCCCGGGTTGGTAGATAGGGAAAAATGATTGGTGGCGCCGGCAAGATGATAGGTCGCCCGGCCGTAGCTGATATGGAATTTCGATATCCTCAGGCCGAATCCCCAGCTGAAGCCCACGCCTCCCAGTTTCTGTTCGATCTGTAATTCTTTTCTGCGCTGATAGTTATAACCGATTCTAATCATCAGGGCATCTACCGGGATGATCTCAATCCCAAACAGGGCATGCCGGAGCATATTATCGGAAAAGACATCCAGTATATTCTCCTTCACCGGTTCCCCGGTCAGGGGATCAATTTTTTCGGATCCTTCGGGGTCATCATAGCGGAGATTATAGCGTTGAAGATGTTGCAACAACAAGATAAAACGAAAAGGGGCATGTCTCAGCTTCTGGCTCACCCCGGCCTGTATCTCGAAAGGAAGGGTTTCATAATTGCCCTTTCTGTAGGGAACGATCTGGGTACCGATATTCTTGAAAACCAAAGAAGCATTGAACAGGCGGTCGGGACTGGAATAAGAGAGCCCGGCATCCAGTGTGACACCAAAGGAATTATATTTCTCCAGGGAAGAATAAACAGGTTTAAAGTTCACACCCATCCGGAAACTGGAATCAATTTGCCTGGAATAACTGAACATAAAGGCATACTCGGCTGCCGAAAAATCCCCGGTGATGTTCCCCAGTTGATCGGCCGCAATAAAGTCGCCATAATTAACATAATGAAGACCAAAAGCGTAGGTATTTTTGCCGGATGGACCGTAGGCATAGGAGAAATAGCCGAAATTGATATCCGTGAGATAATCAACGTAATTCAAGACAATGTCATGTGTCATTTCCCGGTTTAGCAAGGCGGGATTGTTGAATACCAGGTTCAGGTCGTTGTCATCAATTGAAATAAGCTTTCCGCCCAATGCAGAAACACGGGCAGAATTCGGCAGGTTTAAGAACCCATAGGTTCCCCGGCCCCCTACCTGAGTGCTTGCCGGATGAATAAGGAAGGAGCAAAAGACTAAAAAAAAGAGCGAACGCATAAAGCCTGCCGTGAATTAAATTAACGGGTTGAAATTAAAAAAATTGTCGTTCATTCATTGAAGCGAATGAAGTGGATCTTTCTTTTTGTTTTTAACTGGGTCATTAAAACCCCGGAAATAACACGGCCCATACCAAATAGCTTCTGGAAAGTCATGGCCTCCTTCAGGATCAGATAGGAAAACAGTGCCGTAAAAGGGGGGATGAGGTTAGCAAATATGTTGGCCCGGGAAGGACCGATTTCCTTAACACCGTATACATAAAGCATAAATGCAAGTGCTGAACCAAACATGGCCAGGAGAAACAAGGAGCTAATGGTCTCTATACCGGGATCGGCAACGATCACCTGGTCCCATTCGAATAGCAGCACAACCGGAAAAAAGAAGATCATCCCTACCAGGCTCTGGTATGTTGTGAGCGTATAGGGATTATACTTTGACGAGAGTTTTTTCACCACCAGGGTAAATCCCACGGCGGCAAATACACCCAGGAACAGATAAAGCAATCCTTCCACGGAACCTTCCAGGACACTGTCTCGGCGGATAATAATGACCAACACACCCATGAAAGAAATGATTATCCCCGCGATATTAACAAGGGTAAGCCGCTCCCTGTAAAAAATAAATGCGGCCACGGGAACCATCAGGGGAATGGTGGCGATAACAACGGCGGCCAGGGTTGGAGAGACCAGGGCAAGTCCCTTGGCTTCACCTATGAAATACAAAAAGGGTTCAAAAAAGGCCAGTACGGCAATCCAGAGAAAATCACGCCATGCCGGGCGCTGCAACCTGCCAATCATCAAACCGATTATCCACAACAGGTTTCCTGCAATCACCAAACGGAAAAACACAATAGTTACCGGGGGAAAGACCTGATTCACGATCTTGAACCAGATGAAGGTCATGCTCCAGAAAACCGACGCCAGGGTCAGGCTGACAAATACTTTGATCCTGCCTTGATCCATGAAAAAAAACAAATATAAGAAAGCCTTTTAAATCATAAGGATGTAAAAAATCAAAGAAGCGTCAGGGTAAAAATATTTTCCCGTGTGTTATAAGCGAATTAAAGCTGACAATGAACCGGATAATCAACAAATTAAACTTTCAAATCATGAAAACACTCAAGTATTTCCTTATTGTGCTGATGAGCGGGGGACTGCTCCTGTCAAGCTGTGAAAAGAACCAGACCGGACCGGACGATTCTGTCCTCGCCCTCGCCGAAGATGATGTCAGCATGGATCTGGCCATGGATGACATCTTCTCAGAAGTGGACGGTGTAATAAACGATCTGGACCAAAACAATTACGAAATGCAGTCGAAAAAGTCTTCTTCTGCCGTTTCTGCTACCTGCGCCACCATTACCGTTGAACAGGAAGATTCAGGCTCCTTCTTCCCCAGGATCGTTACCATAGACTATGGGGAAGGTTGTACCGTAGGCAACCGCACCCGTAAGGGAAAGATCATCATCACCGTAAGCGGCCCCATGTGGCTGGAAGGTTCACAGAGAATAGTTACCCTGGAAGATTATCATGTCAATGACTTCATGGTGGAAGGCACTCGTACCGTTACGCATGAAGGAAGGCACCAGGGCGGTGAATATGATGGAAAGCTTTACTTCAGCGTAATACTGGAGAATGGCAAAGTTACTACCCCGGAAGGCAGGGAAGTTACCCGTGAAGTGGAACACACCCGGACCTTCGTTCAGGGAGAAGAAACCATTTGGGACCGCAGGGATGATATATGGTACATCGAAGGTTCCGCCTCAGGGATCAACCGGAACGGGGAAGACTATGCCCGCCAGATTACCAGTCCCCTGTGGAAAGAGATCGGCTGCCGGTTCATTACGCGAGGTACCGTAAGCATAGTTCGTGGCGACAAGCCCGAGATCATCCTGGACTATGGTGAGGGCACCTGTGATCCTTTTGTTAACATAACCGTTGATGGGGAAACCAAAACCATCAATCTCAGAAGGTGGTAACTTCCCCTTCGGACTACATACTTCAAACAGCCTGTACCCACTGGTGCAGGCTGTTTTTAACTGAGCTCACAACGCAGTGCATAAGCCTTTCTTATCTTTTCGTATAATGCACGGGCTTCATTGAAATCCAGGCTTTGCTGACCATCAGAAAAAGCTTTCTCCGGTTCCCTGTGGATCTCTATCAGTAAGCCGTCGGCACCGGCCATGACTGCCGCGAGCGAGACCGCTTCAATATACTTCCTGATACCCATGCCATGGGAAGGATCCACAATGACCGGCAGGTGGGTTTTATCTTTAAGTACGGGAACGGCATTGAGGTCCAGGGTGTTCCGGTAAGCTTTTTCGTGGGTCCGTATACCCCTTTCGCATATCAGAATCCTTTCGTTCCCCCCTGAAAAAACATACTCAGCCGAATGTAAAAGTTCATCAAGTGTTCCGGACATTCCCCGTTTGATCATCACCGGTTTGTCCACCTTGCCCAATGCATCCAGGAGATTAAAATTCTGGGTGTTTCTGGTGCCTACCTGGTAAATGTCAACAAACGCGTACATGGGCTCCACCTCCGAGACTTGCATCACCTCGCTGATGATCTTGATCCCGTGTTCCTTGCATATGGCAGAAAAAGACTTAAGTCCCTCCAATCCAATGCCACGGAATGAATAGGGAGAACTTCTGGGTTTAAAAACGCCGCCACGCATGACCTTTATGCCGTTTTCCTTAAGATGCATGGCGGTTTCACGCACCTGTTCCGGTCTTTCGACGCTGCAGGGACCGGTCATGATGGTCATGCTTCCCCGGTCGATCTGTACCCCGTCTCCCAGTTGTATGCAGGTGTCTTCCACCCGCCATTTCCTGGATACCAGCTGGTAACTGTCGGTTACCACGTGAATATCCTTTACCCCGGGCAGGTGGCCGATACGCCGGATATCGAATTCGCCTTTACCGATGGCTATAAGATAATCCTGGTACTGGGTCCTGACTTCCCGCACGGAATAATGAATGGATTCGACCTCCCGGATGATCTTTTCTTTCCCTTCCTGAGAAAGCTCCTTATCGAATTGTATGATCATGATGCGTGAATAATGGGGTGAATAAAATTATTAATCGCCTGCTTCAGGTTCCGGGCATCTGCTATACTTTGAAGAAATGCGCTCCCAATGATGGCACCCCGGGTGTATTTGCATGCGGCCCGGAAAGTTGCGGCATTGGAAATGCCAAAACCTATCATGAGGGGATTTTTCAGTTTCATCCCTGCCAACCTTTTAAAATATTCCTCCTGCTCCTTACTAACCTGGTCCCGAGCACCGGTGGTACCTGCACTGGATACTACGTAGATAAAGCCCCTACTTAAGCGGTCAATCTCCCTGATCCTGCTTTCTTCAGTTCGCGGGGAAACCAGAAATATGGGGTGTAGATCGGAGGACAGGATGAACGAACGGTATTCCTGCTTATAGATACCAAGCGGCATGTCCGGCAGGATCAGTCCGTCAATACCCAGTTTTCGGGCATTGACACAAAATTTCTCCATCCCGTACCGTAGTATTGGATTCAAATAACCCATCAGGAGCACCGGGATATCCACCTTTGGCCTCAGGTCGGTGAGCTGGTCGAAAAGCCGGGTGATGCTCATGCCATTTTGAAGGGCACGATGACTGGTTTCCTGGATTACCGGTCCGTCGGCCAGGGGATCCGAGAAGGGCATGCCCAGCTCGATCATGTCTACTCCTGCATCCTGCAATAAAGAAGCGAGTTTTATCGTATCATTCAGCTCCGGGTATCCGGCAGTGTAGTAAACAGAAAGTACACCGCCCGTCTTCTCCTGAAATAAGCGATCAATCCTGTTCATTTTTCATATATTGAATCAAGGTGTCCAGGTCCTTATCCCCTCTTCCCGAGAGGTTCACCACCACGATATCCTTTGGCCCCGCATCAATTTTCCCGAGAACAGCCAAAGCATGAGCGGTCTCCAGTGCCGGGATGATGCCCTCTTTCCGGGCCAGCAGGAAAGTGGCCTCCAGGGCTTCATCATCGGTAGCGTCCAGATACTGCACCCGCCCCGTATCATGCAGATAAGCATGCAGGGGGCCGATACCCGGGTAATCCAGACCCGCCGAAATGGAATAGGGTTCGGTAACCTGTCCGTCCTCATCCTGCATGAGCAAGGTGCGGCTCCCGTGAAGGATACCGTGCATCCCAAGGGCCATGGTTGCCGCGGTCTCACCGGACTGCACCCCCTTCCCTGAAGCCTCTACCGCTACCATTCGTACCCGCACATCATCAAGGTAATGGTAGAAGGCACCGGCGGCATTGCTTCCGCCTCCAACACAGGCAAGGATGATATCCGGATACGCACGTCCCTCTTTCTCTTTCAACTGCCATTTCATTTCTTCACTGATGACCGCCTGCAAACGGGTTACCAAATCCGGGTATGGATGGGGTCCCACCACCGAACCGATGATGTAATGGGTCTCTTCCGGGTAACGGATCCAATCCCGGATGGCTTCGTTGGTGGCATCTTTCAGGGTATTGTTTCCGCTTTCCACGGGAATCACTTTGGCCCCCATCATTTTCATCTTGTACACATTGGGGGCCTGCCTTTTCACATCCAGCGCCCCCATGAAAACGATGCATTCCATTCCCATCAGGGCACAAACGGTTGCCGTAGCCACCCCATGCTGGCCCGCACCCGTTTCGGCAATGATCCTTGTCTTTCCCAGGCGCCGGGCCAGCAAGATCTGACCAATGGTGTTGTTGATCTTATGTGCACCGGTATGGGTCAAATCTTCCCGTTTCAGAAAGATCCGGGTCCCGAACCCCTCTGAAAGCCTGCTTGCATAATAAAGTGGCGTTGGCCTGCCCACATAGTCTTTAAGCAGGGATCTAAACTCCTGTTGAAATTCCGGGTCCTCCAGGATATCCAGGTATCTGTTTTCGAGTTCTCGGATGTTGTGGACCAGCATTTCCGGTATGAAGGCCCCGCCGTATTTTCCGTAATATCCCTTCCGGTCAACCCTGTATTTCATTTTTTCTGATATTTTCCATGAATGTTTTTACAGCCTGGACATCCTTTAAACCGGGTACATTTTCAAATCTGCTGTTCAGGTCCAGCCCTACCAAAGCTGAATGGGGAAGATCCCGCAAACGTTCTTCGTCGCCCGGTCCGATGCCCCCGCTCAGGAAAAAAGGCTTATGATAGGGATATTCCTTCAAAATATCCCAATTGAATTTTTCACCGGTTCCTCCATAATCTTTGTTCCGTACATCAAAAAGAAAATAATCCGCAACTTCCAGGTAAGGTTCCAGGCGGCTAAAATCCATGGGCTCGTCAACGCCAAAAGCCTTGATCACTTCATAACCTTCCTCACGCAATTCTTTGCATTGTTCGGGTGGCTGACTGCCATGCAATTGAATGGTATGCAGGGAAAAAAGCGAACCCAACTGCAGCATTCGTGCAATATCGGGCAAAACAAATACCCCGGTGCGCTTGATCCCTTCAGGGACTGCATCGAAGATCTCCTTAACCGGGTCTCCCACGTAACGGGGTGACTTTTTATAAAAGATGAACCCCAGGTAATCAGGCTGTAAGGCAGCAATCTCCTGGATGTTTTCCAGGTATTTCATTCCACACACCTTTATCTTCATAGTCTTTGCTTTTTTAATGAATCAATAAACTTCCTGCAGGCTTTCTCGGGCCGGCTGTTTTTCATGAAATATTCCCCGATGAGAAAACCCTGATATCCTGCTTCTTTTAATTCCAAGATGGTGTCGACCTGTTCCAGGCCGCTTTCTGAGATCTTAACCACATTTGCCGGTATCTGATCAGCCATCTGTAATGAACGGCGATAGTCGGTTTGGAAGGTATGCAGATCACGGTTATTGACCCCGACGAGTTCCACAAATTCGTTCAGATGAGCCAGCTCATCCCCGGTGTGTATCTCCATAAGCACTTCCATACCCAGTTCTTTGGCAAGTTTTGCAAGTTCAAATGATTTTTGCTCATCCATGGCAGCCGCGATCAACAATATTGCGTCGGCACCAATAGATTTTGCTTCATAGACCTGGTAAGGATCGATGATGAAATCCTTTCTCAGGATGGGGCAAAAATTAAATTTCCTGGCCAGACCGAGATCTTCGTTCCGGCCCCCGAAGAATTCTGTATCCGTCAATACCGACAAGGCCGAAGCACCGGCCATCATGTATCCTATGGTAACCTGTTCTATGGAGGCATAAGCATTGATCACCCCTTTGGAAGGGGAGCGTCTTTTGAATTCCGCAATAATCCCGGACTTATCTTTTCGGAGGATATATTCTTTCAGGGAAACAACAGGCGTTTCAAAGTAGATGCTTTGCTCCAGGAGTTTTAGCGGATAGAGTTCTTTCCTTTGCTCGTTCTCCTTTTGCTTATGTTCCAGGATATTTTTCAGCATATCATTGGGCCATTTTGATTAATTTTTCCAGTATTTTCCCGGCTTTACCACTTTCCAGGGAATCAGCGGCCATTTCCAGGCATTCCTCCAGACTTCGATCGGGATAATAAGTTTTCAGGCCCAGGGCGGCATTGGCTACCACCACATCATGCTGCACAGCTGTTCCCTTACCTTCCAGTATATTTTTGAATATGGCAACCGCTTCCCCAACCGAGGCACCTCCCGTTAAGTGCTTTGCCTCAACTGTCTGCAAACCAAGTTCCTCAGGATGCATATCCTGCTCCCCTTCATTGGAGATCATCTTGAAAGGTCCGGTCAAAGATATTTCATCGTAGCCGTCCAGGCTGTATATGATCATATATTGCTTAGCGGTTTGCTGCAGGAGATAATTATAGACCCTGGCTACATTGAGATTATAGACCCCCACCATTTGCCGGTTCGGAAAGGAAGGATTCACCAGGGGGCCCAGCATGTTGAAGAAGGTCTTTACAGCCAGCTCCTTTCTTACGGGTGCAACATTTTTCATGGCGGGATTAAACAAGGGGGCATGAAGAAAACAGATACCTGTTTTTTCGATTTCCCTTTCCAGTTTCGACCGCTCGTTCGAGAATTTATAGCCCAGGTATTCCATCACGTTGGAAGAACCGCATGTAGAAGACACCGCGTAATTTCCGTGTTTGGCAACCTTTGCACCTGCTCCGGCAACCACAAAGGAAGTCAGGGTAGAGATATTGAAGGTGTCCTTCCCGTCCCCCCCCGTACCGCACAGGTCGATGGTATCGTAATCCGACAGGTCGACCCGTATGCAAAGGTCCAGCAGGGCTTCCCGGAAACCCGAAAGTTCTTCCACGGTAATGCTGCGCATCAGGTAAACGGAAATAAAAGATGCGATCTGGACATGGTTGTATTCTCCCTTTGCCATGCGGGTCAGGACCTCCCGGGCCTCATTCCTGCTCAATGTCTTGTGTTCATACAAATGATTCAGGATTGCTTTCATTTTTATTCAATGTTTTATCCAGTTTTCAATGATCTGGAGTCCGTAATCTGTCAGTACCGACTCAGGATGGAATTGTACGCCAACCAGGTCATACTCCCGATGATATATCCCCATGATCTCCCCGTCCCTTGCTTTTGCACTGACCTCGAAGCAATACGGCAGTTCTTCCGGCGAGACCACCCAGGAGTGATATCGTCCTGCGTTGAAATTCACGGGTACATTCTTGTACAGATAATGCTCCGGTTTTAATACCCGGACCTCGGTTGCCACCCCATGGAATACTTTTTCAATGTTGATCAGTCTGCCGCCATAGACTTCGGCAATACCCTGGTGACCGAGGCACACGCCAAATATGGACTTTTGAGGGCCCAGTTTTTTGATCAGATCTTTCATGATACCGGCCTCATCCGGGATCCCGGGTCCGGGAGACAAAAGGATCTTTTCGTACCGGGCAAGTTCTTCTACTGCCACCTGGTCGTTCCTGAAAACATCTATTTTCCGGTGCAGGATGGCCTCGATGGCATGCACTAGGTTATAGGTGAATGAATCGTAATTATCCAGAACCGCTATCTTCTTCATTCTAAATATCCTTTGCCTGGTTAATGGCACTTTTTAAAGCCTCCAGTTTGTTATTCACTTCGCGAAGCTCACTTTCCGGCTTTGAATCAGCCACAATACCTGCTCCGGCCTGGTAAAAAAGGGTGTTATTTTTACTCAGGAATGAACGGATCACTATGGCATGGTTAAGATCGCCGTTGAATCCCAAAAATCCGATGCATCCACCGTAATATCCCCTGCCCTTGTTCTCGTATTCATCTATCAATTGCATGGCCCTGTACTTGGGAGCACCCGAAAGGGTTCCTGCCGGAAAGGTGTCTGCCAGGATCTTCAGGGCATTGAATCCTTCGGGGAGCTGGCCCGAGACCACGCTCACCATATGCAGAACATGGGAATAGTACTGGATCTCCTTGAAGGTTTCCACCCGCACATCGTTGGCATTGCGGCTGAGGTCGTTCCGGGCCAGGTCGACCAGCATGACATGTTCCGAATTTTCCTTTTCATCTTTGGCCAGGGCCAGGGCCAGTTCTTTATCCTCCAGATCATCCCCCGTCCTTTTAAAGGTTCCGGCTATGGGATGAATAAAGGCTCGTGAATTCCTGATCTGCAGCTGGGCTTCGGGCGAAGAGCCAAAAATCCTATAGCTCCCGTAATCAAAGAAAAACAGGTATGGAGAAGGATTGATGGATCTCAGGCTCCGGTATACATTAAACTCATCTCCCCGGAATCCCTGGCTGAATCCCCGGGAAAGAACGATTTGAAAAACATCCCCGCGGTGACAATGGGATATGCCCTTCTTGACCATATTCATATAGGCCTGGTCGTTAAGATTCGAATCTTCCTTTTGGACCGGATAAAAAGGATAGGTGGCATAATTCCGGTTGGTCAGCTGATCCTGCACATCCTGCAAACCGGATTCTTCCCCCCGGGGCACATTTTCGATCAGGGTGAGCGTATTCTGAAAGTGGTTGATGGCTATGATAAACCTGTAAAAGGCATATCGAATCTCGGGTATCTTCTCCCGGGCGGGAGTGGTCTTCTTAAACTGCAGGTCCTCGAAGTATTGCACGGCCCCATAAGTGGTATAACCGAAAAGTCCGTCCACGGCATCTCCCGAATCATCCCTGTCCCTTTTAAAACCCGAGATAAATTCGTCAAAGATAACATCCACAGGGCGTTCGCGAGTGACTTCCACAATATCTTCCTCATCATCCAAATTTCTCAGAGTCGCCAGGCCCCTATCCACCTCAAAGCTCGCCAGTGATTCCATACAGATAAAGGAAAAACTGTCCTGCTTGTGATGGTAATCTGAGCTCTCAAGCAAGATGGCCCCAGGATAAAGGTCCCTCATTTTCAAGTAGATGCTTACCGGGGTGATGATATCGGCCAGCAGGGTTTTACTGATTCTTGAATAATGTATGCTTTTCATTGATAAAATATTTTTTAAAAAAAAAGGCCTACCGTGATCGGTAAGCCTTTATGTTTTTAAACGGCAATGCTTATCACGTATCACGATCCGACAGACCCTGGGAACGCCAGCACCACCAGTTTGTATTTATTTTCTTCCTCAGCATTTCTGCATCAAAATAAATCTAAAGATTTAATATATCCAAATGTAAGGCTTGTTTTTGCTTTCAAATTGAAATTTTATGCCACCTTGAGTCGCGCAAAATTCACATTTTCCAGCTTTTCTTTTGCAAATTTCAGGGTAATGATCACCTCCCTGACATCCTGGGAAGGAAGGTCATACATGGCATCGATCATGATGGTCTCGCAGATGGAACGTAACCCCCTCGCGCCCAGCTTGAATTCCACCGCTTTTTTAACCACGTAATCCAGGACCTCGTCCTCGAAAGTTAGTTTGATGTTATCCATGTCGAACAACCGGTAATACTGCTTGATGATGGCATTCTTGGGTTCGGTAAGGATCTTCCTGAGTGCATCGGGTTCAAGCGGGTGTAAGTGGGTGATTACGGGCAACCTGCCGATGATCTCGGGGATCAGTCCATAGGCTTTCAGGTCCTGCGGGGCGATATACTGCAGGAGGTTGTCCCTGTCGATCGCCTTGGAATCACGGCTTGCCGTGTAACCTACGGTTTTGGTGTTCAGGCGCTGACCGATTTTCTTTTCGATACCGTCAAATGCGCCGCCGCAGATGAAAAGGATGTTCTTGGTATTTACAGGGATCATTTTCTGATCCGGGTGTTTTCTTCCACCCTGGGGGGGCACGTTAACTATGGACCCTTCCAGCAGTTTCAGCAATCCCTGCTGCACTCCTTCACCCGATACATCCCGGGTGATGGAAGGATTATCGCTCTTTCTGGCGATCTTGTCGATTTCATCAATAAATACGATCCCCTTTTCCGCCGCCTCCAGGTTGTAATCGGCCACCTGGAGCAAGCGGGTCAGAATGCTTTCGATGTCTTCACCAACATAACCTGCTTCCGTCAGAATGGTGGCGTCAACGATGGTGAAGGGCACATGCAGCATTCTGGCAATGGTCCTTGCCAGTAAGGTTTTACCCGTACCGGTTTCTCCAACCAGGATGATGTTGGATTTTTCGATCTCGACATCATCCTTTTCGGTTTGCGTCGACTGCATCAGGCGTTTATAATGGTTGTAAACCGCCACGGAGATGTACTTCTTTGCAGCTTCCTGACCGATGACATATTGATCGAGGAAATCCTTGATCTCCTTGGGTTTAAGCAACTGGAGTTTATGGACATCAAATTTGTCCTGTTGCTTCAGTTCTTCCTGCACGATGGCATAGGCCTGATCAATGCAGTTATCACAGATATGTCCTGAGATCCCCGCGATCAGCAGACGGGTGTCCTTCTTGTCCCTTCCGCAGAATGAACATTTATCCATAGTTCCTATTTTTTAGAAGGTCTTTCCAGAACCTCGTCGATCATACCGTAATCCAACGCTTCCTTGGAGCTCATCCAGTAGTCGCGATCGGAATCTTTCTCTACCTGTTCAAAAGATTTTCCGGTATGCCTGGATAAGATGTTGTAGAGTTCCTTCTTCAGTTTAAGGATTTCGCGGGTGGTTATCTCAATATCAGAAGCGGTTCCCTGGGCTCCTCCCATGGGCTGGTGGATCATCATCCTTGAATGTTCGAGTGCCGAGCGCTTGCCCTCGGTTCCCGCTGCCAGCAATACAGCACCCATGGAGGCGGCCATCCCGGTACAAATGGTGGAAATGTCACAGTTGATGTACTGCATGGTGTCGTAAATTCCTAAACCGGCATGAACGGCTCCTCCCGGTGTATTGAAGTAGATCTGGATATCCTTTCCCGGATCGGAAGAATCCAGGTACAGCAATTGCGCCTGGATGATGTTGGCTACGTAATCATCCACGGGCAAACCCAGGAAAATGATCCGGTCCATCATTAACCTTGAAAAAACGTCCATTGAAGCCACATTCAACTGACGCTCCTCGATAATGGTGGGAGAAATGTAATTGTTGTATATCGAGTTATACCGGTGGAGGGTCATGCTGCTGATGCCCATGTGCCGGTTGGCATACTGGATAAAGTCATCTCTGTAGTCCATACTTCCCTTTTTTTTGCAAATTAACTATTTTTCCAGCAATTTATTGAATTTCTCTTTGCTAACCTCTTTTTCATCTACCTTTACAACCTGACGGACGTGTGCCGTAACCTTCCGGTCATAAAGCTGATCGTAAATCCTTCTTTTTTCCTGTTGATTGTTGAGGATCTCGCGCGCGTAACTGTCCAGTTGTTCATCGGGGACACTGGATAAGCCGTATTGCTGAAACTGCATCAGTGCATATTCACGTGCAAAGCCAAAGGCCTCGTCTTCGGTTACTTTAAGGTCGTTTTCTTTAACAATCTTGTCGCGAATAAGTTGCCATTTCAGATCGTCTTCAAACTTGGGGAAGTCTTCGTCAATCTGTTCCGCGGTATATTTCCCTTCGTTGGCCACTACCAGCCATCGCTTTAAGAACTCTTCGGGAAGATCGAATTTCGCTTTTTTCAACAGGTGATCGCGAACATCCGTATTGAACTTATATTCACTTTCTCTTCTCAGGTTAATCCTGATCTCCTGTTTGAGCCTTTCCTCAAATTCCTCTTCCGTCTTTACCTGACCTTCACCGTAGACCTTGTCGAAAAGCTCCCGGTTGATTTCGGCCGGCTCAAATAAGTTGATGGCATTGATCTTCAGACGGAACATGGGGGCTATCTCCCTGACCTGGTCCGATGAAATTTTCAGCAGGCTGCTGACTTCAGAATCATTGGGAAAAGCTTTTTTTATGTTGAATTCCACTTCATCCCCTGCTTTTTTACCTGTGAACTGCCTTTTGACGGAAGCATCCTTAATCATCTCAACCGATACGGTGGCATCCTCCGATTGAATACCCTCCTCGACCAGGTTCCCTTCCGCATCGATCTGGCAGAGGTCTCCACGGACCAATTCTTTTTCCCGTATCTCGTCTTGCGGGATCACGGAACCAAATCTTCTGGCATAACTGTTCTTATAAGTATCCAACAGTTCTTTATCAATGGTTATCTCGTAATAGGGTATCTTATCCCTGGCCCCAAGCTCCAGGTCGAATTCGGGTGCCAGGCCCAGGTCAAAGGTGAATTCAAAATCATCCTGGTTTTCCCAGTCTATACTTTTTTGTTCTTCCTCGCTGGGTAGCGGTTCTCCAAGTATCCTGACCTTGTTTTCTGCCAAATAGTTGGATATGGACTCGGAGACCAGCTTATTGACCTCCTCCACCAACACAGGTTTATAATACATTTTACGGATCAAGCCCTGGGGTATCTTTCCGGGACGAAATCCATCCATCCTTGCTTTTTTTCTGTAATCCTTCAGTACTTCATTCACCCGGTCGTCATAATCCGGCTTTTCGATCCTGACTTTCAGACGGGCATTCAGTGCATCAACATTTTCCTTAACGATATCCATGCAATCGATCTGTTTTTTATTAATAAATTAGCTGTCACGGGAATGTTCCCGGACAGCTTTTTAACGTGTGCGGATGAAGGGACTCGAACCCCCACGCCGTAAAGGCACCAGATCCTAAGTCTGGCGCGTCTACCAATTCCGCCACATCCGCAAAATTTGGCGCAAAGTTATTTGTTTTCGGTGAGATTTGCCATACATAAGCTATAAATTTGATAACGAGCCACATATCGATCAAACAATAACAACGGGAAACTTGTTTCTTAATTATGAACTTAAATCCAAAAACGATGAGCAAAAAACTGTATTTGTTCTCTGCATTGCTCCTGATCATAGCTTTATTTTCAGAAAATGTAACAGGCCAAAAAAGCTATTTTGCTGAAGGGGTACAGCAGAAATGGATCACGGATCAGGTATTGAAAACACCTGAGTCGGTTTATCATGATGCTGAAAATGACATAATCTATGTGTCCAACATTGCTGGCAAGCCCACGGCAAAAGATGGCAAGGGTTTCATATCCAAACTCACTTTATCCGGCGAAATAGAAGAACTGGTTTGGGTTGACGGCCTGAACGCACCCAAAGGAATGGGCGTTTTCGATGGTAAGCTCTATGTAAGTGATATCGATGAGCTCGCCGTGATCGATATTGCCCAGGGGAAAGTGGTAAAACGCTATAAAGCCGAGAATGCCCAATTTCTGAATGATGTTGCCGTCAGTCCTTACGGACATGTATATGTCTCGGATATGGCAACCGCTCAGATCTATATACTGAACAACAACAAATTCCTTCTTTGGCACGCATCTTCCATGTTTGAGCGGCCCAATGGATTATATTACGAAGACGGCCATTTGCTGGTCGGCATCAGCGGCAAGATTCTGAAGATCAATCCCCAAACCAAGAAAGTCACGGTACTGGTTGAAAACACCGGTGGCATCGATGGTTTGGAAGCCGATGGCAAAGGGCATTATGTGATCTCCGACTGGCTGGGTAATGTCCACCTGGTGGCACCCGGTATGGAAAAAATAAAATTGCTGGATACCACACCGGTAAAGATGAATGCAGCTGACATCTATTACATCAAGGAAAAGGACTGGTTGTTGGTTCCCACCTTCAACGACAACCGGGTGAGCGCGTACAAGATCAACCGTTAGTGCTCAGCGATGTATCTTCTGATACTTTCTGAGTTCAAAACTCTTGCCCAGGTACACGCGCCGCACCTGCTCGTCCTGGGCAAGTTCTTCCGCAGTACCGCCTTTTAGTATATTTCCTTCGAATAAGAGGTAGGCACTGTCGGTTATGGATAGGGTCTCATGTACGTTGTGATCGGTGATCAGGACGCCGATATTCTTGAATTTCAGCATGGCCACGATTTCCTGTATGTCCTCAACAGCAATAGGGTCAACGCCGGCAAAAGGTTCGTCCAGGAGAATAAATTTAGGATTCAGTGCCAGGGCCCGGGCTATCTCCGTTCTCCTTCTTTCCCCGCCGGAAAGTTGAATGCCCAGTGATTTTCTTACCTTTTCCAGACCGAATTCCCTGATCAGGGCTTCTGTCTTTTTTCTTTGCTCCTCCCGCGACAGATCAGACATTTCCAGAACGGCCCTGATGTTATCTTCCACAGATAATTTTCTGAAAACCGAAGCTTCCTGGGCCAGGTATCCGATGCCCTTCTGGGCCCTTTTATAAACAGGCAGGCGGGTGATGTTTTCATTATCCATATGTATGGTGCCTTCATTGGGGGTGATCAGGCCCACAATCATGTAGAATGTGGTGGTCTTACCGGCCCCGTTCGGCCCGAGCAAACCCACAATCTCTCCCTGCTCCAGTTCTATGGAAACTTTTTTGACAACAGTACGGGACTTGTATTTCTTAACTAATTCCTTTGTATGCAGCTTCATGCCTGTCCTGTGGTGTGTTTATTGAACGATAAAGTTTTCATTATGTTTCACGGTCCGATAATTCAGCCTGCTCCTGCTTCCGGATGATCCTCCTGGAAATACCTATCCCTACCTCATAGAGGATGATCAGGGGGAAAGCCACCAATACCTGGCTAAATATGTCGGGGGGGGTTATGATCGCTGAAAGAGCCAGTATGATCACCAGGGAGTGTTTTCTGTATTTCTTCAGGAATTTTGGATTCACCAGGCCGATCTTTGTCAGAAAATATACCAGTACCGGTAATTCAAAGACCATACCACTGGCAAGAGCCACGGAGGTCACTGTTCGCACATAAGAGATCAGGTTGATCTGGTTGGTCACTTCTTCGCTTACACTGTAGGACCCCAGAAAATGGACCGACAGGGGGGTAATGATGTAATAACCAAAAAGCACGCCCAGGAGGAACAGTAAGGAACTGTAAAATACGGCTCCCCGTGCATACTTCTTCTCCTTCATATACAGGGCCGGTACAATGAATTTCCAGAATTCATAAAAAATGTAAGGGAAAGCCACAATGATACCTGCCACAAGCGAAACAACAATATGCATGGAGAACTGCCCGGCCATCTTAATGGAGATGACCTCGAAGGGTTGGGTATTGATGCAGAGTTTTAAAATATTGACGGCTTTACCCAATTCACAAAGCAGCCGGTTGGTGATAAATATAGGATTTCTCGGGGCCAGGATGATGGTATCAAAAACAATATTTTTAAACAGGAAAGCAATGATCGCCGTAACCAGAATAGCAAGTATCGACCGGATTAAATGCCACCTGAGTTCCTCCAGATGCTCCAGGAACGACATTTCTCCATTCTTTGCTTTTGCCATCTAAACCTGGATAATGAATTAATGATTGCCTAAACAGAGATTTTTAGCTAAATTTAGCTTACAAATGTAATCAATTTTAGATGGTATAAAATCCTTGCCCCCAACTACTAACTCTATCGCAACCTGACTAAATCAAGGATTGCCATTCGCCGGACATTTTCAAAGTGTTAAATTTTGGTTTAGGAAACTATTTCTCAGCTATTTGTGTTATCTTAATTAGTTAAAGTTTCTGATCACTTTATGAGAGTTGGAGTTGATGTATCGCTGAAAGAATACTTAAAGAAGTATTTCGGCTTTGATAAGTTCAAAGGTAACCAGGAAGTCATTATCCGCAATATACTGGCAGGGAACGATACATTCGTACTGATGCCCACCGGTGGCGGCAAGTCGCTTTGCTATCAGCTGCCGGCTTTACTGACCGAAAGAACGGCCATAGTTATTTCCCCCCTGATCGCCCTGATGAAAAACCAGGTGGATGCCATGCGGGGCTTTTCCATGGAAGAAGGTGTGGCACATTTTCTGAATTCATCCCTTACCAAAGCGGCCATTGAACAGGTAAAGAAGGATGTGCTGGAAAGAAAAACAAAATTGTTGTATGTCGCCCCGGAATCCCTGACCAAAGAAGAAAACATTGCTTTCCTCAAAAATGCCGATATCTTTTTTTATGCCGTAGACGAGGCCCATTGTATTTCGGAGTGGGGTCATGATTTCCGCCCTGAATACAGGAGAATTCGGCCCATCATCAATCAGATAGGCACGGCCCCCATCATGGCCCTTACCGCCACAGCCACGCCTAAGGTACAGCACGACATCCAGAAGAACCTGGATATGCTGGATGCCGATGTCTTTAAATCTTCCTTCTGGCGGGAAAACCTCTATTATGAGGTCAGACCCAAGGTCAATCCCACAAAGGAGATTATCAAGTACATCCTGAACAATACAGGCAAGTCGGGCATCATTTATTGCCTGAGCAGAAAAAAAGTTGAAGAGCTTGCAGAAACCCTTAAGGTTAACGGTATTAAGGCCCTGCCTTACCACGCGGGCATGGATGCTGCAACCCGCGCCGGGAACCAGGATAGGTTCCTGATGGAAGAGATAGACGTGATTGTGGCCACCATTGCTTTTGGCATGGGCATCGACAAGCCGGATGTGCGCTTTGTCATCCATTACGATATACCCAAGAGCCTGGAGGGATATTACCAGGAAACCGGCCGGGCCGGTCGCGACGGCGGCGAAGGAAGATGCATTGCTTTCTACAGCTACAAGGATATCCAGAAGCTGGAAAAATTTATGCAGGGAAAACCCCTTGCCGAACAGGAGATCGGTAAGCACCTATTACTCGAAACTGTTTCTTATGCAGAATCTGCCGTATGCCGTCCCAAGCAGCTTTTGAACTACTTCGGTGAGCGCATGGAAGGGACCTGCGGCAACTGTGATAATTGTTTGCACCCCAAAGAAGAATTTGAAGGAAAAGATTTTATTATTAAAGCATTAAATGCTATAATTGCCGTCAAGGAAAAGTTCAAAATTGAACACGTTGCCAATTTCCTGGCAGGCAATAAAACCTCCATTATCAAGTCATACCATCACCATCACCTGGAGGAGTTCGGGTCAGGCAGTGAGAAGGAGGCAAAGTTCTGGCACGCGGTGCTTCGTCAGGCACTGATCGCGCAGTTTATTATTAAGGATATAGAAAACTACGGTTTACTAAAAGTTTCTGAAAAGGGATACGCATTTTTAAAGGAACCAGAATCTTTTATGATCACGGAAGACCACGATTTCGATATCACAGAACAGGATGGTGAAGGAACAGGAGCCGGACCGGGTGCTGTGGATGAGGAACTCTTGCATATTCTGAAAGATTTACGCAAGAAGTTATCCAAGGAACTGAACCTGCCTCCTTTTGTCCTTTTCCAGGATCCTTCCCTGGAAGATATGGCTATTCAATACCCTGTGAACCTGGATGAACTTCAGAACATCCAGGGCGTGGGAGCCGGAAAAGCAAAAAAATACGGTCAGAAGTTCGTTGAGTTGATCAAGAACTATGTAGATGAAAAAGAGATCACCCGGCCCCAGAATATGGTGGTGAAATCAGTGGTCAACAAATCCGGCCTGAAGGTTTATATCATTCAAAGTATCGACAGGAAGGTTTCCCTGGACGTGATCGCCGGAGCAAAGGACCTGGAGATGAACGACCTGCTCAAGGAGATTGAGGCCATTGTGAATTCCGGAACCAAGCTGAACCTGGACTATTATATCAACGAGGTCCTTGACGAAGAGCACCAGAATGAGATATTTGTGTATTTCAGGGAGGAAGCCGAAACGGAATCCATTGATGAAGCCTTGCAGGAGTTGGGGGAAGATGAATACACGGAAGAAGATATACGCCTGATGCGCATCAAGTTCATGTCGGAAATGGGCAACTAATCTCTTTGACAACGCAAGCACCCGTGCAACAGGAAATTCTCACCACATCACAACTCAGTAAAAATTACGGAAGGATCCAGGCCATACGCGACCTGGATCTGACCGTTGAAAAAGGGCAGGTTGTGGGCATCCTGGGGCCCAACGGCAGCGGCAAAACAACCACCCTGTCGATCATCATGGGCATCATCAGCCAGGACCGGGGAACCTATCGCTGGTTCGGTCATTCTGCAGGTGCGCAGGCCAACAAACGCATCGGGTCCCTTATAGAAAGCCCCAATTTTTACCCCTACCTGAGCCTGGAGCAGAACCTGAAGATCGCCTGCTTGATAAAAGAGGTCCCCGGGAAGGACATTGCCAGGGTTCTTGTGGTCACCGGACTGGAAAAAAGGGCCCGCTATAGCTACAGCACCCTGTCCCTGGGAATGAAACAGCGGCTGGCCCTGGCATCCGTACTGCTGGGCGACCCGGAAGTGCTCGTGCTGGATGAACCGGCCAACGGACTGGACCCCGGGGGAATCGCCGAGGTGAGGACCATCATTTCCAACGAGGCAGCCAGGGGCAAGACCGTCATCCTGGCCAGCCACATCCTCGACGAGGTTGAGAAAGTCTGCAGTCATGTGATCATTCTGAAAGAAGGTGTGAATATTGCCTCCGGACCGGCAGGACAGCTGCTTTCGGCCGAGGACCAGGTGCTATTGGGCAGTGCTGATATGGAAAAGCTGGAACAGGAACTGCAAGCCTCCGGTATGATCAAAAACCTGGTCCGGCAGAATGATCATTTCATCGTTAACCCCGGGGAAGGGATTGGTCCGGAAAAACTGAACAAGTACCTTTTTGAAAAGAATATCATTCTGAATAAACTGGATATCCTGAAGAAAAGTCTGGAAAGCCAGTTTCTCGAACTCGTCAAACAGGCCCAATGAAAAATCTCCTTCGCATAGAATGGGTCAAGACCTGGAACTACACCGGGTTCAAAGTGATCATCATCTTACACGCGCTATTGTTTCTTCTTGTGGCTTTTGTGATCTCCCAGGTGGATATTACCGTTCCCGGATTCAATGTCAGGAAGATCTACCAGTTTCCCAATGTCTGGGCCACCTTCTCCTGGCTGGCCACCTGGTTCAACATCCTGCTCGGGATCCTGTTCATTGTACTTACAGGCAATGAATATGCATACCGGACCCTTCGGCAGCAGGCCATTGATGGTCTGAGCCGGGAGGAACTCTGGACGGGCAAGCTGGTCACCATCCTGATCCTGGCCCTTTATGGTTTTATGTTGGTATTCATCTCCTCCCTGGGATTCGGTCTGGCCCTTTCGCGCAGCCATCACCTGAGCTTCTTCATGGATAAGATCTACCTGGTATTTGTCTATATCATCGAAGCAGTTGGCTACATGTCGCTGGCATTCTTTATCGCCGTGTTGTTCCGTTCCACCGGTCTGGCCATCGTTTTGTTCATCCTCTACAGGATCATCATCGAACCCATTCTCCGGGTGATCTTTCCGGTGGAGATCCGGTATTTTTTCCCCATCAAGGCCATCTCTTCCCTGACCCCCACCCCGGAGTTCCTCTCCATCACCTCGCAAGGGGGATTTGTACAGGGAGGGGAAGAGCTCAGCCTCAGGGAAATGGGCATTCTTCCGGAAGAACCTTCCCTCCTTATCTCCCTGGCTCTGGCCCTGGGCTGGACGGTTATCTTTCTGGCCTTGAGCTATGTGCTGATCAAGAGGCGGGATCTTTAGCCCCGCTCCGCTCGGCAGTGAAAATCTGCCTCCGGCAGAAGCGAAAAACCCCGATGCTCGGGGTAATGAAAAGCTTCGCTGCGCGAAGCGGTGAAGAACCGTCTGCGACTTTGGTTTAAAGCGCCTGGCGGCGCAGTAAATCATAAAATAACAGAACCTTGTAGCGGTTCAGTAATGGTAGAAGAAACGAGCTTTCTTATAGTGTATCTGTTTATTTGATTAATAAAGGTGAGTCGCCACAAGGAGACTGGCACTCCCGATACCGGGATTACAGGTTTCTTACGTTTTCCTATCTTGATGCCCCAGGATATAAGTCTCTTGCCTGGTACTTAGATCAGTGGACAACTCACCCAATACTAAATTAAGGATTTTTTCAATTTATAATTGCTTTCCGGTAGATATTTAACTTTTCGATAGCTTTATCTTTAAAATCTTAAATCTTTATAAGTTTAAATCTTTAATTCCTGACATCCAGGCTATCCCTTAATCCGTTCCCCACCATATTGAAGGCCAACACCATGAGCATGACGGCGAAGCCGGGGGTGAGGGCCAGCCAGGCCTTGCCGACGATCACGAAGCCGTAATGGTCCCGTATCATGCTTCCCCATGAAGGAATGGGAGGCTGGACACCCAAACCCAGGAAACTCAGACCGGCCTCGATCAAAATCGCTGAAGCAAAATTGGAAGCGGAAATGATCACCACCGAAGGGATCACGTTGGGCAGGATATGCCTGCCCAGGACTCTTGGCCACCCATAGCCCAGTGCCCGGGTGGCATCGATGAACTCCATCTCGCGGATGCTGATCACCTGGCCCCGGACCACCCGGGCCACCTCGACCCACATGGTCAGGCCCACGGCCACAAATACCTGCCAGAAACCCCGCCCCATCACCAGGGTAAGGGCAATAACCATCAAAAGGGTGGGTATGGACCATACCACGTTGATCAGCCAAAGGATGACCTTATCGAGCCATCCCCGGAAATAACCCGCGATGGCGCCCAGGGTCAGGCCAATCAGTATGGAAATGCTGACGGAAATAAATCCCACGGAAAGGGAGATCCGGGTGCCGATCATCATCCTGCTCAACAGGTCCCGTCCGAAGCGGTCGGTACCCAAGAGGTATTTCCGGCGGATCAGATGATATTCCAAAATATGTTCGCGAAACTTTTCTGTGCTGACTTTTATGTCGCGACCGGCGAAAACAACTTCCTTCAGACGGTAGGCCCGGGAGGTTCCGGGTTCCCCGGCAGGATCGGCAGGGGCTTTGATGTAAATCGAATCTCCTTCAAATCGGTAGGTCTCGCGGGGAACTTCTTCGTACAGGGCAGGCTGGCCCCCGATGACGGTTCCCGGCAGGCTGCGCCTGTCGGGAGCATCCGGTAATTTTACCAGCAGGTACTTCATCTCAAAACCCGGGGGACGGGTGGCAAACTCGATATGCTGTCGGTTAGCATAAGGAGTGGAATCGGGAGTAATCGCATATCCCAGCATGGCTATCAAAACACTCAAGCCGATAACTCCCAGTCCGGCCAGGGAGAGCCAGTTCTTCCGGAACCTTGTCCATGCGGTTGCCCTATGTTGCTGTTTTTCTTCCAGCTCAGTATTGCTTTTTCGGCGAGTACCGGCGGCCCTTCCAATCGTATTTGACAATGCATCCCAATGGACCGATAAATGGAATGTAGATCAGGTGCAACAAACTTACCAGGGGTAAATATAAATGGATCGATCTTAAATTCAAGACCGTGGCCACCGGATAACAAAGCAGGTATTCCATGGGGATCTTGACCAACAGCAGTATGATCAGGGCCAGCTGGGCATCCCGGCTGAAAAAAGACAACACCAGGGCCAACCATACCATTAAATTTACCAGGAACACCAGGGTGAGATTATACCAGATGAGGGGCAGGCGATACCCCCCTGCCTTGCCCGCCCAGCGTAAACGCTGGTGCAGGAGTGCTTTCAGGCTTCCCGCAGCTTTTGTGGTGACGGCCGCTTCAGGCTTAAAACAAAAAACCATTTTTTTCTTCTGCTGTACCAGGTACTGCAAAAGAAACATGTCATCTCCCGATACATATGAACCGGCCACGCTTTTCCTGAAGTTCAGGTAATCCTCAGGCTTGAACAACATATTCGCCCCATTGGCCATGATGGCTTTGCCCAGGCCGGCCCACCCGGCCGTCAATGCCATGTTACCCATCATTTCAGCCGACTGGAGCCTGGAAAAAAATCCTGAACCTTCCAGGATAACCGGCCCCAGCACCATATCGGCTTTCTTACGCAGGTGGCACGCGACCATGTTCCTTAGCCAGCCTGAAGGCACCCGGCTATCAGCATCCAGGGATAAAAGCAATGGAGCCCGGCTGTGCATTATGCCTTTTCTAAGGGCCGATTTCTTACCCTGCTCTTTTTCATCCAGGCGAAGCAAACGAATACCCGGACCGGATTTTCCGGCTCTTTTCTGTAACAGTTCAGGACCACCATCCTCGCTGTGATCATCAATGAAAATACATTCAAACTTTTCAAAAGGGTAATCCTGTCCCAACAAGTCGTTTACCAGGTCTTCAAGATGGAAGGCTTCGTTTCTGAAAGGAACGATAAGGCTTACAAAAGGGGTTCCATGGGCAGGTTCAGAATCCAACAGTGCTTTTTCCTGACCGTAATAGATAATTACAATGGTAACCAGGTACATGAAGGCCAATATCAAACTGATCCATACAATCCAGATCATCCATCTAAGTATTATTCATCAGGTTTCTAACAGGTATTTATTGAGCAGGGAATAAAAATCATCCAACCGGATGGGTTTGCTGATGAAATCACTGCACCCGGCTTCCAGGGATTTTTTCCTGTCATCGTCAAAGGCATTGGCCGTCTGGGCGATCACCGGCAGGTCCTTTCGTATCGCCTTGATCTTCCGGGTGGTCTCGTATCCGTTCAGTCCGGGAAGCTGGATATCCATAAGCACCAGGTCGATATCACTCTTTTTGACCATCTCAACCGCGATGTCTCCCGTAATTGCGTGTTCTACCTTAGCCCCTGTTCTTCTGATGAGGTCATGGATCAATCTGTAATTGACCGGATCGTCTTCCACCACAAGAACACAATACTCATTCAGATCCATTTTTTCTTTCCGTTCTTTTTGTTGTTTTTTTTCCGGCTGCGAAGTTTCACAACCTGCAGGTTTATAAGGCAAAACAAAACTGAAAACCGACCCTTTTCCCTGTTTGGTTTCAACTTTGATCCTTCCCCCCAACAATTCCACCAAACCCCGGGATATGGCCAATCCCAGACCGGAACCCCTGTGCTTGCGTTCCAGTGAATCGTCCAGCTGGGTAAAGCGTTCAAAGACAAGTTCCTTTTTTCCCTCGGGAATACCGGGACCGGTATCCCTTACGAAAAATTCAATCTTCTTCTTATCCAGTATGCGGTAACCGAAAGTTATCTTCCCTTCGTCTGTAAACTTCAGTGCATTATCAACGAGGTTTTGCATTACCTGGCGGAGTCGCGTGGGATCGGTCAGGATCCGGTCCTTTCCATCTTTTCTATCCAGGTGAATATTCACTTTCAGGTTCCCGGATTCCTCAAGTGAGAGGTGTGACAGGACCAGGCTCTTTAATTCATGCATCAAATGATTAAGGGAGAAGGTCTCTTCTTTAACGCGCACCTGGCCCGCTTCTATCTTGGACAGATCAATGATGTCGTCTACGATGAGTTTGAGGACCTCCCCGCTATTGATGATCATATCAATATATTCATCCTTTCCTTTTTCATTTAGGTCCTTGTTTTTTAACAATTTGGATAAGCCTATTATGCCGTTCATGGGCGTACGGATCTCATGGGACAGATTGGCCAGGAAAGCGGATTTGAGCTTGTCGGATGCTTCTGCCGATTCCTTGGCTTTCATTAGTTCCACTTCCAGCTGACGCCGGTGTAAGGCAATGGATGCCTGGTATACAAAAATCTCCAGAATCCGGGGATCCCGGATGGGCTTTTTATTCCTGTGAAAGATCAATACGGTGCCAAACAAGATACCCTTCCTGACAAGAACAATACCGTGGGTTTGTTCCAGCTTCAACTCTTTTTCAATCTTTCTGCAGATCGCTTTGGATGCCATGCCGTTCAGGGTTGTATAAATGCTTTCGTTGAAGGTATGTAATGTACGGGCATTCTCGATTAAAGCCTGTTTGAAATGGGCAGTGACCTTGATCTTAAAATGCTCCCGCGGAATCTGCAGGTATTTGAGGAAGATATCCTCAACCGGAAATTCCGGTTTAATCATGAAAGGTCTCAAAGTCTTATCCTCCTCATAATACCTTGAGATCAGTACAAGGGCTTCCGGTACCAGCTCGGATAGCTTGCATGCTATATAATCGAATATATCATGACGGTGGGTAAGCTGCAGAAATTCCAGTGATGTATTGGAAAGGAACTTCAAATCTTCCCGGGTTCTTTTTTCCTTCGTAATGTCCCGCGAAATCCCTGTGATTCCTACCAGTTTTCCATGGTCATCATAAATAGGGGTCTTAAAAGTTTCTGACCAGATCCTGCCCTGTTCGGTTTCCTGTACCTCCTGAAACTTCATCTGCCTGGCGGTACGTTTTACCTCTTGATCGTTGGCCTCATATACACGGGCCAGCTCTGCCGGGCAAAAATCAAAATCAGTTTTCCCAATAATATCGGAAGCCTTCATATTGTAGAAACGTGCGAAGGAATCGTTCACAGAAAGATAGCGGCCTGAGCTGTCTTTCAACCAGGCTGCATGGGGAATATTATTCAGAATGCCGGTGTGTTGCCTCAGGTTAAGAACCAGCGAAGATTCTGTATGGAATTCTTTATCGTTGAATGGATTCTTTGCCATGAGCATTATCTTAACCCAGTATGGCGCCAATAATGGTTGCCGAAAGCAGGGATGCCAGGGTCCCTGCCAGCAGGGCCTGCATTCCGAATCTCGAAAGTAATACTTTCTGGTTTGGGGCCAAAGACCCAATACCCCCAATTTGAATCCCTACCGATGCAAAATTGGCAAAACCGCAAAGAATGTAGGTGGCCATGATGATGGATTTACTATGGGCGAAGGCACCGGCCTCTTTCAGGCCGGCCAGACTGATGTACCCGACCAGTTCGGTCATGATGATCTTTTCTCCCAGGAGTTGACCCACCAGGCTGATGTCTTCGGCTCCCACCCCAATAACCCACATCAGAGGTGCCAGTGTATAGCCCAGGATAAACTGAAGCGAAAGATTTTCATAACGTCCGTCGGTGACCCTGGTTATCCAATCATTGATTTGTGTCCAGTCACCAATCTTTTGAAAAATAAAATTGAACATGGCGATGAAAGCCAGGAAAACCAGGAGCATGGCTGCCACATTCACTGCCAGCTTAAGTCCTTCATAAGTGCCCCTGGATATGGCATCCAGAACATTTTTACCCATATTCTCGTCCGAGATGTGCATGGATTTATCCACGCTCTCGGTCTGGGGCATCAGTATCTTTGTTACCACCACCACACCCGGGGCAGCCATCACCGAAGCGGCCAGCAGATGCTTGGCGAAAACCAGCCTTTGGACCGGGTCATCCCCACCCAGGAATGAAATATAGAGAGCGAGCACGCCTCCTGCAAGGGTTGCCATGCCTCCCGACATGACCAGCAGCATTTCGGAACGGGTCATTTTGGGTAAATAGGCCTTTATCAAGAAGGGAGATTCGGTTTGTCCCAGGAATATATTACCGGCCACGGATAAGGATTCCGGACCCGAGATACGGAGCGACCTGGACAGGCCCCAGGCCAGCACATATACAACTTTCTGGATAATTCCAAGGTAAAAGAACAGGGACATCAGGGCCGAGAAAAAAATGATGGTGGGCAAGATGGTGATTGCAAAACTCAGCAAAGGCGGCTCGATCTCATTGGTTTCCATGGAACGGAAAAGAAACTCGGTCCCCGCCATGGTGAAATCCAGGATTTTTACAAATATCTTACCCGCGAATTCAAAAAAGAATTGAACTGCAGGTATCCACAGAATGGCAACGGCCAAAGTGACCTGGATCAGTACGCCAACGAGGACCACTCTCCAGGAAACTTTTTTCCTGTTGTTGCTGAAAAGATAGGCGATCCCTATGATGACCAGCATACCCAGTAAGCCCCGCAAAACGGTCAGGGGCTTGAAAATGAACTGTTCATCCCGGGGAAGGATTTTGTTTGAATCATCCGGCAATCTGACACGGGGACCACCCGTGCTTACAGCACTGGTATCATCAAGAAGGGTATCGGATAATTCGACCAGGGGGTACCGGGCACGGGAGGGGTCAAGTGAATCTTCTTCCTGCGAAAGGGCTGCCGGAACATCTAGAAAAAAAAGGCAGACGGTGATCAGGAGAATTCGTATGTTCATGATTCATCTTAGCTCTGCTGACGCTTCGTGATCTCATCCCTTATCTTTGACGCCCTTTCGTAATCTTCATTCTTAACCGCTTCTTCCAGTAATTCATTTAATTTATTCATATCCATCTTGGAATAATCCCCTGTTTTAGGAGAACTGCCGGACTTAGCAGTTGACTCTCCGGTTGACTCAGCTTCCATCTCCTCTTCTTCGGATTCTTTACCGAAATCCAGCACGATACCGGCTTTGGAGATTATTTCTTCTGTGGTATATATAGGACACTTGAACCTAAGTGCCAGGGCAATGGCATCGGATGTTCTTGCATCGATGGTCAGGCGGTTGGTCCCGTTTTCACAAAGCAGGTTGGAGTAGAAAACCCCTTCTTCGAGTTTGTATATGGTGACTTCGAGCAAATGGATCTTAAAAGCAACCGCGAAATTCATGAAAAGATCATGGGTAAGCGGCCGCGGAGGTTTCAGTCCCTCTAACTGTATGGCAATGGATTGCGCCTCAAATCCCCCCACAATGATGGGAATTCTCCTGTCCCCTCCTTCCTCGGTTAGCACCAGCGCGTAAGCACCGGACTGTGTTTGACTATACGAAATTCCCAGTACATTAAGCTTAATACGACTCATATAAATCAAATATCAGTTATCCTTGCTCCAAAAGGCCTGAACAAATATAAAGAAATCATTTAGTTAATTAAACCGGATGAAGCTTTGGCAAGTAAATAAGCATCGGTATTTATCTTAAAATATACTTTGTAAAAAGGTTTTAATTTTCTACTTTTGTGCGCTCAAAAGAATTTACATAATCAATAGGGATGTACGCTATAGTTGATATTGCGGGACAGCAATTTAAGGTCAGCAAAGACCAGAAGATCTTTGTGCACCGCCTGGAAGGTAAGGACGGTGACAAAATCGATTTTGACAAGGTGCTGTTAATCGACGACGAAAAAAAAGTTATCGTCGGAGATCCTTTGGTAAAAGGTGCTGTTGTCCAGGGCAAAATCCTGGACCATGTGCGCGGTGAAAAGATCAAGGTATTTAAGAAGAAGCGCAGAAAAGGCTACCAGAAGCTGAACGGTCACCGTCAGAACTTAACCCAGGTATTGATTGAAAATATTCTGGAAAAGGCTCCGGCCAAGAAAACCGCGGAAAAGAAACCCCAAACAAGCAAGCCGGGAGCAGAAACCGCCGGACCGGCTAAAAAACAGGCTGAAAAACCTGCCACCAAAAAAACAGCCGAACCCAAAAAGAAAACAACCACCACCGGGAAAAGCACAGGGACGGCAAAAAAGGAAAGCATTGGGACCGCTAAGAAGTCGACTGGAACAGCCACCAAAAAAACAACGACTGCTAAGAAGTCGACTGGCACCAAAAAAACAACGGCTTCAAGTACAAAGGACAAAAGCACAAAAAAATCCACAACTGCTTCAGGCACAGCGAAATCTGCTGAAAAGAAGACAGCAAAAAAGAAAGACGAAGCAGATAAGGAGAATAAAGAACAGAAAGATAAATCTTAAAAATATTCAGCCATGGCACATAAAAAAGGAGCAGGTAGTTCAAGAAACGGACGTGAATCAGAAAGCAAACGGCTGGGTGTAAAATTATTTGGCGGCCAGACAGCCAAGGCAGGTAACATTATTGTTCGCCAGAGAGGCACCAGGCACCATCCGGGAGATAATGTCGGCATGGGTAAGGATCACAGTCTGTTTGCCCTGATCGACGGCACCGTAAGATTTGAAAAGAAAAGGGATAAAAAGTCATTGGTCTACGTCGATCCTATCGAGAAAAAATAGCTATTATCCCTTTAAAAAGCTTTGGAAAGTCTCCTGAAATGAATTAGTTTCAATTCTTTTTCAGGAGATTTTTTTATAACCCGATCCGATCATGCTCAGCATCCAGTTATTCAGGGATCAACCCGACCTCATTAAAGATCGCTTGAAGGTCAGGTATTTCAAACCCCTTTCCCTTGTTGATGATATTGCGGAACTGGATGCCCGAAGAAGAAAAATGCAGGCCGGCCTGGATCAGAAACAGTCGGGGTTAAAACAAATATCCCGTGATATTGGCAAATTATTCCAAGAGGGAAAACAGAAAGAAGCCAATGATGCCCGGTCGAAAACTGCAGGCTTAAAAAAAGATATAAAAAAGGGACAAAATGACCTGTCCCGTCTTGATTCGGAATTAAGAGAATTGCTTACCCGGATTCCGAATCTTCCTCATGAATCGGTACAGGCCGGTAAAACAGAACAGGACAATACACTGATACGATCCTGGGAGGAAACCATACCCGAAGGGAAAGATCGGGCACACTGGGATTTGATTAATACCTACGACATCATTGATTTTGACCTTGGAACCAAGATCACCGGTGCAGGATTTCCCGTTTATAAGGGACAGGGTGCAAAATTATTGCGTGCCATGGTCAATTTTTTCCTCGACGAGAATATCGCCGCGGGCTACCAGGAAGTTTATCCCCCCCTGGTCGTCAATGCCGAATCTGCTTTTGCCACCGGTCAGTTACCCGATAAAGAGGGACAGATGTACCAGCTGCCCGAGGATGATTTTTACCTTATCCCCACAGCAGAAGTGCCTGTAACCAATATGTACAGGGACATGATCCTGGATGCGGAAAAGCTACCCGTGAAAAATACAGCCTACACCGCCTGTTTCAGGAGAGAAGCCGGTTCCTGGGGAGCGGATGTGCGCGGACTGAACCGGCTGCATCAATTCGATAAGGTCGAGATCGTTCAGATCGTTCATCCCGAACATTCCTATACGGTCCTGGAAGAGATGTTGATCCATGTGGAAAAAATACTTCGCGAGCTGGAACTTCCCTACCGCATCATGCGTTTATGCGGCGGAGATATGGGCTTTACTTCGGCCCTGACCTACGACTTCGAAGTGTATGCGGCTGCTCAGGATAAATGGCTGGAAGTAAGCTCCGTATCCAACTTCGAAAGCTACCAGGCCAACCGCCTCAAACTCCGGTTCAGGGACCCCGTTACCAAAAAGCCCGTACCCGTTCATACCCTGAACGGCAGTGCCCTGGCCCTTCCCCGTATCATGGCCACCATGATCGAAAACAATCAAACCCCGGAAGGGATTCTCATTCCTGAAGCATTGAGGTCCTATACGGGATTTGACCTCATTACAAAATAGTTTCCCGTCCCGAAAATCTTAGCAGCTGTGCTGCTTTATATTTTCGAGCCTGCCTGTCAGGCAGGGATCCTCGAAAAACAACGCAAAGCTTGCTTTGCTGTTTTTCGGGACTCGCTCCGCTCGCTGTAGCCCTGCCAACCGCCTTCTGCCTACTGCTCACTGAACTGCCGCTGCCACTGCTGCTGCCACTGCCGCTGTGGTCTGTGGTCGGTCAATTCTTAATCCCTGCATCTCTTTATCTCTTAATCTTCTGTATCCCTGAATCCCATTTTTTTTGTATTTTTTGGAAAACTCCTCCTATGCGTTTCATTATTTACACAGTGGGATGCCTTTTTTTACTGGTATTTATCACAGAATGCAAGCAGGAAAAAGAACATCCCTGCACCAGCCAGATTGACAGTTTGCTTTACCAACTGGACAGCCTGAACCGGGAGATAAGCAGCGGTGGGATCAGGCGTATCAGCGACTTTTCCGAAGAGATACGGAGCGACCTGACCCTGATAGACAGTTCAGGACTTTATCCCCCGGAACCCGGGGTCCGGGAAGAAATAGATAACTATGCTTACTTAGGGTCTTACATCGATAGTTGTATACGTTCCTGCAGTGCATTTCACCAGGAGATCGTCCTGTTGGAAAGTGACCTTCAATCGCTCGCGGAAAAAATGGCTTCCGAAGAGCCTCCCGACTCGTTGGATAAGTTGATTTCTGGATACCAGGAGGACATTAATGAACTTGCGTTCCGTATCGATACCACCCTGAACCGGTCGATGAAACTCGTGGAAGAATATTTCCTGGTCAAGCCCAGGATAGAAACCATCAAACAGCAGCATCTGGCCTCAGGATCAGAACCCGATGAAGCAGCAGACTAAAGCATATTGGTACGCTGGCATTGCCATCTTCTTCTGGTCAACCGTGGCCTCTGCATTTAAAATTGCACTTCGAGACCTGGATTTCATCCAGCTCCTCTTCATTGCCACCCTGGTTTCCTTTGTCCTACTAACCTGTATAAACTTCTTCAGGGGAACACTCAGAAGAAGTTTCCATTACAACAGAGAAAACTGGGGCCATTCAGCCTTGTTTGGTTTTCTGAATCCTTACCTCTACTACCTGATCCTGTTCAAAGCCTATTCCCTGCTACCCGCGCAGGTGGCTCAGCCGTTGAACATGATATGGCCCATCATTCTGGTCTTTCTTTCCGTTCCCATGCTCCAACAGAAAATACCGGTACGCGGTTTTATTGCCTTGTTCATAAGCTTTTCCGGGGTCTACCTTATCTCGTCAGAAGGAAATCCCCTGGGATTTCGCATACAAGAACCCTTCGGCGTGTCCCTGGCCATTGGCAGCGCATTCATCTGGTCCTTTTTCTGGATCCTAAACCTGAAAGACAAGCGGGAAGCCCTGGAAAAACTTCATTTGAACTTCTTTTTTGCAACCATTTATGCAGGAATAACCGTCCTTGTAATGGGCAGAATGGACATCAGAACGGGAACGGGATTTCTGGCAGCCCTGTATACCGGTTGTTTTGAAATGGGTATCAGTTTTGTTTTCTGGCTGGGAGCATTGAAATATTCCAAAACCACGGACAAGGTAAGTAACCTGATCTACCTGGCTCCCTTCCTGTCGCTGGTGCTGATCCATCACCTTGTGGGGGAACAAATTCACCGGACCACCGTATTAGGATTAATACTGATTATAGCAGGAATTTTTTATCAAAAATTCCGTTTAAAGAAATAACTTGCATACAGAAAGTATCAATAAAATGAAAACAACGCGGCTAAAGCGAGCATGGGCTTTGATCCTGGTCGGCCTGATTGGGGTAGTTACCATGCCTTCTTGCGAAAAGGAAAATCCGTTCGCGGACCAGAAGAGAAAACTAACCAAGGAGGGGATCTATGATATTATGGCGGAATGGTATTTCTGGCTGGATGCCTTGCCCCCGAAAAGCAGCTTAGACTTCAATGCTTATGAAAGCAATCAGGATCTGCTGGATGATCTGATCAACGATCCCACCGACCGTTTCTCCTATATCATGGATACCGAAGAATTTTTAAGTCTGTTCCAAAAGGGGGAATATGTAGGACATGGTTTTGGATGGATCTTTGATGGCAGCAACAATGCCCTGATCACTTATGTGTTCCGGTCATCACCCATGTACGATGCCGGAGTCAGAAGGGGCTGGAAAATTCTGGAGATAAACGGTACGGTTCCCACACCCGAAAATGCCAACGAACTTTTTGGACCCAGTGAAGCGGGAGTACAAAATCAGTTTTTGTTCCAGGATACGGGCGGAGGAACCCGGACCCTTACCTTCTCCAAACAGGAGATACAGATCAATACGGTTCTGAATTCTGTCATACTGGATACCACCGGTTACAAGGTGGGGTATTTTGCTTTTGAATCCTTCCTGGAGACCTCCTTTGAAGAGCTCAATACAGTTTTTCAACAATTTTCTTCCCAAGGGATTGATGAATTGGTTATTGACCTTCGTTACAACGGGGGCGGACTCATGTCCGTGGCCGATTCTCTGGCTAGTCTTATAGCCGGTAACATTGCCAATAAGAGCGCATTTGTTAAATACTTCTATAACGAAAAAAAATCTAAGCAACTGAATGCTGAACTCCGCTTTCAACCCTTGCCCTATACCATAACCATCAGCAGGATATTTTTCCTAACCTCTTCAGGAACTGCCTCGGCCAGCGAAGCCCTGATCAACGGACTCAAACCCTTCCTGGATATACAGATCATCGGTGATGACACCTTTGGCAAACCGGTAGGTGCCTTGAATTTTTCCTATGATGATTATTCATTGCTGCCTATAGTTTTTAAATTGGCCAATAAGAACAATGAAACCGATTATTTTGATGGCTTACCGGCTGATATCAAGGTTTCCGACGATTTGGGACATCTCCTGGGAGACCCGGACGAAGCCATGTTCAGCCAGGCTTTACACTATATCATCAACGGCAGTTATGCCGCCAGGAAAAAATCATTTATCCCCTTCAGGAACCCGGCCGTTGAAAAAGGCGGGTTCTATCATGAGCGAGGAGCTTATTAAAATTTAACCTTTGAAGGATGAAAGAATCATATTAGGAATTGACCCCGGAACGACGATCATGGGCTATGGCATTATTCAGGTCAGGAAGAAAAACCCTACACTGGTTCTGATGGATGTGCTGAACCTTAAAAAAACCAGGGATCCTTTTCTGAAACTACGGAAAATATTTGATGAAACACAAAGCCTGATAGATCGCTTTCATCCTGATGAACTGGCCATCGAGAGTCCCTTTTACGGAAAGAATGTACAATCGATGCTTAAGCTGGGAAGAGCTCAGGGTGTGGCGATCGCGGCAGCTATATCGCGATCCCTGCCAGTATTTGAATATGCACCCCGTAAGATCAAGATGGCCATTACCGGTCAGGGTAACGCCTCCAAAGAACAGGTGGCTGCCATCCTGGCCAGTCTGCTTAGAATAAAGGAAATTCCCTCCGATCTGGATGCAACGGATGGTCTGGCAGCAGCGGTATGCCACTTCTTTCAGAACAAGCTAAGTGATAAGGTCCCGGATTATAGTTCCTGGAAGGATTTTATTGCCAGGAATCCAAAAAGAGCCAATTATTAAGACAGCTTAACCTCACCGCTGATCTCGGCTGCTATCTGCTTGAATTCCTCGTCGGTAAATTTCAGCTTGGGCTTGGCAAAATTAATATCACCCAGATCATTTATGGGAATCAGGTGTATGTGGGCATGGGGTACTTCCAAACCGAGAACCGCGATTCCCACGCGCTCACAAGGAACCACTGCATCGATTGCCAGGGCCACTTTTTTTGAAAATATCATCATTCCGGCTATCAGGTCATCATCGAGCTCGAAAATATAGTCGATCTCTTTCTTCGGAACCACGAGGGTATGTCCCCTGGCCAATGGATTGATGTCGAGAAAAGCATAGTACCGGCTATCTTCGGCCACCTTATAGGAAGGGATCTCCCCCTTTACAATACGGGTAAAAATTGATGCCATGATTAATGTTTATATGGAAATTTCAAGTATCTCAACCGGGATAACACCTGACGGAACCTTAATGTCGATGCTCTCTCCCTGCTTCCGCCCCATGAGTCCCTGGGCTATGGGACTGCTCACAGAAATCTTACCGGCCTTAAGGTCTGCTTCGCTATCCGGAACGATAACATATTCCATAGCCGTGCCTGTTTTTTTATTGAGGATCTTTACCCGGTTCAACATCTGTACCCTGGAAGTATCCAGCTGATCCTCGTTAACCAGGCGGGCCTTGGCAATCTTGTTCTCAAGCTGGGAGATGCGAAGCTCCAACATACTTTGTGCTTCTTTGGCAGCTGCATATTCTGCATTTTCCGACAAGTCACCCTTATCCCTTGCTTCAGCAATTTGCCTGGATATAGACGGCCTTTCCCTGTCCTTAAGAACGATAAGCTGCTTTTTAAGGTTTTCCAGGCCTTTCTCGGTTAAATATACTACATCAGACATTGGAAATATTTTTACTGCTGCACCTTAAAAGAAAAAAGAATCCCGCAAGACGGAACTCTTTTGTTGCAAAGATATAAAAAATTAATAATCAATAAATTTCAAGGACCCGCGGAAAATCAAAATTCCTCTTTACGCTTCAGGATCTCCGAGAAAATGACCGCTTTCACCGGATCAAATTGGAACCCTTCTTTGCCAGAGATTTTTTCGTCTTCCTGCTCATAGGCTATTTCCATACTTTCATCATCGCCTATTTCCTCTTCTTCGAGGGTTTTGTCCGGACCCATCTTTGAGAATTGCGCCTCCTCATCTTCAATCTCCTGATCATAAGTAAAAACCTCATGCTCTGCTGTGGCCATATCTTCTTTGCTGACAGCCATTTGTTTCTCTGTCTTTGCTATTGCCACTTTATCAGCAACAGTTTCTTTCTCCTTCATTGCAGTTTCCACCGGGGTATATTCGGTCAGGTCCTCGCGGTCAAAGTTGAAGTCGCTGTCCCAATCCCTGTCCTCCATGTCCCCATCATATTCATCATAATCCTGGTCATTGCTGCTGCCGGTATCCCCCCGGGATCGCGCTGCGGCGGCTTCTTGCTGTTTTTTCTTTTTTTTGCCCAGAAAGCTGGAGGCGATAACAAGGATGGTAATGATGATATAAATAATGGTATCAAGATCCAGGTCGATATTCATGATAATATATTTTTATGATGACTCATCTCTTACCTTTGCCGGTCGATTTTCTGCGCTTTCTGTAGGAATATTCCGTATTCCTCCTGTTTTTCCTCATACGCTTCCTCACTTCCCTGGTCTGCACCTTATAGTGCCGCTTCAAATCTTTCCGGTGCTGCCGATCCAGTGCCCGGCGCTCCCGGGCATCCCCGCGTTCCAACTGTCTTTCGGTCTTTCTTGCCTGCCGTGACCCTCTGGGGGAACTGCAGGCTATAAAGAAAAACGCCACGCTCACAATAATCAACCGACTCTGCCGTAATTTTATTAAATTTCGACTATTCAGCAAAGATTTTCGATGCCCCATTACACTGTAAAGTTAAAGCTTTTTGCGATTATACTCCTTATGATCCTGCCTTCTTCCTGTAAAGATGACCGGAGGGATTATGTGCCTTATGTGAAAGTAAGACTTGACCTTGGCCTGTACACCGACCTGGCCAACCTGGGTATCGGAATGGCAGCCATGATAGAACCCATAGAGAATAACCTGGCCGGACGAATGTCTTTTCCGGGCACTCAATTACAGGACGTAAGAATCAGTCAGCCGGTCTACGGGAACGGCCTCTATATTTACAGGGCCGGTGAATTTGAGTATTGGGCCTTCGACAGAACTTGTACTTTCAATGCCCTGACCGATTATTGTGCCACCCTCCTGGATGAAAAAACCGGTCTGCTGCCCTACTGCCCCTGCTGCAGCTCTGTTTTCGTCCTGCCCTCCTATGGAGATGTGCAGAAAGGACCGGCTGCCCTGCCCCTGCAGCAATATGAAACCACAGTCGGTTCCGGTCGCCTTTTAATCAGAAACTAAAGACCTTAAAACTTCTAATACCTGTAGTGATCGGGCTTAAAGGGACCCTTCTTGTCCACGTCCAGGTATTCGGCTTGTTCATCGGTCAGTTCGGTAAGCTTGACGCCCAGTTGCTTCAGGTGCAGCCGGGCCACTTCTTCGTCCAGCTGTTTGGACAGCCTGTAAACGTCTATTTCATAGTCGTTCTGCCAGAGGTCCATTTGTGCCAGGACCTGGTTGGAGAATGAATTGCTCATCACAAAGGAGGGGTGGCCCGTGGCACAGCCAAGGTTCACCAGCCGGCCTTCGGCAAGCATGAAGATGCTATGACCATCTTTCCAGGTATATTTGTCCACCTGCGGTTTGATATTGGTTTTTTGAATCTCCGGGTCCTCGTTAAGGTTATCCACCTGAATCTCGTTATCGAAGTGCCCTATATTGCAAACAATGGCCTGGTCTTTCATTTGGGCCATATGTTCTGCGGTAATGACATCCCGGTTTCCGGTGGCGGTAACGTAGATGTTTCCTTCATCCAGTACTTCTTCAAGGGTTTTGACCTCGAATCCTTCCATAGCGGCCTGCAGGGCACAGATGGGATCAATCTCGGTAACGACCACTCGGGCTCCGTAAGAACGCATGGATTTTGCACATCCTTTTCCGACATCTCCGTAACCCAGTACCACGACCACCTTACCCGCGATCATCACATCGGTGGCTCTTTTGATACCATCAGCCAGGGATTCCCGGCATCCGTAAAGGTTATCGAATTTTGATTTTGTAACGGAATCATTGACATTGACAGCAGGGAACAGGAGTGTGTTTTGTTTTTTTCTTTGATACAACCTGTTGTTTCCGGTGGTGGTTTCTTCCGAAACCCCTTTAATGTGCTCGCCCATCCGGGTCCATTTTCCGGGTGAATTGCTGATGGCTTCACGTATCCGGCTCATGATGATGGCTTCTTCCTTGTTGGCCGGCTTCTTTTCGAGCAGGCCCGGATCCTGTTCCGCTTCGTAGCCTTTATGCACCAGCAGGGTGGCATCACCCCCGTCGTCAACGATCAGATCCGGTCCGTCGGCATCCGGAAAAGTAAGTGCCTGCTCGGTGCACCACCAGTATTCTTCCAGGGTTTCTCCTTTCCACGCGAACACGGGAACACCCCGCTGTGCCATGGCTGCAGCAGCATGATCCTGGGTTGAAAATATATTACAGGAGGCCCAGCGAACCTCTGCACCCAGCTCAATCAAGGTTTCAATCAAAACCGCAGTTTGTATGGTCATATGAAGAGACCCGGTTATCTTTGCCCCTTTCAACGGCTTGTCCGGTCCGTACTTTTTCCGGATAGCCATCAAGCCGGGCATTTCTTTTTCTGCGATCTCTATTTCCTTTCTGCCGTATTCGGCAAGACCGATATTCTTGATCTTGTAAGCTAACGTTTGCACTGCTGTAGTTCCGTTCTTCATTGTTTATCCGTGTTTTTACAAATTTACTAATTTATAACAATCCCCGGTCCATAATGTTACTCTATGAAGCATGATCAGGTGAGCCCAGAATTTTCATAATAATTTTCCTGTCTTTCTGCAATTGTTCTTTAAGGACCCGGACATCCCTGAATTTCATTTCATCCCGGATTCGTTCCACAAAGGATACTTTCAGGTGCTGATCATACATGCTGCCTTCAAAGCCCGGTATATGCACTTCGATGCTCCTTCGCCGCTCCGCGTTATCTTCGACCGTCGGCCTGAAACCAATGTTCAGCATACCGGGCCGGATTTTACCGTTGAACCGGACCCGGACCGCATAAACTCCTTCCATGGGAATGAGTTTGAGATCGAACTCAGGCTGAATATTGGCTGTGGGAAACCCGATGGTTCTGCCCACCTTGTTTCCGCCAACAACCTTTCCCTGGAAAAAATAGGGGTATCCCAGTAATTGGTTGGCAGCTGAAATATCCCCTTTGAGGATATGGTCCCGGATGAGAGAGGAGCTGACTTCCTTTTGTTTGAGCTTAAACGGCTCCAGTTTCTCAATCGTGAAGCCGTACTGCTTTGCATGGGCCTTAAGCTCTTTAAGGTTCCCTTGCCGGTCGTGTCCGAAGCGATGATTAAAGCCAACCACCAGGTGGCTGATCCGGCATTGCTTCACCAGGATGTTTTCAATGAATTCATGGGCGGTACGCATGGAGAATTCCAGGTCGAAGGGAAGCACCAGCAGATGATCGATGCCGTTTTGTCTAATCAGCCCGGACTTCTCCTCTAAAGAGGTCAGAAGTTTTAGTTCTTTCTTGTTGCCGGAAAGTACCATTCTGGGATGGGGCCAGAGGGTGAGTACGACGGAGCTGCCATTTAGCGCTGCGGCTTTTTCTTTCACTCTTTGCAGAATAGCCTGGTGGCCCAGGTGTACCCCGTCGAATATCCCTATTGTTATAACGGGATGAGTAACATTAAACTTCTTTATGCCCGGCCAAATTTGCATAGCTTTACCTCAGGAATGTGCAAAAATAACAAAATTTAACTACCTTGACTTCACACATATATCATGGAAGATATACCCCTGATCACGAAGGATCCCTGGCTTGGGCCCTACGCGGAAGTCATTCGCGGGCGCAAGGATCTTTGGAAAAGAAAAGAGCGTGAACTTGTTGACGAAAGTGGAAAGCTTATCGATTTTGCCAACGGTCATCAATACTTCGGCCTGCATCGAAACAACCGGGGCTGGATCACGCGGGAGTGGGCACCGAATGCGTCGGAAATATTCCTGATCTGTGATAAGAACGCCTGGAAGCCCCGTCCTTCGTATGCTTTCACTCAAAAGGAAGCCGGTCAGTGGGAGCTTCAACTGGAACCTGATCAGCTCAAACACCAGGACCTGTTTAAATTGTATCTGCGCTGGCCCGGGGGCGAGGGAGAGCGAATACCGGCCTGGCACCGGCGCGTCGTACAGGATCCGGAAAGTCTTGTTTTCAATGCCCAGGCCTGGGATCCCCCAGAACCGTACCGCTGGAAACACCAGGTCCCCGATCTGAAGAAGATGCCTCCCCTCATCTATGAAGCGCATGTGGGCATGTCGACCGAGGAACCCGGGATCAATTCCTATGATGCCTTCAGGAGGGATGTGCTACCCTGGATAAAAAGGGCAGGTTATAATACCGTCCAGCTGATGGCCCTGCAGGAACATCCCTATTACGGTTCCTTTGGTTATCATGTATCCAGCTTTTTTGCGGCTTCTTCCCGTTTTGGAACCCCGGAGGAGCTGAAAGCCCTGATAGATGAGGCCCATGGTTTGGGATTGCGGGTTATTATGGACCTGGTCCATTCCCATGCCGTTAAAAATGAAGTTGAGGGCCTGGGCAAATATGACGGGACACCTTACCAGTTTTTTCACGAAGGAACCCGGGGAGAGCACCTGGCATGGGATTCTCTGTGTTTTAACTACGATAAGAATGAAGTGCTTCATTTCCTGCTTTCCAATGCAAAGTACTGGCTGGAGGAATACCGGCTCGATGGTTTCCGGTTCGACGGAGTAACCAGTATGCTATACCTGAATCATGGACTGAACATCGATTTCATCTCTTACGACATGTATTTTGATGGAACCCAGGATGAAGCTGCCATCGTATACCTGAGCCTGGTCAACAAATTAATAAAAGAGGTACATCCCGGGAGCATAACCATTGCCGAAGAGATGAGTGCCATGCCCGGACTGGCGGCACCGCTTGAGGAAGGCGGAATGGGATTTGGTTACCGGATGGCCATGGGTATCCCCGATTACTGGATCAGGATCATTAAAGAGTTGCCTGATGAACACTGGGACGTCGAACATATCTACTATGAACTCAGCCGGCACAGGAATGAGGAAAAGACAGTATCTTATGCAGAGTCGCACGACCAGGCTCTGGTGGGGGACAAAACCATCATCTTCCGCCTGATCGACAAGGACATGTATGACTATATGGCGAAAAATACGGAGAGCCTGACCGTCGACCGGGGCATTGCATTACACAAGATGATTCGCCTGGTTACCCTGGCTACCGCCGGAGGGGCCTATCTTAATTTCATGGGGAATGAATTCGGTCACCCGGAATGGATTGATTTCCCCCGGGAAGGCAATAACTGGTCCTACCATTACGCGAGAAGACAGTGGAGCCTGGCGCAACGGGACGATTTGAAATATCACTATCTCTCCGACTTCGACAGGGATATGATCCATGTGATCGAAGAACACAAGATACTCAGCCATCCCTGGCCCTGGCTGATCACGGCGAACAGGGGCGACCAGGTACTGGCCTTTAAACGCGGATCGCTGATCTTCGTGTTTAATTTCTCGCCAACCACCAGCTATAACGATTACGGTATCCCGGTAAAGGGAGGAAAATGCAGGATCGTACTGGATAGTGATGCTCCCGCCTACGGGGGACAGGGTCGCGTGGACAACCAAATGACCTATTATCCGGTAGCTTCAGGGAAAGTGACCGACACTTTCTATCTGAAGATCTATCTTCCTGCACGCTGCGCACTGGTATTTCACCAGGCCCCGGGCAAGCGGGTATACTGATCAGGCCCAATGCACCAGGGGAAAATCCTGTCTGTGCGGAAGGTCTTCATGACAGGGGTAAAGCCTGATAGCATAATCAAAAACACCTGAATGATCAGGCGTAACACTGATCTTATAGGTGGCAATGCTATCCTCAACACCCTCCAGATCAAACTGGTACGTGACGGGTTTTCCGGGTTCCCCACCATTTTGATCCTTCATCCTGTGCACCAGCTCCACACCAATCTCGTCAGTCCTCAGGTTCTTAAGATCCACAACCACCTCTGCCTGGAAGGAGTCTCCAAGGGTAACCGTATCCCTTACAATGTCCGGATGTTTGACAGAGAGAACACCGATGTCTTCCCAGCTATTGATGATACGTTTTTTCCAGGAAGCAAGCTCTTTGGCTTTTCTGTAATCATTATCGGCCATTTCCTTAGTTCGCGCCATAAGCTTTTTATAATAATTCTGCTCATAGTCCATTAACATCCGTGTCATGGTAAACTCAGGGGCAACGCCGGAAATTGAATTTTTGATGTACCGGATCCATTTACCGGGAACCCCTTCTTCGTTGCGATTATAGAAAGTAGGGACCAGCTCATTCTCAAGAATGCTGTAGATCGTCTCTGCATCCATCTCATCCTGAAAGTCCTGGTTATCATAGGTCTTCTTCTCGGTGATCGCCCAACCGGCTTCTTCTTTGTAACCTTCTGCCCACCAACCGTCGAGGACGCTGAAGTGCAACCCGCCGTTCATTACAGACTTCTGACCGCTGGTTCCGGAGGCTTCAAGGGGTCTGGTAGGGGTATTCAACCAGACATCCACACCCGTGACCAGGTGCCAGGCAAGATCCATTTCATAATTCTGCAGGAAAATGATCTTACCCACAAAATCAGGCCTTTTCGATATCTGGACGATCATCTTGATCAAATCCTGACCTGCTTTATCGTTTGGGTGGGCCTTTCCTGCATATATAAACTGAACCGGGTGTTCTTCATTATTCACGATCCTGGACAAACGATCCGGATCCCTGAAGAGCATATGAGCCCTTTTATAAGTTGCAAATCTCCTGGCAAACCCAATGGTCAAAGCATTGGGATTGAGATTTTCAATAACCTCCAGGATATAACCGGGATGGTCTTGGAACCGCTCTGATGCCAGACGATATCTCTCCTTGACGTATTCAATCAGCTTTTCCCTGAGGTTGTTTCTAATCAACCAAATGGTTTCGTCAGGAACATCATAGATCTTTTTCCACAGGTTCCTGTCGGTCGTCTTGCAAAAGAAATCGTCCCTGAAATTACGGGTATACAGTTCCTTCCATGCAGGGGCGGTCCAGGTAGGTATATGAACACCATTGGTTACATGACCGATATACAATTCCTCGGGGGTATAACCTTTATACAGGTCGCTGAACATATTTCTCGTTACCGCACCGTGCAATCTGGAAACCCCGTTGGTTTCCTGGGAACAATTTACCGCCAGGTAGCTCATGGAAAAAGGTTCATCTATATCTTCCGGATGCAACCGCCCCAGGCCCATCAATTCATCCCAGGAGATCTGAAGCAGCTCGGGGTAATGAGCCAGATACATCCGCAACAATCCCTCATCGAAGGTGTCATGACCGGCGGGTACCGGTGTATGTGTTGTAAAAAGGGTGGAGGCCCGGACACACTCGAGGGCTTCCTGGAAAGTCAGGCTCCTGTCACTGATCAGACCGCGAAGACACTCCAGACCGATGAAAGCAGCATGGCCCTCGTTGCAGTGATACAGATCGGGCTGGATATCCATGGCCATCAGGGCCCGGATACCTCCAATACCCAGGACCAGCTCCTGCTTGAGCCTGTTTTCATTATCACCTCCATAAAGCTGGTGGGTTACAGAACGATCCTGTTCCGTATTGGCCTCAAAATCCGTATCCAGAAGATAAAGATCAACCCGGCCCAGTTCCATCTTCCACACGCGTACCCGAAGTGTGCGCCCGGGTAGTTGAATGCTGATCATCATCCAGTTTCCTTCCGAATCCCGGACCGGGGCAGACGGAAGTTTTGAAAAATCCTGGGCTTCGTAAACAGAGAATTGTTCCCCGTTGGCCGACATACGCTGGGTAAAATAACCCTTCCGGTACAATAAGCCTATGCCAACAATGTCCCTGTTGGAATCACTTGCTTCCTTCAGGTAATCACCGGCCAGGATACCCAGACCGCCGGAATAAGATTTAAAACTATGGTGCAAACCAAACTCCATTGAAAAATAAGCGACCCTGGGTTTAACCGCATGGGCCTTTTGATCCATATATTCCCGGAAGCGGGCATAGACCGATTCCAGCTTTTTCATGAATTGCTTGTTCCCGGCCAGGGATTGATACATCTTCAGGCTGGTGTTCTCCAGCAGGACAATGGGGTTTTCTCCGGATTCTTTCCATAGTTCTTTATCAACCGATTCAAAGAGTTCAATGGCATCCTGGTTCCAGGACCACCATAAATTCTTTGCTAATAGTTCCAGAGGTTGCAATTCTTTGGGCACGGATTTCTGAACTACAAAATGCCTCCACCCGGGGTGGACCGACTGGATTCCAGGGGTCAGGAATTTGGTCTGTGCCGCTTCAACATATAGATTCGTTCGTTTGGAAGCTTTTTGCATCGCCAGATCATAAGCCTGCCGGTAGTATCCAAACTGTTTCGACCAAAGCGCAATACGGGCCACTTCAACACAAAGTTCCCTGATTTCAGCATATTCCTTGTCGGGAACGGAGAGCATGGTGGTGGTGGCATCCATGATCCCTTTTACGACATCTTCATCGTTATGATCATTCCGGTCGAGGACAAAGATGGATTTCCCATGATCCGGATACTTATCCTTCACCCACATTCCGAATCCTGCCAGCGTGGTGGTTATTGTGGGAACCTTAAAAGCCAGACTCTCCAATGGGGTATAGCCCCAGGGTTCATAATAGGATGGAAAAATGGTCAGATCCATGCCCATCAGGATATCATAATAAGGCATATTGAAAATGCCGTCCTGACCATTTAAATAGCAAGGGACAAAAATAATCCTGACCGGATCCGGTTTTTTGTTTGAAAGATTGAAATGTTTAATGGCCCCCAATACCGGATCATGTTCGGGATCGTTCAGATAATGGGTCACGTGATTCTTCTCCACGCCCACATCTGCCCCGTTCAGCTTATCCAGTAAATCCCTTTTTGGACCATGATGTCCGGCCGGTATCAATACCCAGCCCACAATGTCCCTGTCTGCTTTTAATTCTTTTTTCAGTTTGCCAAGACTTTCAATGAACAGGTCGATGCCTTTGTTCTTGAACTCATAACGTCCGCTGGTGGCTATAAAAAAAGGATCTTTAAGGTCGTAGCCAAGCAGATGACGGGATACCTGAATTAACTTTTCCCTGGCTTCATACCTTTTTTTATCGTATTCGGAATTCTGGGGCACCAGGTCTTCTTCAAAGCCATTTGGGGTCACAACATCTACCCCTTGGGCCAGAAAATGCGAACATTCCATAGCTGTTATGGAACTAACCGTAGTAAAAGCATCGGCATTCTGAGCCGACAGCATTTCACAGGACTGTTTGGAGGTAACATTGAAATCGTTTGACTTGGCTTCGCGGTCGTATTGCTTTATTTTCTCATATAAGGGCAATTGATTACCTGCAATGGATCGCCCAAGTACAGTGGCATGCGTAGTGAATACGGTTGCGATTTGGGGCATGAATTCCTTCAGATAAAGCAAACCGGTGCCGGTCATCCATTCATGAAAATGGGCTATGATCCTGTCCCGGACACCCAGGTTGTTTCTGGAAAAACTTTCGATAACCTTCCCCGCGGCATAACCGAAAAGGGTGGGTTCAATATAGTCCCATTGTCCCGAGATGGAATCAAGCTTATAGCTTTCCCAGAACTTGGCCAGGATCTTATCTTTTTCTGCCATGAAAGGGGTGAAGTCGACAATGATGGCCATGGGCCGGCCCGGTATTTTCCACCAGCCGGTCCTGACCCGCAATCCTTCCTGTGCAGCCTTCCCACGCCATGCTTTAAAGAGGTTTCTGTCTTCTTCAAAATCCGGGTTTTCATCGGAATCCCGCCATACATCGGGACCGATCAATGCATAGTTATTTTCCATCAGTGCTTTGGCGGTCTGAACCTTAGAGGCTATAACCGTATGAATTCCCCCGACTTTATTACATACCTCCCAACTAACCTCAAAGAGGAAGTCAGGTTTCATGAGTTCTTTTTCCATTGAAATAATTGTGTTAAACGATCTTACTTTTTGCTTGTCTTCCTGGTGGTGCTGCGCTTATTGCTTGTGGATGCGCTTTTTGCCGGTCTGCCTTTTGTTGATCTGCTTTTTTGTGCTGTTCCAGAGCTCTTGGCACCGGTTTTCGTTGAACTTGAAAGCGGTTTTTTTGCTTTTTCAACAGCAGTTTTGGGTGCCGGTTCTTTGGATTTGGCAGTTACTAACTGTTCCAGCCGTTTAAGTTCTTCTTCATATTTTTTCACCTTCATATCTCTTTCTTCAATGATGCTGGATAGATTGGCTATCACCTTATCCTTATCGGTCCGGGGCAGTGCTGCATTCACCCTTATGACAAAATCGCTGAGAACATTCATATAATTGATGAATGCATCATAGGGTGAATTGTAGGGATTGAAATAGGAATGCACATCTCCGTCAGAGAAAAATTTGGTGCACATATAATAAAAGTGATCGCTTTCCTGAAGGTATTCCCAGTCCTTAAGAATCTCCGGGTCCCGGATTTGCCTGATCTTCTCTGTAAGACTATACAGTTTGTTGAATGCTTCATCCTGCATTTCGTTCCCCAGCCAGGCGGTTAAGTCGCGCTCTTCATCGGCCCATGATATGGGGTAAGGGACCTCGATGGTTGAGACAGGATCCAGGTTTTCGGCAACCCCGGATGGGGTTCTGAAGACAAAGTCGGAGTTTTTCAGAACCGTAGTTGGAAGATGCTTTAGAAACTCAAATATGCCGGTCTCTTCCCATTGGTGTTCCCCAAAGGTTTCATAATCCATAAAGAGATTGACCGTCGGCTCCCTGGGATCTATTTTCTTCAGCCAGTCTGTGAATTTCTCCGTGGTCAAGGGATATTCCGACCATCCCTTGTTGGAAAATCGGAAAGCGATATCATCACTTAGTTTAAAATTCTTCAAAAGGATCCGTACATCCGGATTGATGGCATTGCTGTAGAGGTAATTCGGACTTTTCCATCCCAACACGTGTTTGGCTCCCTCGGTTAAAAGTGTTCTGAAGCCCATATCGCCCACCATTTTGCCGATCTCGTCCGAATAAACCAGTTCGGTGTTTCTGAAAACCTTCGGCTCCTGGCCGAAAAGTTCTTTGATCCGCTTGCGGTGCTTGTCAACCTGATCCCGGAATTCCCGGGGATTTTTTAAGGAAGCCAGAGAGTGCGCATTGGTCTCGGCAAGAAACTCGACATTCCCTGTATCTGCCAGTTCGCGGAAGCTGTCGAGAACTTCAGGGGCATATAATTCAAACTGGTCCAAGGCAATACCGGATATGGAAAAGGCAATTTTGAAATTCTTTTTATGCTTCTTAATCAATGAATTCATGATCTTATTCGCGGGAAGATAGCTTTTCATGGCTACCTTATGGATGATGCTTTCATTGCTGTAATCATCATAATAATAATGATCATGACCGATATTAAAGAAACGGTATCTTTTCAGCCTGAATGGCTGATGTATTTGGAAATACAGACAGATCGTTCTCATTGTACGTATTTATCTTTGTATTAGTTCAACATAGAATAATAAATTTCCCGTACCTGACGGGCTGAATTTTCCCACTTCATATTTTCCACTTCTTCACGGCCTGCATGTTTGAATACTTCAGCCAATGCTTCATAATTCAGAATACCGTAAATGGCATCGGCCATAGCATCGATATCCCAGAAATCAATCTTGACGGCATATTTGAGGATCTCCGAAACGCCTGACTGGTGGGAGATAATTACAGGAACATTGGATTGTATGGCTTCCAGGGGTGAAATCCCAAAAGGTTCGGAGATGGAAGGCATAACGTATACATCTGAGATACGGAACATTTGATATACATCATCCCCCCTGAGAAAACCGGTGAAATGAAACTTGTCCATAATCTGCAGTTGTGCCGCCCGCTGTACCATGCGCGTCATCATATCCCCACTGCCCGCCATGACAAAGCGGACATTGTCCATTTTAGAAAGTACTTTATTGGCTGCTTCCAGAAAATACTCCGGCCCTTTCTGCATGGTTATCCGGCCCAGGAAGGTCACGATCTTTTCGTTAAAGCCTTTTTTCATCCAGTTTTTTTCGAGATCGCTTAGCGGATCGACGGCATTGTAGACCGTAACGACCTTTCCCGGATCGACGCCATATTTATCGATAATGGTGTTCCGGGTCAGGTTGCTTACGGCAATGATCTTGTCGGCGGCTTTCATACCTTTTTTTTCAATTTCAAATACCGCGGGATTCACCCGGCCCCCGCTCCTGTCAAAGTCGGTGGCGTGAACATGTATGATCAAAGGCTTGCCTGAAGTATGTTTTGCCGCCATACCGGCCGGATAGGTAAGCCAATCGTGCGCATGGATCAGCTCATGTTGATTTTCTTCGGCAATAATAGAAGCCACAAAGGCATAATCTGCAATTTCCCGGAAAAGGTTGGGTCCGTATTCACCCGTGAAATTGAGCTTGCCCGAAAAATGGGTGTCGATAAGCTGTTTATTTTCGTTTCCCGCCTGATTCAACAACCTGAAATATTCTTCCGGATCGGTGTAGGGAATCAGGTTGGAATCCACCTCTATATACTTGATCTCCTTTAAAAAGCCTGCATATCTGATATTTTTCTGACTTATTTCAACTTCTGATGCACCCAGCAGATTTACATGCGAAGGATCTTCGTCGCCGAAAGCCTTGGGCACGATAAAAGTAACATCCAGGTCATCAAAACGGGACATTCCCTTGGTCAAGCCATAGCAGGCGGTACCCAATCCACCGGATATGTGTGGGGGAAATTCCCAGCCAAACATTAAAATCTTCATTTCAAGCTGTCTTTTGAATATTTTTCGATCATATCGTGAATCCTCAACAAAGCTGCTACACTCCAGGCTTGTGAGATGGCGCCCCGGGCCTTGTGCGGGGGATCTCCGTCGTATATTTCTGATATGGTACCAATTCCATGGCTGCTTATTTCTTCCTCAAAGCCCTGATATAATTCTTTTACCCGGTTCAAACCTGATTTTTTATGTAATTTCAGGTATCCTTCACAGAAATGCTCCAGCAACCAGGGCCATACCAATCCCTGGTGATAGGACCGGTCCCTGTTTTCCTGGTCGCCTTCATAAATTCCCCGGTAAGCAGGATTCTTGGGAGAGAGCGTACGCAATCCACGCGGGGTGAGCAATTCTCCTTCGGCAACATCCAAAACCTGTTTTTTCATTTCCCCGGTGAGCGGACTGTATGCCAGGGAAGTGGCAATGACCATGTTGGGCCGCACCGACCAGTCTTTTTCTGATTCCCTGACAACATCTGCCAGATATCCCTGCTCTTCATCCCAGAAAGTATGAATGAAAGATTCCATGATCTTTTCCGGCCATGATTTCCATTTGCTTACGAAGCGATTATCGCCGGCTTCGCTGGCCAGTTGTAGTGAAAATTCGATCGCATTGTACCAAAGAGCGTTGATCTCCACGGGCAGACCGGTTCTTGGTGTTACCGGTCCGTCATGGATCACGGCATCCATCCAGGTCAGAGCCTTTCCTTCTTCGCCGGCATAGATCAAACCGTTTTCCTGCATCTTAATATTAAAGGGTAATCCATCCCGGAAACCATGAAAAATGTTCTTCATATGTTTTCCATAGAGCTTCCAGATCTTTGCCGGTTCTTTAAAAGACGTATATTGCTGCAGTGCCCAGAAAAACCATAGGGGAGCATCCACCGAGTTAAAGGCCGGAGCTTCATCCTCACCCATGTTGGGAAAGAGCCCCCCCTGCATTCTCTTCACCATCGTATCCACCACAGCCTTGAATGATTGAGGATCATCCAGGGAAAGGGTCAGTCCCGGCAAGGCGATAAAGGTATCCCTTCCCCAGGTGCCGAACCAGGGATAGCCTGCAATGATCTCAGTCTTATTTTCTTTTTTTACAATGAATTGCTGAGCAGCATTTACCAGACTGTTGTAATAAGAAGTCCTGGGTATTCGCTTTCCGAGGTCGGATGCAAATTTGTTTTTTAGCGTATGGGGATTTGCCTTGGATGTGGATGCAGAGAAAACAACGGTATCCCCGGCTTTCATCTTCAGTTCGAAATACCCGGGCGTGAATATATCTTCCTTATAATTATAGCCCCGCTCCATTTCTCTCAGGTATTCAACATTGTAATACCAATCAAGATCATTAACAAATAAAGGTTTCCTGGAAAGCTGCATATACAGCCTGGGGTAGCCCTCGTACAGGCAGGAGGAAATTCCATTTTCCTCCTCGTTATATCCGGTATTGGCATATTCATTGGCTTTGGAAAGATGGTGCGAATTCCTGAATACCAGGAGGGGTTTCAATCGGAGTGTGACCGGTACTTCCGTTTCCTGCAAATAATATTTGATCAGTATTTGTTGTTGACGTTCCACCAGAAGACTTTCCTTGATCAAAAACACCTCTCCTACCCTGTAGGTTGTACGTGCTATGGTTTCAGCCTCAAAATACCGGACGTACTTATGCCCCTTTGGACTGTAATTGTCGCCTTCATATTTATGTATCCCCAGGTTGAACGCCTTTTTCTTCTCGATTACGGTTTCGTCAAGATTGGACAACAACACATGGTTCTCTCCTCCGAATTGCTCCAGGGGACAAATCAATAATCCATGATACTTCCTTGTATTACAGCCAATAATGGTAGTGGATGCAAATGATCCGGCCCGGTTGGTCCGCAATATTTCCCTGCTCAGGGAATATTCCAGATTAATCAATCGCGATTTATCAAAACTTATATAGGTCATATGATCAAATTATTAATAATCCGCTCTTTTTTAGATAATTAATATCAAAGTTCCCCCTTTCTGAAAAAGGAGAACAAATATCTTCAATTAGACTCAATAAACCAATATACTTATGGTAATAAATTGTTATTTTTTAGAGTTCTCGGTTCTCGCCTAGATTTACTTATCAAAAATCGAAAAATCATAGATCAAAGAACCGAGAACCGAGAACCGAGAACTATTATTAATTTCGCGGGACATTTGTATTGCCGTATGGATAGCAGCGTAAAATACGAGGCAGTTATTGGATTAGAGGTTCACATCCAGCTGAACACCCATACAAAACTATTTTCCCCTGATCCGGTACTTTTCGGTTTGGAAGCCAATACAAGCATTCATCCTGTATCCCTGGGCTTGCCGGGTACCCTGCCGGTTTTAAATGAAAGAGCCGTTGAATACGCCATTAAGCTGGGCCTCGCGCTCAATTGTAAGATCAACCGGAAAACCGCTTTTGCCAGGAAAAACTATTTTTACACCGACCTACCCAAAGGATACCAGATCAGTCAGCACGACCATCCCATCTGTCTTGAAGGACGTGTCCCGGTATGGATTGACGATCGATGGAAATATTTCAACCTAACCCGCATCCATATCGAGGAAGATGCGGGCAAAAGCATTCACGACCAGGCGCCCGGGCATTCGTTGATTGATTTGAACCGGACCGGGGTTCCCCTGTTGGAACTGGTCACCGAACCGGTTTTGCACAGTCCTGATGATGCCTATTTTTTCCTGAGGGAAATCAGGAAGCTGGTACGGTACCTGGATATCAGCGACGGCAACATGGAGGAGGGCAGCCTCCGCTGCGACGCCAATGTTTCCATTCGCAGAACCGGCGAAAAAACTTTGGGAACACGCGGCGAAATCAAGAACCTCAATTCCTTCAGCTTTGTCAGAAAAGCCCTGGAAAATGAAATCCTGCGCCATATCCGCCTGGCAGAAAGAGGAAAATCTATCCTACAGGAAACCAGGCTCTACGACTCCGTGCGCCACAAAACCTATTCCATGCGGGGCAAGGAGGAAGCCTTCGATTACCGTTATTTCCCGGAACCGGACCTCCCTCCCGTTTTGCTGGATGATGCATACCTGGTAAAGATCGAAAAAGAAACCGGAATGCTTCCGGCTGAAGCCATGACAAAACTGATGGAGGAATACAAACTCGATCCCCGGGATGCACAATGGATCAGTGAAGAAAGAGCCAGGTTGGAATTTTTTATGAATATGACCAAAGTATGTATGCCCAACACCGCCTTGAAATGGGTCAAAGGTCCGGTGACGGAATGGTTGAATAATCAGAAATGTTTGATTGCCGAATTCCCATTCAGTGCCGAAAACCTGGCTCGACTGGCCACCACGGTGGAGCATAATGAACTCTCCTACCATCAGGCCGCTAAAGTATTGCTGCCCTTATGGTTGGATAACCCGGACCTTCCTTTTGAAGACCTTCTTCATCAGGAAAAAATCTCCACCGGGAATAATGAAAAAGAGCTTCTGTCGTTGATTGAAGATACCATTGCTAATAATCCCGATAAATGGCGTGCGTTGAATTCAGGCAAAAAAGGACTTATCGGGTTTTTTATGGGCGAGCTTATGAAATCGGTTCCGAGGGGAACCGATCCCGCAAAATTGTCTCAGTTGTTAATGAAAAAGATGAATAGCAAATGATAGCAGAAAGACATTTTATTTGGATTATTGGGTTGTCACTCCTGTTTTTCTCTTCCTGTAAGGAGCGAACTGATTCATTCACGGTAAAGGGGACCATTGACAATGCATCGGGAGAAATGATCTACCTGTCGGAAATGACCATTTCAGATTACCGCAAGATTGATTCATTCAAGATTGGTAAGGATAGGCAGTTCATATTAAGTGGACAAACGGATCACCCCAGGTTTTTTGCCATACATGCCGATAAAGGGGCCTATATTACGCTGATCATGAACCGGGGAGAAGAAGCCCTGGTAAAGGCAGACCTTAATGATATGGAGTTTGGATATACCGTAAGCGGATCAACTGAATCAGAAAAAGTGGAACAGTTGGTGAACCGGTTAGAGAAAAGCATCGAGGCGCTAATGGATCTAAAACAAATTTTCGATAAAAATTTGGAACCAAACAGCATATTGGAATTAAAGAAGAAGCTGGACCGGCGTTATGAACGGATATGGAAAGAACAACAGGAGTATTCCCGTCAGTTTATCAGGGAACATGCAGGATCGCTCTCAACGCTCATGGCCCTTTACCAGATGATCGGCCCCAAGGGACATATTTTTGATCCTGCCGAAGATATGGATGTCTTCAAGTTCGTTGATTCCACTTTAATGGCAAAATATCCGGAATATGAAGCTGTGGAAGCCCTGCACAAACAGATCATCAACTTTGAGGAAAGACAAAGACTGAGTGAATTGCAGGAATCCAGGCTGGACCCGGGGGCAAAGGCACCTGAAATTGCCCTTCCCAATCCGGAAGGAGATACCATACTTCTGTCAAGCCTGCAGGGGCAGTATGTTCTCCTGGATTTCTGGGCCTCCTGGTGCCCTCCATGCAGGAAGGAAAATCCCAATCTGGTGCGCTTATACCATAAACACAAGGACCAGGGATTTGAGATTTACCAGGTATCGCTGGACCGCAGCCGTAAAGAATGGCTCCGGGGGATCCGGGAAGACAATTTGGATTGGGTTCATGTAAGCGACCTGCAGTTCTGGAATTCTTCTGTGGTCCCGATCTATAATATTCAGGGAATACCAACCAATTATCTGCTTGATCCTGAGGGCAAAATTATTGCAGGTAATCTCAGGGGATTACAATTGGAAGCCAAACTTGAAGAAATATTTTCGAAATGAAAAAATACATCCTTTGTGCTCTGCTGACCGTCCTGATCCTTTCATGTGAAAACAAAGACCGGGTGCGGATTAGCGGTTTAATCACCATAGATAATCCCGGACAGGTTTATTTAGAACGGCAGGATATTGATAGAAGCCGGATTATCGATTCTGCCGGGGTCAGTGAGCGGGGTCAGTTTCGCCTTAATTTCACCCCTGCTGCTACCGGTTTTTACAATCTGACTTTTAATAACAAACTGGTCCCTTTGTTGGTAGCACCAGGAGAAGAAATCAATATTGGAATTAATGAGGCAGAAAATGGTTTTGATTATACGCTGCAGGGCAGTCCTGAATCTTTGAAATTAAAGAAACTGAACGACAGGCTCCGCCAGACCCGTGCCGCCATTGCCGGGCTGATAGAAGAGATCAATGAAACCGAAGCCATAGATGAAGCCCGGGCAGAGCATTATATGAATCAATATGATAGCATCATCAACCTGCAAAGAAGATTTTCCATTGAATTTGTCCTGAACAACATCAACTCCATGGCCAGCATTTATGCCCTGTATCAGACTTACGAAGATGGCAGTTATGTGCTGGGCGAGAACAAGGACATTCAGTTTATGAAACTGGCTTCTGACAGTCTGATGGTTGCATATCCGCTATCCAGGCATGTAAAAGCTTTTTATAATGATGCCCGCAAAATGATTTACCGGGCCCGGAATCCCTGGATGCCCACCCTGAGTCAAATAGCTGACAGTCTGGATAGCAGCATACCGAACCTTAAAATACCCGATACAAAGGGGGACACCGTTTTATTGAAACAACTGCTTGGGAAATATGTCCTATTGCATTTCTGGGCTTCCTGGCACCAGGGCAGCCGTCAGCAAATGCAAAACCTGCTTTCTGTTTATAATGCTCATCATACCGATGGCTTTGAAGTCTACAGTGTATCCATGGACTATGACCGGGAAGCCTGGGTGAATGCCATTCGATTTGAAGAGGCCCCCTGGATCAATGTTTCTGAACTGAATTATCCTGAGTCATATGCAGCAAGGGTCTACAACGTTCAGGAGCTTCCGGCCAATTTCCTGATCGATCCTGAAGGGAACATTATCGCGAAGGACATCGGGATGCGGGAACTAAACCGCAGATTAACTACCTTGCTGAATGAATAAATCTTGAAAGAAAGAAAGAATATATATTTTGCCTCGGATCTTCACCTGGGAATGCATCCACGCGGCAAAAGCCTGGAACGCGAAAAAGCTTTTGTAAGCTGGCTTGAATTTATCCGTGAAGATGCCGAAAGGATCTACTTGTTGGGGGATATCTTCGACTACTGGTTTGAATACAGGAAGGTTGTCCCCCGTGGATTTACACGTTTCCTCGGAAAGATCGCTGAATTATCGGATGCGGGTATCGAAGTCCATATTTTTACCGGGAACCATGATGTATGGATCTTTGATTATCTCCCCAAAGAAACCGGAATGATCGTGCACCGCGGTCCCCTGCTTATGGAACACTCGGGTAAAAGATTCTACCTGGCTCATGGCGACGGCCTTGGTGCCCCCGACGCGGGATTTAAAATCATGAAATGGATATTCAATAACAAAATACTGCAATGGTTGTATGCCCGTCTGCATCCCAATTTCGCCACCTCATTGGCACATATGTGGTCGAAAAAAAGCCGTTATGTCAAAGGCATTACTACAGAATTTCTCGGTGAAGACAAGGAACATCTGATCCAACATTCCAAACAGATTCTGGATAGGGAACACTTCGATTACTTTATATACGGTCACCGGCACCTGCCCATGGAATACGAGATAGCCGAAAATTCAAAGATCATCTACCTGGGCGATTGGATCGTTCACTATACCTACGCGGTATTTGACAGAAAAGAACTCCACCTGAAAAGATACCTCTGGGACTAAAAAAGGTTTTAAGGATTTAAGGCTTGAGGGATTTAGGATTACTTAATCATTCCTATGAGTTCAATACCTTAAAACCTTAAATCCTAAAGCATAAACCCTTTTTATATACCGGTATTTTTTGTTCTACATCAAGCTTACCGCTACCACAACCCCGGCCATAACGATGGAAACCATACTCATCAATTTGATGAGGATGTTCAGGCTGGGTCCGGAGGTATCCTTGAACGGATCCCCAACCATGTCGCCTATTACGGCCGCTTTATGATAATCGGAACCTTTTCCTCCGTATTCGCCTGATTCAATGAACTTCTTGGCATTGTCCCAGGCACCCCCGGCATTGGCCATGAAGATCGCCAGTACGAAACCGGCGGCCAGACCACCAACCAGCAGTCCCATGGTCCCGGCAACACCAAATATCAACCCAACTGCAATAGGGGCGAGAATGGCCAAAAATGAAGGCAGGATCATCTCCAGCTGTGCGCCCTTGGTGGAAATGGCCACACAACGGGCATAATCGGGTTCTGTTTCCCCTGTCATAATACCTTTAATCTCCTTGAACTGCCGCCTGACCTCATCCACCATTCGTCCGGCAGCACGTCCTACAGCATTCATGGTAAGACCCGAGAACATAAACGCCATCATGGCGCCAATGAAGATCCCGACCAGCACTTTGGGGTTCATCAGGTTCACCTCATACAGGGCCATGAAATCCTGTATGGAAAGATCCCCTATTTCATTTGTATTCTGTATGGCAGACATGTTCGGGAATACATATTCGGTCCACCCTGACTCTTCAAACAGGCGATGGATACCGACCTTAATCTCTTCAATATAAGAAGCCAAAAGTGCCAGAGCGGTAAGCGCGGCAGAACCAATGGCAAATCCTTTACCGGTGGCTGCCGTTGTGTTACCTAATGAATCCAGTGCATCGGTACGTTCCCGGACTTTGGGTTCGAGACCTGACATCTCAGCATTTCCCCCGGCATTATCGGCAATGGGTCCATAGGCATCCGTAGCCAGGGTAATTCCAAGCGTGGAAAGCATACCAACAGCAGCAATACCAATACCATAGAGTCCCATACCCATTTCTGTGACATCAAAACCGGAGGCAAACAGGAAAGCCAGTATGATACCAATCACAACCGCCAGAACGGGAATTACAGTGGAAAACATTCCCACACCGATACCGGAAATGATCACGGTTGCCGGTCCGGTACCGGCCGAACGGGCAATTTTCTTTGTGGGGCTGTATTCTTCTGAGGTAAAATATTCCGTTGCCCTGCCAATGACAATTCCTACCAGGAGCCCGATAACAATGGCCCCCCAAACACCCCACATGTTTTGTATATCCAGTATGTATAAAATACCAAGCGAGGCAAGGACAATGAGTACGGATGATGTGTTAATCCCTAGACCCAGAGACTTGAGCAAATTTTTCTGGGTGGCGGATTCCTTGGTCCGGACCAGGTATATTCCCAGGATGGAGAGAATAATGCCCACACCGGCGATCATCATGGGGGCCAAAACTGCTTTGAATTGAAGAGCAGGATCTTTTACAAAGGCAGCGGCGCCCAATGCGGCAGTAGCCAGTATGGAGCCAGCATAGGATTCATACAGATCGGCTCCCATCCCGGCCACATCTCCAACATTATCTCCGACGTTGTCGGCTATTGTGGCGGGGTTCCGTGGATCATCCTCAGGAATGGCTGCTTCCACCTTGCCAACCAGGTCGGCACCCACATCAGCGGCCTTGGTGAAGATACCACCGCCAACCCTGGCAAATAAAGCCTGGGTCGAGGCGCCCATACCGAAAGTAAGCATGGTCGTTGTGATCACCGCCAACTTGTGACCGGCTTCCAGGTCGATGAAATAATTCAAAACAATGAACCAGACAGATATATCCAGGAGTGCCAATCCGACAACCACCAGTCCCATAACGGCCCCGCTCCTGAAGGCCACACGCAAGCCGGCATTAAGGGACTGCCGGCAGGCATTGGTCGTGCGGGCCGATGCCAGGGTGGCGGTACGCATGCCGATATAACCGGCCAGACCAGAGAAAAATCCACCGGTAAGGAAGGCAAATGGGACCCAGGGGTTCTGAAGATGAAAAATGTATGCCAGGCCCGCCAGAATCAGGGTCAGGATGATAAAAAAGATGGTTACGATCTTGTATTGCTGACGGATGTAAGCCATGGCGCCCTGCCTTACATTCTTGGCAATACGTTTCATGGTGTCGGTGCCTTCACTGTGCTTCATCATACCCCGGAAAAAGATCCAGGCGAATAGAAGCGCAAGCACTGAAGCGACAGGAACAAACCAGAATAGATTGCTTTCCATTTCCATATTTCAGAGGGTTTTTGAAGAATAAAGCTTCAAAGATAGAAATTTCTTTGATTTACACTCCGGCTGTTCGTGCAAACTTTATCGAATACTTGATTGTTAAGTATACATCAACCATGGTAAAATCGGAGAACAAAGAAGTTCCGGTCATATTGGTGGACGGCGAATGTGCCATATGCAACCGTAGCGTACAATTCATAAGGAAACACAGTGATCCCAGGGCTTTCATGTACCGGTCATTGCAGGCAGAGGAAAGCAAAAGGTATCTGAACCGGGCCGGCCTGCCCGATGATTACCTCGAGTCTGTCGTTTTGGTAGAAAAAGACAAGGCCTACACAAAATCCGATGCCGTGCTGAGAATCGCCGGGAAGATGAAAAGATTGTACCCGGTATTCTATGTCTTTTTAATAATCCCCAGGCCCATAAGGGACTTCTTTTACGATCTGGTCGGCAGGTACCGTCACCGCCTGGTACGGTTATGAATCACCAGCTCTTCGCCTGCACTGTTTACTTCATGTCCGAATTTACCGCATTCCCTTTCCAGGATCTCCAGCATAAGCCGGCGATCCTTTTCGGAAGCTTTATTCAATTGAAATCTTCTCATTTGTGTGGGGATCATCCTGAGCCGGATCAGATCTCCGCTTAAAGGATCCAGCTCGGGGAAATACATCAGGCTCAGGTCGGGACGAAAGGCTTCATGACCACTGATCCCTTCGTAATCATTGATCAGGTCGCCGCAACCATACAGGATCAGTTTGTTTTTGTAGACCTCAATTCCTTTTACATGATGGGAAGAATGGCCATGGACCACATCCACCCCGGCCGCTTCGATCAGCCGGTGGGCAAAATATTGCTGATCCCGCGGAATGTGATATCCCCAGTTGCCGCCCCAGTGAATGGAAAGGACAACCAGGTCTCCGGGCTTCCTGTGTTTCCCGATATGCCTGCTGAGTTTGGAAACAGAATTTTCGGAATAATCGAATATATAATTTACACCGGGTTTGTCCTCCTGTGCTGCCCATGACTGTGGTATGCCACAGTCGGGTGTGCCCACTGCAAATACCAGGATGTTGGAGTTTTTACCTGTGTTTATAATAGCTGGTTTAGCCGCATCTTCATGGTTCCTGCCTGCCCCGGCAATCTGGATCCCTTCATTCCTGAGGGTTTCCAGGCTTTCCTCCAGGCCCCTGTATCCCCAATCCAATATATGGTTATTGGATAATACGCAGCAATCAATCCCGGCAGCCTTCAGGAGTTTAACGTTTCCGGGATGCATGCGGTAGTTGATCCCCTTGCCTTTCCAGTAATCAGAACTGGTGGTTACGCTGGTTTCCAGGTTGATGATCCTGCTTTCTGTGGGGATCCGGGCCAATACCTCCAGGGCCTCGCCCCAGATATAATCATAATCCACCTTTTCAGGAATCTTCCCATGGGCTTGTTCGGCAATATAAACATAGCGCCTTGCATCCCTGACCCAGGATTCATACAGTACCGGGTCAACGGAATGCGGCAATACCTGGTCGATCCCCCTTCCCGTCATCACATCGCCGGAGAGGAAAAGAGTCACCGTGTCCTGATTGTCCTTTGGCAACATAATCAAAGCAACTAATAGGAACATGTGGTTCAGCATGATCCTTTAAGGTACGGAATAAAGTGCAAACGGTGCCAAAATGACCACGGACCACAGTCCACGGTAAGTTATAGATTTCGATAATCCTTTCCTCGATTTTGGTGGTATCCGCAAGGTAACCCGCAACCCGTAACACGAATTCCGTAACACGATAAAATTTCTTAAATTTATATATTCACCCAATCCCTGATCAGCAATGACGGATTCCGGGAACACACAACAACCCTCCATCTACATCATCACCGGTGGTCATGGGTTTACCGGGAACTTCATCGTACAGTCGGTGCTGGCCCAGTTCCCCAAGAACAGGATCGAGATCGTTCTGAAAGACGATATCGTGACGATCGAAAAAATGGAAAAGGCGGTTAATGAAGCTATTCAAAATAATGCCATCGTGGTCCATACCCTGGTCGACCAGGGTATGCGGGAAAGATTGAAAAGCCTTTGCTCAGAACATCATTGCCGGCACATCGACCTGATGGGCGACCTGATCAAACTGCTTTCCGAAGAACTGGGGGAAGAACCGCTCAACCAGCCCGGTCTTTTCAGGAAAGGCAACACCGAATATTTCGACAGGCTGGAAGCCATTGATTTTGCCATCCGGAACGATGACGGACTGAACATCGAGGGGCTCCATAATGCCGACATTGTGATTACCGGGGTATCCCGGACCGGCAAGACACCCCTGAGCATGTACCTGGCCATGCTGGGATGGAAAGTGGCCAATGTCCCCATCGTGAAAGGATTTGATCCCCATCCCAAACTTTTTGAGATCGATCCCCGCCGGGTATTTGGCCTGAGGATCAATATCATCCAATTGCTGGCACACAGGAAAAAACGCCTCAACGTATACGAGCAGTTTAAAGAGACCGAATATACCAATCCCAGGATGATCCGGGAGGAACTGGATTATGCCCTGTCCATTTTCGAGCGGGGGGACTTTACCGTGATCGACGTGAGCAACAAAGCCATAGAGTCGAGTGCCAACGAGATCCTAAGGGAAATGAGCAAGCGATTCGACAAATCGGAAAGGCGGAAAAAGCTGCCCAAAAGCCCGCTCCGTAAAGCCCCCAGGGCATAGTTTCCTGTTTTAATTAGGGTTTGCTGATTTTCTCATGCCGATGCAAATTTCAAAGCCAAGTTAGGCAT
>CAYQQR010000015.1:64810-74392 GCA_964420035.1 uncultured Bacteroidaceae bacterium | reverse complement strand
ACCAATGGTATGAAGAATTAATGCAATTAACAACGCAAAATTAAACTATAGCCTTTAAGATATGTAAGTATTTGGGCCATATGAACTTCTGTAAAAGCTTCTACACATTTTAATTCCACAACTATAAGGTTTTCTACCAACAAATTTATCCGGTAACCATATTGTAAATGAACCGTTTCATAAACAACCGGTACTGCTTTTTCAATTTCAACATAAAGATCTTCCTTTTCCAGTTCGTATTTCAAGCAATGCTGATAGGCTGATTCCAATAAGCCTGGACCGAGAAATCGATGTATCTTTATCGCTTTTCCAATAATTATATTTGAAAGTCTATTTATATCTGTTTCTGCCATTCCTTTGTGTCCCTTTGTGCTTCTTCGCGTGCTCTGTGTAACTATCCAAATTGTTCTAAGAAAAATTTAGCTGTCCTTTGAACAGATTCCTGAATTGGAGTGAACTCTATCCCAAGTGCCGATCTGATCTTTTCATTTGAAAAATGTCTTTTTGTCCTGCTTGCCCTGACAGCTTCCCTGGTTATTGACCGTTGTGAGCCAGCTATTTTATTCCTTAACCAGTCAAAAAATACAGCCATCCGTATCATTCCCGGTTTAGCTTCTATACTGGGCTTGGGTTTTCCTAATGCATCAGCGATCATATCCAATATCTCCTTGTAAGAATGATCTTCTGCCGAAACAATGAATCTTTCACCCTTAATATCTTTTTCAGTCAACATAATCATCGCTTTAACCACATCCCATACATCCACATATCCTGTCACACCATAAGTATAGTACTTCATGCCTTTCCAAACCGCAGAGAACAGCCGTGCACTGCTTTTACCCCAGCTACCTGATCCGATAATGATTGACGGGTTTACGATTACTGCATTCAGCCCTTCTTCAATACCTCTCCATACCTGCATCTCCGATTTGAATTTACTGACAGCATAAGTGGAGCTATGCTTGCCGGGTGACCATATTAGGTTCTCTGTAAGCGGTTCTTCATTGGGTGATGCTCCAATGGCAGCTGTTGAACTGACATAACATAGTTTTTCAACCTTAAGATCCAGGCATAGATTTACCAGATTGGCAGTTCCTTCTATATTGTTCCTTAGAATTTTGTATTTATCTCTGGAGTTGAAAGAAACACTTGCTGCAGTATGATATACTTTATTAACTCCTTTAAAAGTCTGGTTAAGAGAGTAAAGGTCCATCATATCCGCTTCAACCCATTCAATGCTTTGAAACAGCTCATCAGCTTTTTCCGGTGCATAGAATTTAAATGTATCCAGGACATTCTGAAGATTGCTTGTTTCCCTTTTTGTCGCTCGGATTTTATCCTTCCCCTGAACCAGCTCGAATAATAAATGTGAGCCAAGTAATCCTGTGCCGCCTGTTACTAAAATCATATATCTTGTATTATTGACTTGCAAGTAAGTAAAAAAGTAGGTAGTAGAAAGCAGGAAGTAGGTAGTAGGTAGTAGGTAGGTTTTAGTGGCAGAATTTCTTTGGGGATTGGATCATATTAATATTAGGTCACAGAGTGTCACAGAGTTAAATTGAGTTTCACAGAGCTGTAATTATTCGCAATGAATGAATTGAATGCGTTTTTATAATTTAATATAAAACAACTGGGTTATTTTATTAGGTCACAGAGTGTCACAGAGTTAAATTGAGTTTCACAGAGCTGTAATTATTCGCAATGAATGAATTGAATGCGTTTTTATAATTTAATATAAAACAACTGGGTTATTTTATTAGGTCACAGAGTGTCACAGAGTTAAATTGAGTTTCACAGAGAAAGAATTAGTTAATAATTCTTTTAATCCCATCCTTTAGCTTCAATACATTGAAATTTATTAAAAGACCCAGTTTAAAATTTCCAAGCTTTAAATAGGTTAAAACCTGAGCCAGATGAACATCATTGATTGCATCAACAGCTTTGAGTTCGACAACTACTTTATTTTCAACCAGTAAATCAATTCTATACCCATAATCTAAATGCACATCTTTGTAAATTAAAGGCATTGGATATTCTTTAAGAACATATAGCCCTCTATCCAGGGCTTCAAAATACAGACACTCCTTGTAGGCAGATTCTAATAAACCCGGCCCAAACCTGGTATGTACTGCAATAGCAGCACCGATAATCTTGTTAGTTATTGCATTTAACTCCATATTCATGATTTAAGTTAGACCTATTTACCTCTGTGGTACTCTATTTTTCTCTGTGGTTCTCTGTGACCTAAATAATCCTCACTTTATCTTAATACCTGGTCGTTGAAAATATCGTACCCCCATGTTGAAAAAAATGCAACTATTCCCCATGAATTGATAGTCCAATAACATAAGAACACTAATTTTACGGTAAACCCTCCTCCATGCACCGAAAATGGCTGTCCATACTGCTCGATGTCCTCCTGATCGGGATAGCTTTTTTTGTCATGATCCTGCTGAAAGGAACTCCCAAAACTTACCTGGTCGAGAAATATTACTGGGGACTGGCCATCCTGGCAACCGTCTGGTTCACGATCTCCCTCACTTTCGATAAGTTCAGGATAAAAAAACCCATCCGCTTCAGTTCCATCACCCTGAACGTCATGTTCGTCAACTTCGTCGTCCTGGGCATCATCGTTATCCTGATGTACGGCTTCCGGCAATACGAGTACAGCCGTGCGGTAGTCTTCGGGACCATCGGCCTGGCCACCCTCCTGGAGATCCTTGCCGGCAACCTCCACTACTTCCTGGTGAACGCCCCCACCAACGGTAAGCGCCCCGACCTGCTGGATCTGCCCCGCATGGAAAAAAAGATCGATACTGAAGCTGCCCGGGAAAGGGCCCAAAGGGATATCCTCATACGCGACCTGTCCCTCTCGGAAATGCAGCTTAAAAAAGATATCGTTGAGGAATGTGGTGAGGAAGCCTACGATTTCATCATCCGTAACATCGAACTGCTGGATCCAAAAAACCTGGTGGTCTCCACCACCACCCGCTTCAACATACGCTACCAGCCCGACAATTACCTTACCGGCATCGTGAACCTTAAAAAGATCAACGATATCCGCTATATCAACAAGTTCTTCGAGACGGTGAATGCAAAGCTCCCCTCCAAAGGAGTGTTTATCGGCTGTGCCGAGACCAAGGACCAGCGAAAGAAAAGAATTCTGAGAAAATTCCCGCCGGGGATCAACTGGGTTTACTACTTTTTCGACTATATCATCAAAAGGGTCTTTCCCAAGTTCAACCTGACCAAAAAGATCTATTTCTTCCTTACCCGGGGCAACAACCGGGTGGTCACCAGGGCGGAGATCCTGGGCAGACTAGTTTCCTGCGGATTCGGGATCACCAAAGAGGAGTTCCTCAACGGACGCTTCTTCTTCGTCTGCCAGAAAAACGGCAACCCGGTATTCGACATGAACCCCACCTACGGTCCCTTCGTCAAGCTGAGCCGGGTGGGCAAGGGCGGAAAAACCATCAAGGTGTATAAGATGCGCACCATGCATCCTTACGCGGAATACCTGCAGGAGTACGTGAATAAGATGCACGGACTGGAAGAAGGGGGGAAGTTCAGGAACGATTTCCGTATCTCTTCAGCAGGAAAGATCATGCGGGCCTTCTGGATCGACGAGCTGCCCATGCTGATCAACTGGATGAAAGGGGACCTGAAGCTGGTGGGGGTCAGGCCCATCACGGAACACTATTTCAGGCTGTATTCAAAGGAACACCAGGCGAGGAGGATCCAATACCGGCCGGGACTGCTCCCGCCCTACTATGCCCACCTGCCGAAGACGATCGGGGAGATCGAGGCCTCGGAGGCGAAGTATTTCGATGAATACGATAAGCATCCCTTTTTTACCAACTGGAGGTATTTCTGGAGGATTATGTATAATATTATTGTAAAACGAGCCAGGAGTAAGTAGGTCCCTGGGTTATTGATGATCTGGTCACAGAGAACCACAGAGAAAATCAGAGAACCACAGAGAAACCTGCTCTGTGTGACTCAATTTCACTCTGTGACACTCTGTGACCTAAAAAAAATTCGACTTTCCTAAGATTGATTCTGCTTTGCCTCTATGGATAGCGTGGCATGTGGCACGGCCCTTAGCCTTTCCTTCGAGATCAGCTTTCCCGTTTCCCGGCAGATGCCGTAGGTTTTGTTCTCAATCCTTATCAGGGCGCCTTCCAGATGCTGGATGAACTTCTGCTGCCGCTGGGCCAGTCGCCCGGCCTCTTCCTTGCTCAGGGTGGCGGCGCCTTCTTCCAGCACTTTGAAGGTCGGGGAAGTGTCTTCCGTATCGTTGGATTCACTCTGGGTGATCGCCGATTTCAACAGTTCATAGTCTTCTTTGGCCTTAGCAAGCTTGTCCAGGATGATCTGTTTGAACTCCTGCAGCTCCTCGTCCGAATACCTTGTCTTTTCTGCCATAGCCGTAAATTTTAAATAAATATAAAAAAAAATTTAATTCGGTCTTAACCAATACGCTCAATCCTGATCCTGGTCCGCAGGCCGTCTTCCAGCTCCACCGGCTTCGAGTCTGCTTCTTCCAGATTATCAGTCATTTCCACGGTCTTTGCCAGGGTCTGCCCGGCAATGTATTTTTCATGCTTTTTAACAGCCTCCTTGATCTTTTCCCTGGTTTCAATAGTTACCTTTATCTTGTCGGTAACGTCAAAATCCTTCTCTTTCCTGTAGTTCTGGATCCGGTTCACCAGTTCCCGGGCGATCCCCTCCTGCCGCAGCTCCGGGGTGATGTTGATGTCCAGGGCCACCGTCAGCCTGCCGTCACTGGCCACCAGCCAGCCGGGGATATCCTCGGAAAGTATCTCCACGTCCTCAAGTCCCAGCTCGATCTCCCGGCCGTCCACCTCCAGGGTCCAACGGCCCTGCTCCTCGAACCTGGCAATGTCTTCCTGGCCGAACTTGCCGATCCCGGCGGTGATCTGCTTCATCAGCTTGCCGTACCTTGGTCCCAGCGACCTGAAGTTGGGTTTGATCTTCTTGACCAGGATGCCCGAAGTGTCGGTGATGTATTCCACTTCCTTCACGTTCACCTCGGAAAGGATCAGGGGCCTGACCGCCTCGAAGCGTTCCACGAAACCGTTGTCCAGTACCGGCACCATCAGCTTGTTCAGGGGCTGGCGCACCCGGATGTCCACTTTCCTGCGCAGACTGAGCACCATGGACGACACTTTCTGGGCCAGGTCCATACGCTCCTCCAGGGCCTTGTCGATCTGCTTTTTGTCCGCCTTCGGGAAATCGGTGTGATGCACCGACTCTTCCTCAAACTTCCCGGTCACGGCATTCAGGTCCATGAACAGCCGGTCGGCAAAGAAGGGTGCCAGGGGAGCCATCAGCATGCTAATGGTTTCCAGGCAGGTATACAGCGTCTGGTAGGCGGCGACCTTGTCCTGGTCATATTCCCCGCCCCAGTAGCGCTTGCGGTTCAGTCGCACGTACCAGTTGCTCAGGTGGTCCAGGACAAACTCCTCGATGGCCCTTCCGGCCCTGGTGGGTTCGTAGTCTTCATAATAAGCGTCCACGTCGGCCACCAGCGAGTTCAGCAGGGAGATGATCCAGCGGTCGATCTCGGGCCGTTTTTCCAGGGGGATCTCTTCTTCCTTGTAGGTAAACCCGTCCACATTGGCATAGAGGGCGAAGAAGGAATAGGTGTTGTAGAGGGTGCCGAAGAATTTGCGCTTGACCTCCTCCACGCCGCTGATGTCGAACTTCAGGTTGTCCCAGGGCTGGGCGTTGGTCATCAGGTACCAGCGCAGGGGATCGGCCCCGTGATCGTCGATGGTCCTGAAGGGATCCACGGCATTGCCCAGGCGTTTCGACATCTTGTTGCCATTCTTGTCCAGGATCAAGCCGTTGGATATGATGTTTTTGAAGCTCACCGAGCCGGAAACCATGGTGGCGATGGCATGCAGGGTGAAGAACCACCCGCGGGTCTGGTCCACCCCCTCGGCAATGAAATCGGCCGGGAAGAGCTTGTCGAAATCATCCTTCCGCTCGAAAGGATAATGGAACTGGGCATAGGGCATGGCACCCGAGTCGAACCACACGTCGATCAGGTCGGGTTCCCGGAACATTTTTTTCCCTTTCCCCGAAACCAGCACGATCTCGTCCACGAAGGGACGGTGCAGGTCGAATTTTTCGTAGTTCTCCGCCGAAAAGTCCCCTTCCACGTAATCTTGCAGGGGATTTTTATCCATGAACCCGGCCTGCATGGCCTTTTCTATTTCTTCCTTCAGTTCTGCCACCGACCCGATGGCCTTATGTTCCTGCCTGTCCCCGGTCACCCAGATGGGCAGCGGGGTACCCCAGAAGCGGGAGCGCGACAGGTTCCAGTCCACCAGGTTCTCGAGCCACTTGCCGAAACGGCCCTGCCCCGTTGACGGGGGTTTCCAGTTGATGGTGTTGTTCAGCCCGATGAGCTTGTCCTTCATCCTGGTGGTGCGGATGAACCAGGAGTCCATGGGATAATAGAGCACGGGCTTGTCGGTGCGCCAGCAGTGAGGATAGTTGTGCACGTACCTGGAGATCTGGAAGGCTTTGCCGCTTTTCTTCAGGTCCACCGCGATATGCACGTCGGTGGGCTCGGTATCCGGACCGGCACCCGGGTCGTATTCGTTCTTCACGTAGCGGCCGGCAAATTCCCTGTAGCTGTCCTCGTTCACGTATTCCTTCACGAATTCCGGATCCAGGTCCCCGATCCTGTAGAACTTACCGTTCTTATCCACCAGGGGTTGTTTCCAGCCGTTCCTGTCGACCACCAGGAGGGCGGAAATGTCGTATTCCTGTGCCACCCGCAGGTCGTCGGCACCGAAGGTAGGTGCGATATGCACAATGCCGGTTCCTTCTTCGGTAGTGACAAAATCACCCAGCAGCACCTTGTGGGACCGACCCATGGTTTCGACCCAGTCGAGTAATTGCTTATAGGAGATCCATTCGAATTCCTTGCCCTTGAAGGTTTTCAGGACCTTGCAGGGAACGTGCTTATCCCCTTCTTTATAATCTTCCAGCTTCAGGTCCTTATCCTTTTCGGGGAAAAACTCGTGCAGGAGCTCTTTTGCCAGGACCACGCTGATGGGATCCCCGGTGTAGGTATTGAAGGTGCGCACCAGCACGTAGTCTATGTTATCTCCCATGGTGAGGGCTGTGTTCGAAGGCAGGGTCCAGGGCGTGGTGGTCCAGGCCAGCAGGTAGACCGGGGTATCGGTTTCCTTAAAGAGAAATTCCGATTTCTCGTCCCGGATCACTTCGAACTGGGCCACGACGGTGGTGTCCTTGACATCGCGGTAGCAGCCGGGCTGGTTAAGCTCGTGGGAGCTGAGCCCGGAACCCGCTGCCGGCGAATAGGGCTGCACGCTGTAGCCTTTATAGAGAAGGTCCTTTTTAAAGAGCTGCTTGAGCAGCCACCAGAGGGTTTCGATATAGCGGTTGTCGTAGGTGACGTAGGGATGGTCCATGTCGATCCAGTAGCCCATCCGGTCGGTGAGCTGCTCCCACTCGGCCGTATAGCGCATCACCTCGCGTTTGCACTTCTCGTTATATTCGGTGATGCTGATCCTGGTGCCGATATCTTCCTTGGTGATGCCCAGGGATTTCTCCACGGACAGCTCCACGGGCAGACCGTGGGTATCCCAGCCGGCCTTGCGTTCCACCAGGAAGCCTTTCTGGGTCTTGTAGCGGCAGAATATATCCTTGATGGTACGGGAGATCACGTGGTGAATGCCGGGAATGCCGTTAGCCGAGGGCGGCCCCTCGTAAAAGATAAACTCCCCGCGGTCCCGGCGTTTCTCCAGGCTCTTATGGAAAGCTTTGGTCTTGTGCCAGCGCTCCTGTATCTCACGGTTAAGACCAGGGAGGTCAAGTTTCTTATATTCTTTGAATCTGTTGGACATTCTATTGTTTCGAATACTGAATTTTATTGCATATGAACATTTATTTACTTAAAAGCTATTCAATATTGGCCGCAGGCCATACATAATTGTAGCACAGAGATGAAAACAATCCTTAATTCCCCGTAGGGGATACATAATTCGTTCTCGGTTCCCGGTTCTCAGTTTACGGTTCCCGGTTCTCTTTTTTCCAGCTTTTTTGTTTTTGCGTCCCGTCTTACCATTTTCATTTTTCCGAAGATGGAAATCGGGCCGCTTTATTAACGGCACTTCTTTCTACAATTATGTATGTCCTACGGGCAAATTAAACCACGGCATAGACTACGCGTAACGCGAAACCCGTAACCCGTAAAAAGTTAACAAAGATAGACTTATACAGGATAAAATGCAAGTACTCCATGAAGCACGGCAATTTCACCAATGGATTGTGGATCAGGGGGATCAGGCCTTTTTGAGGGTGAAGGCAAAGGAGGAGCCCGTGTCGGGGGTGCTGCGCACGTTGATGGTCTGGTGATGCGCCTCGATGATATGCTTGACGATAGACAGGCCCAGTCCGGTCCCTCCCTGGTCGCGCGAGCGGCTTTTGTCGGTGCGGTAAAAACGCTCGAAGATCCTGGGGATCTCATTGGGAGCAATACCGATGCCGTCGTCGCTCACGTCCACCAGGATGTTGTCGCCCATATCGTGGAAGGAGATGAGGGTCTTACCGCCCTCGTTGCTGTAGTTTATCGAATTGACCACCAGGTTGTTGACCACCTCGAAGATGCGTTTCCGGTCGGCATACACCATGACGGGCTTGTCGCTGGAATCCACCAGCTTAAGTTTGACCTTGGCTTTTTTGGCGCGCATTTCCTGTTCCTCGATCACGTCTTTGGCAAGCTGGACGATGTCGAAGGCCCCGTAGTCCAGGATAAGTTCGCCCGATTCCAGCCGGGAGATGGATTCCAGGTCCTCCACGATGGAGATCATGCGGTTGATGCTTTTCTCGGTACGTTCCAGGTATTCGTGGTTGATGGAAGTATCTTCCAGTCCGCCGTCCAGCAGGGTCAGGATGTAGCCCTGTATGTTGAAGATGGGGGTTTTCAGTTCGTGGGAGACGTTGCCCAGGAACTCCTTGCGGTATTGTTCGAGCTGTTTGAGTTTCTTGATCTCCTTGGCCTTGCGTTTGGCATAGTCGATCACCTGGTCGTTCACCTCCTTGATGGCGTCTTTTTGTTCCAGCTCCCTGCGAATTTGTTTTTCGGTAAGGGGCACGCTGGTGATGGTCTTGTATATGGGGCTGATCTTCTGGTAGATGAATCGCTGCAGGGTGTAGTAGACGATGACGAAGGTGATGGCGAAAAGCAGCACCGCACCGCCCAGCAGGGGCATCCAGATGTTGGCGGTCTTGAAGTTGCCCGTCAGTATCACCACTACCCCGCCGATGACGGCGATCACCAGGGCAACGAATAGGGCCATTTGGCGCGGGGAGGAGGTTCGCATGTTTGTAAAAACAAACTAATGAATATCCAAACAAAAGTAATTATTTGAATGTAAAAAAGAGATTAAATTTTGACGACGGACCACGGACGTATGATCATTATTGAACCTCTACGAGGTTTGGTTGTTCTTGAATGATCGTTTTCTACCATTACTGAACCTCTACGAGGTTCTTCCAGATATTTGATATTATCCGGTT
>CAYQQR010000015.1:26281-64710 GCA_964420035.1 uncultured Bacteroidaceae bacterium | reverse complement strand
TAAACCTCTACGAGGTTTGGCTTGTTTACTGGAATGCTCATTATCTACCATTATTGAACCTCTACGAGGTTTGGTTGTTCTTGAATGATCGTTTTCTACCATTACTGAACCTCTACGAGGTTCTTCCAGATATTTGATATTATCCGGTTTAATTATGTAATACCTGACTCCATGAACCCCGTAGGGGTTTCCTATGTATGAACGACAGGTCTGGAAAATTCAACAACCTAAGATGGTCGTAGACCATCCAATAATGGTAGAATATTCAGTTCCCCCATTATTTAAAACCCTGTAGGGGTTTAATAGGTACACTGCATTTCATTGTTGGGAATCCACCATTTATTGATAAATTCTTGGTAAAATCCTCCTTTTTTAAAAAATCCCCATCCTATCGATGACAGAGATCTTTTCGAACAGGAACCTCTTCATATAACGTATCTCGACGAAGACGTGGTCCTGGTCCTTGAGATAGTCTTCGGCAGCAACAGTTTGCAGGACCGATTCGATGGCTTCCAGGTGGACCAGGGAAAGATAAAGGTGGTGGACTTCTTCCTCAAATTCTCTGGCAATGATGCCCTTGCCGGAATGAATAACCATCTCCTGTAAATGCTGGTTGAGCTTATTATAAAATTTCTCACAGGCTTCCGGGGGTAAGGAATTGATGATGTTGTAGATGTATTCGGTCCAGTCCAGGGTTTCCTGGAAGTAACAGGGCATTTCGTTTTTATTACTTTTCATGATTTTATGGTTTTATGGTTTTTAAATACATGTCTCGGGTTACGGGATACGCGGGGTTTATTATTATTCCAGAGGTTTCCAGTTTAATTCCACATGGTTGATGAAATGATTTATTTTGGAGCCGATCCGGTTGTAATCTTTTAATAGTTCTGTTACCGATGAATGAAGATGCTTTACACTCCCTAAATATTCCAGGTGGGCAATGGTTTCATCGCAGGAAGCATGAACGAAAATCAAAAACCGGATGTATTCTTTTTTATACCTGCGCCTGCCGTATCCCTCAACAATATTGGCATAAACGCTTATGCTCGATCGGATAAGCTGATAATACACCCCTGAAAGAATATGATCCCATCGATCCTGAGCCAATTTCCTAATATTGATCGATGCTTTCAGAGCCAAATCATAGAGCTCCATATCTCTGTAATTCCCCATTACATGATTGTTTTTAATAATACCGCGTAACTCGAAACCCGTAACGCGTAACATTCCTTTACCCTTAATACCTGAGGGTCGAAAATATCAGCTACCTTTGTTGCAGTTTTTTTAACCAAAATTTCCAATCCCTATGTTTTCAGGTATTGTAGAAGAAACCGGAACAGTGGTTCAGATAGAACAGGAACAGGAGAATGTGCATTTCACCATCACCTGCTCCTTCGTAAAAGAATTGAAGATAGACCAGAGCATCTCCCACAACGGGGTGTGCCTGACCGTTGTGAAACGCAAGGATGATAACTTCACTGTAACCGCCGTGAAGGAAACCCTTGAAAAATCAAACCTGGGATTATTGGAAGTGGGCGACCCGGTGAACCTGGAACGCAGTACCCGCATGGATGCCCGGCTGGACGGACATTTTGTGCAGGGGCACGTGGACCAGACGGCAGTTTGTACCAAAGTAGAAGAAGCCGAAGGAAGCTGGTATTATACTTTTGAATATGAACCCACTTCAGAAGATTATATTACCGTGGAAAAAGGTTCGATCTCGGTAGACGGGGTGAGCCTGACCGTAGTAAATGCCAAAGACAATTCTTTCCAGGTGGCGATCATTCCGTATACCTATGAAAATACAAATTTCAGGACGTATGAGAAGGGGACGGTTGTGAACCTTGAGTTTGATGTGATTGGGAAGTATATTGCCCGAATCGTGAGGCAGCAATTAAGTAAAGAAAAATAGGTCACAGAGAAAACTCGAGAACCACAGAGAATTGGTGCTCCGTGCAACTCAATTTTGCCTCTGTGTTTCTCTTGGAATAAAAAATCCGATAACTATTCAGGAGCTGCTTTCTTCGACCTTGAAGAACCTTTTCTGGAAAATTAAGATAATAAAGACGCCAACGGTAATCGCCGAGTCGGCAATATTAAAAACCGGGCGGAAGAAGATGAAGGTTTGGTTTTTCCAGAATGGAAACCAGTCGGGGTAGGTAGCCTTGATGATGGGGAAGTAGAACATATCCACCACCCTTCCCTGCAGCAGCGGAGCGTAGCCCCCCTCTTCCGGGAGAAACTCAGCAACCGATGTATAGCTTTCGGAGAACAGTACCCCGTAAAAAACAGAATCAACGATATTCCCCAAAGCACCGGCCAGGATCAGGGAAATACTGAGGATCAGTCCGGGATGGGATTGGTGTTTGATCAGGTAGCGCAGGTAGAAGGATATACCGATGACGGCCGCAATGCGGAAAAGGGTAAGAATGATCTTGCCATAGTTACCCGGTATGTTCATCCCGAAGGCCATGCCTTTGTTCTCGGTGAAATGAATGATGAACCAGTCGCCAAACACATGGATCTCCTGACCCAGCAACATGCTGGTTTTTATCCAGACTTTCAATACCTGGTCAATGATCAGGATGATAATGATGAGGAGTATCGCCTTTTTGGTGATATTCATGGAATTAATTGAGCAGCAAATATAGAAAAATTCGGTGTAATGGCAGGGAAAACTGTCGTTGGCTGCTGGTCTGATTAAAGCTCAAATACTTTGCTATTATTTAAAGTTTAATCGCCAAGTTCGCCAGGGAGGCCCCAGGAACGCGAAGTAATGTTAATGCATATCGGTATACCTTTGCGCTCTTAGCGCCTTCTTTGCGTTCTCCGCGGTTAAAATATCCACTTGCAAGTTATTCACATAATTAAATGCAGATCCATCTGTTTTTTCGCCAGGTTGGTGCGCAGGACCTCGACCCGAACGTCATCGCCTAACTGGAAGGTCTTCTTATTTCTTCGTCCTATGATGCGGTAGTTTTCTTCGTCGAACTCGTAGATATCGTCGTCCAGCTCGTGGATGGAGACCATACCTTCGCACTTGGTTTCCACCAGCTCGACGTAGAGTCCCCAGTCGGTGACCCCCGAGATCACCCCTTCGAACTCCTGCCCCACCTTGTCCTGCATGAACTCCACCTGCTTGTATTTGACCGAGGCCCGTTCGGCATCGGTGGCCTTTTTTTCCATGTTGGAAGCATGTTCGCAGTAGCTCTCGTATTTCTTAGCGCTTTTGCCGCTGCCCCCGTCCAGGTAATGGCAAAGCAGGCGGTGCACCATCATATCGGGAAACCTGCGGATGGGTGAGGTGAAATGGGTATAGTGCCGGAAGGCCAGGCCGTAATGACCGATGTTCTCCGTCGAATATTCGGCCTTGGCCATGGACCGGACCGCCAGGGTCTCGATGATGTTCTGTTCTTTCGTGCCCCGTACGTTCACGATCAGCTTGTTCATCGAATCGGATATCTGCCGGTTGGAGCCCATCCTGATCTGGTAGCCGAACTTTTTTATGAATTTGGCAAAAGATTCTATCTTCTCCGGGTCGGGCTTGTCGTGGACCCGGTACACAAAGGTCCTGGCTTTGGATTCTTGCGGATTCCCGTCTCCCGCTCCTTTAAGCTTGTTCAGCCCGATCAGCTCGGCCACCCGCTTGTTGGCCAGGAGCATGAATTCCTCGACGAGCATGTTCGACTCCCTGTAATCCCTGTAATACACCCTGACCGGCTTGCCCTCCTCATCCACATCGATCTTGATCTCGTCTTTCTCGAAATTGAAGGCCCCCTGCTCGAACCTTCGCTTTCTCATGATCTGGGCCAGTTCGTGCAGTTTCAGCACCTCCTCATTCATGTCGCCCTTGCCGCTCTCGATGATCTCCTGGGCCTCGTCGTAGTTGAAGCGCCTGTCGGAATTGATCACCGTCCGGCCGAACCACTCATCCCGGACCTCTGCATCTTCGTTCAGTACAAAAACCGCCGAGAAACAAAGCTTGTCCTCCCCGGGCCTCAGGGAGCAGATCTCGTTGCTCAGTCTTTCCGGCAGCATGGACACCACCCGGTCGACCAGGTACACCGAGGTACCCCGCTCGTAGGCTTCCGCATCCAGCAGGGTTTTTCTCTGCACATAGTGGGTCACGTCGGCTATATGGATCCCCACTTCCCATTCCCCTTTTCCAACAGGCCTTATAGAAAGGGCATCGTCATAATCTTTGGCATCGGGCGGGTCGATGGTGAAGGTGGGCACCTTCCTGAAATCTTTCCGGGATTGTATGTCCTTTTGGGTGATTGCTGCAGGGATGTTTTTGGTTTCTTCGATCACTTCCGGGCTGAAGCGCAGGGGCAGCTCGAACTCGGCCAGGATGGCATGCATCTCGGTCTCGTTCTCCCCGGTGGGTCCCAGCACTTCGATGATCTCGCCCATGGGATTCTTGGCCTGCTTGCTCCACCGGGTAATCCGGGCAACGGCCTTGTCACCGTCCTGTGCCCCTTTGAGCTTATCCAGGGGTATGAAAAGGTCGTGGGGCATCTGCCTCCGGTCGGGCACCAGGAAGGCAAAGTTGTGTGACATCTCGATGATCCCCACGAAGCTCCGGCGTGCCCGCTCAATGATCTCCACCACCTCTCCTTCCAGTCGCTTGCCGCCGTGTTTGGGAAATATATGTACCCTGACATAATCGTCGTTGAGGGCACGGTTCAGGTTGTTGCGGGAGACAAATATATCGTCCTTGCCATTTTCCTGCACGATGAAGGCATAACCATGCTGGGTCATGTCGACCTTCCCGAAGATATAACTGCCCTTGCCCTTAAGCTTGAACTTCCCCCGCTGCACTTCGGTGAGCTGTCCGTTCTGCACCATCTCCAGAAGGAGGGTGCTCAACTGCTGGCGCTGATCGGGATGGATGATATCCAGTCTTTTGGCGACCTGTTTATAATTCAGTATCTGGGTAGGATTGATGGAAAAAACACCCAGGACCAGGTTGGACAGTTTCTGCTTGCTGAATCCCCTGCCTGTATTTCCTCTGCGTCTCTTTTTCTTTGTCATGAACTCAATTAAGTAGGTTTGGCAAAGATAACAGGTTTTTCCGCAACAAAGTCTAACTTTGTATTTTAGCCCGGAACCAATCAAGTAAAAGAGCATGCATAAAGACTTATACCTTTATAATACCTTGAGCAGAAAAAAAGAAAAGTTCGAAGCCCTTCACCCGCCTTTCGCGGGTATGTATGTCTGCGGGCCCACCGTCTACGGCGATCCCCACCTGGGCCATGCCCGCCCGGCCATCACTTTCGACCTGGTTTTCCGGTACCTGAAGCACCTGGGCTACCGGGTTCGTTATGTACGGAACATCACCGATGTGGGTCACCTGGAACACGACGCCGACGAGGGTGAGGACAAGGTCGCCAGGGCGGCCCGGGTAAGTAATCTTGAACCTATGGAGCTCGTGCAGCATTACACCTACCGCTACCACGAGGCCATGCGTGTGCTGAATACCCTGCCCCCCAGCATTGAACCCACTGCCAGCGGGCACATCATCGAACAACTGAAATTCGTGCGCCTGATCCTGGAGCACGGCTACGCTTATGAAAAAAACGGCTCGGTTTATTTCGACATGGGAAAATATACCCGGGAACACGAGTACGGCGAACTTTCGGGAAGGGTGCTCGAGGACCTGCAGCAGCATACCCGTGAACTGGAAGGCAAGGAAGAAAAGAAGAATCCCCTGGATTTTGCCCTGTGGAAAAAAGCGCACCAGGAGCACATCATGCGCTGGCCCTCGGAGTTCGGGGAAGGGTTCCCGGGCTGGCACCTGGAGTGTTCCACCATGAGCACCAGGTACCTGGGGGATAGCTTTGACATCCACGGCGGGGGCATGGACCTGCTCTTCCCGCACCACGAGTGCGAGATCGCCCAGTCGGTGGCCGCCCTGGGCAAACCATCGGTACGCTACTGGATGCACAACAACATGATCACCCTGAACGGCCAGAAGATGGGCAAGTCGCTGGGCAACGCCATCAGCCTCTTCGACTTCTTCGAGGGGAAGCATGCCCTGCTGGACCAGGCTTACTCGCCCATGAACATACGCTTTTTTATGCTGCAGGCGCATTATACCAGTACGCTCGACTTTTCCAATGAAGCCTTGCGGGCCTCCTGCAAAGGCTACCAGCGGCTGATGGAGGCAGTGGAAAATATAGAGAAGATCGAGGCCTCCACACAGAATGATGTCGATGTAGAGGGATTGGAAGAGCGTTGCTATGCGGCCATGAACGATGATTTCAATTCCCCGGTGCTGATCTCCGAGCTTTTTGAATGGGTAAAGACGGTGAACCTTCTGCTGACGGGTGAGAAAAAGATCGATGAGGCAAAGCTGAAAAAAATGCAATCCCTGGTCCATCTTTTCGTTTTTGATATCCTGGGCCTGCAGCCCGAAAAGGACGGTGACCGGGACCGGCTGTCCGCGGCCCTCATCGACAGCATGCTGGAGCTGCGGCTGGAAGCCAAAAAGCGGAAGGATTTCCAGACAGCCGATGCCATCCGGGAACGCCTGGTGCAGTTGGGCATAGAGGTCAAAGATACACCCGGGGGGTTTGCGTGGAAGGTCAGATGAATTCAGGATTCAGCCTGCCTGCCGGCAGGCAGGGATTCAGGATGAGGGATGAGGGATGAGGATGTGGGAATTGGATGTGAGTGTGAAGAATCAGGGAGCATCATGGCTACAGTGACCCCGAGCACTCGGGGGAATGAGTTACAGCGAGCGTAGCGAGAAGAGCTACAGCGAAGCGAGAAACAACCGAAGCCGAGTGACAGCGAACGGAGTGAGCGAGAGACAGTGAGCGCAGCGAACGAGCCACAGCGAAGCGAGTGACAATTTACACAAACAATGAAATCCTCAAAAACCATACATATCGGAAACAGAATTATTGGCGGGGATCATCCAGTACTGATACAGACTATGGCGTCGGTGTCAACCATGGATACGGAAGCGGTGGCGGAGCAGTGCGCGCGCGGTGCGAGGGCCGGGGCCGGGATGTTCCGCGTGACGGTACGGAACCGGAAAGAGGCGGCCAAGCTGAAAAATATCAAAGAGGCCATTCGTGCAAGGGGATGCGACATCCCCCTGGTGGCGGATGTGCATTTTAACCCGGTATTGGCTTACAAGGCCGCTGAGGTGGTTGAGAAAGTGAGGGTTAACCCGGGCAACTTCGTTGCCGACCACGGACCACCCGCCTTCGCTAGAGATCCCGGGAAGGCTTCATTCGCCAAAAAAGCTACGGCGGGCACAGCAGACCACGGCCTTTTGTTGGTAATCGAGAAGCTTTCACCTTTAATAGAAATTTGCAGGAAGAACGGGGTGGCGTTGCGGATCGGGGTGAATCACGGGTCGTTAGCCGGGCGGATGCTGGAAAAGTACGGGGATACACCGCGGGGGATGGTGGAATCGGCCATGGAGTATGTTCGAATCGCTCATGAACAAGGTTTTCACAGGCTGGTGGTCTCGCTAAAATCCAGCAACCCCCTGGTGATGGCGGAGTCGAACCGCCTGCTTGTAAATACCATGCAGGCAGAGGACCTTTATTATCCCGTGCACCTGGGCGTCACCGAGGCCGGCTGGGGCGAGGAGGGCCGCATCCGGTCGGTGATCGGCATGGGACCCCTGTTACAGGAAGGCATCGGCAACACCATACGGGTGAGTCTGACCGAGGACCCGCTAAAGGAGGTGCTTTTCTGCAAAAAATTGCTCGATCAGCTGGAAAAAGATGAAGGCACGGTCCTGCTCCACGAGTCGAAACATCTGGAAAAGGTCCCCCGGGTGATCCAGAAGATCTATAAAAAAGAGGAATTCAGGGATCTCCTCAACCTGGAGGAGAACAACCGGCCGGATGGGCTGATCCCGGCACCCGGCCTGGAAGGGGAGGTCCCTCCATCTTTGCAGGACAGGATACTGCACGAACCCCTGTATCCCGGAATGGTCCATTTTTCTTCTCCATCCACCGACTGGGAGGAAGTGATCATACAGGCCTGCCTGAAAGCGGCACCCCTCTTTCTGGAAAAACGGGCCTCGGCTTTGTTGCCCGACCTGCCCCAATTTGCACCGCGTGACCGCTGTAACCTGTCGTTCGGGATCTTGCAAGCCTGCCGGGTGCGGATGAGCCGCGCGGAATACATCTCCTGTCCCGGTTGCGGCCGCACGGGCTTCGACCTGGAAGAGACCACCGCCCGGATCAAGGCGGCCACCCGGCAGCTGAAACACCTGAAGATCGCCGTGATGGGCTGCATCGTCAACGGTCCGGGCGAAATGGCCGATGCAGATTACGGTTACGTGGGTTCGGGCCGGGGGAAGATCACCCTTTACAAGGGAAAAAAGGTTCAGAAAAGAAACATTCCCGAAGCCGACGCTGTTGATGAACTGGTGGATCTAATTAAAAATAATAAGGATTGGGTAGAATGATAGGACAAATACAAACCGAATCCCCGGGTGCTCCCTTTATTAGTCGCTATACCCACGGCTTCCCCGGGCTGCTCAATGAATTGAACCTATCCCTGGTGATCAGTACCTATCAGGCGGGTAAAATAATCCGCATCAGTGCCGGTATCCAGGGCGGATTGAAGCAGAAGGCGGTTTCCATACCCAAACCCATGGGTATTGCCGTTAATAATAATCAAATTGCCGTAGCGGGCAGAAGTCATATCTATACTTTGAATTACCGGGAGGAACAGGCTTATCATACCGGCGAGCTGGACCTGCATGATATGGAATATACCCATCAGGGCCTGCTGGCGGTTAACACCCGTTATTCCTGTATTGGCCTGACCGATAAACAGTCTCCTTTCAAACCCACCTGGATGCCTTTCTTTATTGAAAGGCCCGAGCCGGCGGATCAATGTCACTTGAACGGCATGTGCCTCAGGGAGGGCCAACTGCAATACGTCACGGCCCTGGGCCGTTCGAATTTACCTGAAGGATGGCGGGAAAACAAGCTCCGGGGCGGCATCCTGATGGATGCCCGAAAGAACGAGATCCTGCTCGAGGGCTTGCCCATGCCGCATTCGCCCAGGCTCATCCGGGGGGAACTGTATGGATTGCATTCCGCCACGGGTGAATTGGTGCGGTACGACCTGGAACGGGGAGGATATGAGGTGGTTTACCGCTTCAAAGGCTTCGTCCGCGGACTGGTCCATGCCGGAGACTATATTTTCGTGGGCCTCTCCAGGCTCCGCCAGGCCAGCGACAAGATCGGCGATTTGCCGATTGCCGAGAAGGAGCTGGTTTGCGGGGTGGAAGCGGTGCGGTTGTCAGCGGCCCAACCGGCCGGGAGGATCGTCTATTTGACGGAGATCGAGGAAATTTATGATGTGAAATTAATACAATCCACTCTAAATGGTTGATGGAATTGGAGGTCACAGAGTAAAACAGAGGACCACAGAGAAAAGGGATTAAATTTGAACTCTGTGTATCTCCTTTTTACCCTGCGGCTCTCTGTGACCTATTTATAATATACCATCCATAAGAGAATTAGCCGAATGATCCAATACTTGACTTCCGAATAATTTTACACTATCTTCTTGCTCTATGAAGGATTTCAGGTTGTCGGAAAACGAGCAGCTCAGCAGTGGCATAAAACGCATCCTCGGTCACCAGATGGATGCCATCCTGCAACACTGCAAAGCGGGTGGCAAGGACCGCCATCAATCGGTACATGAGATCCGCAAGAGCATGAAACGGATCCGGGCCGTACTCCGTCTGATCCGGGACGAGATCGGATACAGCAGCTATTATCGTGAAAACACCAATTTCAGGGACCTGGCCCGGCAGGTCTCGGAACTGAGGAACCGCATCGTCCTCGCGGAAACCATAGGAAAGATCAAAGAGGATTTCACCCCGGCTGCCCAAAATCATATGCAGCAAATGCAGGATGAACTGTTGCGGGAGGGTGAAAGGCTCTACAAGATCCTGCTCGACGACAAGGATATCTTCAGAAAGATCGCTGTAGAAACCCGGGCCGCGAAAAAAAGGGTGGAGCATTTTAAATTTTCTCATGAAGACTTCCGGGCTTTTGAAGGGGGTTTGCACAGGATCTACCGCCAGGGCAGGAAGCTATACCAAAAGGCACAGGGGGGACATGATCCCGGGTTGCTTCACGACACGCGCAAAAGGATGAAGTACCTCTGGCACCAGATGGAGCTTTTGCAACCCCTTTATCCCAAGGTATTGAAAGCCTATGCCAAATCGTTGAACAACATCACGGAGATCCTGGGGGTTTGTCACGACCTGGACGAGCTGACCGAAGAGGCCCGGGATAAAAAGAAGATCACCAACGCCAGTACCCTTCGCCAGCTGAGGAATATCCGGAAAAGAAGCAAGGAGGAACTGCTGGGCCGGATCTGGCATAAGGTCGCTGCCGTGTATACGGAAGAACCGGACGTGTTTGTAAACCGGCTGTCGGGTTATTGGGAGATCTTCCATAAGAAAAAGATCCTGCCCGGACCCGGAAAATTAAAGACCGCGAGGAAACTTGTATAAACATTCATAAAATGAACAAGGAAAAACAGGCTACAGCAAAAAAAATGTTCCGGGATATCCATGAACTGATGGAGGGCAACCTGGACCAATGGCAGAAGATCGATGCCATCCGGTTGGTGTATGATGATTTTGTCAAGAACATCAAGGACCTGGATGACCTCGAGGCTCATCTGGGCATGAACATCGAACCCCTTAAAAAGTCCCGGGACAGCCATAAAAACAAGCTGACATCGGCCCTTTTCCCTCTCAACAATATTCTTTATGTATATCTTGAAGATCAACAGGACGGTAAAGCTTCGGGCAAGCTGGTTCCCTCGAAAAAGAAGCTGAACAAGCTGGGTAGTTCAAAATTGCTGAAACAGGCCCGGCAGATCCAAAAGCACATCGGCAAATTACAGGACCAACCCGGGCACCCGGAAAAATACGGGCTGACCCCGGCCATGATCGAGACCTATGAGAAGGCCCTCGGGGAATATGAAAAGACCCTTAAGGAATACAACGAAGGTATGGCAGAACAGAAAAAGGCCGTCAAAAAATCGGAAAAGCTGCTTAAGTCGAACATACAGCTCTTAAATAAGCGGATGGACCGGCTGATGACCGCCTTCTCGGTACAATCCCCGGCATTTTACAAGAAATACCGTTCGGTGCGCCAGGGCCAGGGCGCTCAATAATAAGATGAATTATCCCAGCAATGGGTGCAGAGCCTTTCCCTGGGCAGACCGATGGCTTCGACCAGGTCATGGAGGTTCTGGTACATCAATGAATCCACGTTCAGGTTTTTCGCGATCTGATTCACCATAGCCTTATGCTTGCCGGTGGTAGGATCGGCATATTCCTCCAGGTTCTTCTCTTCCCCCTCCAGCTGTTTGATGGCCTTGCGGCTTGCCAGCTCGAGGGTGGAGCGGGACTGGGAGAAGTTCAGGAAGTTACAGGCAAAGGTCAGGGGCGGACAGGCAATGCGCAAGTGCACTTCTTTGGCACCTTTCTTACGCAGGTCGACGGTATTATCGGTAAGCTGGGTGCCCCGCACGATGGAATCGTCGCAGATGATCATCCTCTTCCCTTCAATAAAATCCTTGTTGGGAATGAGTTTCATCTTGGCCACCAGCTCGCGGGTTTCCTGTTTCTGGGGCATAAAACTGCGGGGCCAGGTGGGGGTATACTTTGAGAAGGGCCTCATGTAAGGGATACCCCGTTCATTGCCGTAACCGATGGCATGTCCCGTCCCGGAATCCGGGATGCCGGTAACAAAATCGGCTTCTACCCTGTCCCTTCTTGCCAGGGCGGACCCGCAGCGATAACGGCAGTGATCCACATTGATGCCTTCGAAATCGGAGGTAGGATAACCGTAATACACCCACAGAAAGGCACATATCTGCATTTGCTTTCCCGGTTTTTTCAGGATGTTGTATCCTTCCGCCGTGACTTCGGTGATCTCTCCCGGACCCATGTTATGGACCGCTTCGTAGCCGGTATTGGGGAAAGCCGATGATTCGCTGGCAGCGGCATAGGCCCCGTCCTTCTTCCCGATAATGACAGAAGTGCGTCCCAGCTTGTCGCGCGCCGCGATAAGTCGATCGGGCGTGAGGATCACCATGGAACAGGATCCCCTGATCCGGTCCAATACATGGGTGATGCCCGAAACGAAATCCTCTTCTTCGCAGATCAGGTTGGCCACAACTTCGGTGGGATTGGTGTTGCCTTCAAAATTCTCCGTGAAATGGATTTTTTTATTCAGGAAATAATTTTCCAGCTCCTTTAAGTTGACGATACGGCTCACCGTGGCAATGGCAAAGCTGCCCAGGTGGGAATTGAACAGGATGGGCTGGGGATCGGTGTCGCTGATGACCCCTATTCCTTTCCGGCCCCTGAAATGGGGAAGATCATCCTGGAACTTGGTGCGGAAGTAGGAATTCTCGATGTTGTGTATGGCCCGGCGGAAACCTTCACTTTGACCGTAAAAAACCATCCCGGCCCGCTTGGTGCCCAGGTGGGAGTGATAATCAGTACCGTAAAAAACATCGGAAACGCACCGGCTCCTGGAAATGACGCTGAAAAAACCGCTCATGAATCAGAATGGGTTAGCAGGGTTGAACGATGTACTAAAAATAATGAAAGTATACAGACCCTCATAATGATTTGGAACAGAGTTTGCAAAAGCGTGAACTTTATCACCTTATACAGAATCAATATTGATTTATTTTGTAACAGAGAATTAAGACGGACGGTTATGTTTATAACCACTTAATTTTTATTTTTGCATTTCCTAAAATAACAGTCATTAAAGCAATCGTTTTCACGGGAAGCCGAACAAACTGAACTTACTACAAAATGGAAGATAAACTGCAGGAATTAACCAGCAAGATCTACCAGGAGGGCATCTCCAGGGGAAAGGAAGAAGCAGAAAAGATACGGGAAGAGGCCGGGAAAAAAGCCGATGAGATCATCAAAAAGGCCAAAGAAGAAGCAGAAAAGATCGTCGAAGAGGCCAAAAAGAAAGCAGAAGAAGACAAGAAGAACATGATGGCCGAGCTGAAGCTGGCAGCCAACCAGGCCGTCAACTCCCTGAAACAGGAGATCTCCGAAATGATCCAGTCCGAAGCGATCAAAAAAGTAAGCGATCCCGCGTTCCGGGACCAGGAGTTCATGAACGAGGTGATCATCACCATGGTCAAGAACTGGAACCCCGAAGCCGGCAGTCTGGATCTTACTGCCGTGTTGCCCAAAAAGAAACAAAAGGAAATCGACCAATACTTCAGCAATAAGGCCAAAGAGCTGCTGGATAAAGGACTCACCCTTCAGTACAGCGACCAGTTGAAAGAAGGATTCGAGATCGGCCCGGACGATGGCAGCTACACCATTAGTTTCAAGGAATCCGATTTTGAAGCTTTCGTCAAGGAATATCTCCGCCCAAGGATGATCAATCTTCTTTTTAAGGATGAAGAACCCTCCGCTGAAGTTAAAGAGGGCAAGGGAAAAAAGAAAAAATCTTAAATCAAAAGGATCAGCCAGAACCATTGAGGATATTCAAAAACCAATATCATTGTTTGATCGCGGGATTACCCGACCTGATGTTCGAGGACAGCAAGTTCCCCTCAACCTTGAAGCAATTCAAAGAGGAGCTGGAACACGAACTCGGTCCTGCAGATCATGAGCTCATCCGACTGCTCTTCCTTCCCCGCGATCACGATAACCTCATCAATTTCCTTTTGAAGAAAGAAGAGGAGCCCGATCCCACGGGCAATTTCACAACGGAAGATTTCGAGGAGCAGGTCAGCAGGCTCCATGCCATCCTGGAACAGGAACCCTTGCTGCCGCAGTATATGATCGATTTCATACGGGATTTTGAGGATGAGGAGAAAGAGATCCCCGAAGAATCCTTTGAAAAGATCCTGACGGAAGGCTACTATGCTTACGTGGGTACGGTACACAACGAGTTCCTCAGGCAATGGTTCGAATTCGAACAGAATGCCAAAAACATTCTGACCACCCTGATCGCCAAAAAACACGACAAAGACATTTCCAAAGAGATCATCGGGGATTCGCCCCTGGTACAGGAACTAGCTGCCTCCCAGAAGAAAAGTCTTGAGATCAGGACCGACGACGATTACCTGGATGCCCTGCTTGAATTGTCGGAAGTGGATGATTTTTACGAGCGGGAGCGGAAAGTGGATCATCTGAAATGGGATTACCTGGATGAAAAAACCTTTTTTCATTATTTCACCATTGAAAAGGTGATCGGGTACCTGATAAAATTATTCATCGTATTTCGCTGGAAGGAACTGGACAAGGAAGCCGGCAGGGAGATGTTCGAGAAACTGATCCAGGACCTGGAGTCCTCCTACGAACTATCAGAAGAATTCAGTCTGAACAGAAAATAATTAAAAAACATATGGCCGTAAAAGGTAAAGTACAGAGCATCATTGCCAATCTCGTTTATGTGAAAACCGAGGGACATATCAGCCAAAACGAGATCTGCATGATCAAGCACGAGAACACTGCCCTGAAATCCGAAGTTATAAAGGTCGCCGGCGACCGCGCCTACATCCAGGTATTCGAAAGTACCCGGGGGCTCAAGATCGGGAGTGAAGTGGAATTCATGGGCGATCTGCTGGATGTGGAGCTGGGTCCGGGTATTCTCTCCAAAAACTATGACGGTTTGCAAAACGACCTGGACAAGATGGAAGGGGTTTTCCTCAACAAAGGCGAATATACCCCCCCGCTCGATAAGAAGAAAAAATGGGAATTCAAGCCCCTGGCCAAAAAGGGAGACACGGTCGGGGCCGGAGCCTGGCTGGGGGAGGTCAAGGAAAACTGGATGCCGCATAAGATCATGCTGCCCTTCAGCATGAACGGGAAATACACGGTCAAGTCGGTTGCCGGAAAAGGGGAATACACCATCAAGGATACCATTGCCGTGGTGACCAATTCCGATGGCAAGGACATCGAGATCAACATGGTGCAGCGCTGGCCGGTAAAGATCCCCCTGCGGGGCTACAAACACAAATCCCGTCCCTTCAAGGTACTGGAAACCGGGGTGCGGACCATCGACACCCTGAATCCCATCACCGAGGGCGGTACCGGTTTCATTCCCGGTCCTTTCGGTTCCGGGAAGACCGTCTTGCAGCACGCCCTCAGTCAGCAAGCCGAAGCCGACATGGTGATCATCGCCGCCTGCGGGGAGCGTGCCAACGAGGTGGTGGAGATCTTCAAGGAATTCCCGGAGCTGGAAGATGCCCGTACGGGGAGAAAGCTTATTGAAAGAACCACCATCATCGCCAACACCTCGAACATGCCGGTTGCCGCCCGGGAAGCATCGGTGTACACGGCCATGACCATTGCCGAGTATTACAGGAACATGGGTTTGAAGATCCTCCTGCTGGCCGACTCCACCTCCCGTTGGGCACAGGCCCTGCGCGAGATGTCGAACCGCATGGAAGAGTTGCCCGGTCAGGATGCCTACCCCATGGACCTTTCCGCCATCATTGCCAATTTCTATTCCCGGGCCGGGTACGTGGAACTCACCAACGGGGAAAACGGTTCCATCACCTTTATCGGGACGGTCTCGCCGGCGGGCGGGAACCTGAAGGAGCCGGTGACGGAGGCCACCAAGAAGACGGCCCGCTGTTTTTATGCCCTCTCCCAGAACAGGGCCGACAGTAAACGGTACCCGGCCATCGATCCCATTGACAGCTACTCCAAGTACCTGGAATACGAGGAAGTCAGGGAGTTCGTCAGGAAAAACATTTCCGAGGACTGGGTGGAAAAAGTTGAAAAGACCAAGGATATCCTGCAACGGGGACGGGAAGTACAGGAGCAGATCAACATCCTGGGAGACGACGGGGTTCCCATCGAGTATCATGACCAGTTCTGGAAATCGGAGATCATCGACTTCATCATACTGCAACAGGATGCTTTTGACAAGGTCGACCAGCTCACTCCCTTCGAACGTCAGAAGTATATGCTCAATAAGGTGCTGGCCATCTGTGACATGGAATTTGATTTTGATTCCTTTGAAGAAGTCGGGGAATTTTTCAAGAGGATCATCAACCAGCTGAAGCAAATGAACTATTCCGAGATGGATTCGGATGATTTCAAGAATCATGAGAAGGAGCTGGAATCTATTTTGAATGAAAGAAAACAAGGCTAATGGAAAAGAAAGCTTTTCAGAAGACATACAAGAAGCTCACGCAGATCACCAAGGCCACCTGCACCCTGCATGCAACCGGCATCGGCTATGAAGAGCTGGCCGTGGTTCACGGCAAGCTGGCCCAGGTGGTCAAGATCATCGGTGATGAGGTCACCCTCCAGGTATTTGGCGGTACGGAAGGGATCCCCACCAATGCCGAGGTGATCTTCATGGGCCGGCCCCCTGCCCTTAAAGTGGGCGACGACCTGGCGGGCCGTTTTTTAAATGCCTATGGCGAACCCCTGGTGAAAGGGGCCAAGCTGATGGGGCGGGACCAGGAGATCGGCGGACCTTCGGTGAACCCGGTACGAAGGGAACAGCCTTCCGAGCTGATCACCACGGGTATCGCCGGGATCGACCTGAACAATACCCTGGTGACCGGCCAGAAGATACCTTTCTTCGCCGACCCCGGGGAACCCTTTAACCAGGTGATGGCCATGGTGGCCCTGAGGGCGGAAGCCGACAAGATCATCCTGGGAGGTATCGGCCTGTCCAACGATGACTACCTCTATTACCGGGGGGTGTTTGAAAATGCCGGGGCCCTGGACCGTATCGTGGCTTTTATCAATACCACCGAGGAACCGCCGGTGGAGCGCCTGCTGGTGCCTGACATGGCCCTGACCGCCGCTGAATATTTTGCCACCGAGAAGAATGAAAAGGTGCTGGTGCTGCTTACCGACATGACCCTCTACGCGGATGCCCTGGCCATTGTTTCCAACCGGATGGACCAGATCCCTTCCAAGGACAGCATGCCCGGTTCACTTTACAGCGACCTGGCCAAGATCTACGAGAAAGCCGTCCAGTTTCCCGACGGGGGTTCGATCACCATCATTGCCGTAACCACCCTGTCGGGCGGGGATATCACCCACGCGATTCCCGATAATACCGGTTACATCACCGAGGGACAGCTCTTCCTCAGAAGGGATACCGACATCGGTAAGGTGATCGTGGACCCCTTCCGCTCGCTTTCCCGGCTGAAGCAACTGGTGATCGGGAAGAAGACCCGGGAGGACCATCCCCAGGTGATGAATGCCGCCATACGGCTTTATGCGGATGCAGCCAATGCACGCACCAAGCAGGAAAACGGTTTCGACCTGACCGATTACGACAAGCGTACCCTGAAGTTTGCCCATGAGTATTCTGAAAAACTGCTGGCCATCGATGTGAACATCGAAGTGGACAAAATGCTGGATACGGGCTGGGAACTTTTCAATAAGTATTTCTCCAAACCCGAGGTGGGTATCAAAGAAGAGATGGTGAAAAAGTACTGGCCGGAGGAAGCAGGATATGCAGAAAAGGCAGGCAAGAAAGAGCAGGAAGAAGTAGTAGAAGAAGAATCCGCTGAAGCTACGTCGGACAAGCCCGACTCTGCTAAGGCTACGTCGGACAAGGAAGCTTCAAAAGAATAAACGGAGTTATTGGCATCATGGCGATCAAATTTCAATACAACAAAACGGAACTGCAGCGGCTGAAAAAGCAGCTGGAGATACGGGAGCGGGCCCTCCCCACCCTGAAAAACAAGGAATCGGCCCTCCGTATGGAAGTCAAGAAAGCCAAAAACAAGGTCCGGGAACTTGAAAAGAAACTGCATCAAACCATCAGCCGGTTCGATGAAAGTCTGAGGTTGTGGGTCGAGTTTGATCCCGAACTGGTGGGTGTAAAAGAGGTGGAACTGGACATAGACAAGATCGCCGGGGTGAAGACCCCCGTGTTGAAGGGCATCCGTTTTGACATCAGGGAATTTTCCCTGTTCGTGAAACCCAAATGGTTCATGGACGGGATCGGGGTTTTGAAAGAGCTGGTCGGCATGGCCATCGAGAAAAAGATCTACCGGCGGAAGATGGACCTGCTGGACCATGCCCGGAAAAAGACCACCCAGAAAGTGAACCTGTACGAGAAGGTGCAGATCCCGGGCTACCAGGATGCCATACGGAAGATCAACCGTTACCTGGAAGACGAGGAAAATCTTTCCAAAGCTTCCCAGAAGATCGTTAAGAGCAGGCAACAAAAAGAAAGCATGAAAAAAGCAGCATGATCACGCCGATGAAGAAATATGCCTTCCTGGTGTATCACAAAGAATACACTGAATTCCTCGACCAACTGAGGGAGCTGGGCGTGGTGCACGTGGCGGAAAAACACAGCGAGCAAAAACAGGAGGAACTGGCCGGCCAGTTCAGGATGGTCAGCCGTTACGGTCAGGCCCTGCGTTTTTTGAAGCAGCGGGAGCAGGAGCAAAAAGAAACAAGCGGGAAGGATCCCGAAGAGCTCCTCAACCGGCTCGAGGAGCTTCAGCAGGAAGAAGAAGATATCGGGGGCCGCATCGGCACCCTGACCAAAGGGATCGGCAAGCTGGAACCCTGGGGGAATTATGAAAAGGAGAAGCTGGAAAAACTGGAAGCCGAAGGGTATAAGATACACCTGTATACCTGTCCCACCAAGCGCTTTGATGAAAAATGGGAAGAAGAGTATTCCATACAGATCATCAACCGCTACAAGGGAACGCTTTATTTCGCGGTGATCACGAAAATCGGGGAAGAGGTCAGCATCGATGCCGAGCCGGAAGCACCGGCTGAACATTCCCTGTCCGAGCTGAAAGAAGAACTGGAAAACAGCAAGGAGCGGTTGGTTGAGATCAGTAAGCAATATGATGAACTGGCTGCAACCTGCATCCCGGTATTTGAAAAAGCCAAGGAAGCGATAATCAAAGATATCGAATACAAATCGACCCTGATCGACACCGAAGAACATGCAGAAGGCGCCCTGAAGCTGTTGGAAGGATGGGTGCCGGAAGACCGGGAAGAAAAGCTGGTGGAATTCCTCGAAGAAAGTGAAGTGTATTATCTCAGCAGTGAGCCGGCTAAAGATGAAAAGCCGCCCATCAAGCTGAAGAACGACCGCTTTACCCGGCTGGCCGAACCCGTGGGCAAGTTGTTCGATCTGCCTAACTATAAAGAGGTCGATATGACCCCCTTCTTTGCACCCTTCTTCATGATGTTCTTCGGGTTCTGCCTGGGAGATGCCGGTTACGGACTGATCTTCGTGATCGCGGGTTTACTGCTGCGCCCACGCTTGCAGAAACAAATGAAACGGATCGTGACCCTGGGTATATTCCTGGGTATCGCCACCGTGATCTTCGGGGCCCTGTCGGGGACCTTCTTCGGGATCAACCTGATCGACACGGGTTATACCATCACGGGGCAGACCCTGGCCGCACTGGGAGACGCCAACATACCCCGGAAGATCATCGAACAGCTGCAGGCGTTGCAAGGGGTCCATTTTGAGGCCCGAAGTGATTTCCTGGAGGCCCTGAGGCAAAGCATTGGCGAGCAGAATGTTTCCAGCTACCGCTTTGAAATACTGAAACACACCCGGGCCGATGTGGACCTGCTGGATTCCTTCAGGCACCTGATGCAGGAACCCCTGAACATGTTCTACCTGTCCATGATCATTGGAGGGGTACAGATCATCTTCGGCAAGGTGATCTACATTTTCAATGTGATCAGGAAACAAGGATACAAATACAGCATCGCTCCCGCGGGCTGGGCCCTGCTGATCATCACCCTGGTGGTTTTCATCGGGGGGGACCAGTTTGGAATTCTGGACCTGGAACAGCTCAAGCCCCTGTATTACGGCTTCCTGATCCTTTCGGGTGTGATGATCGTGTTTTTCAACAATCCCGACTCCATGATCCTGATCCGGCCCCTGAGCGCCATCTGGGATGCCTATGGCGTGGTGACCGGCGTGTTCCAGGATATCCTGTCCTACATCCGTTTGTTTGCCCTGGGGATCTCCTCTGCCGTGCTGGGATTTGTTTTCAACGACATCAGTTCACAATTATTGAACGTTCCCTATGTAGGATGGTTGTTTTTCGTAATATTGCTCCTGTTCGGGCATTCCGTCAATATATTCCTGGCTTCGCTGGGGGCTTTCATTCACCCCATGCGTCTGACCTTCGTGGAATTTTACAAGAACGCCGGTTTCAGCGGAGGCGGGAAAGAATATAAACCGTTTTCAAATTAAACAGCATAAAAAAAGAAACACTATGAGTACAGCAGTTATTTTAGCTTATGCAGGACTGGCCTTCATGCTCACCCTGGCCGGTATCGGCAGCGCCTATGGGGTATCCATGGGCGGTAACGCCACTGTCGGGGCCCTGAAAAAGAACCCGGATCCATTCGGTTCCTACATGTTGCTCACCGCTTTGCCGGGAACCCAGGGATTGTACGGTTTTGCAGGATTCTTCGTGGTCAACGGAAGAATGCAGGAATTCATCACCGACGGCGTGCTGCAAATGGAGCTGTGGCAGGGCATCGCCATACTGTCAGCCGGACTTGCATTGGGGTTCGTGGGATTGTTCTCGGCCATCAAGCAGGGCGGGGTCACTTCCAACGGTATTGCCGCCATCGGTTCCGGCAACGACGTGTTCGGGAACACCATGATCCTGGCGGTCTTCCCGGAGCTGTATGCCATCATCGCCTTTGCCGCAACCTTCCTGATCAGTACCTCTCTGTAGGATATATCTGATTGCTTGTAACCGGAGGTGTGTTTTCGTGCTTACACACCTCCTTGTCCTTATCTTGTGTCTTGATTTCCTCTCCCCCCGGCCCCCTCTCCACAGGGTGGGGAGGGGGAAATATGTTGATTATCAATATATTACAAATTCCCCTCTTTCCCAAGGAGGGGTACTTTTTGCGCCAGCAAAAAGGGGGGTGGTTTTTTAGGAGGCATTAGTATTAATTGCCCTTCAGCCGTTCAATCTGGTCCCGGAGTTCCTTGTTCATTATTCCCGACCTTCGGCAACTGACGACGGGCCATCCGCCTGCTTACCAGACCATCGCTCGGGTAATCTTTTCATTGAAAACCTCATGATGCTGAAAATCAGTTTAGTAATTTAATAAAAATTTGTAACTTGGATATGTTTGGAAGATTTATAAAAATAGTCTGATTCAGTAAGTTTACCGTTGAATTATGAGCATTTCGAATGATCCTGATACCGCGGCAAAAAAAATTGAACGCCTGAGGGCCAGAAACACCGAGCTGGAAAAGCTGGCTGAAAGCGCCCTGCAAACTCAGGCGGCACTTAAAGAACGCATCAAGGAACTGAATTGCCTGTACGGACTCGCCAGGCTGACGGAACAAACGGATATAACAGAAGAAGAGCTTTTCATGTCCCTGGTAGATTCCATACCTCCTGCCTGGCAGTACCCCGATATCACCTGCGCCCGTATCCTGTATGAGGATAAGGAATACAAGACCGGTAATTTCAGGGAAACGGACTGGAAGCTAAGAAGTAAGATAGTTGTTGATGAAAAGTATCGCGGCAGTCTTGAGGTTTTTTACCTGGAAGAAATGCCCCGGTCCGATGAAGGACCCTTCCTGAGAGAAGAACGGTACCTGATCGACACGATCACGCGAAATCTGAGCCAGTTCCTGAAACGCCGGGATAACGACAGCAAATTGCGCCGGATCGAATGGATGTTGCGGGCCGGGGAACCGGGAAAAGAAGATTATGTTCCGGAATACGGCGACCTCAGTTCGCTGAACCAAAAGGGTCAGATCCTGTCATTAATCGGAAAGGAGCAGCTCAGGGATATCGCGTCGGAATATTTGAACCTCCTGGAATCTTCCGCTGCCATATATGAGCGCAACGGGGATTATGCACTGGGACTGTTTTCAAGCGGCTGGTGCCGGATGATGGATGTTGCATCCCGTAAGCTTTGCGGAACCCGTGATAACAGGAAAGCGCTGAAAAGCGGAAAATGGTTGTGTCATGAATCCTGCTGGACGGATTCATCACTTAAATCAATTGACACCGGGAAACCCGTGGATGTGGAATGTAACGGGGGGATCAGACTATATGCCGTCCCTGTTCATGTACAAGGTAAAATCGCGGGAGCCATCAACTTCGGATACGGAACCCCGCCAAGGGAGGATGAAAAGTTGCGCGAGCTGTCAGGAAACTACAAGATCCCCGTGGAAGAGCTGCGAAAGCAGTCAGAGGCCTACCAGGCACGTCCGGAATTTATCATCGATTACGCCAAAAAACGGATCCGTAAATCCGCCCTGCTCCTGGGCGATATGATCGAAGCCAGGCTCACGCGAAACGCTTCGCGTGAAACGGAGAAGAACCTGCGAACAACGTTGAATTCCATAGGTGATGCAGTAATTACCACGGATATGCAGGGAATGGTAACAAGCATTAACCCGGTTGCGGAAAAACTCACCGGCTGGAAATTCCATAGGGCTGTAAACCGGCCCCTGGAGAAAATTTTCAGGATCAGTGATACCCGCACGGGAAAAACAGCCGAGAATCCTCTCAAGATGGTGCTTAAAACGGGAACCGTGAGAGGACTGGCGAACCATACCAAATTGATCTCAAAAAACGGTAAAGAGTATCAAATCGCTGACTCGGGATCACCTATTAAGAATTCCCGGGGGCAGATCACGGGCATGGTCATGGTCTTCAGGGATGTCAGCGATGAATACCGTGTACGGAAAGAGCTGGAGGAAAGTGAAAAGAAATTCAGAACCGCAGTTTACAACGCTCCCTTCCCGGCAATGATCCAGGCGGATGACCGTGAGGTCATCCTTGTCAACAAAGCCTGGGAAGAAATTTCAGGATATTCCGGTGATGAAATAAAAAGTGTCGACCAGTGGATCAGCCTGGCATACAGGGAGAAGAAAAGTTCCGTGATCAGGGATATCAACCGCTTATACAAGTTGAATAAAAGAAAGGACGAAGGGGAATACGAAATAATCACAAAATTAGGGGAAAAGCGTTACTGGTTGTTCAGCTCGGCTCCACTGGGCAAATCTGCCGAGGGCCGGCAGCTTGTTATCAGCATGGCCATGGATATCACGGAACTCAAGCACTCGGAAACGGCAGGACGGGAAAGCGAAAAAAAATACCGTACCGTGTTCGAGAACACGGGGGCCGCGACATGCATGATAGAAAAAGACGGCACCATTTCCCTGGCCAACAACAAATTTGCATCCCTGGCCGGTTACCCGATTGAAGAGATTCAGAATAAAAAAACCTGGATGGAATTTGTTGTCCGGGAAGATCTTGAAAGAATGCTCGAACAGCATCAGTTGAGGAGAAAAAATAAAGACAGGGCATTAAGGGAGTATGAATTCAGGTTCATGGACAGGAACAGGAACATAAAGCAAATCCACCTGTTCATCGACATGATCCCCGGCACGGATACCAGCGTGGCCTCTCTTTTGGATATTACCGAACGCAATCGGGCTGAACAAGAACTGCGTAATATAAAAAACGAACTTAAAAAACTGGTTGAATCGAAAACAAAACAGCTTAAAAAAAGGATCGGCGAGTTGGAAAGGTTCCGGGAGGCCACCATCGAACGGGAATTCCGGATCAAGGAACTCAGGGATGAGATCGACAGGTTAAAGAAAAAAAATGATGCCTGCAATTAATAAATGCTGTCTGCTGTTACTTTTCATCGCGGGTCTAAACATTGACCTGTCAGCATGGCCGGATGAAGAGGTTACACCACCATATTCAGAAAAAGATACCATAACCATTGCATCCGATCCGGATTACCCTCCTTTCTGTTTAGTGAATGAGGACGGAAAGGCCGATGGATTCTCCATCGATCTTTTCAGGTCAGCAGCAGAAGCTGTCGGTTTGCACGTTAATATCAAGATCGGCATCTGGAACAGGATAAAAACCGATCTTGCCGCCGGAAAGATCGACGCCCTCCCCCTGGTGGGCAGGACCCCGGAGCGGGAAGAGCTTTTTGACTTCACCATGCCTTACCTTTCCTTACACGGGGGCGTGTTTGTCAGGAAGGGAACAAAGGGGACCGGCTTTGTCAAAGACCTGGAAAACAAAGAGATCGTTGTGATGAAAGGCGACAATGCCGAAGAATTTGTACGGCGCGCCAACATTTCAAATAAAATATATACAACCAACACTTTTGAAGAAGCTTTCAAGGAACTTGCCGCGGGCCGGTACGATGCCGTGATCACACAACGAATAACCGGCCTGCACCTTATTGAAGAACTGGGACTGATATCTATTGAGGTTCTTGATATTCAATTGCGGCAATTCCGGCAGGATTTTTGTTTTGCCGTACGCGAAGGGGACAGGCAATTGCTTGATCGTCTGAATGAAGGATTATCCATCGTCATTGCCAATGATACCTATGAAGAACTGCACCATAAATGGTTCGGCCCCAAGATCAAGGAAGAACTTTCACCCCGGGATGTTCTCAGGATTGTTTTTTATACCATCCTGCCTTTCTCTTTGATCACGGCTTTCCTGTATATCCTGATCCTCCGCCGGCAGGTCAGAAAACGAACGAAGACCCTGAATGAAGAAATCAAGGAGCGAAAAAAAACAGAGGCCGAGCTGACAGAACTGAAAAACAAACTTGAGGAACAAATTGTCACGCGCACGGCACAGCTCAAGGAACAGCTAGAAAAAATCGATGATCGCAACAAGGCCATGCTTTACATGGTAGAGGACCTCAACCAGATAACCAGGGAACTCGAGGAGCAAAAGCAGAAACTCGAACTGTCCAACCGGGAGCTGGAAGCATTTTCCTATTCCGTGTCTCACGATCTCAGGTCCCCGCTGCGTGCCATCAACGGCTTTTCAGGGTTCCTGCTCGAAGAATACGGGCCCCGGCTTGACCAGGAGGGGATACGCTATATCAACACGATCCGGCAAAACACAACCAAAATGGACCGGTTCATCACCGATCTGCTGAACTACTCGCGTTTGTCGAGGACGGATATCAAGCGAATGGATGTGGATATGGCTGCAGTGGCCGCTTCTGTATATGATGAGATTGCAAACAACCGGAAAAAGAACGATTTCGAGATCAGGGTAGGCAGTTTGCCCCCGGCCTTTTGTGATCTGTCCCTCATAAAGATCGTCTGGCAAAATCTTTTGAGCAATGCCCTGAAATACAGCGCCCGGTCGAAAATCAAAAAGGTCGAAGTGGGATACGAGAAGAAAGATGACCGCATCATTTATCATGTCAGGGATCATGGCGCAGGATTCGATGATAAATACAATCATAAATTATTCGAGGTCTTTCAACGTCTGCACAAGGACGAAGAATACACCGGGTCCGGTGTGGGCCTGGCAATCGTGAAACGCATCATCAACCGGCACGGGGGCGAAGTGTGGGCGGAAGGAAAGACCAACGAAGGGGCTTGCTTTTATTTTTCACTTCCCGCGAAAAACCCTGAAGTCAACCATAAAAAATAAACTATGAACAAACTGAACGAGATCGAGATCCTTATCGTGGAAGATAACCGGGATGATGCAGAAATGGCCCTCAGGGCGCTCAAGAAGAACAAACTGGCGAATAACGTGCTGGTTGTCGGCGACGGTGAAGAGGCACTGGATTTTATCTTTGCCCGGGGCAAATTTTCTTCCAGGCAAAAAACATCACGCCCGAAAATCATCCTTCTTGATCTGAAGCTTCCAAAAGTTGACGGACTGGAAGTTTTGAAGCAAATCAAGGAAAATCAGGAAACCAAGATGATCCCCGTGATCATCCTCACTTCTTCCAAGGAAGAATCAGACATGCTGAACAGTTACAAGCTGGGGGTCAACAGCTACATCGTCAAGCCCGTTGACTTTAAAAAGTTTGTGGATGCCGTTAAAGAACTGGGGCTTTACTGGTTGTTGCTGAACCAGCAGCCATGACTCACCTGAATCGCTTAAGGACACCGAAGAAAACAGGCGCGTGAAAGATACCTGTTCTGATAAATATAAGGCATTCATGAGATAAAAAAGAAGGTAAAAACAGTAATGATGCAAAAAAAATCCATCAGAATATTGTTTGTCGAAGATCTTTCCGTGGACGTGGAAATGGCCGTACACGAGATCAAAAGAGAAAATATCGATTTCGTTTATCAGGTGGCCGATAACGAAGAAGATTTCAGAAAACAACTGGATACTTTTAAACCCGATATCGTGATCTCGGATTATTCCATGCCCTCTTTTGACGGGATGAAGGCCCTGAAGATCGCGAAGTCTGTAAACAAACACATCCCGTTCATTGTTTTTACCGGCTCAATGAACGAAGAAACAGCGGTAAATTGTATGAAATCGGGGGCCGACGATTACGTGATCAAGGAAAAGATCAAGCGTCTTCCGTTCTCCATACTGGAAGTACTTGAAAAAACCAGGATCTGGAAGGAAAAAGAGATGATGAAGAACCGTTTACGTGAAAGTGAAGAAAAATACCGCTCCCTGATCGAGAACTCCAATGACGCCATATACCTTCTGTACAGGGGAAAGTTCGAGATCGTGAACAAGAAATTCGAAGAACTTTTCGGCTATTCCTTTGAAGAATTACACGCGCATGGTTTTGATTTTCTGGATTTGGTGGCCCCGGAAAGCAGGGATCTGATCAGGGAACGTCTCCGGAAGATCAAAAAGGGCGAGAAGATTGATCTGCGCTATGAATTCACGGCTCTGGCAAAAAACAATACCCGGATCATAGCCGAAACTTCAGTAACCTATATAAAATACAAAGACGGGATTGCAACGCAGGGTATAATACGCGATATTAGCAAAAGTAAGAAGCTTATTGATGAGCTGAAAACCGCCAAGGAAAAGGCTGAGGAAAGCGACCGGCTGAAAACGGCTTTCCTGGCCAACGTGAGCCATGAAATTCGCACGCCCATGAACGGGATAATGGGTTTCACTGAATTGCTCAAGGATCACGGACTAAGTCATGAAAAGCAGAAGGAATACATTGAAATAATCCGGAAAGCAAGTCACCGCATGCTGGATACCATCAATGATCTGATCGATATTTCAAAGATCGAGACCGGTCAGGAAAAAATCTATATAGCAGATACGAACCTGACGGAAGTGCTGGAAAACCTGTTCAGCTTTTTCAGACACCAGGCTGAGCAAAAAGGCCTTGATTTCAAGTTAAACAACAAACTGCCTTCATCGCTGACCCATATCATGATCGACAGTAAAAAGCTGAACTCCATTCTGAACAACCTGATCAAAAACGCGATAAAGTACACAAACCAAGGAAAAATAGAACTGGGCTGCAGGCTTAAAGGAGAATTGCTGGAATTTTACGTTCGCGATACGGGTATCGGGGTGGATGAAGAAAAAAAGGAAGCCATATTCAACCGCTTTGTTCAGAGTGACATAAGTATGACAAGAAGCCACGAGGGTGCCGGACTCGGTCTGTCCGTTGCCAAGGCGTATACCGAATTGCTGGGAGGGGCAATATGGCTGGAATCCAAACCCGGCAAAGGATCGACCTTCTTTTTTACCCTTCCTTTGTATAGGAGTGACACAGGGTCTCCCGGTTATAAAATCCCCGCCCAACATTCAAAGTCTGAAGATCTGGACAATAAACTGAAAATCTTGATCGTGGAAGATGATGAACCAAGTATATTATACCTGGAGACTTTGTTAAAAGAAAAGAACTGCCAAATAATTCAAGCTGAAACAGGCCGTGAAGCAGTTGAAATTTGCAGGAAACACCGGGATATCGACATTATCCTGATGGACATCCGAATACCCGTGCTCAACGGTTACGAAGCCACCCGTAAGATCAGGAAGTTTAATAAAAAATCTGTTATTATCGCTCAAACCGCTTACGCTTTTGAAGAAGACATGGAAAAGGCAATCGAGGCAGGCTGCGATCACTATATTGCCAAACCCATAAAAAAGAACGATCTGCTGAAACTTATCTCGGAAGTAACTTCAAAACAAAATTAAATTGTGAATGAAACGGGTATTTTCGGCATGCTGCCAACGCCAGCAAAAAGGGGGGTGGTTGAAATTCTGACGATGGCAAAAAAAAAATCACATATTCTTATTACTATAATTAATTTAATACCTTTGCATCCGGTATTTATTCGTGAAAAAAACAGCCCGTCATATCGTATTGTTTTTTACCCTGGTGATCGAGTTTCCCTTGGTTTTTCAGCCGGTCCACATCCTGCATCACCATCACGGAGATCATTTCTGTGACCATTCTGCTGAGCAGGAAGCGCATTTTAACCATCACCACGAGACCTGCCCCATTTGCGACTATGAATTCACTATTTTTGACCTTCAGGATGAAAATGTAAGCACACAAGAGCAGGTTCCCCTGGTTCACTTTACCGTTTATCATCCCGAAGTACCTTTCATAAATTACACCGGAAATTCCACCCTCCTGAGAGCGCCGCCTGTTGCAGGCTGATTTTTTTGATCCTTTTCCTTCAATTAACAATTCAATAACCGCAACAGGCCATTCATTATGAAAAAATTCTTTTATCTGGGTTTGATCCTCCTGGGATCATCCCTGATCACGCGTGCACAATACAATATCTCCGGAAAGGTTTTGGACGAAACAGGAAAGCCGCTTCCCGGAGCCAATGTCTACATCCCGGAATTTGAAATGGGGACGATAAGTACTCCGGAAGGAACATTCGAGATCAAGGATATCCCGGCTTCCCGTTTTATCTTGCAGATCTCCTTCATGGGTTACCGCACCTACCTTGAGCCGATTGAGACCGGGGATCAATCAAAGGAACTGGAGATCCGGCTCGTTCCCTCGGTCATGACCGCCAAAGAAGTGGTCCTATCCGGCGGGCGCCACGCTTCGCAACATGACAACGCCATCAAGATAGAACTGGTTAAAACCAGGGAAATGAGCCGGCTCGGAGATCCCACCCTGATCGAACAGATCACCTATCTGCCCGGTGTGGATATGATCAGCCGGGGCGGATCGGTGGTGACCCCCGTGATCCGGGGTCTGTCCACCTCCAACATCCTGGTGCTGAACAACGGTATCCGCATGGAAAATTACCAGTTCTCCGAAAACCATCCTTACCTGCTCAGTGAGGGCGGATTGGAACAGGTGGAGGTGATCAAAGGTCCTGCCTCCTTGCTTTACGGATCGGACGCCATGGGCGGGGTCATCAACCTGGTCCACGACCATACGGCCCCCAACCAATCCCTCCAGGGAGAAGGTCGCCTGAAGTACCATTCCAACACCCAGGGAAACCGGGCAGGTTTTGGTTTGCAGGGAACGCATGATCTTTTCAGCTGGGGATTGCGCGGCGGAACCGGCAGTCATCAGGACTACATCTCAGGTAAGGACCGGACTGTTCCGAATACCCGCTTCAACCACCGGGATATCAAAACATACCTGGGATACCGGACCGCAAAAACCACCCACCGGCTTAATTACGAGTACCAAAAACTCAAGCCCGGGTTGGCCAACGAAGCTTCCGTTCTGCTGGTCGAAGACAATGAGCGGGTCAATCGTTATTGGTACCAGGACCTGGACAATCACCTTCTGGGTTTGAACAACGCCTGGTTCTCCGATCCCTTTAAAGTACGGCTGAACCTGGCTTATCAGCATAATGTCCGGCAATTGGTGACCCAATCAAAAGAGGATCCGGCGGTACATATGACCCTGCGAACCTTTTCGTATGAAGGCAGGGTCAATTATGTCTTCTCTTCTTTTTCGGAATTCATCCTGGCGGTACAGGGACTCACCCAAAAGAACCGTAATTTTGAAGCACCCAACCGGGTTTTACCCGATTATACCATGAATGACCTGGGGGTCTTCGGTATGCTCCAACATGATTTCAGCGAAGACCTGCATTTTCAATTCGGCATTCGTTTCGACAACCGTTTCATCCGGGTCCCGGAGCAGGAAAGATCCGGACACAGCCACGAGGAAGAGCCCGGTCATGAAGAAGGAGATCATCAAGAAGAACTTTTACCTTCACTGAACACTTATTATGGAAATCTCAGCGGTTCCCTGGGGGCAACGTATGAAGTCATTGAAGGCCTGCTGATCCGGGGAAACCTGGCATCGGCCTACCGTTCGCCCAGCCTGGCGGAACTGACCCAGGACGGGGAACATGGGGTTCGCTATGAGCAGGGAAACCGTAATCTGGTCCCCCAGCGAAATTATGAACTGGATGCCAGTATTCATTTTCACAGGAAACGCATCATGTTCGATCTTGCAGGTTATCTTAATTATATTGACCAATACATTTTCCTGGATTATACTGCCGATACCACTGCTGAAGGACTGGATATTTACCGTTATCAACAGGAAGATGCCATGATCCATGGTTTTGAGACCATCCTGGAAGTGGTTCCCCTTAACTGGATGAACCTGAAAGGAAGCTATAATTATATCCGTGGAAGGAGAACCGGAGATGGCGGAAATTTGCCTTTTATTCCGCAAAACAAATTTCGTGCGGAACTGAAAGTCCATTCAGACAAACTGTTGCAGAAAAGTAAAATATTCCTCAAGCTGGCCGGCGAATTTGTTCAGGACCAGGATCATCCTTCCCGCTTTGAAACCAAAACCGGTAACTATGCATTGATGCATGCGGGGATTGGGATGGATCTGTCACTCAGGTCCCAACATGTGGAGCTGGATGTGAATCTTCGGAATATCTTCAACACGGCTTACATCGATCACTTATCTACCCTGAAACCCCTGGGATATCACAATATGGGAAGGAATGTGGTGGTGGTGCTCAGGGTCCCCTTTACGACGGAGCTTAGCCGATAAAAGAACTGAACCCAGGAACCGGGGAACCATTTTGGCATTTTTTTTGATTTTAACTGTGCGGAATAAAAACTGAATGAACAGGAAAGGAACAGGTCAAAATGGCAAGAATGGGTTTACAGTTGAAAGCAGCTTTACTGCTCATGACTGCCATACTCATGAGCGGGGGTGGCCACGCGCAGTACTTCGGAAAGAACAAGCCGGGTTATAAGACCTTTGAGTTCGATGTGTACAAAACTCCACACTTCGAGATATACCACTATCTTGATAACGATACCTTATTAAATGAGCTGGCCGTTTCGGCCGAGAAATGGTACCGCCTGCACCAGCGGCTGACCCTGGATACCTTCAAAAGGCCCAATCCCATAATTTTATACAACCATCATGCTGACTTTCAGCAGACCAATGTAGTGAACAGCATGATCGGTGTGGGGACCGGCGGGGTGACAGAAAATATTAAGAACAGGGTGGTCATGCCGGTGTCCCATACCCTGGCACAGACCGATCACGTGTTGGGGCACGAGCTGGTCCATGCCTTCCAGTTCCACCTGCTCACCAAACCGGATTCCGCCAGGCGATCCCTGAGGAACCTCCCCTTATGGATGGTGGAAGGGATGGCCGAGTATTTCAGCATTGGCAGTCATGATCCCCACACGGCCATGTGGATGCGGGATGCATTGCTGAATAACGACTTTCCCACCCTGAAGGAAATGACCCGGGATCAGAGTTATTTCCCCTACCGGTACGGACAGGCATTCTGGGCCACCGTGGGAAAAGTATGGGGCGATGGGGTGATCCTTCCCCTCTTCATGGAAACCGCCCGGGTCGGTTATGAAAGGGCCATGGACAGCATTCTGAACATGGATGCCGGATCATTCAGCAGCATGTGGGAAGCTGCCATGCGGACTTACTATGAAGATTTTTTGAAAGATACGACAGGGCAAATGCCCGGGGAAAAGATTCTTTCCGAAGACAATGCCGGAACGATCAATATCTCCCCCGCGGTCAGTCCGGACGGCCGTTATGTAGCCTTCTTCTCTGAAAAAAATGTATTCACCCTCGATCTTTTCCTTTACGATACACGAGAAGGAAAGATCGTAAAGAAACTTTACAGCATCACCAACAACCACGAGGTCGACAATTTCAATTTCATCGAATCTTCAGGGACCTGGTCACCGGACGGGAAACAGTTTGCCTTCGTGATCTTCTCCGAGGGGGTCAATAAGCTGGCCATCCTGGATGTGCAAAAATCAAAGCTTATTGAAGAAATAAAACCGGAGGGGGTTCCCGCTTTCATCAACCCGGCCTGGTCGCCGGACGGCAAGAAGATCGTGGTTTCCGGACTGAAAGACGGGATCAACGATCTTTATCTCTACAACCTGGAAACGGGTGAAACCAAAAGACTCACCCGTGATTATACCTCCAACATTCATCCTTACTGGTCCCCGGACGGTAAAATGATCGTTTTTGCAACCGAAAAGATCCATCATGAACCCGGCAGGAAGAAATATTCTTTCGACCTGGCCATTTACTTTGTTGAAGAGGACCGGATCCAAAGACTGGAGATTTTTCCCGGTTCCAACAATTTCAATCCCTTGTTCTCAAAGGACCATGAGCAGATCTACTTTGTTTCGGATCCCGACGGGATCAGGAACCTGTACCGCTACAACAGGAACACGGGCAAAATTTACAAGCTGACCGGTTTTGTAACCGGGGTCACGGGAATAACGGAATATTCCCCTGCCTTCAGCATGGCCCTGCATACCGGCAAGCTGGTCTATACCCATTACTATGACAACGATTATCGCTTGTTTTCAGCCCATAGTTCTGATTTCGAAGAAAAGGAGGTGGTATACGCGCAGATGGACCGGAAGGCTGCCAAACTGCCGCCTGCAGAACATACCATGATCAATCTTGTTGACAAGGGACTGATGCGATACCCGGTGGAACCGGAAGTTGTACCGCCCGACTCTTTCAAAAGCGTTCCTTACCGGCCTGAATTCAGGCTGGATCACATATCCAATGTTCAGGGGGGTGTTTCGGCCGGAAGATACGGTACCGGTATGGCAGGGAGCGTGAATATGCGCTTCAGTGACATTGTAGGGGATAACATGTTATATGCCACGCTGGCCCTGAACGGGCAGATCTATGATTTCGGAGGGCAGGTGGCTTACCTGAACCAGAAATACAGGATCAACTGGGGCGCCTCGGTTGCCCATATACCGTACCGGTCGGTATATACCGGTTTCAGGGAAGACACCATCACCATCAATGATGAGGATTACGCGGTCAACAACTATATTATCGACCTGGTCCGCCTGTTCCAGGACAAGGTATCCCTCTTTGGATACTATCCCCTGTCCAAGACCCGCAGAATTGAAGCCGGGGCCTCGGTTGCCTGGTATTATTACCGCATTGACCGTTATAATAACTATTATACCCGGGAAGGCATCCGGATCGGCCAGGAGAGGGAGAAAAGGGACGCCCCGGATGGATTTAACCTGCAGCAGGTGGATGTGGCCTACGTGGAAGACAATTCCTTCTTCGGCATGACCGCCCCCATGATGGGTCACCGGGCCCGGTTCCAGCTGGAGAAGTACTTCGGTGTGTTGGACTATTTTTCCGTTTTGTCGGATTACAGGAAATACTTCTTTATTAATCCCGTGAACTTTTCATTCAGGATCTATCATTACGGTCGCTATGGCAAAGGTACGGACAGGGACATCACCACCCCGCTTTATCTTGGTTATCCATGGCTGGTGCGGGGTTACGAAAGCCAATCATTTTATAACAGTCCGAACAAGGACGGGAACAATTTAAGTTTCAGCCAGTTATCCGGATCCAAACTGCTGGTCGGGAATGTCGAATTTCGATTACCTTTTACCGGTCCGGAACGCCTGGCCCTGATCAAATCGAAGTGGCTGTTCACCGATATTAACCTCTTCTTCGACGGGGGATTGGCCTGGAACAGCTTCGACAGCATTGAACTGAAGTGGCAGACTTCTTCCCTGACGGAAAGGATCCCTGTTTTCAGTACCGGGGCCTCCGTAAGGGTGAACCTCTTCGGTTACCTGGTCATAGAGCCCTTTTATGCCATCCCCTTCCAGAACGGCGGATTGGACAACGGGGTATTCGGATTGAATTTCACGCCGGGATGGTAAATTCCGTTTTGTTGGAAGAAAACAACCAACTCATATAAAAAACTGTAAAAATGAAATATTCACTCAACTTAGGCAGGCTTTTTGGTATTAAGATCAACGTTCACTGGACCTTTCTTTTGATCATCTTATGGGTGGTCGCGGTGAATGTACAGCAGGGGGCCTCCACCTCCCAGGTGCTCATGTCGGTGCTTTTCATCCTGGCCCTTTTCGTATGTGTCGTCTTCCATGAGCTGGGTCATTCCCTGGCTGCGCGACGATACGGTATAGGTACAAAAAGCATCACCCTGCTTCCCATCGGGGGCATGGCCAATATTGAAGACATGCCCGAAGAGCCCAAAAAGGAGATCGTCGTCACTTTTTCCGGATTGATCGTGAACGTGATCATCGCCCTGTTGCTATGGGGCATCATATCCATCATTCCGGGTTACAGCTTTGATACCCGGTTCGAGCACGTCACGAGCGAAAATTTTCTGGTCCTTTTAATGTTTGTCAATCTCTTCATTGCCGCCTTCAATCTAATCCCGGCCTTCCCCATGGACGGTGGACGGATCCTGCGGGCCCTTCTATCCTTTAAGTTTGACAGGATCAAGGCCACCCGTTATTCCATGATCGCCGGACAGGTATTCGGGGGCTTATTCGCGATGGTCGGACTCTTCATCAATCCTTTTCTTTTCGTGATCGGAATTTTTGTGGTGATCGGGGCCCGGCTGGAATACACCCGGGTCAAATACGGATCCTTCCTGGTCGATTACAAGGCAAAGGATATTGTGATGGAGGATTACACCGCGCTGGATCAGGACGAGCCCCTGAAAAAAGCGGTGGACCTGTTGTTGAAATCAACACAAACCGGGTTCCTTGTCAAAGAAAAGGACGAGATCGTGGGCATCATAAATAAAAACAGCATCATCAACGGATTGTCCAATAAAGGAGAGGATGCCCGTCTGAAGGATGTGATGACCACCGGCTTCAAACATGTGGAAGCCGGCACGCCCCTGCGCGATATCTTCAAGACCATGCAACAGGAAAGGATCGATATCCTGCCTGTTTTCGATGGAAAAAAACTGCTCGGTGTCATCGACCAGGACAACATCCAGGAATTCATCATGGTGCAATCGGCACTGAGGGAGTCATAAAGCCGGGCAATAAGCAACAAAGCAACACATTTATTAGTCTTGTAAGTTATAAGATCCGGAAGAGCGAACCCTTTACAACGAATTGGAATGGAAAAGACACTTTATTTTTATGTCATCAATTCTGTTGTTATCAATGGATCTTTTTGTTGAGCATCTTAGCCTGTTTATTGTTTTTGCCACTGCTTTCCAGGCAGCGATTTTCATGGTCCTCTTTTTCGGATCAAGGAAAGGCAGTCCTGAGATCATACTGGGTTATTACGAATTAGCATACCTGTTCACGTATTCCTTTATTTTTATTTTTCTTCTTGAAGAATACAGAATATTTATCCCTTCCTATTATTTGCTGATCCCCTGCTATGCATTATTTCCTGTCCTTTTCTTTCTTTTCATAAGAAAAATTTCAAGGAGAAAATTATTGAAAAGGGATTTTTTCCATTTTGCTTTCCCTTTGCTATTATTCCTTGTGAACCTGACTTTGTTGACAAACCTTAATTACAGGGAAAAATACGCCATCATCGTTGAAAATAACCTGATCCATGAGGCGGATATAAGCCAGAAGGTATTTTACAGGCTGCATCTTTTTACCTATCCTTTACTCATAAAGATCCAGGTTTTTGTATATATCATCTTGAGCTGGTTTGAGATCCTGTCGCTTAACAGAAAGATCAAGCAGGAATATTCTTATTTAAAGGGCATTAATCTGAGGTGGGCAACCCGGTTCCTGGTCATATTCACCATCATGTTCATTCTTTCATTAATTATCTATAATGAGGATTACTATTTTACTTTTATCCTGCTGGTTAATCTGATCATTGGTTTTGCAGGTGTTCATTACCGTTATGTCCACTATGAACTGAAAAATCAGCTGAACCAACCGGGTCAAACGGAAGGGAAGCTTTGCGGCAAATATGCTTATTCTTTAATCTCCGAAGAAGAAAAAGACCGGATATACGAAAGCCTGCAGGAATATATTGAAGTCGGGAAGAAATACGTAAACCCGGATTTACGGCTCAGCGATATTGCCAAAGATATTCATACCAACCGTCAATATCTTTCACAAGTCATTAATGAACGTTCCGGGGAAAATTTTTATCATTTCATCAATAAATTCAGGATCCGGGAGTTCATAGATCAACTTGAAAACGATGCTTCCAGAAATATATCGATCGAAGGAATGGCATGCAATGCAGGTTTTAAATCAAAAACTTCCTTCTACAGCACTTTCAAAAGGGTGAAAGGATGCACCCCAAAAACCTTCATGAAAAAGAAAAGAAAAAATTATTTCAACCGGGAGCAGTAAGATCTTATATCAACTGCACATCATGCTTGTCTCTTACCGGTTTGGTTCACATTTACCCATCCGAACTAAATAAATCTCATTTTCTCACCTGTAAAAATGAAATTTACGTAAACCTGAGCAACTCAATTCACTATAAGCATTGTACAAGAAAAAATAATTAACAACCAATAAAAATAAAGGAGGTCTTATGAACCGAAAATGTAAATGGTACTTGATCCTGCTGGTGTTTCTGATCACCTGTACAGGCAGGGGTTTGTCCCAGGGTATTAAAAGACAGGCCATTGGCAGCTACGGGTCCGGGGGGATCACGGAAAGCCTGTATATAGGTCAGACCATTGGTCAGTCTTTTTTTACATTTGGATACCGGGGCAGCGAGCTAATACTTACCCCGGGTTTTCAGCAACCCTTATCCTATGGCGCGGGAAACCCCGAATCACACCTTGATCGCGCCGGGCCGGATCTTTATCCGAATCCTGCATCCGATTATTTCATTATAGAAACCCCAGGGTTCCTGGAAAATGCATTGGTCAGAATAACCGACCTGCATGGCAGGATTATAAGTGAGAAAAAGATACCCCGGTTGGATCGATTCAAAATGGATTGTTCCGGTCTGCAGGACGGTATTTACCTGGTTAGGGTTTCTTCCGGAAAGGGTCTGCAGAACCATGTTTCAAAATTAATCATCACTAAATGACAAAATCATGAAGAAAAAAATTTACTACAAGACTTTTTTATGGGTTTCTATTGGTTTGCTGATGAGCCTGCAGGTCGTGAAAGCTCAATCAAGTATAACCATTGATGCCTCACAGCAAATTACAAATTTTGTATTTACCGATGGGTCCGGCATTCAGGAAAACAGCTACCTGGTATTTGGCGAGGAAAACACCTATAAACCGGTGTACAGCGGGGCCTACAGTGTTGGTTATTCCTATTTGCTTGATTTCGGTTTGTTTTTCAGGACAGGAATAGGAATGCGCAACGCGGGGGCAACCATGGTTTATGATGCCGCCAATTACCAATGGGATTTTAGATACCTCCATGCAAGACTGGGTACCGGCTATGCTTATGAAATAGGAAGGGTCAGTCCGTACCTGGGTGTTTCCGGATACTTCGGGTATTTATTAAAAGCGAATCAAAAGGTTAACAATGAAGATTTCGATATCATCGATTCGGGTTCCATTCAAACCAATGATTTCGGTCTTCTTTTCTCCCCGGGCGTGCGTATTGATGCTTCGGATTATATTTCCATATATTCTGAGATCAGCTACCTGATGGGACTGCAAAATATCGAGACCGGTGACAGCGGGCAGGAAGCGGTCAATACCGCGTATATGCTCACTCTGGGACTTTCATTTACTTTCCAGCCCACGAAATAAATTTTTAAATTTTAAAAACTCAGAGCAATGAAAACATTTGTGAAAATATATGTCATTTTATTCTGTCTGTCCATTGGCATTAATGTCGAGGCACAAAGAATCGGAGATCTTAACGGGATCAACTATCAGGCTGTTGCCGTCGATGACGAAGGAAAAGAAATAGTCGGAATGGACATCGAAGGAAAACCGCTTTACGAAAAGGAAATAGGCGTGCGTTTCACCATCCGGAAAGGACAGGACGGAGTTATCCAGTACCAGGAAACCCATACGGCACTGACTGACCAGTATGGCCTTTTTACATTGACCATTGGTCATGGTGATCAAACCGGCGAAGGGATGTATACGGATCTCCTGAGTATTCCCTGGATCGATGCCGATCAATGGCTGAAAGTCGAAGTATCCGTTGAAAACGACGGGGATTACAAGGTGGTGAGTTTTCAGCAGTTCATGAGCGTACCTTATTCCTTTTACACGGATGATATTGCAGATGACGCCATAACCACGGAAAAAATACTCAATGAAACCATTCTGGCCGAAGATATCGGTACCGGCTCGGTTGAAACCTCGGAAATACTGGACGAAACCATTCTGGCCGAGGATATCGGTACCGGCTCGGTTACAACCTCGGAGATCTTGGATGAAACCATTCTGGCCGAGGATATCGCTACCGGCTCGGTTACAACCTCGGAGATCTTGGATGAAACCATTCTGGCCGAGGAT
>CAYQQR010000015.1:0-26181 GCA_964420035.1 uncultured Bacteroidaceae bacterium | reverse complement strand
ATCGCTACCGGCTCGGTTACAACTTCAGAGATCTTGGATTCGACGATCGTCAACCAGGATCTGGCCACAGGTTCTGTAGATTCCAGAAGCATATTGAATGAAAGCATCCAATCGGATGATATCGGAAGCGGATCGGTAACCACGGATGAGATCCTTGACTTAACTATAGTTAACGAGGACATCGCCGAGGGAACGATCAATTTATCGACAAAAGTTACCGACACTCTAGCTGTTGAGAACGGTGGTACGGGAACCGGCTCGCTTACCGATGGCGGACTGTTGATCGGAGGAGGTACCAACCCGGTAAAAAGCCTTCCCCAGGCGACGGACGGACAGATCCCCGTAGGTGTTACCACCTCCGATCCGGTTCTGAAACTGTTGACCGGTGGTATTGGCATATCCGTTACCCAAACGGCTGATTCCGTAATCATTTCCTCGGGAGTACAGGGCGTGAACAGCAGTTCTGCAGGCAATGTCCAGATCGGCGACCCGGGAACAGGTTCCTGTGCCGGAGAACGTGAGCTGCTCGCGGGAGATACCTGGATCTCACCATCCATTCCCCTGCCAGGTGTAGAACCCGGAAATATCATTGTCGGATCGGTCAACGACAATCTGAACGGATGCATGATGTCTACCTATGTCACGACGGATAACCAGATCAGGGTATCCATTTTCAACGGGACGAGCGCTAAGGTTTGCTTTATTTCCAATGCTGAATTAAGAGTTCTGGTAGTCCAATAAGGAAGACCGGGGATCAAAGTCCGGCAACCGTGCAGCCTTGATTTTGGGATCACGGATCAAACCGGCCAGAAACCGAACCCATTCGGGGTCGGAATTGAGGGAGGGAACCAGCTGCAGTTGTTTTCCTCCCCATTTTTTAAAGCTTTCACGGTATTCAATCCCTATTTCTATTTCCGTTTCGAGACAATCAGCGACAAAAGACGGACTGACCACCAGTACTTTCTCCTTTCCTTTGCCGGCCAGCATTTTTAAGGTCCGGTCGGTATAGGGTTTGAGCCAGTTACGACCAAAGCGGGATTGAAACGCGGTATGAACCTTCCCGGGTGCAACATTCATGCCCCTGATGATAGAACGGGTCGTTTGAAAACAAGCTGCACGGTAACAATAACGGTTTCTGTCATGATAGCTTGTTTCACAGTTCAGGGAACTGCATTTCCTCCCCGGATGGGCACTTTCTGCCTGTTTGACAGGTATCCCGTGGTAACTGAATACGATTGCATCATAGTCGGCGGGATCAAACACATTGATCTTTTTTTGCCAGATGCGGGCAAATTCATCAAAAGAATGAAAGCAGGGAATGACCCTGGTTTGCCCGAATAATTTCGTTCCCTTCAAATTCTTCCGGAGCAACCTGATAATACTGCCCGTGGTGGATGTTGCAAATTGAGGAAAAAGGGGAATACAGAGTAATTCGTTATAATCCTCGCGGATAAACTGCTTCAGTAATTCTCCCAGGGAAGGCTTCCCGTAGCGCATGGCCAGGCAGAGATCCGTTCCCGGATCCATCACCGGTCTGAGAACCTGCAATAATCCGAAACCGTGATAAATAAGAGGGGAACCCTTTTCTCTCCATAGCAGGGAATATAATTTTGACGAGCGGTAAGCACGGAATGGCGCGATGATCCCGTAAACCAATGCATATCGCAACGGGCCCGGAAGGGTAATGACGCAAGGATCGGTCAGAAACTCTTTCAGGTAGGACCGTACGTCGGGCACCCCCGGGGAACCGGGACTGCCCAGGTTAACGAGAACAACGGCTTTCTTGTGTGCATTCATCCGCTTATTTGAAAAACAAGGCTGCGCTGAGTGAATAAAATATCAACAAAAGCGAGATCCCGTAATAAAACAGGGATGCCTTGAAACGTTTCAGGGAGGCGGTGGATCGATTGATAAAGATCCGTCCCAGCTGCGTGAGAAAAAGGGCAAATATCATGAGGGCGATATGCTCGATGGCCCAGAACCTGAGAGAGGCATCATTGCTCGAAACCGGTATCTCTGAAAGGGCATGATCGAAGGAAGTGCGCAAAAGAAAGTACACGATAAAACCAAGAAAGAGCTGTATGTACAGGGCGATCGTAAAAGTCAGGGAAACACCGAGATCAAAACGGGTGTATTCTTTCTTACGGATCCAGCCAACAACCGACCGTACAACCGATATTGCCCCGGACATTAGAGTGATTATGCTGACCACAATATGCAGATTAAAAACGATCCTGTATAACATACGTCATTAACCTAATTCGTGCACAAAGATAGGGAACGGCTCAATAACATCTTAATGGATGAGTGCTGAAGCTGTCTGCTTGCCCTGTCTTATCCGGTCAGCCAGTCCTATGCCCCCGGTAAAATTCCCCCTGAGCTTGAGCCCGGGCATCTCCCTTTCGATTTCTTTTATCAGTTCAAAACGTCTTCCGCTTGACTGTTCATATTGAGGTATGGCCCATTCATATCTGAAAATTTTTAGCAGATCGGGGGAAAACTTTTCCACCCCCATGAGATCTTTGAACTCCCTGCGGATGATTGTAACGATCTCGTCATCGGATCGTTCAAAAAGATCAGGCCGGCGCAATCCACCGATAAAGATCGTAAAAAGGGCCCCCTTCAAGGGGGCACGACCGGGAAGAAAGGACGAAATAAAGAGGATCCCCAGTATATCCCGCTTTTCTTTAAAAGGGATCAGTCCGCCAAAACCATCCGGTTTCATCCCTTCCCATCGTTTAAATCCAAGGGCGACTTCGATCACTTTGGCATATCTCATGTGCGTCAACTGTTTCATTCTTCCCGGCGCAACAAAAGGCAATAAACCGGGAAGCTCGTTTATGCCGGATGTTACCACGACATTTCCGGCATGGCAATATTCCTGATGACCATCCGGGCCGGCAAAGGATATCCTGTATCCCCCTTCCTGCCTGTCAAGCTTAACCTCACGCACCCCCAGGCGGAAGTTGTCACTGCCGGATTGCCGGTAAAGAGCATCCACCAGGGATTGAAGTCCGCCCTTGAAAGAGAAAATATCCCGGGTGGTTTTTTTATCCTCTTCTGTTTTTTTCTCAAATCTCTTCTTCAGGGCTCCTCCTATAAAGCTGCCATAGCGTTGTTCAAGCCTGTAAAGTTTGGGTAATGCATACCGGGGAACCAGTGTGGCAGGATCCCCGGCATAGACGCCCAGTATGAAAGGATCCACTGCATAATCGAGATAACTTCTACCCATCCTTCTCAGGACCATCTGCTCCAGGGTTTCTTCGGGATTTCGGCCCTTGTTACGAAAGGGTTCAGCCAGTATCCTGAACTTATCCTTTAAGGTGAAAAGCGGGGTCCCGGCCGCCTGAAAAAGACCGGAAGGAAGGGCCTGCCATTGGCCTTCTTTAAGGATATATCTTTTTTTTACCCGGGGATCGGCAATTTCCAGTTCCGCCTCTTTTCCAATATCTTCAAACAAGGAGGCGGCTTCGGGCTGACCGATGACACCGGTGTTGGGCCCTGTTTCATAGGTAAATCCATTTTCGCGGATGGTTTGGATCACACCGCCTACCCGCTCCTTTTTTTCCAGTACTAAAAAATCCCTCCCTGCCCTGTTCAAATAAAACGCGGTTGTCAGGCCGGTAATGCCGGCACCGATGATGACCGTTTCTTTTTCTCCTTCACGCTTCATGCCTGTTGTCTTTCCGGAATTATATGGTTTTTGAAAACATTTTTCGATACCGGTGGTAATGGGGATCCAGTTCCCGGGCAATAACCCGGATCAGAAGCATGCCCAATTGTGTTGCCTGTATCTTTTGGTCATCTGCCCTGACCAGTCCGTCTTTGATCATGATCCCGAATCTTCCGGGGCTGTATTCAAGCAAGTCTTTCAGCTCACCGGTTTTTATGTTCAATTCCCGGGCCATGGTTGAAAATTCAAGCAATCCATTGCACATCATCTGGTTGATCACTCTTCTGATGATCTTTTCTTTTTTATTTAATTTATAAGCTTTAGTTACCGGGAGGTCACCTTTTTCAATAAGTCCTGTATAGGTTGCGGCGTCCTTTTCATTCTGAAAATAAGAACCATGCAACTGGGTAATGGCCGATGCACCGAACGCGTATACCTGGCCGGTATGTTTCAGGGTACAATATCCCTGAAAATTACGATGCAATGTACCGGATTGGTAGGCCCGGGCCAGTTCATCCCCGGGAAGGGCGAAATGATCCATCCCGATCGCCTGATAGCCCCGGGAGGTGATAAGGTCAAAGCCGTCCAGCAACATCTCAAGCTTTTCAGCGGGTCCCGGAATGCCGGTTCTCTCCAATATTTTTTGGTTCTTCCTGATCCAGGGAACATGGGCATAGGAAAAAGTCACCAGGCGGTCGGGACGTATACCGGTTGCCCGCTCAAGGCTTTCCAGGTATCCTTTCCTTGTTTGTCCCGGCAGTCCGTAAATGAAATCCAGATTGACCCCGGAAAATCCCTTGTTTCGGATGTAATCCACCAGTATCTCAACCGGATGAAGAGACGGTTTTCGGTTGACCCCTTTGAGAACCGATTCGTTAAAATCCTGTATGCCCAAGCTGAGCCGGTTGAAGCCCGATGCAAATATCCGGTCTGTATCCTGAAGATCCAGGTAAGCAGGACTGCATTCCATGGCTATTTCAGCTTCATCCAAAAAATGAAAATATTTCCTGAAGCGGTCCATGACTTTTTCGATCAGGGCGGGATCAACGGAATTAGGGGTTCCCCCTCCCCAGTGGACCTGGGTAACGGGACGTGTTTTATCGATCTTTTCCGCAACGCGGTCGATCTCGGTAAGGACTGCATGGAAATACCGTTTTATCAGTTCCTGATCACGGCCCGGTTGTGAATTGCATCCACAGAAAAAACAGATCCTCGGGCAAAAAGGTACGTGAACGTACAAAGAGATACCCTGAGGTCCTTCCTTATTCGACCTTTTGATCTCCCCCAGATAATCAGCCCGGGCAACATCTTCCCGGAACAGATTGGCGGGAGGATAACTGGTATACCGGGGTCCGGCGGAATTGTACCGTTCAATTATTTTCGGATCAACTTCCATGTCAATTTTTTCCTTTTTCCCAACCAGGCTTCCCAAACCTCTGCCTGGCCATATTCCCTATACAATAGTACAGAAGCAAAAAGCACGATAAAGGCCCAACCGGCTTCCAGGGTGAACAATCCCCTGTAATCCAGTCTTTCCGCTATAAATCCGCTCAACACTGCCATGATCAATCCACTGATGTGGGTCAGGACAATTTGTATGGAATAATCGGTTCCTTCCCGGCCCGGCCTTACCAGGTTCATGGAGACCGTATAGACCACGACCGATGACATGGCATAACTGCTCCAGAGCATGGCAACGCCTATATAAATAATAACCGGGGAAGGTGTATGAACCAGGACGGATGCAAAATAAATTGCAGTAATAAAACTATAGAGGGCCATGGTAAATACGGCCTTCCTGTTGCCGATGCGCCTGATGATCAAGCCGGACAGCAGGGCCGTAAGTGCCCCGATGGAAGTTCCGTACACGCCTGAAATAAAACCAATTTTTTGGATCCCATACCCCAGATCGACCAGAAAAGGCTTCAACATCACCAGGATCCCCAGTATCCCGGAATAGAAGATCATTAAAAATATCACCCGGCGAAGTACAATACCGGACCGGAAGAAGGTAAATACATCTTTCCAGCGGGCAGGAGGGGTATTATCCGGTGCAAGGGTGTCGGCATTTCTAACATTCAGCATCAGGGGGAGCAAAGCTGCCAGTACAATACCACTGAGCAGGAACATAATACCCTGCCATCCGATCGCGGTGTAGATCATCAACAATACCCCGCTGCCCAGGAGCGTGCCCAGGAAATTCCCTGATGACTGCAGGCTGTTTCCCAGCGAGCGTTGCTTTTGTTTCAGTATTTTAATCGCCAGCGCGTCCGAAGCAATATCCTGGGTTGCCGAAAGGAAAAAAGCTACGATCATTAAGACCACGATGGTTCTGAAATCAGTGGCCAGACTGAAAAAGCCGATGGAAACGATCACGATGGCATAAAACAATTCGGAAGATAGGATCCATCGTTTATAGCCGTGTTTCAGGCTTGCATTCCTGTCGACCCATGGGGACCAGAAAAATTTCAGTATCCATGGGATCTTGATCAACTGGATCAATCCAATGCTTTCCAGGGTGTAATTTTCCATCCTCATGATCACCGGCAGGACGGTGGAGAAGAAGCTCATCGGAATCGACTGCGCAACATACAAACTGAATAAGGTGGAATACTTTTGTGCCGGTCTCATGATTGCTATACCCTTCTTCCCTGTTCAAAATAATTACAACTTACAGCTTAAGGTTATACCGGCAGTCCGCGGTTTGCCAGGCTGCGCGTAGACATTCCCGATGGCTGTAAATTGAAACGACCGGTACGGGGTATCCAGGATATTTTCCGCCCAGACCCGGAGATCAAATTTCTTGAATTTCAGCCCGAGATTTGCTGCCATCAGTCCATAGGGCTCCTGAACATATTCATTTGCATCATTCCAGAAGATCCTGCCGGTTTGTTGCCAATTCAGCGACAGGACCATTTCATGAAATATATTCCCATGAAAAGGGATCCGGTAGGAAGAACACACGAACCCGGTATAGTCGGGGACATAGGGAACCTTATTACCGCCGTAGTTTACTGCCTCATCCGGATCCGGTGCAAAATCCCGGAATTTTGCATCGGCATATCCAAAGCTGCCGGTGAGAACCCAGTTCTTTAAGGGAACTGCACTTATTTCAATTTCCGTTCCCCGGCTGAAAGCGCTGGCTGCATTCTTCAACATCGATCCCCGTCCGCCTGGTACAGGTTGATATACCTGGAGGTTTTTCCAATCGATATAAAAGACCGCCAGTTTTAAATTCAGCTTCCGGTCAGCAAATGAGCTTTTCCACCCGGCTTCATAGTTCCAGCTGTATTCAGGATAAAATGCACGGTCCTCTTCACGCTCAAAACTTGTATTGAACCCCCCGCTCTTGTATCCCCGGGTCATGCTTATATAATTGATCTGACCGGCAGACCACCGGTATTTAAGCGCAATTTTCGGAAGGATCTCAAAAAAGTCGTTCCGTACCTTGAAATCCGTTACACGGGATAGTTCATTGTCAATGAAACGGTCATAGTTGTAATCCAAACCATCCAGCTCGTAATCGGCCCTGATCCCCGCGGTAAGGGATAAGGGATCGATCAACAGGTTCTTCAAGGTACCCTGCCCGAAAAACGCGAGACCGTAATTGGACCTATCGTTTTGCTTCACATAAGCATAGGACTGATAAGGAAGATTATAGGCAACAAGACCGTCTTCCCCGTAATTTACTTCTACTAACTGGTCGTTAGCCTGGTAAAACCCGTATAAGCCGGTAAGCCAGGTGATCTTTGCAGACCGGTCCGGGTTGCTGATCCTGAATTCCTGGGTAAACAAGTGTTGATCCTGATCCTGTGTAACCCGGAACCGGTCTTCAGCGGTAAAATCCTGATCGATATCCTGAAAACCCTGAAGATGCCGGTAGGCTGTAATGCTGTTCAAAAGAACCCTGCTCCCTTTTCGCTCGTATTGCAGAGAAGTGCCCAGGAGCTCGCGTTCGTATGAACTCTGGTGATCGTAGTCTATAACCAGGTCATCAGAACCATCTGAAACGACGGCATAGGGATATCCGCCTTCATCACTCAGATCAGCATGGATTTGCCAGATAATTTTTGATCCCGGCGTCGGGGTGAACATGAATTTCAGCCTTCCCCCACCACTCTCGAGCCGGTCAACCTTTTTGCCGGTGTACTGGTTTGTATGAAATCCGTTTCTCTTCCTGAAATTACCATTGAGCTGAATGAAGAATTTGTCTTTCACCACAGGCTTTTCAACCATCAGCTGGTATTGCCGGTGACCGTAACTGCCCAATTCGCCTAAGAGTCTCAGGCCAAAACGGTTGTCCGGGTCCCGGGTGATCACATGAACAATTCCGCCCATGGTGTTTCTTCCGTACAGGGTGCCCTGGGGACCCCGCAAAATCTCTATCCGTTGAATATCGTACAGATCGAAATTAAAACTGGCTTTCTCAAACAAAGCCACTTCATCCACATAAAAACCCACGGAAGGAGCATTGATCCTGGAACCTATTCCCCGGATATAGACCGGGGAGGTGAGCCTTGATCCATAGTCAGGCATATACAGGTTGGGTACCGGACCGGTGAGCTTCGTGGTGGAAATTATCCGCCCGTTGTCCAGGCTCGATCCGGAAAGTGTGGTTACCGACGCGGGCACATCCATCACCCTGGATCCGCGTTTATCGGCAGACATAACCACCCCTTCCAGTTCATACCGGTCGATCAGTATGGTATCGGGCCCGGAGCTCTTTTTACCCAAACCGTCCATTGCATTATTTTGTGATTGACCAGGCAGCATGCCGTGAATAAATGCAAGGATCAAACATAAGAATGCTCTTTGTTTCATAGAGGCTTTTCCTTAATCGAGCCCCAAGCTAATCCTTGATTTGGAAGAAAATTTGAAGAAATTCCCTGCAAAAGGGGGGTATCGTACAAGTCTATTACTATACCATTGAATATCAATAAGATAATAATTATTAAGATTGATTATGTATAACGCCGGATGGTTACAATCAGGACCGGAAGCCCACTATAAAGGTATGCAGGCTCTCCTCAAATTTATATTCCAGAGAAAATCCATAATAGCCGCAAATTTTTTTTACCAGGTGAAGCCCCAATCCAAAACTCTCAGATTTACTGGTGCCCCTGTAAAATCGATCAAACAGCTTCGCTGGATCCAAAGCGAAATCGACGCCGCTGTTTTTAATCATCAGTTTGTTATCCAACAGTTCAATGATGATCAGGCCCCGGTCAATATTATGATTGATGGCATTCTTAAGAAGATTTATGATCAGTATATCTGCCAGCCCCGGGTCCATATGAACGATGATCCCGGGTCCATGGAACTGTTTCTGAACCTTTATTTTTCTCAATTCGATCAATTCCTGCAACATTTCTAACTGCTTGTCGATCAATGCTGCGAAATCCACTTTGATCCGCTCATTAAATTGTTGGTTATCGATCCGGGTAATCAGTGCCAGGGTAGCATTTAACCGGGATAAATGATCCGTGTTCCGGTAAATATCCCTGATCAGCCCGATCTCTGATTCCCGAAGATTTTCCGATTGCAACAGAAGTTCGGTTTTGGTCTTGATGACCGCCAGGGGGGTTTGTAATTCATGGGTTGTATTATCGGTGTATTCCTTCAGTTCCATATAGTTTTTGGAGAGCCGTTCGGTTATTTTCTCAAGTGCCCGGTTAAGCTCGTTAAATTCTTCTATACCCGATCCTTTAAATTTAATCGCCCCCTGTTCCGCGTTAAATCTTTTTAGCTTGTCCAATGCCGTGAAGAAATCTTTCCAGAGATTTGAAAAGATGAAGCGGTTCAGAAAAAATATCCCGGAAAGGAAAAGGATAACCATCAGGGTCATCATCAGCGTTACCCGTTCTACCAGTTTATCGTTGGGGCTGGTCGACTTGATCAGCCTGATCCGGTAAAGGTTCTCCTTTGTCTTGACGCCGAAGGTATGAATATGATAGGTTCTATATTGTTTTGATCCGCGGTCAAAGAGCAGGGTATCCCTGAACTCCATCGCGGTTCCGGATAACTTTTGAACGGGCTCAATGGACAATGAATCAATGCCCGGCAATTCATGTATATCATTTTGCAACAACACCGGCAGGTTCTTCCGGATGGATTCCTGCATTTCTTTCATTTCCCGGTCAAGATCATCCTGGCTCATCTTCTTTAAAAGCTGGAAAAAAATTATACCCATCAGGAAAAACAGGAAAAGGGACAAGGTTGCGATGTAGAGTATGGTTTTGGTGAGTAATTTCATCTATCGGTGAATTTATATCCGACCCCGTATATATTCCTGATATAATCCGGGCATCCCTTGTCCATTAATTTTCTTCTCAGATTTTTCAGATGCGTGTATACAAATTCATAGGAGCTATAACCCCCGGAGTATTCCCTCCACAGATATTCCGCGATACTTTCTTTTGTTATCACCCGGTTCCGGTTAGACATCAGGTACAATAACAATTCATATTCCTTTTTAGTGAGATCCAGTTTCTGATCATGCACATAGCAGTTTCTCCCATCCGGCTGGACCCTGATCGCGCCGAACTCAAGCATCTTATCCCCTTGCAGTCTTGTTCTGCGAATAACGGAATTCACCCTGGCCACCAGTTCGGAAAGATGGAAGGGTTTTACCAGGTAATCATCCGCCCCGGCTTCCAGTCCCCGGATCCTTTGCTCAAGCGAATCCCGCGCGGATATTATGATTATGCCCGTATCATCCAGGTTCCCGCGGGCCATTCTGACCAGGCCGATCCCATCCCCGCCGGGAAGGTTCAGGTCAATGAGCAAGCAGATGTAATTGTATTTGTCGATTAAGCCCAATCCGCTATGGTAGTCCGTGGCCTTTACACATTTGAAACCTTCCATTTCCAGGTATACGACCATGGAATCAAGAAGCGATGATTCGTCTTCAATGATCAGGATCTCCATAGAATGGCTTTTGGTGCAAATTAAACCATTATCTTTTAACGAGAAATTATGGTATGCAATACCCTACTTTACCTTCGGTAGTTATTTTCGGATTTCGAATTTCGCATTTTTTCCACCTCGTACCCTTCCCGCATCCAGTTTCTCAGTCCCCCTTCCAGGTGGCAGATATTGCAGCGTCCTTTTTCGACAAGCATTTTGGCAGCCGTTTCACTTCTATCAGAATCGTAGCAATAAATGAACACGGGTTGTTCATGATCCAGGGTATCGCAGATACTGAAAAGTATCTCGGATCTTTCGGCAGGCAGTGCACCCGGAATACGGGCATCCAGGTATTCCTGCCGGGTTTGTACATCAATAAGTACCGAATTGGCGTGCCTGTTGAGTTCAAAATGGAACCGGCCGGGTTCGTACCCGCGTATGCAGCTGTCCTTATACTGTGCATTTGATGAGAATACAAGACATAGATATATCAATACCAGGTAAGCATGATTTCGCATAAAGAAACTCTGTTTCAGTCTGGGAGAACAAACAAATATCCGGAATTATTCACAATCCCCGGCGGCCCTTTCCAGGGACCCGTTCAGGAATTTACGAACGATGGTCTCAGGATCTGCTACCTGTGCACATCTGAATATGTTGATATTGGCTTCTTCCAGTGCTTTAATGGCTTTGCGCCCTATCCGGCTGGCGATGACGTGGGTAACTTCCTTATCGATGAGCCAGTCTGGGTAAGAACCTTCTTCATGGTCCGGAGCTTCCTCCATGCTTTGGCTCAGGATTTCCAGGTCCTCGGTCTCAAAAATCGCAAATTCGTCTGCATGCCCGAAATGCTCTGACAGCAAATGGTTTTCAACAGGTATGGCGATCTTCCTCATGTTAATTTTTTTATAAAAATAAAAAATGATGCAAGATTATGCTATGATATTTAACAGCTTCAGGTATTAAGGATAAAAACACCATGTATATACTTAACGATCTGATGCAAATATTGTTCCCCGATTTGTGCCTTACCTGTGAGCGGGTACTGGTGCGGGGAGAAAAGTATCTGTGCATGCACTGCCTTCTCCATTTACCCCGTACCGGTTACCTGGATGATCCCGCTAACGAGGTGGCCCGGATCTTTTGGGGGCGTGTTTACATTGAACATGCTACGGCTTTCTGTAAATTCCTGAAAGGGGGCCGTTATCAGAAACTTATCCACTGGATGAAATACAGAAACCGGCCGGACATCGCCCGTTTTCTCGGTCAACATTTCGGCAGGGCTCTTGCCGGAACGGCATTTGAAAAGGCGGATGTGCTGATTCCGGTACCCCTGCATCCTTCCAGGCAAAGGGAGCGGGGCTATAACCAGAGCTGGCATATTGCAAGGGGTATGGCAGAAAAATTAAATAAAGAAGTGCTCCAGGGGATATTGATCCGGAACCGGCGGTCCTCATCCCAAACCCGGAAGACCCGCCTGGAGCGATGGGAAAATGTAAAAGATATTTTCAGGGTGGAGCAAGTGGAAGCAATTATGCATAAACATATCCTGCTGGTTGATGATGTTGTGACCACCGGGGCTACGCTTGAAGCCTGCGCGACGGAATTGTTGAAGGTGGAGGGGGTGAAGGTGAGTATTGCGGTTCTGGCCGTGGCCTGATTATAGATTGCGGATTGCGGATTGCGGATTAATCTGAAAATACTGAAATATGCTTGAATACTGAAGATAACCGAGAACTGAGAACCGAGAACGGGGAACTACATTGATAAAATCACATTTTCGTCGTATTTTAGTAACAACCCACAAAACCACCCATTGTATGGCGAAACTGGATATATCCCAATATTTGCAGGAACGTTATTACGAGAAGCTCCGGGAGAAAACTTTTGAAGGTCCTGTAGTGACTATCTCCCGTGAGCAGGGCTGTCCTGCCAAGTCCGTTGCACGCGAATTGGCGTCCAGGCTTACCGAGTTGGACAGCAAGAAAGACAAAGATTTCCCCTGGAGGTGGATCTCCAAGGAAATCCTCCAGGAAGCGGCCAAAAATCTGGGCGTTCCCGAATCGGAGATCAAGTATGTCTTTCAATATGAAAAAAGAACCATCCTGGATGACATCATCAAATCTCATTCTAAAAAATACTATAAGAGCGACCGGGCCATACGCAAAACCATTGCCCGGGTAATTCACAACCTGGGTACCGAAGGCAACGTGATTATTGTTGGAAGAGGCGGGGTATCTATTTGCAGGGACATTGCCAAATCCCTTCATCTTTTTCTTACGGCTCCCCTTGAGTGGAGAGCACTGCGACTAAGCGAAAAATACTGCATCTCTGTTGAGGAAGCCAAGAAATTTGCACAGGATACCGATAAGAAAAGAAAGGAATTTCGCGAATACTTCCATGGCAAAGAAACCGATTACACTTTTTTTGATTTGAGCATCAACTGCATGACCCTCAGCGTTCGGGAAATCATTGACATGATCACCCATACTTTAAAGCTCAGAGAAATGATTTAACCGGGCCTGATGATAGCTTGAATTTTTTAGATTGTTCAATTCATGATATTTCCTTATTTTTATTTGCTGTCGTAATCCTCAGATCATGAAAACTTTGATCAGTATTGCCGTATTGTTTATGATGTGCCTGCTCTTTTCCTGCAAATCGGATACCGGCAGAGAACAAATTGGCAAGGCCATTCAGATCACAGAGGATGAAATGACCGATGACTCCGGGGCAAAATCCATTTTTTATAATATGTATTTGCCTGTGGAAATGGCCTCTGTTTTTGAACAGGTAGGTGCTGTATACAGACCCGGTATTTTGAATCCACCGAATAATGCCGATCGTTATTCGGGCAGTTATAAGATGGCCATGAACCTGGGAGTCTACGGGGTCGACCTGAGTTATACCAAGATGTTCGGTGAGGCACAGAAATCCATAGAGTACATAGCTGCCATCAACGATATTTCCCGGCACCTGGGTATTCCGGGCGACCTGCTTACCTCTGCATTGGATAACCTGGAAGATAACATTGCCAACCAGGATTCCGTATCGGCCAATGCTAACCGCATCTATAAAAAGGCAGATAAATATTTGCGGGAAAGCGACCGGGAATATGCCGCCGCCATGATCGTTCTTGGAGGATGGGTAGAAGCGATGTATATAGCCGGCAATATTTTTAACAGAGATCCGGATAACCCTGAGATCATGGAAAGGATCGCCCTGCAAAAATACAGCCTGAACAACCTGATCTCTCTTTTAAGCAATCACCAGTCAGAGATCAGTGTTTCCAAATATATCCTGATGCTGAAGATCCTGAAGGATGAGTTTGATAAGTTCGAGATCCTTTTGGAACAGGAAGGAACCCAGGTGGATACCGCCGCCCGAACCATCTCCACTTCCGGCTACAAGACCACCGCCACGTCTGATAATATCAAAGAAATTAGTAAGATCATCGCCTCGATCAGGGCGGATGTGGTGAAACTTTGAACCCTTCGGGTAGTCTGGAACCCTTCGGGTAGTCTAAAACCCTTCGGGTAGTTTAAAATTCCATCGGAATGGTTTAAAGTTTCTTCGAAACAGTTTAAAACCTCCCTTCGGTCGGTAGTTTATTAAAAAATTGATTTTTGATAGCCGATATTTTAATGGTTCAGGTATGAAGTAATATACCAAACCATTAAAATCATGAATTATAAAAAACTTGACCTATGGAATTCCTCGATGGAATTAGCCACATTGGTTTATACCGAATCGGGTAGATTGCCAAAAGAGGAAAAATTCAATCTTACCGACCAAATGCGTTGCGCTGCCATTTCCATACCTTCAAATATTGCAGAGGGTTCGGCGAGATTTTCCAATAAGGAATATCTTCAGTTTTTGAATTACGCGATGGGCAGTATCATGGAGCTGGAAACCCAGAGTCTTCTTTGCAAGGAACTGGAATTCGATTTCGATCATAAAGAAGTATTAAAAAAGATCAACGAGGTCCGCAGGCAATTATTCGGTCTTCAAAGATATCTTAAAAGCAGGTCTGACGAGGTATCAACCATTATCCAGAAGGAAAAAGACTCCTCAGGCGAAGCCTGATTTAAACTACCTCACGAAGTGAGGTTTTACTGCCTGAAAGGCTTTAAACTGCCCGCGGGGCTTTAAACCGCACCGCTGGTGCTTTAAACTGCCCGCGGGGCTTCAGACTGCGCCGAAGGCGCTTCTCACCGCCGAGCGCAGCGAGGCTCGCTGTAGGGGAAGGATTCGAACCTTCACGGAGTGGTTAGCCATAGGACATGAGAAGCCTTGGTGGTCAACCCCTGACTATCCTACGTTTATCCCATACGCTCCGCCCCCGAGACAAGAGGGTGTGGCTGCCGGTTTCACCACCCTACAGTATTTATCCGATCAAAACATCAAAGTACACGATCAAATACATTGACAAATATAATGGATATACAAATTTGTTATCACTTTTATAACTATTTTTAATTATTATTATTATTTTAGCAATATATTGTCAATTTAAATGTGAATTATTTAATTAAGATATGCAAAACCGGGGTTCACCTTATCAACTTGACAAACTCGACCGGGAGATTCTGGGCATATTGATGCGGAATGCCAAGGTGCCTTATACGGAGGTTGCCAAAAGCTTAATTGTTTCACCGGGGACCATCCATGTGCGGATGAACCGTTTGGAAAGACTGGGTTTTGTCAGGGGATCCACCCTGGTTCTGGATCACAGGAAAATGGGCTATGATCTGACTGCTTTCATCGGGATTTATCTGGTACGCGGATCCGTATACGATGAGGTCATTGACATTTTAGAGAAGAAGGTCCCGGAGATCGTGGAGGCTCATTACACCACCGGGGAATACAGCATCTTTGCCAGGATCACCTGCAGGAACACGGATCATCTGCGGGAGGTGATCAACGACAAGATACAGGCCATCAGGGGGGTAGCCCGAACAGAAACCATTATTTCCCTGGGAGAGAGTATTCGCAGGGAATTACCTGTCGAATTCCTGAAATAGTCCTCAAAAGATTGTCACGCCCAGCCTGCTCAGCACCACCTCGATGATCAGTCCCAGCAGGAAAAGGCTCCCGAACTTTTTGTTGTACTGGAAGGCCCGGGCCGACAAATACAGGGGCCACACCCCTGGTTCCAGGTCTGCCGGCTCTTTTCCGGGTCTGGGTCTGGCAAAACGCTTCAGGGCCCGGAAAAATTTGGGCAGGGCCAGCAGGACGACCATGATCAACGGGGTGATGTATCCGAAAATTACCATACCGGCAAGCAGCAGGTACTGGATTACCCAGAAGGCTATGGTGGTATAGCGGGCCGCTTTCTGGCCGATGATCACGGGCAGGGTGCGGACTTTCTTTCTTTTGTCTTCCCGGAGTTTGTCGATATGTTTTCCAAACAGCACGGTGGTGGGACCCAGTGCATAGACCAGTCCGATGACGGCCACATCCCAGCTCCAGGATCCCCCGGCAGTTACATAATAAGTACCTCCCACCATCAGGGGTCCCCACACCAGGATCACTGAGGGTTCGCCCAAACCGATATACTTGAGGGGCCAGGTATAGAAAAGCACGAAGAACAGGCCACCCAGGAGAAAATAGAAGGTGGTCATGTCGATCTGCCACACCAGGTAGGCCCCGCAGGCCAGGGAGAGAAACAGGGTAACCGCTATATACAGGTTAAACTGCCAGGATTTCATCAAGCCGTGTTCCAGGGGTTGCAGACCGTACTGGGCGCGGTAGTAATTATCCTTGTCTATTCCTTTTCTGTGGTCGATCAGGTCATTGATCAGGTTATTGCTGGCATGGGCGAAGATCAGTCCGAAGAAAGCCGCCAGAAAATAGGGCCAGTGAAAAGTACCGTCGGCAAAGGCCATCAATCCGCCAATAGCCGCCGAGAGGGCGGTCATCACAAACACCGCTGCCCGCGAGGCGATCAGCCAACGGGCAATGATATCCAGTTTATCCCATTCCGCTTTATTCAGCCGGGGGATGGTCCTCAGGGCTTTCCCCCACATACTTATATCGATCATTGCATTAGTTTTTAAATGAACTGTAATATTAAGAAAAATATAAGTATAAAAGAGCTTAATATCTGTTTAATAGTTGTTAAAGAAATCATTGATGTTCTGGGGCGGTTTCAGCTGATGGGCCTGCAGTCCTGCATTCCGGGCGCCTTCGACATGCTGGGGGGAGTCGTCGATGAACAGGGTTTCTCCGGGCACAAGGCCGTGCCGGTCCAGGATGTATTCAAAGACTTCCGGGTCGGGCTTGCGCAAGCCGATCAGGTGGGAATAGTAGTCCTGAATGAAATAATCCGACAGATCATCGATCCCCATGGTCTGTTTGAGTTTTCCCATGAAATGATCCAGGTGGATGGCATTGGTATTGCTCAGCAGGAAGGTTTTATAATGATTTCTCAGTTCTTTCAGCAGCTCGAAGCGTTCCCGGTGAAAATCCAGCAGCATGGCGTTCCAGGCATGGTCGATCTGTTTATCGGTAAGATGGTTGCTTGAATGTGACCTTATCCGGTTCCTGAATTCAGCGGATGAGATCCTCCCGGTATCCAGCTGATCAAAATCCGGAACCTGCCGGGCCTGGGTATATAAATGCGCGACATTCCTGATGCCGAGCTCCTTAAAGGCATCGATGGTTTTGTGGTAATCCACATCCATGATCACCCCGCCCAGGTCGAAGATGATATTTCTAATGTTTGGATAGTCGCTGAATTTCTTTGGCATGCCCCGAAAATAGCAGAAAAATCAAAAATGCCCTATTAAGTTGAAATTAATCTGACATTGTTGTATTTTTGCACGCTGCATAATAAACAGGGCCCATAGCTCAGTCGGTCAGAGCACCTGACTCATAATCAGGGGGTCGCTGGTTCGAGCCCAGCTGGGCCCACTGCTCCGCCCTCCGAAGTCCCGGCTTGCATAATCGTTTCTATTCCCCGAAAATGTTCGTAATATTGCGAATAATTAAATCCAACTCCCGTGAAAAAAGAAATTATTTCTTCCCGGCAAAAGAAAATTGCCAGATACGCGAAAGCCATGGGGCATCCTGTCCGGATTTACGTGCTTGAGCTGCTTTCAAAGCAATCCTGTTGTTACAGTGGCGACCTTTCAGATATCCTTCCCGTAGCCAAATCTACCCTTTCCCAGCACCTCAAAGAACTAAAAGCTGCCGGTCTGATCCAGGGCGAGATTGAGGCACCCCGGGTAAAATATTGTCTCCATAAGGATAACTGGAAAGAAGTTCAGGTTCTGTTTAAAAATTTCATTTCCCGTTAGTTTTTTCCCTTTCTATTCGTATTTTTGCGAACAACGAATAATTTAAACATTTTTGGTTATGGAGATAAAGATATTGGGGACAGGGTGCCCGAAATGCAAGCAGCTTGAAAAAGCGGTGATGAATTCATTAGCTGAACTGGACCTCGTAGCGGATGTTTCAAAAGTGGAGGACATTATGAAAATAATGGAATACGGGATTATGCATACACCCGGACTGGTCATTAACGAAAAGGCCGTTCTCTCCGGCAGACTGCCGTCCCAAAACGAACTGAAACAATTACTGACACAAAATCTGTAATTTATGAAACTGCAAGCCTTATTACCGGTAATGATGATGACCCTGTGCATTCATTATTCATGTACAGGTCAATCCGATCGCTATTCTGAAAAAGAAAACGTATCACAGGCGAATGACATTGAAGTATATTACTTCCACTATACAAGGAGATGTGTAACCTGTCTGGAGGTGGAATCGGTATCTGCAGAAGCAGTGAACGAACTTTTCGGCGACAGCATCCCGTTCAAAAGCTACAACCTGGATGAACCGGAGGGAAAGGAAAAGGCAAAGGCACTTAACGTCAGGGGACAGACGCTCCTGATCGCTGACGGGGATAAAAAGATAAATATTACCAACGAGGGATTCATGTACGCCCGCGGCAACCCGGAAAGGCTGAAACAGATCATTTCGGATCACATTATTTCAATGTTGTAAACCATCCTTACCCTATGGAAGAATTTCTCAGTAATCTCGCCGGTAACAGCTCGGTTCCGGTGCTCACGGCTGCCCTGCTGGGTCTTCTGACCGCCATCAGTCCGTGCCCGATGGCAACCAACATCACAGCCATCGGATACCTGAGCAAGGATGTGGTGAATAAACGGGTGGTTTTCCTGAACGGGGTCGTGTATACCCTTGGAAGAGCGGTATCCTATACCTTACTGGCCTTCATTCTTTTCCTCGGGGCCGACCGGCTGAAAATATCGGGTTGGTTCCAGCAGTACGGTGAACGGATCATCGGTCCGCTGCTGATCCTGATCGGGTTCCTGATGCTTGATGTGATAAAGATCAATTTCCCGGTGTTTCCCGGGCTCAAAAACCGCGTTCAGAAGAAAGGTGTGCGGGGGTACCTCGACATGCTGCTGCTCGGGATCGTCTTCGCGCTCGCGTTTTGCCCCTACAGCGGTGTGCTCTATTTTGGAATGCTGATCCCGATGACCGTCAGCAGTGCATCGGGACTGTACCTGCCCGTTGTATTTGCCGTGGCAACCGGAATCCCGGTGATCATTTTCGCCTGGCTTCTTGCCTATACAGTTTCCGGTGTGGGCAAATTGTATAACAGGATGAAAATATTCGAAGTCTGGTTCCGCAGGGTCATTTCTGTGGTATTTATCGGTGTGGGGATCTATTACGTGGTGATCATTTATTTTTAAAAATTTACACCGGTTGTTCGTTTTTTTACGAACGGCCATCAATACGGATATTCTATGGAATGGAAAAAAGAGGTTAGAATACTCTTCTGGATGACCGTGGTTTTTTTAGCTGCTTTCTACATGCCGCTTGATTTTCACCGGTTCAGGGAAGCTGTCATGGCCATGCTGGATCTCACCCGCTGGTACGCCAGGGAACATGTGATTCTCTGCCTGCTGCCTGCATTCTTTATCGCGGGGGTCATCTCGGTGTTCGTGAGCCAGGGAGCGGTGATGAAGTACTTTGGTGCACAGGCGAAAAAATGGCTTTCCTACTCGGTAGCTTCGGTTTCAGGAACCATACTGGCGGTTTGCAGTTGCACGATCCTTCCCCTGTTTTCAAGTATTCATAAAAGAGGTGCAGGCCTCGGACCGGCCATCGCCTTCCTGTACAGCGGACCGGCCATCAATATCCTGGCCATTATCCTCACCGCCCGGATCCTGGGGTTTGAAATGGGGGTCGCACGGATCGTCGGGGCTGTATTATTTGCCATCGTAATTGGTTCAATCATGTCCATCATCTACAGGAAGGAAGAAAAGGTGAAGAAGGAAGAGCAGATGAATTTCTCCGGAATACCGGAGAAACGACCGATGTGGCAGACCGCCTTTCATTTTTTTATCCTCGTGTTTATTCTGGTGTTCGCGAACTGGGGAGCCCCCGGCGAAGGAACCACCGACGGGGGCTGGTACTGGATCTGGTCGAACAAATGGATCATCACGTCGGTTTTTGCCATACTGTTATCTTTTTCACTTGTGCTGATCCTGAAGCTGAAATGGCAGCACGTATCCGCTGTGGCAGCACTTACCGCGGTCAGCGCCCTGCTGAGTCCTTCCCCAATGATCCCTATGATCGTCGGAATGGCCGGAATAGCCGTGATTACACTCATGGATAAAAAAGATCCCGAGAACAGGGAATGGACTTTTTCTTCCTGGGATTTCGCCAAGCAGATCATGCCCCTGCTTGCCATTGGGGTTCTGATCGCAGGATTTCTTTTGGGATCCACCCATGACGACACGGTCATGGCGGGGATCATTCCCAATGAATGGGTGGCTAAACTGGTGGGCGGTAATTCTGTATTCGCTAACATTTTTGCTTCTATCGTGGGGGCCTTTATGTATTTTGCCACCCTTACAGAAGTGCCCATACTACAGGGCCTGATCGCCGCAGGTATGGGCAAGGGACCGGCATTGGCCCTGTTGCTGGCCGGTCCGTCACTGTCCTTACCGAATATGCTCGTGATCAGGGGTGTGATCGGAACCCAAAAAACGATCGTTTATGTGATACTGGTAGTGGCAATGGCCACCATAAGCGGCCTGGTTTACGGAATAATATGACCCATGAAATAAAAATACTGTGTCCTGCAAGGAAATGCGGCAAATGCCGCGGGATGATCGACCGTGCGGAGGAAGTTTCCCGGGGGGCTGAGCCGGGTGTAACCATCACCATAGAAGATAAATTAAGTGAGATACTTAAATACCCTACATGGATCCTTCCCGCGATGGTCGTAAACGGGAAAGTAATAGCAAGAGGTTATGTGCCTTCCGCGGAAAAAATCCGGAAGAGTTTAAAGGATCCTGAATCATAAGTAATCTTATTATGAGTATAAATCATTTAAATAGTATAAAAATGCTGGAAATAAAAGTTTTGGGTCCCGGATGCAACAACTGTTTGAGGCTCGAGGAGCTTTGCCGGGAAGTGGTTGCAGAAGAAAACCTGGAAGCAAACATTGAAAAGATAACAGACCGGGATGAATTTGGGAATTACGGAATATGGATGACTCCCGGACTGGTAGTAAACGGGAAGGTAGTGGTACAGGGGAAGATCCCGGTAAAAGCCACGCTTAAACACTGGTTGAAATCAAACATGTAACGTGATGAAAAATACAAATTACCATATTGTCAGTTGCAGCGGTGCTTCCAACACAGGTAGGTTTGCTGACGAGGTCGCACGGAAATTATCAGCGGAGGGAAAGGTTAAAATGCTTTGCCTTGCCAGGTTTTCTATCGATGAGGCTTTTGCCAATGAATCAAAAAAGGACCTGAACCGCCTGATCGTTCTGGATGGCTGCTCCATCAATTGTGCGCATGATACAATGTGTAAATCGGGTATTACTGCATTCGAACATATTCACATTACCGAATTCGGAATCATAAAGGGTGAAACTCCCTTCTCACCGGAAAAAGCAAAAAAGATTGTTGATCATATAAAATCAATTGAATGATGAGAATTTATTTTTTAAAGATTTACAAGGCGTTTCTGATTTTAGTTGCGGTCATGTTTTTCGGTTGCATGAACGGGCCCGGGGATACTTCTAAAAAGGATGCCGGTTCTTCCCCCGCGAACAATGAAGTTACCGAAACGGTGACAGATAATAAACCGGATCAGCCTGAGCCGGATACAAATCGGTATAAAGTCACTTTTATAGAACTCGGGTCCGTTCGATGCATTCCCTGTCAGCAAATGCAGCCTATCATGAAATCCATTGAAGAAAAATACGGAGACCAGGTCAGGGTGGTTTTTTATGATGTCTGGACGCCGGAGGGACATCCCTATGCCGACCAGTACAATATCCAGGTAATCCCCACCCAGGTTTTCCTGGATGAAAAGGGCAAAGAATTTTACAGGCACCGGGGATTCTTCCCGGAAGAAGAGTTGATCAAGGTACTGAATCAGAAAGGGGTAAAATGAGATGACATCATTAAGGCAGGCAGGCAAAAAATTGTGTCTTTTCAGGTTCTTTATAAATTTAATCCGGGTAAACCTCACAACAAAATTAATACACCTATATGAAATCAGGAGTCCTTTATTCTTTAACTGTTATTATCGGGATCATCGCGACAGTGATCATTTCCATTGCCCTGAAACCGGGGCCGGGAAGTTCGCGATTTGAGGTTTCGGAAGGTGAACACATTTCATCGCTTGGTGTGTGTCCTCCCTTTTACCTTCTCACACAGGAGGGAGACACCATTAATCCCCTTACAGGTGAGAATGCCGACAAACCCTATTCCCCCAAACAGACCTGCGGCAGATGCCATGATTATGAGCTGATTACATCCGGTTTTCATTTTCAACAGGGAAAAGATGAAGCTCCCCTGGATAAGCAGGCGGAGCGGATGCAATGGGTTTCTTCTCCCGGCAATTACGGGGGTCCCTGGTGTTCACCGGCACCGCTCTACAGGTATTTGTCGGAAAAGGACAATGAACTGGAAGTAACGGTCGATATGACCTCCTTCGATTTCGTGGTTTCCTGCGGCGTCTGTCACCCGGGAGGCGGTCCGCTGGAATACGACCGGGAGGGTCTGCGGTATGACCGTGTGATGAATGATCCGGGATCCGGATTGATCAGTGGCGGAACCAACGCGTTTGACGGAGATTATTACAAGGCAAAGTGGGGCGAATCCGGGGTGATTGAAGCCGATTGCTATATATGCCATTTGCCCGGCTACGACAACGAGGAAAGGGTCCGGAATATAAAAAGCATGAATTTTCAATGGGCTGCCACCGTGGCATCCGGCCTGGCTGAAATCAGCGGATCGGTTGCATCGAATGACCCCGTGACACTTACCTATGATGAATCCAATTTTAATCCGGACGGAACGGTCGAACCCCATATCGTAAAGCAACCGCGTAATGAAGCCTGCCTGTTCTGCCATGCCAAACCGGGATATAAGAAGAGAGGGGCCAATTTCCGGTCAAGGACCGATGTTCATCTGCAGGCAGGCTTAAAATGTGTGGATTGCCACCCGGCGGGAAAATCAGCCACACATGACCTGATAAGGGGCAAGGAAGTCCATCAGTTCGCAAAGGGGGATGATCCCGGCGGGCACGTGCGGGATGACCTGGACAATACCATGAGAACCTGTGCCGATTGCCACGACAACGGATATCTGGGGGCACCGCTGGCAAAACATAGATGGCTGCCTCCGCTGCATCTTGATAAGATCGCCTGCCAGACCTGTCATATCCCGGAGCGAACCGTGAAATCGGCCCATTTTGTGGCCAGTGACGTGTTTAATCCGGGAACGAAAATCCCGACCAGGGGCAAGCACCTGTGGACCTTTTACGATCCGGAGATGAAATACTGGAACCATTACGGAGACCTGGAGATGATGGGATATGACGACAAGCCCACCTATACGTTCAGACCGGAACAGGTTCAGTATAAGGGAATGATCTATCCTGCAAACCGGGTCCATACCGCCTGGCCCGCCATTCAAACGGAAGGAGAGGCGGGGTTGATGCAGCCGAGGATGGGTGATATTTACAAAATGTGGACGGCGCATTTTGAAAATCCGGATAAGTACCCGGATCTTGCACTGATCAGGGATGATAACGCAGATCAGGTAATAGAGATCAACACGCCTGAAGAGATCGATGCATTGATCGGCTCGGTGAATGCAAAACTGAAAGAGATCGATTACCCGATGGAAAATAAAAAGGTAGTCTGGGTAATGAACGACAGGATCTATTCATCCGGTACTGAATTTACCGAATTACCCATGGAACCATGGGAAGCATCCCCTTACGGTAATGTCCACACCTACAATCACGATATCTTTCCGGCCAACAGCGCCCTGGGTGTGAACGGTTGTACAGACTGCCACAGCTATGAATCGGGATTCTTTACCCGGCCTGTTGTTCAGTATCCATTCGATGATGAGGGAAAGATAACCACTGTTCCTCAATATAGATCACTGGGTATTTCCAGTGCACAGGCTCATTCCGGAATAGTCAGGGAAACATACCTGAAGCATGTTCTTTTTATATTGATAGCCGGTTTAATAATCCTGGCATTAACTCTGGGTTTACGTCGGTTACTGGATCAGCATCTCTCGGCATTTCTGTTAAACGGTCTGAGTTTTCTCATATTTGCCGGGTTCCTGATTATGCTTTTCCGTCTGATATATGATAAAAGTCTTACATTATATATGTTACCCTCCCGGTTCCAACTGGATTCGAATCATTTTCTGGTTGGTAGCGTAATCCTGATAATAACCACTGCATTGTTGTTAATACGTTTAAGGCCAACGGAAGATAAGCTCAATCTCCTGCTTCAATTGAAAAAAGGGCCTAATCTGTTTACGGGTATATCCTTATTTCTACTCATTGTTTCAGGTTTTCTTATGATGTTTATGAATCACTGGATCGTATATACCCTCTTTGACCTGGGCCTGTTATTTTCTACAATAGGATCCATTCTTTTACTTTACCTGTTGGGTTTTCAGAATCCGGTTGCTGATTCCCCGAAAAAATCCAACTGTCAAAATCACACACCATGAAAACAACAACTTTAGGATTTATTGGCGGAGGAAGGATCACTAAAATTTTTCTCCAGGCTTTCAGGAACAAATCTCTGGCTTTTGACTCCATAGTGGTTTACGAACCTGACAAAGAGGTTGCTTTCGCTTTGCAAACTCAATTTCCTTCCATTACGCTTGCAGGATCAGCAACGGAACCCGCGAAGCAGGAACTCGTATTCCTGGCCGTTCACCCTCCTGCAATGATGGAAACACTGAACGCTGTTAAGGAGGTGGTAAAGCCTGATTCCACGGTCGTCTCTCTTGCACCTAAGATCACCATTGAAAAGATCGCCGGGATACTGGATACCGAAAAGATCGCCCGCGTGATCCCCAATGCGACCTCCTACATCAATAAAGGATATAATCCGGTCCGTTTCCACGACACTTTTCCCGCAGAAGAAAAAAAGAACACCATGGAATTATTCAGAAAGCTGGGAAAAACGATCGAGGTGGAAGAATCCCTGCTCGAGGGTTATGCCATGATCTCGGCCATGCTGCCAACCTACTTCTGGTTCCAATGGAAAAAAATGGAGGAACTGGCGCTGCAAATGGGATTCGATGAAGCCGAAGCGAAAAAGGTGATCCGGAATACACTGAAGCGATCGATACAGCTTTACTACAAATCATCACTCACACCGGAAGAAGTGATGGACCTTATTCCGGTAAAACCCATCGGTGAGCATGAAGAGGAGATCATGGAGGTCTTTGAGAAAAAGCTGCCGGGGCTGTACGAAAAGATCAAACCTTAATCGGCTGATAGTAAGCCTGGTTGTAGAAATGTATATTTTCTTGGGTATTCAGGCTAGTTCAAAATTTGACGTAAATAGATTTCATGTATATGAAAATGGTGCTGGCAAAGACGGAATTGTTCGTAAAAGAACCGGATCTTTCCGCACGGGTATTCCCGACCGGCTCTCATCCTGCAGGATTGCGGAGCCCGCAATTCCTTTGACACAGCTTTTTCGAAGAAATATTCTTGGAAACGTAAATCATCATGCAGTGCGAAAAGTTGATTCCAATGTGCTAATTGTGCCAATAAAAAAATGAGTTATGGAACAAGTAAAAGCGAAAGCCAGAAATATAAAGCATATACTTGAATTACAGACTTTTCCCGTTGGCATTCGGTTCATTTTTGACGAAGACCAAATCCCCCGGGAGGCAGAGAAAGTAAAGAGCCACCGCTATTGTCAGGCATTGATGAAAGCCAGGCATGGCGGAAATGTATTGTTGGATGCGGAAGGTATCTCATGCCCTGCGGCCGCAGCTGCATTTGGTTTTAAACCTTTGCCCGAAGGGTTAAAAACGGGGAAAGGATTGCAGGGTTTTGGTATTGTTGAAGTGCAAACCACGGGGCAGACCATGTTTGAGGGGATGACCACCCTGGAACCCGGAAAACTTAATGCCCTTCACCTATACCCTCTGGAAGAAGCAACCCTGGAACCCGATATTGTTGTAATGGAAGACCAAACCGAGAAACTTATGTGGGTTGCACTGGCCAATTTGAATGTCAAAGACGGCCAGCGCGTGGAAAGCAGC
>CAYQQR010000014.1:26839-80074 GCA_964420035.1 uncultured Bacteroidaceae bacterium | reverse complement strand
GCAAGAATCATTTAGTTATCTTGCGATTTACCCGGACAGTAGTGATTCTGAATTCAGAATGAGGGTGTGGGGTTTGGGTGCGGGTGTGAATACCGTTTAGCACAGTTAGCATTGTTATTACAGCGCAGCGAGTGACAGCGAAGCCGAGCTACAACGAGCGTAGATTCCTATTTATATCCGCCCATAGAAATCACTAATGCCCTGTGCGACTTTCTGCGGCTCTTCGATGATCCCCATGTGGCCTGAATTTTCAAGCCGCACCTTGTGAAGGTTTTTAGGCAGGGCATAGAGTTCCCGGGTCACTTCCCGGGTAATGAAATTATCTTTGTCCCCCGATATGACCTGTACGGGAAGCTCGGTCGATTGAAGGAAAGCGGACCGGTCGGGCCGTACTTTCATGCCTTCCAGGGCGCTGATGATCCCCACATCGGGTATGTTGGATGCATATTGCAGTATTCTTTCCCGGGCATCTTTGAAATCATCGACATGATCAGTTGCAAAAGTCTTGGGCACATGATTTTGTATCAATTGCATTTTTTTGCCTTTCCGGATCAGTTGGATTTCCCGGTCCCGGTTCAGCTTTTTTTCATCCGGGTCGGGAAAACAATGGGAATGCACCAGGGAAAATCCATCCAGCAGTTCACCATGATTTTCTGCAAACGCGAGGGTAACATATCCCCCCATGGAATGACCGAACATCAGGCAGTGATCAATATTGAGCTTTTGAAGGAGGAAAGCGACGCTACCGGCCATCAGGTCCATGCTATGCACCTTTTCCAGGATCCCCGATTTACCGTGCCCGGGCAGGTCCGGCCGAATGATCCTGAACCGGTCCGTCAGCAATGGGGTTAATTCATTCCATATCTCAAGGGTTTCAAGGTAGCCGTGCAAAAAAACAAGGGGATATCCTTTTCCCTCATCACGATAGCGCAGTACCTGGTTTTTATAATCAACTTGTTTATCCATCTTCACTGATTTATTGCATCAAGAATTTTATTTCATCCGGTTCAACGGGGATATCCGCCATCAGGTCCTCATAGCCGTCCGCGGTGATCAAAAGGTCGTTTTCCAGCCGGATGCCCAGGCCTTCGGGCCGGATATAGATACCGGGCTCGCAAGTTACAATCATACCTTCTTTCAGGGCCTCATGCTTAAAACCGACGTCGTGTACATCCAGTCCAATGAAATGTCCTGTTCCGTGCATATAATACCGCTTGTACAGGGGATTATCCGGATCCTGGTTTTCAAGTTCCTTCCTGGTATACAATCCCAGTTGAATATGTTCCTCCTGCCAGAGTTTACATACTTCGGCATGAATCTCATTCAGGCTTACACCCGGCCGGTACAATTCTTTGGCTGCTTTGAATACGCGCAGACAGGCATCATATAACTGCCGTTGTCGATCGCTAAAACGTCCGTTCACAGGAATGGTTCGTGAGCAGTCGGCTGCATAGTTGGCATACTCGGCTCCAAAATCCATCAGCAGGAGTTCCCCATCGGTACAGGGTTGATTATTCCTGAAATAATGAAGGGCACAGGCGTTTTTCCCTGCCGCGATGATGGGTGGATAGGCATGTCCTGCTGCCCCGCCCTGCAACATGCTCCCGGTAAGCTCTGCCTCCACCTGGTATTCCCACATACCAGGTTTCAGTTTGGGTAAAAGCTTAAGAAAGGCATCACAAGTGATCCGGCAGGCCTGCTTTATCAGCCCGATCTCGTCCGGTTCTTTGATGGTGCGGGCCCTGAGCATCACCGGGGCCAAGCGTTCCCATTTATGAAGCGGATATTGTTCCATAAAGGCTTTCAGTTTTCTCTCCGGACCGGCCTGGATCTCCGGGATGAATTTTGCATACTCGCCGCTATTGACAAATATCTTGCCTGTGCCGATGCTGCATTCCCTGAATGTGTTATTGAAATCCTCAATATACCGGACGGCGGAAATACCTGAGATCGCTTTTGCTTCATCGGGGGTGAGCTTGCTCCCTTCCCAGGTTTCCAGCATGGGATCCGGTTTCATAATAAAAAGGATCTCCCTTTTTTTCTGTTCCGGGTGCCCGGGATTCAATAGCAGGATTGATTTCTCCTGTTCTATCCCGCTCAGGTAAAAGAAATCGGAATTTTGCCTGAAGGGAAAATACTGGTCCCCCGTTCTGGGAACCTTATCGTTGGAAAAAACCAGGGCCAGGGCATCCGAACCCATGGATTCAATGATCTTTTTCCTATTTTTTTGGAACAAGGCCACGGGGATTTTGGAATAGCGCATACGGTAAATTGGTTTGAAAACCATGCTCCTCTGCTCAGTAACATATTTGACGAGAAGCTACAGAAAATATATTTGTAGTAGAGAATGTATTGCTCTACCAGCGGTGCAATTTAACTAACTTCTAATTCTTTTCCTATGAGCAACATTTTTTCATCCTCGATCGGGAAAAAACTGATCATGTCACTGGCAGGCATTTTCCTTCTGCTTTTCCTGCTGGTGCACCTGGGGATCAACCTTTCCCTGATCATTGCCGAAACACCCAAAGCTTTCAATGTAGCCGCGCATTTTATGCACAACAATCTGGTTATAAAAGTATTTGAGGTCATTCTTTTCGGAGCATTCATACTGCACATTATTTATGGATTGATCCTGCAAATATCCAACTGGCTGTCCAGACCCAAATCCTACGTCAGGAAAAATCAACAGCAGACTTCCTTCTTTTCGAAATATATGATCCACACCGCATTGATTGTATTGATCTTCCTGGTGATTCACATTGGGGATTTCTATTTTAAAAACCTTTTTGGATCTCTGGAAGAAATCACCTACGACGGCACAAAATACGTTGCAGATCTGGGGTCCCTGGTCATTGCAAAATTTCAAATGCCCATGTTCGTGGCTATATATATCGCTTCCTTTGTTTTTCTGGCCTTTCACCTGCACCACGGTTTCCAGTCTGCCTTCCAGACCCTGGGGATCGACCATAAGTCCTACACGCCCGTCATTAAGACCATCGGAGTGATTTATACCATCCTCATATTTGCCGGATTTACCGCCATGCCCCTGGTCATTTATTTCACCTTTTAAAATTGAAAAGAATATGGTTAAGCTGGAATCCAAAATACCTGAAGGACCGCTCGAAGAAAAGTGGAATCATTATAAAGCAACCCGGAAACTTGTAAATCCCGCCAATAAGCGCAAACTGGATGTCATTGTCGTTGGCACCGGTCTGGCAGGCGGAGCCGCCGCGGCCACCCTGGCCGAACTGGGTTTCAATGTCAAGAGCTTCTGTTACCAGGACAGTCCCCGGAGGGCCCACAGCATTGCCGCCCAGGGAGGGATCAACGCCGCCAAGAATTACCAGAATGACGGGGACAGTGTTTACCGCCTGTTTTACGACACGATCAAGGGTGGTGATTACCGCTCCCGGGAAGCCAATGTATACCGCCTGGCCGAGGTCAGCAACAACATCATAGACCAGTGTGTTGCCCAGGGCGTACCCTTTGCCCGGGAATACGGGGGCATGCTGGACAACCGTTCATTCGGGGGAGCTCAGGTTTCCCGGACCTTCTACGCCCGCGGTCAGACCGGTCAGCAGCTCCTGCTGGGCGCCTACCAGGCCATGAGCAGGCAGATCAGGCTGGGTAAGATCAAGATGTACCCCCGCACCGAGATGTGGGACCTGGTGATCAGGGACGGAAGGGCACGGGGCATCATCACCCGGGATATGGTTACCGGCGAGATCCGGAAACACAGCGCCCACGCCGTGGTATTGGCTTCCGGGGGCTACGGTAATGTCTACTATCTATCCACCATGGCCATGGGCGCCAACGTGAGTGCCATATGGCAGGCATATAAACGCGGTGCCGTATTCGGGAACCCCTGTTTCGTGCAGATCCATCCTACCTGTATTCCGGTGCACGGGGATTACCAGTCCAAGCTCACCCTGATGAGTGAATCATTGCGCAACGACGGGAGGATCTGGGTGCCGAAAGAAAAAGAAGATTCCGAAAAGATCCGGAACGGTCAGTTGAGCCCTACCGACCTTCCCGAGGAAAAACGAGACTATTACCTGGAAAGGCGCTATCCCGCATTCGGTAACCTGGTCCCCAGGGATGTTGCATCAAGGGCCGCAAAGGAAAGATGCGATGCGGGGTATGGCGTTGGAACGGGACTGGCCGTATACCTGGATTTCAAAGATGCCATTGAGCAGATGGGAGAAGATGCCATCCGTGCCAAGTATGGGAACCTGTTCCAGATGTATGAGAAGATCACCGATGACAACCCTTACGAAATGCCCATGATGATCTACCCGGCCATTCATTACAACATGGGGGGGTTGTGGGTTTCCTACGATCTGATGACCAACATCCCGGGCTTGTATGCCATCGGGGAAGCCAATTTTTCCGATCACGGGGCCAACCGGCTGGGTGCTTCCGCGTTGATGCAGGGTCTGGCCGACGGTTACTTTGTCCTGCCCTACACCTTGCAGGATTATCTCTCCGACCAGATAAATTTAGGTCCGATCCCTACGGATACCCCGGAATTTACGAAAGCAGAAATGAATGTGCGCGAAAAAGTATCCAGTCTGATGAATGTGAACGGGAAAACCTCGGTGGACACTTTCCACAAGGAGCTGGGCAGGATCATGTGGGACCATGTTGGCATGTCACGCGATAAGGAAGCACTGGAAGAATCTATTGGTCTGACCAAGGATCTGAAAGAACGTTTTTGGAAGGATGTCAGGATCCCCGGGACAGCCGACGGGGTAAACCCGGAACTCGAAAAAGCAAACCGGGTTGCCGACATGCTGGAACTGGGTGCTTTAATGGCCCACGATGCCCTGCATCGCGAAGAATCATGCGGTGGTCATTTCCGTGAGGAACATCAGACCGGGGAAGGGGAAGCCATGCGTCATGATGATAAATACGGATATGTGGCCGCCTGGGAATACCAGGGCGATGATGAAAAGCCGAAGTTACACAAGGAACCCCTGCAGTATGAATTTGTGGAAATAAAAACAAGGGATTACAAGCATTAAAATAAACAAACAATATGGACTTCATACTCAAGATCTGGAGACAGGCCGACGCCCGCTCAAAAGGCAGGTTTGAAACCTATACCGTCAAGAATATTTCTCCGGATGCCTCATTCCTGGAAATGCTGGATATACTCAATGAAGATCTGATAAGGCGCCAGGAAGAACCCGTGGCTTTTGACCATGATTGCCGGGAGGGCATCTGCGGTATGTGCAGCCTGTATATTAATGGCAGGGCCCACGGACCCGACAAGGCCATCACGGTCTGCCAGCTGTTTATGAGAAAATTCCGGGATGGCCAGACCATCATCATAGAGCCCTGGAGGGCCAGGCCTTTCCCGGTGATCAAGGACCTGATCGTGGACCGGACGGCTTTTGACAAGATCATACAGGCCGGGGGATACATCTCGGTGAATACAGGAAATGTCCCCGATGCCAATACCATTCCCGTTGAAAAGGAAAAAGCCGATATTGCCTTTGATGCCGCGGCATGCATCGGTTGCGGCGCCTGCGTGGCCGCCTGCAAGAATGCCTCGGCCATGCTTTTTGTTGCCGCCAAAGTATCGCACCTGGCCCTCCTGCCCCAGGGAAGGATCGAAGCCAAAAAGCGCGCCAGGGAAATGGTCGCCGAGATGGACCGCCAGGGATTCGGTAACTGCAGCAATACCGGGGCCTGTGAAGCGGAATGCCCCAAGGAGATCTCCCTCTCGCACATTGCCCGGCTCAACCGGGAATATTACAGGGCGAAGATTATTTGATTAATTTGTTGATTAGGATGAAAGGGCCGTTTTTTCCACTTCTTCGATGGTTTTGGGAATGGGTCGTCCGAGGATGCGGTGACCCTCCGCGGTGATCAGCACATCGTCTTCTACGCGGATACCCCCGAAATCCCTGTAAGCATCCAGCTTTTCGTAGGCAATAAACTCCCTGAATCTGCCTTCCGATCTCCAGAGATCGATCAGTGCGGGAATAAAATAACAACCGGGTTCGATGGTGATCACGAATCCGGGCTCGAGTTTCCTCCCCAGTCGCAGGAATGCCAGACCGAACTGGTCGCTGCGCCTGACTTCATCGTCGTAACCCACGTAATCCTCCCCTAATCCTTCCATATCGTGCACGTCCAGGCCCATCATATGACCCAACCCGTGCGGAAAGAACAGGGCGTGGGCCCCTTGCTTCACGGCTTCCTCAACATCCCCCTTCATCAACCCCAGGTTTTTCATTTCCTCTACAAGAACCCGGGTGGCATGTAAATGCAATTCCCTGTTGGTTACACCGGGTGCAGCTTTGGCAGTAGCTTCTTCGATCATCCTGAGCACAATGCTGTAGATCTCTTTCTGCCGTTGGTTGAACCTTCCGCCAACCGGTACCGTCCGGGTTATATCACTGGCATAATGCATGATGGTCTCGGATCCCGCGTCAGTAACCATCATCCTGCCTTCCACCAGTTTGTTACCGTGATAGTGATTGTGCAGGATCTGTCCGTCCATGCTTTGTATCACCGGGAAAGATACCGGCGAGCCGTATTTCAGGGAAATACCCTCGATGGTGCCGGTGATCTCGCGCTCGTACACGCCCGGCCTGGCCATCCGCATGGAGGTGGTATGCATCTCCCAGGCAATATCGACAGCCTTCTCGATCTCCGCGATCTCCTGTTCGTCCTTGATGCTTCTCTGACTTACGATGGCCCTTATCAAAGCTTCGGAAGGATTTCTTTCAATATCACCGATATCCCGGTCCAGCAGTTTGGATAACCGGTAAGCGGTCTCTTTCCTGTAGACCGGGGCATAATGAATGATCCTGTCTTTTTCCAAAGCCGTAGCGAGGATGTCCCGTATCTTATCCGCTGACCTGCTTTCTTTAACACCGGCCTGCTGCGCCCGGTCGCTTATTTTAGGCTTGTCCCCCATCCAGATGATATCGTCCATGGTGACATCCTCACCAAAGAGGATCTCGCGGTCCTCATCCACATCGATCAGTGCAAACAGATCGGGCTGATCGATACCGAAATAGTAAAGAAAATTACTGTCCTGCCGGAAATGAAACGGATTTGCAGGATAATTCATCGGACTTTCACTGTTACCCGGAAATAAAATAACCCCCGAGGGGATCAACTTTTTTAACACTTCCCTTCTCTTGATGTAAACTTTTGTATCAAACATGATCTCGAAATTGGTTTTCCCGAAAATAGGGTCTTTCCCGAAGACGGCAAAACTTGTGGAAATATTTAATAACAGTGGATAAGCCCTTTGCTGACCTTAAATGAAATTTTTATTACGAATAGCTTGATTATCTTAATTAAAATCATACCTTCGCATTTGACCCTTTCATTATTAACATCAAACTAACAATTTTATTAACATGCCTTACCGCCGTCTGCCCAACACCGACATCGCAAGATTAAAAGCACTCGATACGGCAAATCAGAAAGGTAAGGAACTTCCCCCGTTCAAATTATCCTTTTCACAGAATGCATTACAGAAGATCCAGACCTTTCTTCCCTCCTATGAAAAGGCCATGCTGGAACAAAAAATGGCCTACCAGAACCAGGTCAACAAAAACAAGGAATACCAGGGGATACAAAAAAAGGCAAGACTGTATATTTCTCATTTCATCCAGGTGGTCAACATGGCCATTCAGCGTTGTGAACTGCCCGCGGATACGATAAAATTTTACGGACTTGAAGCCCGCGAAGGGAAAGTCCCCTCCCTGAACAGCGAAGATGAGATCATACAATGGGGTGAAAAATTGATCGAGGGCGAACGTCAACGTCGTTTAAAGGGACTCGGACCGGTTACCAATCCTACCATTGCCGTTGTCAAGGTTCGCTATGACCAGTTCAAGGAAGCTTTCCGGCATCAGAAAAACCTGCAGAACATCAATAACCGTGCATTAAAAAAACTCGCGGATTTAAGAAAGCAGGCTGATCAGATCATCGTTCAGGTATGGAATGAGGTGGAAGATTCCTTCAGGGATCTCCCCGAACAGCTGAAAAGGGAAAAAGCTTCCGGGTACGGGGTCATCTACGTTTACAGGAAAAATGAAGCCGACAGGCTCAAGTCCATTAACCAGTCCCGTCAGGAAACGGGCTGATCTTTCCCTGACTTTTCCAGTTTCCTGATCCGGTACATGATCAGGATAAATAAAGCCAGGCTGATGAAGACGGTATACCAGGAATGTTGTGTCGTGCCTATCTCATCCATGGTACTGGCGGCTTTCCCCGTATCCAGGAAATAATAGGCCAGGACCCCTGCCGTGTTATTCATAAAATGCACCAGGACGGGTAACCAGATGGATCCGGACCAAACCATCAGGTAACCGAAGAAGGCTCCCAGGAAAAAGCGGGGCAGAAAACCGTAAAACTGCATATGAAGCGCACTGAAAAGTATGGCTGAACCAATGATGGCCCAGTGAATGTTCCTGAACCATTCAATGAAAATTCTTTGTATCACTCCCCGGAAGATCAATTCTTCCCCGATTGCCGGTATGATGGCCACCATGAAGATATTCAGTGCCAGGCCGGATAATTTTCCCGTTTCCAGAAATTTTTCCATTAATTTATTCCCGTAATCTTCCGTTTTCTTCATATAATCTTCCACCCCTGATAAAAAACCGGGAAGGTTCAGGTTCGCGTTGATCTCCCCGAGAAAATTGATCAGGGGCAGGGTAATGAAGATCAATAACGTCCCCAGGATATAAGAACCCCAGAGTGCATTACGGTCCACAGACAGGTAAGCTGTCCAGGACCGGGTAAAGAACCATGAAACCAGGAACGCGGGCAGAATAAATAAACCGATGGTATATAATACCTGAAAATACCGGAGTATAGCGATCTGCCCGGGCTCGTCAGGATCCAGGTCCAATTCAACCAGGGATCCGATCCCGAGGCCAAAGACAGGAATGGCAACCAGTCCGCCCAGCAGCAAAATAACCAGCATGATCCCGGCCATGCTGAATCCGGTAAAGATCAACTTGGTCAGCGGATGCGCATCTCCCAGGAAGGCTCGTTTCATTCGATTGTACTTGTTAACTTTGAGGGCTCTAAAAATAGTGATTATTTCCTGCATGTATGAAATTCGGCACTACAGAGTTCGGTCCTTACCCTTTGTTCCTGGCCCCCATGGAAGACGTAACCGATCCTTCTTTTAGGTTGATATGCAAGGAGCTTGGAGCGGATATGCTGTACACCGAGTTCGTGAATTCCGACGCCATGATCAGAAATGTTCCCCGCAGCCTGGAGAAAATGAATATCTATCCTGAAGAACGTCCCGCGGGGATCCAGATCTATGGACACCATATTGAATCGATGGTAGAAGCAGCCCGGATGGCGGAGCAAAGACAACCCGAGGTCATCGATATCAATTTCGGTTGCCCGGTGAGAAAAATTGCAAACCGGGGTGCGGGGGCTGGAATGCTGGACGATGTTCCCCGTATGGTGGAAATGACGCGACAGATCGTTGGGGCCGTTGATCTTCCCGTGAGCGTCAAAACCCGGCTGGGGACCGATCCGGGGAACAAGAATATCCTGGAGATCGCCCTTCGCCTGCAGGATGCCGGCATCGCGGCCCTGACCATCCACGGGAGAACCCGGTCTCAATTGTACCGGGGGGAAGCCGACTGGACCCTGATCGGGGAAGTGAAGAAGCACCCGGATATCCATATCCCCGTCATCGGCAACGGGGATATTGACAGCGGACCCAAAGCCAGGGAACATTTCGAGCGATACGGTGTGGATGCCATAATGATCGGCAGGGCCGCTATCGGCCGTCCCTGGATTTTCAGGGATGCTGCTCATTATATCAGGACCGGAGAAGAAAGATCCCCGCCCCTCGTTAAGGAACGGGTCGCCATAGCCCTGAATCATTTTGAAAAATCATTGCATTTCAAGGGGCAACCCAAGGGAGTGTATGATATGCGCAGGCACTTTTCAAACTATTTCAAGGCATTGCCCGATTTCAGGGAAATACGCCTGCGTTTATTGACGACCCTGGATCCTGTGGAAGCAAAAGACATTCTTTGGGAAATAGAAGAGCGTTATACCGCCGTGGGTTATTGAAAAATCCTGTCAGGCATTTACCTTACTTTTTTTCGGGGTAATCCAGGTTAAAATGCAAGCCCCTGCTTTCCTTGCGATCCTGAGCCATCTTGATGACCAGGTAGCCCACATTGATCAGGTTTCTTAATTCACAAAGTTTTTTCGACAGCGTTGACTTTCTGTACAGATCTTCCGTCTCTTGATAGATGATCTCGAGTCGATCCATGGCTCTTTTCAAGCGAATATTGGACCGGACGATCCCCACGTAATTGCTCATGATCATCTGCATTTCCTTGTAATTCTGGGTGATCAGGATCATTTCCTCCGAATGGCGGGTTCCCGTGATATCCCACCCGGGTATCCCCTCCGGGATCCTGGATCTTGTATGTATCTTCAGGGCATCCTTTGCTGCCCGGTCGGCATAAACCACTGCCTCCATCAGGGAGTTGGATGCCAGACGGTTGGCTCCGTGCAGACCGGTACAGGAACATTCTCCTGCAGCATACAGGCGGTTAATACTGCTTCTTCCGTTCCGGTCCACCATGATCCCCCCGCATTGATAATGGGCAGCCGGTACCACCGGTATGGGATCCTTGCGGATGTCGATTCCCATGGAAAGACATTTTTTGAAAATATTGGGAAAACGTTCTTTCAACCTGTCCCCATCCAGTTTTGTTGCGTCCAGAAATACATAGTCTTCCCCGTGAATCTTCATCTCATTGTCTATGGTCCGCGCAACGATGTCCCTGGGGGCCAGGCTCCCGCGTTCGTCGTATTTATCCATGAACTCCTCTCCCCTGGTACTGGTGAGTACCGCACCAAATCCCCGCACGGCTTCCGAGATCAGGAAAGAAGGTCTTTCACCCGGATTGTACAGGGACGTGGGATGAAACTGAACAAATTCCATATGATCAATGATCCCCTTGGCCCGGTATACCATGGCCACCCCGTCACCGGTGGCGACAACCGGGTTTGTGGTGGTCTGGTAAAGATTCCCGCTGCCACCTGTAGCCATCAGGGTTACATTGGAAGTGACGGTCATTACTTCATTGGTCTTCAGATCCAGAACATATGCACCATAGCATTCAATGTCCTTGTGATACCTTTTAACCAGCCGTCCCAGGTGATGCTGGGTGATCAGGTCAATGGCAAAGTGTCCGGTCAGGATCTCAATATTGGAATGTTTTAAAGCCTTTTCATCCAGGACCCTTTGGATTTCTTCGCCGGTATTGTCCTTATGATGCAGGATCCTTTTTTCGGAATGCCCCCCCTCCTTTGCCAGGTCGTAAGCCCCGTTATCCAGTTTGTCAAATTTTGTTCCCCATTGGATCAGTTCCCTAATCCGGTCCGGTGCCTGTTTTACCACAACGCGCACGACCTCTTCATTGCACAATCCATCCCCTGCCTTCAGGGTGTCGTCAATGTGCTTTTCATAACTGTCGGGCTCGTGGGTTACCGCGGCAATGCCTCCCTGGGCATAACGGGTATTGGTTTCTTCCAATTCGGTTTTCGACAATACAATCACTTTACCGTGATCGGCAACTTTGAGGGCAAAGCTCAAACCGGCCAATCCTGTACCGATCACCAGGAAATCCGTATGTTTAACCATGGATCCTTAATTTTGGGTCAAAGATAGAAAAAGCCTGGCTTAACTCGGAAACAAAAGATTTTCATTTACTTTTGTGGCATTGTTCAAAAACTCATATTTTTCAATGGCCCAGGAAGACGTTTTTAAAAAGATCATTGCCCACGCGAAAGAGTACGGTTTTATTTTTCCCTCCAGTGAGATCTATGACGGTTTGAGTGCCGTTTATGATTACGGACCCAACGGTGCGGAATTGAAACAAAACATCAGGCAGTATTGGTGGGACGCCATGGTCAAGGTGCATGACAATATTATCGGGCTGGATTCCGCGATATTCATGCACCCGGAAGTCTGGAAAGCCTCCGGACATGTGAGTGCCTTCAATGACCCCCTGATCGACAATAAGGATTCCAAGAAAAGATACCGGGCCGACCAGCTCATCGAGGAACACCTGGAAAAGATCCAGGGGAAAATAGATAAGGAGGTTCAAAAGGGCAGAAAAAGATTCGGTGACGAATTCGACGAGGAACAATTCATCAGCACGCATCCCCGGGTTCTAAAATACCGCGACCAGATCAAAGAGATCAACCGGAGGTTGACAGATGCCATCAACAACGAGGACATGGAGGCCCTGCGGCAGATAATCATCGATCTGGATATTGCCGACCCCATATCGGGCACGCGCAACTGGACCGAGGTGCGGAAATTCAACCTGATGTTCGAGACCAAACTGGGCTCGGTTGCTGAGGAAGCCAACATCATCTATTTGCGCCCCGAGACCGCCCAGGGTATTTTCGTAAACTACCTGAACGTGCAAAAGACCGGCCGTATGAAACTGCCATTCGGCATTGCCCAGGTGGGTAAAGCTTTTCGAAATGAGATCGTGGCCCGTCAGTTTATATTCAGGATGCGGGAGTTCGAACAGATGGAAATGCAATACTTTGTCAAACCCGGGGAGGAAAACAAGTGGTTTGAGTACTGGAAAGAAACCCGTCTGAAATGGCACCAGGCCCTGGGTATGGGCAACGACCGTTACAGGATCTATGAACATGACAAGCTGGCTCACTATGCCAATGCAGCCATAGACATAGAGTTTGAATTTCCCATGGGTTTCAGGGAGGTCGAAGGGGTTCATTCACGCACCAACTTCGACCTGACCCGGCACCAGGAATTCTCCGGCAGGAAACTGCAGTACTATGACCAGGAGAACAATGAAAGCTATGTGCCTTTTGTGGTAGAAACATCCATTGGTCTGGACCGCATGTTCCTTTCCGTGCTGGCCAGTGCTTATAAGGAAGAAATGGCCCCCACGGCAGAAGGTAAAGAAGAGCAACGCGTGGTCATGAAAATACCTCCCATGCTGGCACCCATCAAACTTGCCATATTGCCCCTGCTGAAAAAGGACGGATTACCCGAAATCGGCAGGAAGATCTATGATGAACTGAAATATGATTTCAATTGCCATCACGAGGAAAAGGATACCATCGGAAGAAGGTACCGCCGGCAGGATGCCATAGGCACACCTTACTGCATTACCATCGATCATCAGACATTAAAGGATCAGACCGTTACCATCCGCGACCGGGACAGCATGGGGCAGGAGCGCGTAAACCTCCGGGAGGTACGTAAACGAATTTCAAAAAGGGTCAGCATGAACGAATTGCTTAAGAAGTTATAAACCCCATGACGAAGATCTCGGCGGTCATCAGCACCTATAATCGAGCCAGATATCTCCCCAAAGTCCTGCAACACTTGTTACAACAAAGTCTTGACAAAAAGGATTATGAGATTATCGTGGTCAACAATAATTCCACGGACCGGACCGAAGCGATCGCCAGGAATTTTCACGAGAACAACCCGGATATTCAATACAAATATGTGATCGAAACCAATCAGGGGCTTTCCTATGGCAGAAACCGGGGAATCCTGGAATCGGAAGGCGACTATATTACTTTCATCGATGATGATGCTTTCCCCGACCGGGATTATCTGAAAGTCACGGTAGACTATCTTGATTCTCACCCGGAAGTAGTCGCCACGGGTGGCAAGATCCATCTTTCCTTTGAAGATGAACCCCCGGCCTGGATAAATCAATATATGGCTTCCCTGCTGGGACATTTTGATGTTGGTGATAAAATAAAAGCCTTTACGCCCAACAATTATCCCCGGGGTTCGAACATGTCCTTCCGGGCTTCTGTCTTTGAACAGGTGGGAAGTTTTGATCCCCAGCTGGGACGCAAGGGAGACAAGCTGGAAGGAAGCGAAGAAAAAGACATGTTCAATCGTATATACCGGACCGGAAAAAAGGTGATGTACCTTCCGGATGCCCTGGTGCACCATACTGTTCCAAGCGAACGGACCTCCACGAATTTTATCAGGAACCAGGCCATGGGTACCGGAATGAGTGAGTATAAAAGGGCCAGGATCGAAGGAAACACTTTGGGCCTGATCCGTTCAGAAATAAAAAAATGGATGGCGACCCTGGCCCTGTCACTCGTGTATCTGCTTACCCTGCGTCCCGCGGTGGCTGTTATGCTGGTACGATTTCGCTATTGGGTCAACAAAGGAATGCTTAAGGCTTCCAAAAACAATGTGTAATTTTACTGTAGCCCTTGAGGATAAACCTAATACTGAATGTTGGAAGGTTTGTACATAGGATTTAAAAAATTTTTTGCCAGCATCACCACGATTCTGAAGATATTGGTCCTTTCCAGGAAAGGTCCGAAAACAGAATTATTAAAGAACTGTGAGGATTGCATCATCCTGGGTAACGGTCCCTCCCTGAGTGAGAGCATAACAGGGCACCCGGGGCTTTTTGAAAACAAGGATGCTGTTTGTGTTAACTTTTTCGCCTTATCGGATTTCTACGCGGATATAAAACCCCTGCATTACCTGATCAACGCTCCGGAGATATGGTTCCCTGACATACCGCACGACAGGAGGAAACGATACACAGAACTCTTCAGCGATATTTTCACAAAAACCCGCTGGCCCCTTTTGCTGCATCTACCTTGTCCGGCCAGGAAGAGTGCATTTTTCAAAGAGCAGGTCGGACCGGCATTGGAAAAGAATGAACATGTTTCACTGCGCCTTTATAATCAAACACCCGTTGAAGGCTTTCGTACTTTTCGTTTTTGGATGTTCAGGCTGAATTTAGGCATGCCCCGTCCTTACAATGTTTTGATCCCGTCCATCCTGTATTGCATCAATAATGGTTATAAGAACATATTCCTGGTGGGCGCGGATCATTCCTGGCTCAAAGAGATCACCGTGGATGATCAAAACCGGGTCCTGGTCCGTCAGAAGCATTTTTATGATGCAGATCAAAGCACTCCGAAAACCATGTTCAGCAAGGGTAACGGGCAAAAAAAACTTCATGAGGTATTGATGAAGTTTGCCTGCTCATTTCAGGCTTATTTTACGCTCAGGGATTATGCAAACCTCAAGAATACCCGAATCATCAATGCCACACCCGGTTCTTTTATTGATGCATTTGTAAGATATAAGTATTAGCTTTGTTAAAGCACTTGAGAACTATGTTCGAATCTAATCTAGACCTTAACGGAAGATCCATATTGATAACCGGCGGAACAGGCTCCTTCGGCAAGAAATTCGTTGAAAAACTGTATCAAAAGTTCCCTGCTGTGAAACGGGTTGTCGTCTTTTCCAGGGATGAACTGAAACAGTTTGAAATGTCACAGGTCTTTCCAGTGAGCCAATACCCCTCTATTCGATATTTCATAGGGGATGTTCGAGACCGGGGCCGCCTTTCCAGGGCCTTTGAAGGGATCGATTGTGTGGTTCATGCCGCCGCCTTAAAACAGGTTCCTGCCGCTGAATACAATCCCATTGAATTTATCCGGACCAATATTCTGGGTGCGGAAAATGTGATCAATGCCGCCCTGGATAATGGCATAAAAAGGGTGGTTGCCCTTTCTACCGATAAAGCCGCGGCGCCCATTAACCTGTATGGCGCGACCAAACTGTGTTCCGATAAGTTGTTCATCGCCGCAAACAACATCAAGGGCAAACGGGACTTGATTTTTTCGGTAGTCCGCTATGGGAATGTCATCGGAACACGCGGATCGGTTGTCCCTTTCTTTCTTAAACAGCGCGAAAAGGGGGTCATTCCCATCACGCACGAGGCAATGACCCGCTTCAATATTTCCCTTGAAAAAGGGATTCACCTGGTCAATTATGCCCTGGATAAAGCCCTGGGTGGAGAAATCTTTGTACCCAAAATACCCTCGTACAAGATCATGGACCTGGCTAAAGCCGTTGCTCCGGATTGTAAAACGGAAGTCGTGGGTATCCGGCCGGGAGAAAAACTGCATGAGGAGATGGTGACTTCATCCGATGCACTGAATACTTTAGAAACCGAAGCAATGTATATCATCCTGCCGGTGATGAAACAAGAGAAAAGGAGCCGCTTTCTGAAATACTACAAAGCCTCCCCGGTTCCTGAAGGTTTTAAATATAACTCCGGCACCAATACCCGGTGGCTGAGTGTTGAAGAGATCAGGCAAGAGATAAAAACACACGTCGATCCAAATTTCACCGTGTAGCATGAAACACTATCCCTATGGGAAACATCATATTACAAAAGAAGATATCAAGGCTGTCCGGAAAGCTTTGCAGGCCGATTTAATCACCCAGGGTCCCCGCTCCCGTAAATTCGAGGAATCCCTCGCCGAAAAAGTCAATGCCCGTTATGCGGTTACCTTCAGTTCCGGCACCGCTGCTTTGCACGCTGCCTATTTTGCCCTGGATGTAGAAGAAGGCGGCGAGTTTATTACTTCCCCCATGACCTTTGCAGCAACGGCTAACGCGGGACTCTATCTGGGATTGAAGCCGGTTTTTTGCGACATCGACCCGGAAACCGGCAACATGGACCCCGGTAGCCTTGAAGCGCTCATCAATGAACGGACCCGCTTCCTGGCCCCGGTTCATTATGCCGGTCATCCGGCAGACCTTGCATCCATTTCAAGGATAGCCCAAAAATACAGACTGCATATGGTTGAAGATGCCTGCCACGCGCCCGGGGCAAAGTATAAAAAACAGATGATCGGATCGGGTGCTTTTTCAAACATGTGCATGTTCAGCTTTCACCCGGTAAAACATATCGCTGCCGGAGAAGGAGGGGCAGTACTTACCGATGAGGAAAAATATTACAAGCGCCTGATGCAATTCCGGAATCATGGCATCACCCGCGATGAATTTATGGAATCCTCAGACGGAGCCTGGTATTACGAAATGCAGTTCCTGGGATATAACTACCGTATAACGGAATTTCAAGCTGCCCTGGCTCATTCACAACTTTCCCGTCTGGACGAAAATGTAAAACGTCGCAGGGAAATCGCTTCTGCTTATAACCTGGCATTCCAGGACCAGGAATGGTTTGATACCCCCGTTGAAAGGGATTGGGCTTATTCTTCCTACCACCTGTATCCCATACGGTTAAAAGACAAATTGCTTGAATCAAAGAAAAAAATCTTTGAAAGAATGCTGGAAATGGGACTGGGAGTGCAGACCCATTACATCCCCGTCTACAGGCATCCGTATTACAGGAAGAACGGTTATGCGAACACACACTGTGAAAAAGCCGAGAAATTCTACAGGTCCGAGATCAGCATCCCCATGTATCCCTCACTCACCGGCAAGGACCAGGAAGAGATCATTAACAGGATTTATAGTGTATTTGAAGACATCTGATAAAATTAACAACGTATCGAATCATACCTTATAAATCAGGTTGACTTGAATAATTTGGCTATAATACCAGCAAGAGGAGGCAGTAAAAGAGTTCCGGGAAAAAATATACGAGAATTCCTTGGAAAACCCATTATTGCATATTCTATTGAACTGGCGATCAATTCACAACTATTTACCAGGATTCTGGTCTCAACAGATGATGAAAAAATTGCTCAGATATCCAGATCACTGGGCGCGGAAGTACCATTTCTAAGATCCCGGAAAAATAGCGATGACCAAGCTCCTTTGGCTGATGTAATTGATGAAGTCTATAAACGATTGAAAGAAACAAATGAAGAATATGACTATATATGTTGCATTTTGGCTACAAACCCATTACTCACTTTAGATAATCTTGAAAAGGGTTTCCACCTACTTAAAGAAAAGAATTTTGACTCTGTCAGACCTGTTGTCCCCTTTGATTATCCACCTGAAAAAGCATTTTACTTAAAAGATAACGTAGTTGAATTTGCCAATCCTGACAAAAAACCAGTGAGAACTCAGGACCTTGAAAATCTTTATCATGATGCAGGCCAGTTTTACTGGATGAAATCGGAAATAAGGCTGCAAGGAGTAAAACGGGGTGGATTCATTATCTCCGAATTGGAATATCAGGATATCGACGATGAAACCGACTGGATCATGGCGGAATTGAAATATAAACATTTACATCAATTATGGAATCAATAATTAAGGGTCAGAATAATTTCGGGGGTTATCTGGAAGATTTCAAGAAGGGGCAAATATTTAAACACTGGCCAGGTAAAACCATAACCGAGAGTGATAACAACCTGTTTTCACTGTTTACAATGAATCATCATCCTCTACATCTTGATGATGCGTATTGTAAACAAACCCGATTCGAAAAAATACTGGTCGTGGGCACCTATGTGTTCAGCCTGGTGGTTGGCATGTCCGTTTCTGATATCAGTGGTAAGGCCATTGCAAACCTTGATTACGAACATGTAAAGCACCTTAATCCGGTATATATCGGAGATACAATTTATGCTGAAACAGAAATCATTGATGTAAGGTCATCCAAATCTAAACCGGACCGTGGAATCATTTATGTGGAAACAACAGCATATAATCAGGCAGGTCAAAAAGTACTAAATTTACGCAGACACGTTCTTGTACCCAAAAGGAAATAAATGAAACCAGAAGATTGTTTGTTCCGAAGCTTAATGTTCGTACCCGGGCACAACGATAAATTATTGGAAAGTGCTTCCCGGTCAAAGGCAGATGTACTCTTACTGGATATCGAAGATTCCGTTCAACCTTCAGCAAACAAACAAATTGCAAGAGATAAAATCATTGAGAAAGTAAAAGCGAAAGCATTCAAAGATTATTACGTCTTTCCCAGGGTGAACGACAGAGAAAGTGGTGAACTTCTAAAGGATGTACAACAACTCACAGTACCGGGCATAGATGGTTTCATGTATCCAAAATCACACACAGGCAATGATATTTACTTCTTTTCAAAGCTGTTGGAAACCTTGGAATATGAAAAAAATTTACCTGTGGGAACTTTTAAAATTATTGCACTCATTGAAACACCGGGTGCAGTATTGAATGCCCAGGATATTTGTAATGCGTCAGACAGGGTTCTTGCACTTGCTTTTGGATGCGAGGACTATATTGCACACCTCGGGGGTATACACGATAAAGATGGGGACAGTATTTATACAGCAAGAAATTTAATCGCCATGGCCGCGAAAGCCAATGGTAAAATCCCTGTAGATACGGTACACATCAATGTCCACAACCTTGCAGATCTGGAAAAAAACCTGAAAGTGGCGAAAAGTTTGGGTTTTGAAGGAATGTTGATTCTTCATCCCAAAGAAATAGAATTGGCACATAGATATTTCTCCCCAACTAAAAAAGATATTAAAGAAGCTGAAGAAATGTTGAAATTGAATGAGCAGGCCAGAAAAGATAATAAGGGAGTTGCTGTAATCAACGGTAAGTTTATCGGCCCTCCAATGGTCGCTACAGCACACCGAATACTGAAAAAAGCGGAATTGATAAAAAAATTAGGCAAGCTTTAATGAAAAAATTAATTATCATAGGCGGATACGGCAACGGTACGGTAGCTGCCTCAACCGTGGAGGATATCAATGAACGTTCGAAAGAATGGGAAATCATTGGATTTCTAAATGATTTTGAGAAGGGAAACATCAATGAATATCCTGTGCTGGGCAAGGTTGATAACCAAACAGTGCAGAAATTCCTGCAAGATGGGGATGTTTATTTCATATATACCCTCATTTCTGTCAAAATGAATTACAAGTTCTTACCCAAACTCCTTGATCTTAAAATCCCACCTGAAAGGTTCGCTACCATCATCCATCCAACAGCTGTAATATCCAAATTTGCAAAAATTGGCTATGGAGTAACAATGCAGCCATTTGTATCGATCGGACCCAATGTTGAAATAGGGGATCATGTACAGATCTTTGCACAGGTACTTGTGGGTCATAATGCAAAACTTGATAATTATTCATATGTAGCCAATAATGCCTGCATTGGTGCTTCGGTACATCTGAAGGAAGGTGCTTACCTGGGAACAAACTGCACCACCATTGAAAATATCACTATAGGAACATGGGGGCTTGTCGGTATAGGTTCCGTGGTATTAAAAGACGTTGAAGACTATACAAAAGTTGTTGGAAATCCTGCAAGACCTATCGGTAAAACATCATGAATATTTTATTCAGGGTTGATGCTTCCAAAGAAATTGGTTTAGGACATTTAATCCGTTCGCTTACTATCGCGGATGCTCTTGTAGAATCAAAAAAGCTTGACAAGAATAATATACTTTTCGCCTGCAGGGAAGATCAACTGAGCAAGGCAGAAATTGTTCAACACGGCTATCAAATAGTAAAGGAAAACGAGGGGAAGTCGGAAGAGCAATTTCTTCAGGATATCATAGAGGAAGAAAAATATGCATTACTCATAATCGATAAATTATACAACTATAAGCCTGAGTTTATCTCTCGGATAAAACAATTTGTTACCGTTTGTATGATGCATAATTTATGTGAAGGTGCTTTTCATTCTGATGTGTTTATTCTGCCCTCTGCTCATTCACCTGAAGATATAATTGATAATGTACTATGGGAAAAAAACAAAGTTTCCTTTTTCGGCGGACCGGAATATATCATTATAAACAAGAAGATTCTTGCAATTAAAGCTCTTCGAGAAAAAAGACGGGAGAACCGCAAAAAAAGGGTGGTCATCTCCACGGGTGGAAGCGATCCCGAAGCCGTTCTTCTGACCTTGCTGAAATGGGTCTCTGATCTGGAGCCGGGACGATTGGAATTCCTGGCCTTAGCAGGGAAAAATTTCGCTCATAAAAGGAAATTAATAAATTTAAAAAAAGATCTTCCTGCTCATATAGAAGTCAAAGAATATGATACAGAAGCATATATCCATGCCGATCTAGCCATTGCCACTTTTGGTATCACCACGTATGAATTATTGTATCTTGGGATTCCGACAATCTCTCTTGGTCATAGCCCGGTAAATTCTGAAGGCAGCACCCGGTTGGCAAAGCGTACGGGAAGTATTCTTGATCTGGGTTATTTTTATCAGCTTTCTCAGAATCAATTTATAAAAACACTGATGAAAGCAGTCAATGACCCCTCACTACGCTCAAAACTATCTGAAAAAGGTAATAAATTGGTTGATGGCAAGGGATTGACAAGGATTGTTAAGGTCATTCTAGAGACTTTGAATCAAAATCATACGGAATAATGAATGATTTCAATATTGGCTGCAGAACTGTAGGTGATGAATTCCCCGTCTTCATCATCGCGGAGCTTTCTGCCAATCATGAGCAGAAGCTTCAGCTGGCCAGGGATACGCTTAAGGCCATGAAGGAAGCCGGGGCGAATGCGGTAAAGCTCCAGACCTACAAGCCGGAGACCATGACCCTGGATTCGGACAAGCCCTGGTTCCAGACCCGGAAAGAAGGTCCCTGGGCGGGACAAACCCTCTATGATCTTTACCGCAAAGCCTGTACGCCCTGGGAATGGCACAGGGAATTACAGGATCTGGCCCGCCAGCTGGACATGGAGTTCTTTTCCACCCCTTTCGATCCCACGGCTGTTGATTTCCTTGAATCATTGAATGTTCCGGCCTATAAGATAGCTTCCCAGGAAATTACGGATATCCCCCTGCTGAAAAGGGTTGCTGGCTGCGGAAAACCCATGATCCTATCCACGGGGATTGCCGGTTATGATGATATACGTTTGGCTATGGACACCTGCCTGGAAGCCGGCAATAAAGAGATCGCCCTGCTGAAATGCACTTCTGCCTACCCGACCCCCTATGAGGAAGTTAACCTTCTGGCCCTGAAAAAGATGAAAGAAGAATTCCGGGTGATTACCGGTTTGTCCGATCATACTCCGGGTTTCACCATTCCTATTGCATCAGTTGCACTGGGGGCCAGGATCATTGAGAAACATTTCATCCTGGATAAAAAAGGAGCCGGGCTGGACAGGGACTTTTCCCTTGACCCTGCCGAATTCAAACGAATGGTGAACGCGGTCAGACAAGTCGAGAAGGCCCTGGGCAATGGAGAAATACGGCTTACTGAAGCCATGCAAAGGGCCCGTAAAATGTCCCGCTCACTCTTTGCCGTTAAGGATATTCCCAAAGGAAGCCCTTTTACACTCGATAATGTACGGGTCATCCGTCCGGGCATGGGTTTGCACCCAAAAAGGCTGGATGAAATACTGGGAAAAAAAGCACGCGAGGACATTGAAAAAGGAACACCCCTGGATGACAGCCTGATTGGCTGAAGCCTTTAAAAAATCCTGTTCCAGGTCTCCCGGACAAACCGGCTGATATCCTCTGAAACACCGGTGATCATCACTAAAGCCAGGAAAACAATACTGATCAAGACACTACGAAGCAGTATGTCGAGTATCAAATTATCCAGCAGGGGAAGAAATAACGCGGGTAAATAGGAAATGAACAGGATCCCAAGGGCAATCAGGTGCTTTAGCGTGAAGGGTTGCATGCCATATTTCCACAGCAGGAAAAAATAACGGACCAGGTTAAAGATCAGGGTCGAGATCATGATGGCCAAAGCGGCCCCGACGATACCATAAGCCGGGATCAGCAATAGCCCCGATATGATAATGGATACAACCAAAACAAGAATGGCGTATGTCTGTACCCGGTAATATGCAGAGGTGCCGATCACATTCCCCACCACGCCGAAAGACATGGTGATCAGGTTCGCCAGTCCAATGAAAAGGATCACATACTTCCCTGCAAGATATTGCCCGGGGAGGATACGGAAAACATTGTCGATATTGCCCCATATACCTGCCAGTATCAATCCGCCGACCAGCAATTGGGTTAAGGTGCTCTTGTGATAAATGACCCCAATCTCCTGCACCTTCATCTCTTTCCAGTTATCGGCAATGATGGCCGAGGCAATTTTCAACAAAGAACGGGAAGGAATGATGATCAGGGTGCCAAAAATAAACGTGGTTGCATAAATCCCGGTCTGACTGATGTCCAGCATGGCATTGACCATAACACTGTCGAGGTTGCCTACAACAATGGTCCCTGATCCTGCCAGCCATCCCCAGAGCGCAACACTCAGACAATCGCGGATAAGTTTTTTGTCCAGAAATTTCAGGTCCGGTTTCAGTGAGAACTGATTCCTGAAGAGCAGGACAAACACCAACAAAAGAGTTGGCACGGAAAGTGCCACTATATAGAGAATTACAAGCAGGGAAAAATCAACCACGTTAAAAATAAAAAGCACAATGGCGCTCAGGATAAGGATTCTTTGCAGGACCTCTTTGGCGAAAAGACCCAGAACGGCATCATAGAGCACCTTGTTATAAGTGTCCAGCACCCAGAAGAAAAGGGTGAAAAAGATCAGCGGTACGAGATAGTCGATATATCGCGTAAATAAATAGGACTTTTCAAGGTTGTTCTCAATCAGAACAGGCCTCAGGATAAAATAAACCACTGAAGTGATCAGGAAGCCAGCCAGTCCGCTGATCAAAAGCAGGAAGAGGAAACCATGGTTTTTATTTTTGGGACTCCTGAAGTAGGTAAACATACGTGAAGTGACGTTAAGCAGGCCCAGGCTTCCCAGGTGAGCAAACAATATGGAGAAGGAAACCAGGAGCCTGAGCAGGCCGATTTCCTCGGTAGCAAGTACTTTGGGAAATATAAGGCCATTGGTTATAAAACCGATGGTAACCCCTATGTATGCGAAAACAGTGCCGCGAACGGATTGCCGCTGAATGATGCCCAAATCTCTAGTGCTTAGTTCGAATAAACTGTTAACAACAGCACCACAAATTTATGATTTGTATTAAGTTTTAACAGCCGGGATTGAAAAAATTACGGATCAACATATTGATCACTGGATGAAGACAATTATTTGTCTATCTTCACAAATCAATGTTAGGGCCAATGAGAGAATTACTAAAACAGAGTGTTTCCCATCTGGGAGCGATCATTATCTTTCTCCTCATCTCCTTCGCGTATTTTACACCCATGCTTGAAGGCAGGGTATTACAGCAAACGGATGTAATCCAATATGAGGGTGCTTCCGAAGAGGTCAACGCCTATTATGAAAAGCATGGTAAACCGGCTTTATGGACCAACAGCATGTTTGGCGGGATGCCGGCATACCTGATCAATATGCCTCAGCCGAACAATCTGCTGACCCCCGTTAACAAATGGCTCAACCTGAATTTTGCACGTCCTGCCAGTTTCGTTTTCCTCTACCTGCTCGGCTTCTATATCGTGCTCCTGTGCTTCAGGATAAGGCCATGGCTCGCGGTGATCGGGGCCATAGCCTATGCTTTTTCCTCCTATTTCTTTGTCATTATCGATGCCGGGCACGTCACCAAGGCAGTCGCCCTGGGCTATATGCCCATTGTCATTGGCGGATTTCACCTCGCTTTTCATGGCAGAAGATTGCTGGGTTTTTCACTTTTCGCGCTCAGTTTAGGCTTACTGATCCTTACCGCGCATTACCAGATTACCTACTACAGCTTTTTAATCCTCCTGGTTTATGGAATATTTCTCCTGGTGGATGCCCTCCGTAACAAGTGGATCCCCGGTTTTTTAAAGACCACTGCACTGCTCATCATTGCCGTGCTCCTGGCTCTTTCGGCTAATGCTGCCAGGCTCTGGAGTAATTACGAATACAGTAAGTATTCTATCCGGGGACCTTCTGAATTAACTTCAGAGCAGGAGGACCGGACCAGCGGACTGGATAAAAGCTATGCAACGGCATGGAGTTATGGAATAACGGAAACACTCAGTTTATACATCCCCAACATCAAAGGTGGGGCCAGTATTGGTTCCCTCAGTGAAAACTCCGAGATCTACGATCTCTTTCGCCGTGCCCAGGGTCCGGCTTACGCTCGCGATGTCATTAAACAACTCCCCCTCTACTGGGGAAAACAACCGCATACGAGCGGACCGGTATATCTGGGTGCCGCGGTATGCTTTATCTTCCTGTTTTCCTTGTTTGTAACGGGAGGACATCGAAAATGGTGGCTGGTTACCATCATCATTGTATCCATGGTTCTCTCCTGGGGCGCTAATTTTATGTTTTTAACGGATCTCTTCCTGGAATACTTCCCAGCCTACACTAAGTTCCGGACCGTTTCCATGATCCTGGTTATTGCTGAATTCGGGGTACCCTTGCTGGCCATTATGGGCGTTCAGAAATTAATGAACGAAGATATTCGAAAGCCGGAGTTCCTGAGAGCTATGAAATATGCACTGGGAATTTTGGCAGCAGTAAGCTTGCTGTTCATTCTGTTCCCCGGTCTTTTCTTTGATTTCACCGGTCCCGCTGACGCACGATACCAGGGTCAGGAGTATAAAGAATTCCTTTCCGCATTGAAAGCCGACCGCAAAACCATGTTGCGTCTTGATGCCCTGCGTTCCCTGTTTTTTGTTGTCGCGGCAGCAGCTTTGTTATGGGCCCATTTTTATAAAAGACTGACCCGGCAGGCATTTCTGATTGCTTTGGCTCTGATCATCCTGATCGACATGTGGGCCGTGAACAAAAGATATCTGAACAACGACGATTTTACCACTGAAAGAAATTTCGCGGAACAAATCCAACCAACTGCTGCCGACCGGCAGATTATGCAGGACACAGCCAGGCATTTCCGGGTTTTCGATCTTTCCTCCAGCCCGTTCCAGAGTGCCCGGGCTTCCAAGTTTCATAGTTCCCTGGGCGGGTACCATGGTGCAAAGATCCGCCGGTACCAGGAAATTATTGAACAGCACATCAGCCAGAACAATATGGGCGTCCTGAACATGCTCAATACCAAATACTTTATCGTACCGGACAGGTCACAAGGCAGATTGGTCGCGCAGCATAATCCCGGCGCTTTGGGTAATGCCTGGTTTGTCGATCAATTTGAGGTCATTCCGGATGCGGATGCCGAAATTGAAAGACTGGGGCAGATTAATCCCGGTGAAACCGCCCTGGTTGATAAACGTTTTGAGGAACAACTGGAAGGTGTGCACCCGGACCGGGATACCACTGCACAGATACGCCTGAGTTATTATTCTCCGGATACTTTGAAATATCGGTATTCCAGCAAAACAGAACAGCTGGCCTTGTTTTCAGAACTATACTATCCGGCCGGATGGCAGGCTTATATCGATGGAGAAGAACAACCCCATTTCCGGGCCAATTATATACTGAGAGCTATGGTTGTGCCTCCCGGAGAACACAGTATCGGTTTTGTTTTCAGGCCGAAAGCATATTATGCAGGAAGGAACATTTCCCTGGCGGGCTCCTTGTTGATCATCCTTTTGTTTATTGGTGCGGCAGTCTTTGAAACAAGGAATTTTTTTACACGTGAAAAGGAAGAATGACCCGGGTTAATTAAACACTGTACGCAGGACGGAAAGTGATTTTATTTCCTGCAAACCGTGACTGTGCAATTGATAATAATCCAAAATTCCATCCAATAGCCGCCATTTTTGTTCCCGGTTCAGGCGAAAGCTTTCCAACCCATTCATCGAAAGACGCTGTGCCCGGTAAAGAAGTTCGGAGGTCTCCCTGTTTAAATAAGCCGGGTGGTAGGGTTGGTGACTTACATACCGGCCTTCCTTCAAATCAAAAAAAGAATTTTCACGGCTGTAGTTCTCCCCCGGGTTAATGCCCATGTATTTGGATAGTTTCACCAAAAACAGGATATGAAAAACCGATGTGTTCTTTTCACTCAGGTCGAGTATTTCTATGTTGCTTGAGAGAAAGTCGAAGAGTTCCTGACTCTCTTCTTTCCCTATGAGGAGTTTGTAAAGAATTTCCGAGAGAAAAAGAGCCTGGGTACGCTTAACCATATCGATTGGAATGGATTGGAAATGGACTGCCGGATTCAATTCTTTTACCCGGTGAAGATCCGTTTTATCGCTCCAATATACGACGGCTTCAAGTATATTCAGGGATTGCATCAACCTGCTGCTGAATTTTGCCTTTTCCCCCAGAATACCATGAACCAGAAGGCTCACACGTCCATGAGGTTCGGCAAAACCATGAAGTATGGCAGCGTGTTCCCTGTACTTGGTGTGATGAAGCACAATAAGCCGGATATTTTGCAGCATGACGGACCGGTTAGTTAATTACAAGTATTTTGGTCATACGGGTCTGGCTCCCATCCTGATTGCTCAGAAAAACGATGTAAACCCCTGTATTGACTTTCCTTCCGAAAAGATCTTTGCCATTCCAAACGGCCTGCCCCCCCTCGGAGGTTGTTTCATAAACCAGGTTTCCTGCTACATCGGTAATCTTAACATCCGTGTCACGCACCAGTCCCGTTATGACGATATCTCCGTCATAGTCTTCCCTTACCGGGTTGGGGAAAGCATAAACCTTTCCGAAAAACTCACCCCCCGGCGTGGCTTCTCCCCGGTAGGAAATTATCCCTTTATCGGTGGCAAAGAAAACCTCACCGCTGGGTTCATCAATAACAATGTCATTGATGTTGTCAGAGAGCAAAGGACTGTTTTGGGTAGTGAAATGATGTATCTCCTCTTGTCCGTCCTCTGAAACCAGGTAAGCACCCGATCCCCGTGTGCCGATCCACTTGCGGTTACCCCCGTCAACAGTGATACAGGAAACCAATTCGGTCGCTAAAAGTAAATCTGCCAGATTGGTCCCGTCATTTCTCGGGATAAGGATCTGTTGGGCATAGAAATTATCGGAGGTAAATACACGGTCCGGTGCATAATAGACGACAATACCCTGGTCGGTACCCACCCAGATGATCCCATCCAGATCCTGTGCCAGGCAATATACATCGCGTGTAATGCTTTTTCCGTTAATATCCTCCAACAACAACTGGGTGTACAGGTCGTCGTCATCATTGTCAATGGTTCCCTGATCATCAAATACCCAGATACCGTTGCCCCTGGGAAGTACGGACCATTTCTGACCGCTCCGGGTAACGATCACCTGGCTTATCCTGTTACCGGGCAAGGACATATCAAAGTCAAAGCTTTTCCAGCTACCGTCCTTTTTAAGCACATGCAAGGAACCCCGTCCTGAACTGTTGGCAACCCACAGTCTGCCTTCGTCATCAAACCTGATGCCTCCGATCCTGGTGTAAGGTTCCCCGGTGATGGAGGAGACCAGGGGACTATTGTCTTCATTATATACCTGGACCAGTTCATTATCCTGTACTTCCAAAACCCCGTATCCCCAGGAGGCAAAAAACAAATGAGCCGGATCGGAAGAATCGATCACCACATCCACGAGATCCTGATAATTTTCTGCATTGTAATTGGTCCATTGTTCTTCATGAAAAACAAACCACTCTGCACTCTTGTAGAGATTACCGAAAGATGGGTTATATCCTCCCTTAACGGTATAAATGTATCCATCTTTTGAATCCATAGCCAGGGCGCTGTTCCCGGAGGGTCCTTTGGGAGCGATTTCTTCCTTATACCATGATTCCCGGTTCTTGACCAATCCTGACTGCTCATCAGCGATCCAGATGGTCCCGTCTTTATCAATCAATGCATGATTGGGATGGGGCGTTGAAAAATGCCGTGTATTATTGAGATTCTGGTCATAAACATCCGTACTGAACTGACTGGCAGTGATCAATTGTTCATTGTAGCTTTCCAGGGATCTCATCAATGTGGATTCACGCAGACCCTCAGCATAGGACCAGCCGGAAAGGGTAATGGCATAAAGGCTGTCGACATTTCCAAAGCGGCTCGCCGTGTATAAAATATCTTCGAAATAGGCAATGGTATGATATTCGCGAAAGGGGTCCGGGATCCAATCGATGAGCGACCAGTTGTTAAAATCAATCAGGTTGGGAGAATTGATATCGGCAAAATATATACCTTGTTCCGAAGCTGCAAAAAGGTATTGTCCGTCGAATTCCATTTTATTGATATAAATCTGGGATCCGTTGGCCCCCGGGTAATAGGTCTCCCGGATTTCACTTCGCGGAATATCGACAACTACAATACCAAATCCTGTTGAAAGATAGGCCACTTCTCCAATGAAAAGGAAGTCATTGATCCTCTTCGAACCCGGGATACGTTTCCTTTTAATATCGGTAAGATTTCTAACCTGATTTTCTTCAATGATATCCAGGTTCCCGTTCTCATAACCAATCATCAAAACATTATTGCTTTCACTAAAAGCGATGGCGGTGGGGTCCAGGTCGGACAATCCCTGAATCTTACTGAACCTGTTAACGGTCTGATCTTCTTTATGATAATAAAATATGCCCCCCTTCGTGAGGCAGTAAACCCGTTCGGAGGTAATGGCAACTTGTTGACCGGAGTTATAGGGTAAATGGGTTCTCCAGGCTCCCAGGGGAATTTGTGCTTCCACCTGAAGGGTTAATAAGACAGCAAGGATCAGGAAACAAGCTTTTAAACAGAACATCGCGTGCAGATTCAATTCAATCTAACGGTAAAATATCAGGCTTTATTACAGAAGTTCTTGCCCCTCATCTATCAAAAAATCAACCAGTCTGTGAAGCGCCCGGGCCCTGTGGCTTATTTTATTCTTCTCTGACAGCGGCATTTCGGCAAAACTTTTTTGATGCCCTTCAGGTAAAAAAACCGGGTCATATCCAAATCCTTGTTCACCCCGGGGAGCATCCAGTATTCGTCCCCGGACCGTTCCTTCAAACATTCTTTCTCCCCTGGAAGTCACCAGGGCAATTACCGTCCGAAACTGCGCCGACCGGTTTCGTGCACCTTGCATCAATCCCAGTAATTTTATGATATTGGCAGTGGAGATATCTTCCCCCTTAAGCAGTTCGCCGCCCCGAAGCGCGAACCTGGCAGAATAGACCCCGGGGGCGCCTTTTAAAACATCAACTTCAAGTCCGGTATCATCCGAAAAACAAGGCTGACGGGTATGAGTAAACACCTCCCTGGCCTTCTGGATTGCATTTTCTTCCAGGGTTTGATGGTGTTCCGGCAGTTCCTCGTCCCAATTCAGATCGGAGAGACCTTTTACAATGAACTTGCCTTTAAGCAAGCTGTTGATCTCTTTGAGCTTGTGTGGATTCTGAGTGGCGAAAATGAGTTGCATCAACCTCCCGTAGCACTAAATCCACCGGATTTCTTGGTTTTTTTCGGATTAAAACACATCACCGGTATCTCATGAGGATTAGCCAGGATATACTGTTCCGATGCACCCAAAACATAATCTGTAAGTCCGATATCCTTTGTAGTGGAAACCAGCATCAGATCGGTATCTTTTTCCTTGGCAAATTCAACGGCCTCATGGGCATGATCTTTCTTCCCGGGGGCCAATATTTCTTCGTAGACCAGGTCATTGGTGTCCATGAATTTTTTAATGAAAACCATATTGGAATTCAGACCTTTCACAAAGGTTTTGTCATGAACCCTGGTCTTAAACAAATAAAATTTGGGCTTGTAAAGATTATGTAGAAAATACAACCAGGAGGTCTTTTCTTTATTTTCCTTTTTAAAATCAATGGGAACAACAACGGTCTCAATGCTCTCTTTCTCAGGAGGTTTTTGTACTACGATAAAGGGTGGTTTTGTTTTGGCGATGACTTTCAGGGCCCAGCTACCGGTTAGTTTCTGCATGCCTTTAATACCATGGGTCCCCATGATAATAAGTTCGGCTCTTTCTTCGGCAGCAACCTCACTGATGGTGGTAAATATGCTACCTTCCCGAATAAATTCCAGGGGTTTGATACCATGTTTTTCAGTGAGCTTTGCAATATATGGTGCCATTTTCTGCTTAACAACAGGGATTTCCTTTTCTTTCTTGACAATATGCAATAAGCCGTAGTCTGTATTTAGTTTCTTGGCAAGTTGTGCGGCATGTGCTGCAGCATATTCTGCAACTTCTGAAAAATCCCATGTAACCATGATGGGTCTTCTGTTTTTTTCCATATCTCCGGGTTTATGTATCTTAAATAATATTAATTACTTAATTTTGAGCATGGCTGAAGGTCTGGATCAAAATCCCAATTTATGAATTTTATTCTCAAAACGCGTAAAACATCGGGGATTTTTTTTTGTCTGCTTCTCGCTCCCATGCTGTTATTACAACCCATTCATGCAAATGTAACACCTGAACACGGAGCACCATATTGCCTTTCTGTACAACCCGGTTATTATAATTTTCACCCTTCCATTACAGATTTTCTGCAGGATGATTACGGTTTTCTCTATTTTGGTGTTCAGGATGGTATTATTCGTTACAATGGTACGCACTGGAGTACTTTGGCCATGAAAGGCAGAATTTGCCTGGCAAAGGGACCCGGTGACAATATCTGGGCCGGTGGACAGGAGCTGCTGGGCATTTTGAATATAAAACCTGATGGAAGTCTCTATCTCAAAGAATTGGCTCCTGGGACGAAATGGGGCAACATCCGTCAGATTTTTTTTCAGGATAGCCTGGTTTATATTCTGAGTGACAAGGGATTGTTTGTATACAACGGCAAAGATGTGCGGCTTCAAAACTCCGGCACCGGGCAAATGAATATGTACCCCTGTGATGGTGAGCTCTTTGTAAAACTCTCCGGTCAGGCCCTCCATAAACTCATTGATGGCAATTTTAGAAGCATTTCATGGGGAAAGTCCTTTGCGGATGAGGAGATATTGAATATCCATCCCTACCGTAATGGATACCTTATCAAAACGGCAAATGAGGACGGCTTTTATATTGTTGACCAGGGAGGGAATCCACGTAAATACGAAAGTCCTGCAGATGCCTTTCTTTCCATTGATGAATACCGTGTTTCAGATCATTTGTGGGATGGTTCTTTTTTGATCGGTACTCGGTCCTTTGGTTTGATCATAACCGATTCAACACTGAATCCGCTGATTCATTTGGATCCGAGTAACGGCTTGGCTGCCCCGGGCATTAGTGATTTCTATTTCAATCAAAATGGGCTAATATGGGCCATTCACCAGGATGCGGTATCCATTGTGGAATATCCCTCTGCTTTCACCTTTTTCAGAAAAGACAATGTACAAAACGGCAGGGTTAATGATATGGTCCGTTTCAGGGGCTCATTGTATGTGGCAAGCTCAGAAGGAGTGTCCCGCCTGAAAGCTATTGATTTCAGCAGCCGGACCAGTATACAAAACGATCGTTTTGAGCGGTTAAAAGAAATTGAAGGACCCTGTTATGATTTGGAAGCATACAACGATCGATTATTGCTTGCCTCAGCAAACGGACTTTATGATATCACAGAAGAACCTGCTTTAATAAGAAAGGATATCGCGGTTTCATTCATCAAGCGATCGGCTTACATTCCGCAGCTTGTATACCTGGGGTGTAACAACGGCCCGTCTTATACGCGGTATCAAAATGGCAGATGGGAAGTGCCTGAAAAACTGGGGAAACTAACCGCTATCATCACCTCTGTGGGAGAATCCGAATCGGGAATCTTATGGGTCAGCACCCGGTTCCAGGGGATATTCAGGGCAAAGATCTCGGGTTTGGAGATGAAGGATGTAGTGTTTGAACCGGTCGAACTTCCCGGGGATCCGGATAAGTCTGATCATCTCGTACGCATTTATCAAACATCCAAAGGATTATTGTTCAGCACTTCAAATGGGACCTATTATTACGATGAAGATCAGGATAGCTTTGCTCCTGAACAATTTAGCCGCTTTGATTATGAAGAAGAGGAATGCTGGCTTTCACCCATTGTGGAAGATCCGCAACTCAACCTCTGGATCATGAAAAACTATATTCATACGGATAAGAAAGAATATTTGCTGGCATCCTATGACGGTTCTGATTCATACCTGATGCACCAACTGAACTACAGGCGACTGCTGGATCACACCATACACACGATTTATCCTGATAAGGAAGGCTTGATCTGGTTCGGCGGACACAACAGCATTATCAGGTTCGATATGAACCATACAAAAGAATATCGTCCTAACATCCGGACCATCATTACACAAATTTATCCCGAACATCCGGAATACGAAACCATCGAGCGTTTTAAACCTGATTGCACAGAAAAGGTCACGAAATATCCCGCCTCCTGCCGGAACATCCGCTTTGAGTTCATTGCAACCAATTATATTGAGAAAGAAAAGCAGTTTTTTCAAACCAAGCTGGAGGGATTTGAAGACCAGTGGTCCGAACCAGCACCGGACCACCTGAAATCATACAGTAACCTGTCCCCCGGTCAGTATGTCTTTAAGGTCCGGTCCATAGATATCAATGGATATCCTGCTGACACGGATTGTTACAGTTTTCAGATCAATGCGCCATTTTACAGGACCACCTGGGCCATTATTATACTTATTCTGGCTGTGACCGCCTTGATCATCTTTTTCTTTAAATGGCGATCCTACAAACTGGTCCGCGAGAAAACCCACCTGGAACAAATTATTAATGAACGCACCCGGGAACTTCGCAGGGAAAAAGAACGCTCTGAAAAATTACTTGCCAATATCCTTCCTAAAGGAACTGCAGATGAACTGAAGAAAACAGGCAGGGCCAAATCCCAAAAGTACAATATGGCCACGGTTCTTTTTGCTGACATACAAGGATTTACACGTATTGCCGAATCCATGAACCCGGAACGCCTGATCGATGAGTTGGATCGTTTCTATTTTCATTTCGATTCCGTGGTGGAAAAATACAACATTGAGAAGATAAAGACGATCGGCGATGCTTATATGGCTGCAGGGGGGATTCCTATCAAGAACAGGACCAATCCGGTCGAAGTGGTCCTGGCAGCCATAGAAATGCAACATTACATGCACGAACTTAAAGAATTGAAGACTGATATTTGGGATCTCAGGATAGGCATTCACACCGGTGCAATTATTGCAGGCGTGGTAGGCCAAAAAAAACTATCCTATGATATATGGGGAGATTCCGTCAATACAGCCAGCAGGATGGAATCATCCAGTGAGCCCGGGAAGATAAACATCTCGGGAACCACCTATGAACTGGTAAAGGATTTCTTTATCTGTACCTACAGGGGAAGAATGCCCGTGAAATACAAAGGGGATATTGACATGTACTTTGTAGATAATATTCGCCCGGAGCTGTCGCTCGACCTGAAAGGTGTTCCGAACAAAAATTTCCACCTTCAATTGCAATTGCTCAGGATACTGGACCTGGAAGAGGTTGTTTTCGATTCTATCGAAGAAGAGCTTCCTGCAGAATATGTTTTCCATGATGCGCAATATATTTCCCACGTCTACCTGCAAGCTGAATTGATAGCCCGGGCTGAGGGAGTAAATATTGAAGAGATGCTGATCATTCGAACTGCAGCCCTGTTACAGGATATTGGTTATCTAACCGGTTACGACCGGCATGAAGAACATTCCGCTCATTTCGCGAGGGAGCTCTTGCCCGAGTATAAATATACTGAAGATCAGATTGAACGGGTCTGTGATTTGATCAGGGCCACCGAATTTCCCCTGCAACCCCGCGACAGGCTTGAAAGAATCCTCTGTGATGCCATCATGGATTACATGGGCCGGGTCGATTACATTACCATGGTCAGGAAACTATACGATGAGGAGAGTGCCCTGAATAACGTCAAATCACTTAAGGACTGGAAGAATAAACAGATCCTTCTTCTTGAACAACATTCCTTCTATACGGAAACCGCCAAAAAATTGCAGGAAGTAGATAAGAAAGAGCAGATTAAACGGCTTCAGGACGAATTCACGACATGATTGAACAACATCTTTTGCTGGTTGGTCTTTCTCTTTTATATCGCTAATTTTGATAGGTCAAATTCAAATGTTATGAGAAACATCGACTGGAAAAATCTGCCTTTCGCCTATTCTCCAACCGACAAAAATGTAAGAAGCTATTACCGCGACGGAAAATGGGGACCCCTGGAAACGACCGATTCCGAATACATCAATATTCACATTGCAGCTACCTGCCTGCACTATGGACAGGAAGCTTTTGAAGGTATGAAAGCCTACCGGGGCAAGGATGGAAAAGTAAGGATATTTCGTTGGGAGGAAAATGCGAAAAGGCTTCGTTCCAGTGCTCATGGCATCATGATGGCTGAAGTACCGTCTGAACTGTTTAAGGAAGCCATTATGACCGCGGTAAAGGAAAACCTGTCGTACCTTCCGCCATACGGTACCGGCGCCTCCCTGTATATCAGGCCCCTGCTTATCGGTACCGGGGCCGAAGTGGGTGTCAAACCTGCAAAGGAATATCTATTCATGGTTTTTGTAACCCCGGTCGGGCCCTATTTCAAAGAAGGATTCAAACCGGTGAATATGATGATTTGCCGTGACTTTGACAGGGCCGCCCCGCTGGGAACCGGTAGTATTAAGGTAGGTGGTAATTACGCGGCCAGCCTCCAATCCCTTGCAAAAAGCCATGAACATGGTTATGCCAGCGTCATATATCTGGATGCCAAAGAAAAAAAATATATTGATGAGTGTGGTCCGGCGAACTTTTTTGGTATCAAGGACAATAGCTACATCACGCCCGACTCGCATACCATTTTGCCATCCGTTACCAATAAAAGTCTGCAGCAACTGACAATTGATATGGGACTAAAGGTTGATAAAAGACCTGTACCGGTTGAGGAGCTGGACACTTTTTTAGAAGCAGGAGCCTGTGGTACTGCTGCCGTTATCAGTCCCATAGGTAAGATCTTCGATCCCCAGACCAACAAAGTTTATGTTTATTCCGAGGACGGAGAGCCCGGTCTTGTATCTGTAAAACTCTACAATGAACTTACGGCCATCCAGTACGGGGACAAACCCGACAAATTCAATTGGATCACCTTTGTAGAATAAGCTTAACCTCGTTTACCGCGGCTACAACAAGTGAATTAAAGTACAGTTTTATTATCTTTGCCTTCCAGTTTTGCCGGGATGAAAAGAAAAAAAGCAAGGATCAACTCGTTCAGACTGCGGAGTTCCTACGTCACCGCCATCATATCCATTTCCCTGGTGTTGCTTTTGCTTGGACTGGTTGGATTGTTAATGCTGAATGCAAAAAAAATATCGGATCATGTCAAGGAGAATATAGGTTTTTCCGTCATACTTAAAGAACAGGTCAAAGAAGTGGATATCATCAGGCTCCAGAAAAATCTGGATGCAAGCAGTTATGTAAAGACTACAGAATATATCTCGGCCGAGGAAGCTGCAGCAGAATTACAGAAAGAACTGGGAGAAGATTTTCTCGAGTTCCTGGGCTATAATCCCCTGCTTCCGTCCATCGAGGTCAAATTGCATGCAGCCTACGCCAATCCCGACAGCATTAACATGATCCAAAACGAACTCGCGGTAAAAGAGCAGGTCAAAGAACTTTACTACCAGGAATCCCTGATCCATCTTATCAATGAAAATGTTCGCAAGATCAGCTTGATCCTCCTGGGTTTCTCCCTATTGATGTTCCTGATCGTAGCGGCCCTGATCAATAATACCATCAGGCTGTCGGTTTATTCAAAGCGATTCATCATCAAGACCATGCAGCTTGTGGGCGCAACAAAAGCATTCATCCGGCGACCCTTTTTGCTGCGAAGTGCATTGCACGGGGTCTATGGGGCACTGATCGCCATCGGTCTTTTAACCGGCGGCATCTATTATATCCAACAGGAATTCAGGGAAGTACTGAACTTTCAGGATGTTGAAATTCTTGTCATACTGTTCGGTTCCATCATTATAGCTGGGATTCTAATCTCCTGGATATCCACCTTTTTTGCAGTGAACCGGTACCTGCGCTTGCAAAAGGACGAGTTATACGAATAAAACAAAGAAACATGGCCAACAAAAAAACGGAAAGTAACAAACCAAAATTTGCACTGGGGAAGGAAAACTATAAACTCCTGCTCATTGGTTTTGCCATAATCGTTCTGGGATTTGTCCTGATGATCGGCGGTAAAGCAGAAGATCCAAGTGAATTCAACGAAAAGATTTTCAGTTTCAGACGAATCACACTGGCCCCCATCATCGTACTGATTGGTTTTGTTTTCGAGATTTGGGCCATCATGAAGAAGCCCAGGCCGGAAGCCTGATCAATTGATACAATCTCCCTTTTTTATGGAGTGGTTTGAAGCCCTTATTCTTGGATTGATCCAGGGATTAACAGAATTCCTGCCGGTAAGCTCCAGCGGACACCTTGAATTAGGCAAGGTCCTGCTGGATGTCGAAACAAAAGATAATGCCACTTTTTCTATACTGGTGCACGGGGCCACCTTGCTCAGTATTATCGTGGTTTTTGCAAAAGACCTGGGAAAGCTGGCACGTGAAAGTATCCGCTTTCAATGGAACCAGGAAACCCAATATTTGATCAAGATTCTAATATCCATGATCCCTGTAGGAATTATCGGTTTATTCCTGGAAGACCAGGTCAGGGCACTGTTTTCCGGTAATATCATCCTCGTGGGATCCATGCTCCTGGTAACGGCAGCATTACTTTTCAGCACCTACATTACGAAAAGAGGTTATCGGAAAATTAACTTCCAGGATGCTTTCATCATTGGGATTGCGCAGGCTGCTGCGGTAATACCGGGGATCTCGCGCAGTGGAGCGACCATTGCAACCAGCCTGAATATGGGCAATGACCGCAAGGAAGCAGCCAGGTTTTCTTTTCTTATGGTGCTGGTACCTATTTTGGCGGCCAATATCCTGGATTTGGCCGATCTCTCGGCAAAAACAGCAAGAGCAGAAATTTCCATGGCAGCACTGGTCACCGGGTTCCTTGCAGCCTTTGTATCGGGCCTATTGGCCTGTAAATGGATGATCCGCCTGGTGCAAAGAGGAAAATTGACCTGGTTCGCGCTCTACTGTTCGGTCATTGGTATTGCTTCACTCATCGCGGGATCCATAGAATATGGAAATGTTTAGATCCGGGCAAGATTGTTTGGAAGGAGGTTGTATCCTTATCGATAAACCAACAGGATGGACCTCATTCGACGTTGTAAATAAGATACGTTGGCTCTTAAAAAAACACTTCGCCCTGGAAAAGATAAAAGTCGGCCATGCCGGAACCCTGGATCCCCTCGCTACCGGTTTGATGGTCCTGTGCACGGGTAAAAAGACCAAGGAACTTCAATCCTACCAGGAATATGATAAGGAATACCTGGCGGGAATCCGTTTTGGAAAAACCACCCCTTCCCTGGATCTTGAAACCGAATTTGATGCAAGCTACCCCTTCGGGCATATTGATGAGAAAGTCATTACAGAAGCCCTGGGCGATTTCAGAGGAGAAATACTCCAGGTTCCGCCTGTTTTTTCAGCAAAAAAAATGAAAGGGAAAAGAGCCTATAAATATGCCCGCGAAGGAAGCCAAGTGACCATCAAAGAAAATAAGGTCACCATACATGAATTGGAAATGATCCATTATACTCCCCCCCTACTTAAGCTGCGGATCAGATGCAGTAAGGGGACCTATATACGCGGTCTGGCACGGGACCTGGGTGTCCGTGTGAATTCAGGAGCTTATCTTGATTCCCTCAGACGTACCCGTATCGGGCCATATATGGTAGATACAGCATATAGTATAGAAAAATTTGAGGATTTATTAAAACAATTGTAACCATCAACAGTTTTTTACGTATAAGCGAACTCAAAAAAGTCTACCCATGAAGCTGTCCCAATTCAAATACCATTTACCGGAAGAACTTATTGCCAAATATCCCGCCAGGAACCGCGATGAATCCAAATTGATGGTTTTGCACCGGGACTCGGGTAAAATTGAACACAAGATCTTCAAGGACATCATAGATTATTTTAATGACGGGGACGTTATGGTCTTCAACAACACAAAAGTTTTTCCGGCCAGGCTTTATGGTAATAAAGAAAAGACCGGTGCCGAAATTGAGGTCTTTTTGCTTCGGGAGTTAAACCGTGAGCAGCGTCTTTGGGATGTATTGGTCGACCCGGCCAGAAAAATCCGCATTGGGAATAAATTGTATTTTGGCGAAGACAACGGATTGGTCGCTGAAGTCATCGATAATACCACCTCCAGGGGAAGAACCCTGCGCTTTCTTTTTGACGGGGATTATGAAGACTTTAAAAAAACGCTCTATAAGCTTGGCGAGACCCCTCTGCCAAAATTCATCAAGAGAAATGTGGAACCCGAGGACCGTGAGCGTTATCAGACTGTTTACGCGAAGCACGAAGGAGCGGTTGCTGCTCCAACCGCGGGTATGCATTTTTCCAAACATCTTCTGAAAAGACTGGAAATTAAAGGCTTACAATTTGCTTTCATTACCCTCCACGTAGGACTGGGAAATTTCAGGACCGTGGATGTTGAGGACCTCACCAAACACAAGATGGATTCCGAACGGATCATCATTCCTGATGAGGCTGCAAGAATAGTGAATCAAGCAAAAAACAACCGGAAGGAGATCTGTGCGGTGGGAACAACGGTTTTGCGTACCCTTGAAAGCTCAGTATCCACGGAAGGATTTTTAAATCCTTATAATGGCTGGACGAATAAGTTTATTTTTCCACCCTATGAATTCCACGTTCCGACGAAAATGGTAAGCAATTTTCATCTTCCTTATTCTACCCTGCTGATGATGGTTGCAGCATTTGCCGGATATGATACCCTGATGGAAACTTACCGCGTCGCTATAAAGGAAAAATACCGTTTCGGCACATACGGGGATGCCATGCTGATGGTCTGATTATTAGAAACCCTTTTACCGGAGGAGCAATGCCCATCATCAATTCTATAATAACCTGGTTCAATGTCAAGAGACTCCATCAGATTGATCTGTTCAGGAAGTACCCCTTCAATGTACAGCGGGAAACCTTATTTAAGCTGGTCCAGGAAGCACAACATACAGAATTCGGGGCAAAGTATGATTTTGAAAATATTACCAGCATCCGGGAATTTCAGGAAAAAGTTCCGCTCCACAGCTACGACGACTTAAAACCATACATACAGCGGCTTCTGAATGGTGAGAAAAATATACTCTGGCCCAGCGAGATTAAATGGTTTGCCAAATCATCCGGAACAACCAGTGATAAGAGCAAGTTCCTCCCGGTTTCCAGGGAGGCGCTTGAAGATTGTCATTTCCGGGGAGGAAAGGATATCCTGGCGCTCTATACCCATAATCATCCCAACACAGGTATCTTTAAGGGAAAAGGCCTGACCCTGGGAGGAAGTCATCAGATCAGCCAATTCAGCAACGAGGCTTTTTATGGTGATTTATCGGCTATCTATATTGAGAATCTACCCTTTTGGGCCGATTTTATCAGGACCCCGAGCCAGGAAATTGCCCTGCTCGACCGGTGGGAGGAAAAACTGGAAGTCTATACCAAGACCACGGTCAAGGAAAATGTAACCAATATTGCAGGGGTACCCTCCTGGAACCTGGTATTGATCAAACATATCCTCAAACATACCGGTGAAAATAACCTGCTGGAGATTTGGCCCAACCTGGAACTGTTTACCCATGGCGGGGTCAGCTTTAAGCCCTATCGGAAACAATTTGAAGAATTGATCCCCACACCCAGGATGAATTACATGGAAACCTACAATGCTTCCGAAGGGTTTTTTGGAATTCAGGATGAACCGGACCGGGATGATATGCTTTTGATGCTGGATTACGGTGTATTTTATGAGTTCATACCCATGGATCAATTTGATAAAGAGAATCCGGCCGTTCTTTCTATCGGGGAAGTGGAGCCGGGTGTTAATTATGCACTGGTTATCTCAACCAACTCAGGACTATGGCGATATCTTATCGGCGATACAGTAATCTTTTCCTCAACCTTCCCGCATAAAATTAAGATCTCCGGACGCACCAAACATTTTATCAATGCCTTTGGAGAAGAAGTGATCATCGACAATGCAGAAAAAGCGCTCAAAGTGGCCTGCGACAAAACCGGGGCCATCATCAATGAATATACCGCTGCCCCAATTTATATGGACCGGGAACATAAGGGTTCCCATGAATGGCTCATAGAATTTGAAAAGGAACCCGAAGATCTGGATTATTTTACCAATACCCTGGATATTGCACTTTGTTCATTAAATTCAGATTATGAGGCTAAGCGGTACAAGAACATTACCCTGGAAAAGCCCACGGTTCGAAATGTGCCGCCGGGCACCTTTTACGACTGGTTTAATTATAAGGGCAAGCTGGGAGGACAAAACAAAATGCCCCGTCTTTCGAACGAAAGAAAATATATTGAAGAACTCAATCTAATCATCGGGAATCTAAAACGCTGACTGCCTTGCTCATTAAAATAATGCTCATATTATGGCTTGCCATTTTACAGCCCGGTTTTACCGAACTTGAACGTCTTGGATTCTCCGGAAGACATTTCTACACCGACCATCTGAGAAATCTTTACCTGCTTGACCATAACCAGGTCGTTAAATTGAATAAGGAATTGGAAAAGGTCGGAGTTTACAGCAACGATCTTTTGGGGAGGCCCGGTTACATAGATGTTTCCAATCCTTTGAAAATACTGGTTTTTTATCCCGATTTCAATCAGCTGGTTTTCCTTGATAATTTTCTTTCGCCCCTGGGGGCACCCCTGAATCTTGATGACCTGGGCATATTTGACGTGGGAGCAATCTGTACTTCCGAGCAGGGCGGCTTCTGGGTGCTGGATGATCTTTCGGACAAGATCGTGTATTTTGATGCCAACCTGAATCGCAGACATGAAAGTATGGTCCTGACCCAACTCATGGGCCGCAAAGGATCACAGCTTATGATGTGCGAAAGAAATCAGAATTTATACCTGGGTGATCTGGAAAAAGGTATTCTTGTATTTGACCGTTTTGGCACCTATAATCTGACCCTTCCCTTCGACCTCCGGGACCGGATATTCCAGGTCACGGAAAAGCAAATAATTCAATTCAATGGAAGCAAGCTAAATACAATGAACCTGTCCAACTATCAAACGCGGATAGAGACCATTCCCCCGGTTGATTCAATATATTCCTGCCAGGTTCAGGGAGATGTTTATTTTGTGGGTTCCGAAAGGGAGATCATCCTGTACCGGTCTGAGTAAGTTCCCGGTTCATCGGGTTTCATTAATTTTTGTACATTCGTAATCATTTAAAAAAATATTCGGATAATGCATATTGCCATCGCAGGAAACATCGGTTCCGGAAAAACAACGCTCACCGGATTACTCGCCAAGCATTACGGATGGGAACCCAATTATGAAGATGTAGAAGACAATCCTTATCTCAACGATTTTTACCAGGATATGCAGCGATGGGCATTCAACCTGCAGATATATTTTCTCAATACGCGCTTTAATAACATACTGGACATCCGTAAACAGGAAAAAGACGTTATCCAGGATCGTACCATCTATGAAGACGCCTATATATTCGCCCCAAACCTCCATTCCATGGGACTGATGTCAACACGCGACTTCGAGAATTATTTCACCCTCTTCCAAATGACCTCCTCTCTGATCGATCCCCCGGACCTGATCATTTATTTGCGCGCAAGCATCCCGACCCTGGTGGAACAGATTCAACAAAGGGGCAGGAAATATGAATCATCCATCCGCCTGGATTACCTGAAAAGGCTCAACGAAAGATATGAAGCCTGGGTTGAATCCTATAACCTCGGGAAGTTGTTGATCATAGACGCCGACAACTATGATTTCCCGGTGAACTCAGAACACCTGAGCCAGGTGATCGATAAGATCAACGCGGAATTACACGGGTTGTTCAAATCCTGAAAGTATCAGGAATTTTAAAACCTCGGATAGGTCGATTCTTTGATCAATTGTATTGCATCCTCCCAGTGTTCATCATCCATCTTGGCACCCATAACTTCTATTATCTTCCCTCCCAGAATGGAGCCGATTCGTCCACAGCTTTCAAGGGGCAAGTCTTTCAGAAGGCCAAAGATGAACCCGGATGCATAAAGATCACCGGCACCTGTCGTGTCCAGGGCTTCCACTCTTATAGGATCAATACCCATCAGCTTATCGTCCTGCATAACCAGCGAGCCTTGCGACCCCAGCTTAACCACCGCGATATCCGTCAGCTTATTGAGTTCAGCCAGGGCCTCTTCGGGTTCTTTACCGGTTAAGGCTTTTGCTTCATCCTCATTGGCAAAGACTACATCCACATAATCGGTAAGAACCTCCTTGAGGATGGACACGTTGGCAGCAACGATGTTATAGGAAGCAAGGTCCAATGATATCCGGAGATCACTGTGTTTGGCCAGACGGAGGGCTTTATGCAACAACCCGGTATTTTGAACCAGGTAACCTTCAAGATGCATGAAATCATAATTTTTGAAAAGATCCTGATCCAGATCCTCGGAAGCCAGCTCAATGGCTGCTCCCAGGTAAGTGCCAAAGGTACGTTCCGAGTCGGGGCTCACCAAAGTGACCGCTCTTCCCGTTTCTTCCATACTGTAGAACAAATAGGGTTTTATCCCCTTGCTTTTCATGTCTTTCCTGAAAAAATCACCCAGTTCGTCCTTTCCAATCTTACCGATAAAGCCGGTATCAATACCCAAACGGGCCAGACCGTGAATGGTGTTTGCCGCAGAACCTCCTGTTGCCTTGCTCCGCTTTAATCCAAGGGTTCTTACCAGCAATTGTGAAGATAATTCCAGTGTAACCAGCTGCATGGACGCTTTCTCAAGCGCATGCTCCTTTAACATCTCGTCACTTTCCAATTGAATGATGATGTCTACCAGGGCATTTCCGATTCCAAGTACCTTGGCCATGTCCAAAAAAGATTTTTTGAAGGATAAACGTTCCGAAAGACCGGTATTTGGTGCTTAAACTGAATTGACTCTCCTCGCGGCAAGCCGCGATAAACTTTTAGCTCGGCGGAGCCAATCATCGATTCATTGTTTATTTTAATGGTGCTCGCTTACCCCGCGGCAAAGCTACGGGGAACGCGCTCGCGTAATTCAAATAAATCTTAAAGATATTGTTTATTTACTCAAATCCTATTATTTTCGCAGGGCAATTTTAATGGGGGCTTTCGAGTGTAAAAACCTCGTTTTTTAACATTTTCCCTCAGTAGCTCAGTTGGTCCCGATTTTCTGCAAATCTGCAGATTTGCCTAGAAAATCGAGTATCCTCGAAAAACATTCAGAATCGAAGATTCTGTGTTTTTCGGGATTAGAGCAACGGACTGTTTGGAAAAAAAGTATTGATTTGCTGACGTATTTATTCCTCAGTAGCTCAGTTGGTTAGAGCAACGGACTGTTAATCCGTGGGTCGAAGGTTCGAGTCCTTCCTGGGGAGCAAACTACGGTTCCGGTCGTTTCGGCCGGGATTTTTGTTCCCTGTTCTCTATTATCTGTTCCTTGATCCTGTGTTTAATGTTCCAGGGTGGTCAGTACTACGATGACCATGATGAGAACCACGAATGCCCCCCCGAAGAAAACGCCAACAATGCCTCCCAGTATAAAGAAAAACCCAGCCAGGAGGGGTCCCAGGGTTTGACCCAAGCGCAGGATCATCCCGTTAACAGACATGAAGGCAGCCCGGTAATGCATGGGCGCAAAGCTTACCAGTAAATTTTGGATATTCGGTATGTTCGTTCCCTGGGCCATACCGAAAAAAACAGCGGGTATCAATAGATACCACGGTCCGGGCATGAAAGGTATCAGAACCAGGGATATAACATAAAATCCATAACTGATCAGCAGCAATCTTTTGCTTCCGAACCATCGTATCAGTCGTCCGAGCTGGAAAGAAGTCAGTGCCGTAAAAATGGAAGAGCCTGTCATGATCAGACCGATCACAAAACTGCTCGATGCAAAGTGATCCTCCATCAATTTGGGCAGGAAGGTGAGGAAGGCCCCGTATAAAACAATGAAAGTGAGGACATTCAGAAGAAAAAGGGCGATGATCCGTGTGTTCCTCATACTTTTTGCTGCATTCTTTAAATACTCCCCTATATGCTGTTGATTGTTCACCTTGGAATTCTTCAGGCCAAAAAGGAGTATGAACCCCAGGGGTACCCCCAGCAGGGGCAGCAGAAACGGGTAGTTCCATCCGACCAGGGCAAGGGCTCCGCCAATAGCCGGATAACCGGCTGTACCAACACTCAGCACACTGGAATTATAACCCATCGCGGTGGTCCGCCTGTGACCGGTATACAGGTCTCCCAACAGGGTCAGATTCAGGGCTCCCAGGGATGCGGCCCCGGTTCCCTGAAGAAACCTGAAGAGGAGCAGGGTATTGAAATCCGGACTGAAATAACAGGCCCCTCCGGCCAGTCCAAACAAGAGCAAAGCAGGAAACAATATAGTTTTGCGCCCGTACCGGTCTGCAAAAACGCCCAGGAAAGGGGTAAAAATAATTCCGGGTAGGGTGAATACGGTTATGAGCAAACCTACCTGGGTGTAATTGATTTGGAAATGATCTACTATTCGTGGAAAAGCAGGAGTGATGCTGGAAACCCCCATGATCGCGAAAAGGGTGACCATGAAAATGATATAGATGTTACGGTCCCGGAGCAGTGATCTTTCTATTGAATCAGTTTCAGGCATACCAGGGCCTTTCCCTTGGAAGCGGACCGTTAAGGATCTCAATAGCAGTATTCACATTCTCCACCACCTGGAAGTCGAACATCCCAACGCAAATAAAGTCGGAGCCTTTTTCAAAAGCATAACGAAATCCTTCCGCTGGGGGAATGGCGCCTGCAGCCAGCACCTTAAATCCAAAAAGCGGTACATCGATCTCCCTGAAGGCCTCAACGGTCTGTTCGGGAAATACATCGAAGAGGTTATCGTGGAATTTGTTGTGATCCAGGTACCTTTCCCGGTCTACGGAAAATTCCTCCCGGTATTCCCTGGGATGGGCCGACCAATACTTGTCATGGTGCATGGTCTTAAAACAATAATCCGGCTTCAGTCCGGCCCGGTGCAATCGAAGAGGTACTTGTACGGAATGCGCTCCCACACCCCCCAACATTCCCTGGCCGCGAATAAATTCCACCCCTTCCCACAGGAGATCCATCCTGTTGTCCTGAACCAGTCTGTCGCTGCAGGCACCCTGGATGTACATGCTGGTGGTCCCGAAATCCCGTGCTTCCTTTAATTGCAAAAACGGATCTTTTTCTTCAGGCTTTATGTAGACCTGGCAAATGGTCTGCATTTCACTACCGGTATATTTCCGATACTTATTGAAAACCGGAAAGTAGTTGGTCACCATATTGCAGGTATTGATCCCTGCTTTTTCACACAGTTGCAGGGTTTCGAATATCTTTGCCTCGGTATTGTATTGACGGAAAAGGTTCCCCACGTAAAGTAAATCGCGTGCATGGGCCCAGCCCCCGATCAGGTTGCATCCCAGTATCAGGCGGCTGATCTCCAGATCCCCGATTTTTCCATTCGGTAAAATCCCCTCGAGATCCTCCAGATCGAAGCTTGTCGCCTTAATCGTGGCTCCGGCCAGGGCATCTACGCTTCCTGCTTTATTCCGGGCCGAAGCAGTATAGGCAACTGCGCCAAAAAAAGGCAGGGTAACCAGTCCCTTCAGCAATGCTCTTCTCCTGCTCATGTTATCAATTTCCTCCGATACCGGCTGTTGCTCTTTTTTTTTCTTCCTGAATGCGACCAGTATATTCTGAATGCTGAAATCGGAAGGCCGGGTGATGAAAACAAGCAAAAGTAAAAGCGCTTCGATCAATTGCCAGTTGACGATCCAGAAATGACCTTGCAGGGTGATCAGCTGACTGTACGTGCCAAAGGGCGGATAGGCAAAATAGTAGGTCAGCAAGAGCAGTATTCCTGCCAGGGACGCGACACGGATCAACATTCCAAGCATTAGGGCCGTACCGATCAATATCAGTCCCCAGATATTCAGAAAATCCACAATGGATATCAACACGGGGTCCCGGGCCAGGGTGTGGAAGAAATCCGAAAGAAATCCATAGGATCCTTCCAGGTAACTCCCGGCACTCCATTCAGCCTGGAAAAGTTTCACCAGACCTTCATAAAACAAATGCCAGCCTACAACAATCCTCAACAATACATGTACAACAGAACCGGTTTTTTTCACGACGAAAGACTTGAGGCTTGATTGCTAAGTTAATGCTATCATACGTAAACCATGTCCGGGCAGTTGAAATTTAAAATGAATATAAATGAATATTGCGGATTTCGAATTATTGGAAAAATGTTATGTATCGCGAGATACTGTTTGTAACACCTAACCCGAAACGCGTACCTTATTCCTTTACCGGATACAGGACTACTTTGACATAGTTGTTGAAATCGATATAGTTTTGGGCGGCTTGCTGGATCAATTTTTTATCCAGGCTATCGACAAGTTCAAGATACTGCAATATCAATTTGGGATCCCTCGAGGTGAAAGCATACTGCTCCAGTGAGTTCAACCAGAAGGCGTTTTCCTTCAATTGGGTCTCATAACTGCGTTTCTGCGCTTCTGTGACTTTTTTGATGTATTTTTCTTCCGCCCCGAACTTCCGGATAGTATCCAGAACGCTGAAAACCATTCCGCTTAGTTCTTCCACCCGTTCCGGATCACAGCCGAAAGAAATATTCAGGCGGCAGGTCTCCCTGGGGTATTTGCTGGCCGAGGCACTGACCCCCACCCCGTAGGTCCCGCCCTGGTCTTCCCGGATCACTTCCCGGAGCCTTATCCTCAAGACACTAGCCAGCGAATTTAGGGCATAACGTTGGTGCCGGCCGTAGGTCAGGTCGCCATGAAAAACCATCCGAACCTGGCTCTTTTGTTCAATGCCTTTATATACCTGTTTTTCAACCACCCCTTCCGGGGGCCTGATGTTATGGTCCTTCCAGCTTTCCTGGCGGTGAATGGATGGCAATCTACCCAGGTAGGTCTTAACAAGCGACTTTATTTCTTCCATGTTAAAGCTGCCTACAAAAATGAAAGTAAAATCACCGGCATCAGCGAATCGATCGGTATAGAAAGAATAGGCTGTCGACAGGTGCATTTCATCCAGTACAGCGGTATCCCATGGTTTTCTCCTGGCATGGTAGCGGGCCAGTGTGACCATAAGCGTATCGTAAAAAGCTTGTTCGGGGTTGGCATTTCTGTTTTCAATAAATCCTTTCAGTCTGTTTTGATAACTGGAAAAGGCTGCCGGATCCTTCCTGGGAGCAGTCATATACAGATAAATTAACTGGAACATGGTTTCCATATCCTGAATGGATGCATTTCCCGTAAAACCCTCGGTAAGGTTGCTTATGTATGGGAAAACCGTCACGACCTTACCGGTAAGCTTTTTATTCAGGGCATTCTGATCGAAGGCACCGGCACCGGCCTGATAAACAATATCGGCGGCAACGCGGGCAGAGACAAACCCTGTATCGGGCATTAACGAAGTACCTCCCGGACTGAATGCGGTGAAAACAACCTCATCATTCTTGAAATCAGTGGGCTTCAACCACACTTTAACCCCGTTGGAAAGCTCCAGGATGGTTAGATCCAGTTCAGGATCATAATTCTCAGCAGTGATCCCGGCAGGTTCGGGAATGGATGCCACCAGGGGTTCGTCCGTAAGCTCGTCGGTATAGGGTTCAATATCCTTTTGTTGAACCTCATGAAGTACAGCCAGCATTTCTTCCTCGCCGGGGATTTCCAGGTCCTCCTTTTCCGGGGCACTGAGCACGACAACCCGGTTGTTTTCTGTCAGCCAGCGATCCACCAGGACATTCACCTCTTCGAGCCGGATCCCGGGGAGCAACTGCCGGACCGTTTCAAATTCATAGGCTATACCCGGTGCCGGTTCCTGCTCAAGGAAATGATCCCGGTATTCCCTGGCGAAGTTGGCCGACCTGGTTTTATCACGTTCTTCATAAGCATTTTGCAAATCCCGGAGCATCTCTGTTTTTATCCTGGCCAGCTCTGTTTCCGTAAATCCATGTTGTCTGACCCGTATCACTTCTTTCATAACCGCTTCCAGTCCGGATAGAATTTTGTCTCCTTTAACACCGGCATTGATGGAATAGGTTTTTACGGTACGCACAAAGTTACCGGAAGTCATAAAGCCAAACAGGAAGGGCGGATCGGGTTGTATAAGCAGTTCATATAAGCGGCTATTGATCATGCGGGTGAACAAACGTTCCATTAAGAGCCTGCGGTAATCTTCCACACTGTTTGTTTCGTCGGTTTCTGATTTGAAATAAATTGATATAATGGTATTGGTCGCTTCAGGGTCGGTTGCCAGGGCAAAAAGAGTTTCCTCATGACCGGGTACCGGGTACTCGATACGCTTTCTCGGATCTTCAGGATTTTTAAGTTTTCCAAATTGTTCCTTGATCTTGGCTTCGATGTATTGCTCATCAAAATCCCCCACGGCAATGACGGCCATCAGATCCGGTCGGTACCAATCCTCATAAAAAGATTTCAGAACATCGCGATCAAAATTCTCAAGAATTTCCTTTTTCCCAATAGGCAAACGCTCGGCATACCTTGAATCCTTGAAAAGTACAGGTAATTGCTCATCCAGCATGCGCATGTTGGCCCCTCTTCCCAAACGCCATTCCTCGATCACCACCCCCCGTTCCTTATCAACCTCCTCAGGGTCGAGGCTCAGGGCATGGGCCCAGTCTTCCAGTATTTGAAAAGCTGTATTCATAACCGGAAAACTGTCGGTAGGTACCTGGAGCATATATACCGTCTCATCAAAACTGGTGTAGGCATTGATCTCCGGACCGAATTTCATGCCAATGGACTCCAGGTAATTGATAAGTTCCTGCTTTTCAAAATTCTCGGTTCCGTTAAAAGCCATATGTTCAAGGAAATGCGCCAGCCCTCTTTGATTTTCATTTTCCAGAATTGAACCGGCATTAACCACCAGCCACAATTGCGCCCTGTTCTCGGGCTTGGTATTTTCCCGGATATAATAAGTCAGCCCATTTTCTAATTGTCCATAGCTGACCTCCTGATCCAAAGGAATGGATTCAGAAAGTACGGGACCCTGGGCTTTCAGTAAATAAGGGAACAATAAGGCTGCCAGGAATAAGCACAGACAAAATTTTTTCATGATGGAGAGAACACCTTGATTAGGTCCAACAAAGATAAGAACATAATACAAGCCACTGTATTTTAAGTTTCGAAGATCACCCGGTAGCCCCCAAACTTCCTGATATTGATGACCCTGCCACCGTCCAGGATAAGGTACTGACCCTTTATGCCCTGCAGTTGCCCTGCAACAACATTATCCTTGTCGAAATTTAAAGACTTAACTTTCAAGGAATATTCCAGTACGGGATAATGTATCTCAAGAATCTCATCCTCATCCACCCACAGGTCTGCATATTCCTCCGGAAGCCGGGCCCGGACCTTATTTCTTTCTTTTTGAAGATCGATACCGGTTGCCAATTGATTGGTCAGCATATGCCTCCAGTTGGTCTTATCATTCATATGGTTTTTCAGAAAAACTTCAATTAATCCTGCCGTATAACGGTTGGCGGTCCGTGCAATCCTGATTGCCTTCCGGGCCCCCTGGTCGATCCAGCGTGTTGGCACCTGGCTATGACGGGTTACACCCACCTTGAGTCCGCCGGACAAAGCCAGGTAAACATAATGGTCGATCAGGCAATGATGCTTCGACCATTCCATATCCCTGGATATGCCTTCATGCGCCCTGCAACGCTCCGGGTGAAGGATACACGCATCGGTTTCCGGGGCCGAGATAAAACAGGGATAACAATAACCCTGGACAAAAGACTTGCTGGTTTCCCGTCCGCAACGAATACAGTTGATCCGGTGCTGGTATTCCACCCGGATCGGTTTGCCCAGCAAGGCATTCAAATGGATCTCTGCCGACCCTACAGGCAAATGATAGGACACCGGGTCATCCAATGCACTCCGCATCTTCAGCAAATTGCCTTCCGCTTTCACGATAAAACCTTTTCTGTAAAAATAAGTAAAAAAGCCAAAGGTGTATAATTCTGACATTCAGCATTATATGCGAGCAATACCAAACTTGATTTGAAATTTATAGTACTATGTATTGCATAGTTCTAAAAATATATTATATCTTTGCATTAAAAACATCTATATTTTTTATAGTACTATTAAAAATGTTAAACCAAGACAGATGGGATCAGAAATGAACATTGAAAATGCCAAAGCCCAGATGAGAAAAGGGATCCTGGAATATTGCATCCTGTCCATACTGGCTCAGGGGGATGCCTATACTACGGAAATCCTCAATAAATTAAAAGAGGCAAAACTCATCGTGGTTGAGGGCACCTTATATCCGTTGCTCACCCGGCAAAAAAACGCGGGACTGCTGCAGTACCGCTGGGAGGAATCTACCCAGGGACCGCCCAGGAAATATTATTCTTTAACTAAAGCCGGGGAAAATTTTCTCAGGGAATTGCATGTATCCTGGGACGAATTGGTGCATGCGGTGGAATCAATCATCAAGAATAAGTAAAACCTATTGAAATGAAAAAGACAATAAAAATAAACCTCAGCGGCTTCATCTTCAACCTGGATGATGATGCATATGATAAGTTAAATGCCTACCTGGAAACCATCATCAATCATTTTCGCGACCGGGAAGGGGGAAAGGAGATAGTGGAAGACATAGAATCCCGTATTGCCGAGATATTCCAGGAGATGACCGGTGAAAAGAAAGAGGTTATCACCCTGGAAGATGTGAATGAGGTCATCCGCATCATGGGTGAGCCCGAAGAGCTGATCAACGAAGATGATTTTGAGGAGGACCAGAAGCGGGTATATTACACGACCCGCGAGCGAAAACGATTATACAGGGACCCGGACAATGCCATTTTTGGGGGGGTTTGTGGTGGACTTGGCGCTTACATGAATATTGATCCCGTGGTTTTCCGCGTGCTATTCGTCATTCTTACCCTGGCTACCGGCTTGTTCGGCTTACTGTACATCATTCTTTGGATTACTGTCCCAAAAGCGGAAACGGCAGCACAAAAACTGGAAATGCGCGGAGAAAGGGTTACCATCTCCAATATTGAAAAAACCATTAAGGAAGAATACAAGAATGTCAAGAAAAGCTTTGCCAAAGCCAGGGAATCGAAAGAATTCCAAAAAACACGGAATGTGCTGGATGAGATCTTTCAAGTACTGGGAAAGATCATCGTGGTCAGCATTAAAGTTTTGCTGATCATAATCGGGTTCGGGTTGATCATCGGCGCGGTTACAGCACTTATGGGCATTACCGGTGTGTTCTTCTTTGGACCCGGTATGTTTGATACAGGTTTTCTCAGTCCGGGCTACTTATCTTTGCAGGACTTCCTTTCCTTTTTCCTGGACCCTGCAACCGCAAGTTTGTTCCTGTTTTCATTACTCCTGGCCCTTGCCATACCCCTGGTTGCCCTGATCTACGGCATCATCAGGCTCACATTCCGCTTCAGGGCCAATGACCGGGTACTTGGACTCATTGCACTGGTTCTCTGGATCCTGAGCGTCGTCTTTATTTCTTTTGTGGCCATCAATGAAGGAATGAATTACAGGCAATCGGCACGCTTCAGTTCGGCCAGGGACCTGGATGGATTCACCGGTGATACCCTTGTGGTCCTGATCAATCAGCCTGAAGTGGCAGAAGAGAATTTTTCTGCCTGGATCTTCAGCTACCAGGATGAACAATTTTTCTTTGCCGATATCGAGAACGGGAAGATCTACGCCAAGATCCAACTGGATATTGAAGAAAGCCTGTGGAAGAAATATAAACTGCAACTGGAAAACCGGGCCTGGGGTCGGAGTTACACCGACGCGGGAAAAGCTGCAAGAAGAATAGACTACAACTGGAGCCTGGAAGGCAATAAGCTTTTGCTGGATCCCTATTTCACTCAAGACAGATTATCGGTGCACCGGCAGGAACTTGACGTGACGGTGTTCGTTCCCGAAGGGAAATATATATACCTGGACGAGCAAACCAGGTACCTGCTGGAAGGGGTTGAAAGCGCCGAAGACTTGTGGGAAAGTGAATTGGCCGGACATACCTGGGTCATGTCCGAAGACGGACTGAAATGAATTCAGAATGCAGGATTCAGGATTCAGAATAAGGGTGTGGTATGCGTGTGGTTGTGATAATTCGAATTGGGCTGAATACCTTAAAACCCTAAATCCCTAAATCCTTAAGCCTTTTTATTATTAGGTTGCTTTTTCTTAAATTCGCGTCCACCTTTTACGGATTGACCCATGGTGTAATTGGCAACACGTCTGATTTTGGTTCAGAAGAGTCCAGGTTCGAGCCCTGGTGGGTCAACTAGAATTTATTTGAAGCAAAGGCATCAATTCGTTTTTACACCTTAAAGCATTCCAAAACCAATAAATAACCAGGGCGAGAAGTTTATGCCGATGCATTTTTCGTGGTAATTTCGAGGAACGAGAAATTACACAGAAAAAGCAATCGGTAAGCCCTGGTGGGTCAACTAGAATTTATTTGAAGCAAAGGCATCAATTCGTTTTTA
>CAYQQR010000014.1:0-26739 GCA_964420035.1 uncultured Bacteroidaceae bacterium | reverse complement strand
TCGAGGAACGAGAAATTACACAGAAAAAGCAATCGGTAAGCCCTGGTGGGTCAACAACTCCCTGATATGCTACAAAAGCTTGGTGATTGTACCCTTTGCCCACGCAATTGCGGAGTAAACAGGCTCCAGGGAGAAACCGGCATCTGTAATACCGGCCGCTATGCCGAAGTATCCAGCTACGGCCCTCATTTCGGAGAAGAGCAACCCCTGGTGGGTCATTCCGGTTCCGGCACCATCTTTTTCACCCATTGCAACCTGTTGTGCTGTTTTTGCCAAAACTACGAGATCAGTCACCGGGGCGAAGGAAAGCAAGTAAAACCAGAAGAACTGGCAGGAATCATGCTTTATCTTCAAAACAGGGGCTGCCATAACATCAACCTGGTTACCCCGTCGCATGTGATCCCCCAAATCTGTGAAGCACTGGACCTGGCACATCAGCAGGGATTGGACCTACCGGTTGTATACAACAGCAGCGGATACGATAAACCCGAGAGCCTGGCCCTGATGGAGGGCTATATCGATATATACATGCCCGATATAAAATCATTGGATCCGGAATTATCCCGGGCCGCCTTCAACGCACCCGACTACCCGGAGATAGTCCGGTCTGCCCTCAAAGAAATGTACAGACAGGCCGGTGACCTGGAAATTGAAAAAGGAATAGCCCGAAGGGGATTGCTGGTCCGGCACCTGGTTATGCCCGGAAAATTAACAGACACACGGTCCATTATCGATTTTATCGCGCGGGAAATATCCACCCATACCTATCTGAACCTCATGGATCAGTACCGGCCTTGCTTTCAGGCTGATAAAATACCTGCTTTGTCACGACCCATAAGCCATTCAGAGTTTTCCGACTGCCTCCGATATGCTGTGGAATCGGGATTCTCCAGACTGGACAAGCCCTACAGGGGTTATTAACAGATAGAAGCCGGCTGTTGTTGAGAACTTTGCCTGTCCTGCATGATATCTTAATTTTGCTCTAACATTGTATTCATAACATAAGCATAGCTTTAGGCTGTTATCAAACAGCTACAGCCATGAAAACCAAGGAAGAAAGTCTAATCTCTATGGGGTTAGTTCCCCGAAGCTCTGCTTCGAGAAGAAGTATTAATTTTGTTAATACCTCGTGGCTCTGCCGCGAGGTAGTTTATTGATGGATGAGATACTTAATACCAATGAGGTGATAACAGACTACGAATTTTACCTGGGTATATTTCAACAAAATACCCTGGATTTCGAAAACTCTGTACCGGAATAATACTTCTTGCCGTTAGTCCCGTCACGCTCTGAAAAAAACCGGAAATCTTTGATCTCTTCCGCCCGGAAGTACATCTGAAGCCCCCGTCGCTATATTTTTGAGAAAAATATCATTTTTAGTTTTTTAATTAACTTGGCGGGGAATATGGAAACAAGGAAGATCACGGTCAAGCATTACCTGAATAAACGGGCCAAACCAAGAACCTACCGGAACAGGAAGTATTATCCTTTATATATTCAGCTAATTGTAGAAGGCAAAAAAGCACAGATAAAAAGCCGGATCAATGAGCACCTTTATATATATCGAAGTGAGATAGACCAGATCACCAATAGAAATAAGGACCTTGATGAGCTGATCCTTTCCGGATATTTCTCGGAAAGTCAGCTTGAGAAGATCGAATCCTCCCGGCAGTTTCCCCTTTGTCCCTTAATGCACGACGAAGTAGCCGTTATCAAAAAGATCATTGAACTGCATAAACCCTTTGAAAGCAGGGCATTTTCCCTGAAAAATTTCTCAGCAGAATACGAAAAAAACGTTCGTGAAATCACAGATATCCTTGACGAAAAAATTAAAGAGCATTATTTGACCGGTCTGCGCGAGATATTCTATAATTCAACCAACAAACCTGAACTTCGGGAAATCTTTAATATCTCGAATTTTTTGATCCACTTCATTAATTGGGAAAAGAGCTTCTATAACTTTTATGAACTGACCTACGAAGTATTACCCAGTGAGATCCGGAAGGTTGAAAAACTGCTTCGGGACGAATTAAAAATGAGCATCCGTGCATTTATGGCCTTCCATAGCAAGGTGAACATCCTGAAACGCTACCTGGAGAAAAAAGAACGGGGTCGTATTTCAACCTTGTCTTACCTGGACTGGATCACCGAGATCCGTTCCTTCCTTGAAAAAGAATTCGTCAAGATCTTTGGCAGCAAAAAGGGCAAGACCTACGTCAATCATTTAAACCAGATATTGGTCCGGGAAATAGAAGACTAAATTCATATATCATCTTCAATCTTCAATCAACTCCGGATGATTCTGACTTAATTCCCGGTCCAAACCCCTGGCATTTCCGGTAATTTTTTCAAGCAGGCTCCAGAATTCCTTCCCGTGATTCTTATGTACGGTATGAACCAATTCATGCAGTATCACATAGTCGGTCAGGTGCCCGGGGAGTCTCATCAGGCGGATATTCAGGCTGATATTGTTTTTATGGGAACAGCTGCCCCACCGGCTCCGGTTATTCCGGAGTGAGACTTTACTGTAGTGAAAATTGTTACGCAGGGCCAATTCATGTACCCTGGCCGGCAAATAATCCCGTGCTTCTTTTCTCCAACCCACAATAATCTTTTCATATTCAGGATGTTTTTCCAGGACCATTTGTCCGTTGTTTCGATGCTGAACTTTATCAAGTGTATTCTGTATCCAGGAAGTTTTCCGTCGCACAAATCTTTCCCCTGCACAACGACTGGAATAACAGGGTAGTATGACTTCTACCGGATGAAAAGGCCTGATTCTTATAGAAATTCTGCTTGCCTTTTTACTCTTTCTGAAATGTACCGGACCTATGTCCTCAATAGTCTTTTCCCAATTCATGATGCAAATCTACAGCAAATATTTCAGCCTTTTTAGGTTGAGTTTTACAGCATCGGATTATCTTTGTTAATTCTTTTTATTTCTCTAAAACCATGCTAAGCAAGCCAACCAAAAAGCTATTTCTTTTCTTTTCCTCCTTTTTAAGCATTGCGGGCAGCTATGCCCAGGAACCCTGGTCATTGAAAGACTGCATCGATTATGCCATGGAGAACAACATTCAGATCAAGCAGCAGGAGATACTGACTGAGATCAACAGCAATGATTATACCCGATCAAAGATCAACCTTTTACCCGATCTCAATGCCGGAAGCAATCTCGCCTATTCTTTCGGCCTTGCCCGGGATGAACAATCCTTCAGTGTTGAACAGAATCAAAACACCACTTCCCTGGATGTGAACCTGAGAAGCAATCTCACCCTGTTCAACGGTTTCAGGCAACTCAACACCATCAGGCGAAACGAACTGAATCTTCTGGCAAGTTTTCAGGACCTGGAAAAACTGAAAAACGATATTTCGCTGAACATTGCAGCCGCCTACCTTCAAATTCTTTTCAACATTGAACTGGTCAATACGGCTGAAAAACAACTGGAAATAACACGGCAACAGGTTGAACGCACCCGTAAGCTGGTGGATGCGGGAAGCCTGGCACGGGGCCGTTTGCTGGAGATCCAGGCCCAGGCAGCCTCAGAAGAACTACAATTGGTCGAGGCCCGCAACCAGCTTGATCTCTCTTACCTGAACCTGGCCCAGATACTGGACCTTGATTCCATTGCAGGTTTCGAAATCGAAATTCCCGTTTTCGCGAGCATCGATGATTCGGAACTGCTTTTCTCCGTTAGGGAAACCTACCGGGAGGCTATGGAGATCATGCCCCGGATTAAATCTGCCGAGTTGAATAAAGATGTAGCCGAAAAAGACCTGGTCCTGGCCAAAGGGGGACGCAGTCCTTCCTTAAGCCTTTCGGCCGTCTATTTCACCAGCTATTATGATTTCAGACAAAGGCAGATCGGTATCGACAGTGCAGGCGTTTTTCCCGTACCGGTGTACTCAAATGAATACCCCATGTTTGATCAGTTTAAGGATTTTCAAACCACGGTTCTGACCTTCGGTCTGTCCATCCCCATTTTCAACGGCTGGCAGGTGAACAACAACATTAAAAATGCGGAACTGAATCTCAGGAACGCTCAGTTAAGCCTCCAAAACACACGCCAACTGTTACTGAAAGACATCCAGCAGGCCTATGCCGATGCCCTGGCAGCACAGAAGAAATATCATGTTTCCGTATCCACATTAACTGCCGTAAAAGAATCCTTTAAATATACAGAGCAGCGTTTTGAAGTCGGACTGGTCAATGCAGTGGAGTATAATACGGCAAAGACACAGCTCAGCAACACCGAATCTGACCTGCTCCAGGCCAAATACGAATACATTTTTAAAACCAAGATACTTGACTTCTACAGGGGTAACCCAATAGCTTTATAAAGATCCGGCTGACCATGAAATCAAAGAAACTTTTCAGATATATTGTTATCCTGTTCATAATCCTGCTGATTTTGGCCATTGCAGGCAAAAAAGCAGGTTGGTTTGGCCAGGAAGACACCATCAAGGTAGCGGTTGAAAAGGTCATAAAAAGAACCATCACGGAAACCATTACGGCCAGTGGTAAAATTCAACCAGAAATAGAAGTGGAAATTTCTCCGGACGTATCCGGTGAGATCGTTGAGCTGGCTGTCAAGGAAGGTGATAAAGTCGAAGTAGGCGAGTTCCTTTTAAAGATTAAGCCCGATACCTACATTTCGATTCGGGACAGGACCATGGCCTCCCTGAATTCATCCAAAGCCCGTTTGGCACAGGTTCAGGCACAATTTCTGAAGGCCGAACTGTCTTATAAACGATCCGGGAAACTATGGGAAGAACGGACCATTTCCCAGGCCGAATATGAGGATGCCGAGGCAGCTTACCTGGTAGCCAAAGCGGAAGTTGATGCCGCCAAATATTCTGTTAAAAGTGCTGAAGCGGCCCTGGCTGAAGCCGAGGAGAATTTGCTCAAGACCAGCATTTACGCGCCCATGGCAGGAACCATATCAAAACTGAATATTGAACGGGGAGAAAGGGTTGTAGGTACCGAACTGATGTCGGGAACGCCCCTGATGACCATTGCAGATCTTTCCAGGATGGAAGTTTTGGTTGAAGTCAATGAAAACGACATTGTCCGGGTCAGCATGTACGACACGGCCTTTATTGAAGTAGATGCCTACCTGGATGAAAAATTCAGGGGTGTGGTCACCCAGATCGCCAATTCAGCTATCACAACCGGTTTGAGCGCCGATCAGGTTACAAACTTTGAAGTCAAGGTATTACTCCTTGAAAGCTCCTACGCGCATCTGATAAATGAGAATAACCTGAATCCTTTCAGACCAGGAATGAGTGCCAATGTAGATATCCAAACCGAAACACGGGATAGTGTCATCAGTATTCCCATTCAGGCGGTTACGACCCGTGCTGATTCCTTGCTGGCCAAGTTCGATTCCACCCTCGCCGAATTAATAGATGAAGATAGGGTCGATGAACTCGAGGTGGTATTCCTGCCGGGTGAAGATCAGAAAGCGGAATTCAGGATTGTAAAGACCGGTATACAGGATAATAATTTCATTGAAATCCGGGAGGGACTGAAAGCGGGAGAAGAAGTTATTACGGCACCCTATAACGCCATTTCGAGACGACTGGAACCGGGAAGCCTCGTGGAAGTTGTTCCGGAAAAATCATTGTTCAAAGGAAAATAGAAGATTTGGCAACCATACTGCATCTTGAAACCTCAGAGAAAGTATGCTCCGTTGGCATATCCGACCAGGATCGACTGATCGCTGTCGCGGAAAGCAAAGAAGAACGCTCTCATGCCAAAAGGCTGACCCTGCTCATTGAAGAAGTACTGGAAAAAAGCAAGCCAGACAAAAATAAACCCGGCGCCATTGCAGTGAGCATCGGACCCGGTTCCTATACCGGTCTGCGAATAGGCGTTTCCACAGCTAAGGCTATGGCTTATGCCTGGAATATCCCCATTGTGGCCGTGGATACCCTCGAGATCATCGCCTTTGCGGCCCTGAAGGTAGCCAGTGAACTTACCGCGGAGAAGGATGAGGAGATATTGATCTGCCCGGCAATGGATGCCAGAAGAATGGAAGTGTATTACGCGCTTTTCAATAAGGATCTCCATCCATTCAAAGAGTCCGGTCCCTTAATCATAGAACCCTCCAGCTTCAAAGACCTGCTTCATGAGCGACGCGTCATTTTTTGCGGTTCCGGGGCCGCCAAGATAAGTCAAAGTATTGATCATCCAAACGCGTTGTACCTGAAAGAACTTCTGCCCCATGCCCGGTATATGCCCTCGCTGGCCTGGGAACTTTTCCGGGAAGGTAAATTTGAGGATATTGCTTATTTTGAGCCTTTTTATCTGAAGGATTTTCAGGCGACCAAACCCAGGAAGTTCCTGGGTTCCTGAGTTCCCTGGTTCCCTGCCTGTCCGGCAGGCAGGTTTGGTTCGTTCATTGGTTCACTGGTTCGTTGGTTCGTTGGGCATGGTATTTGGTAACATATCGATAAAAACATATGCGTTATCTTTTCATCATACTGGTTTTTTTACTGCCAGGTTCCTTGCCGGCAAAATCACAGAACAATTTTGTGCCGGGGGAAAAAATGAAATTCATCATTTTTTTCGGTCCCCTGAACGGGGGTATTGTTGAGACTTCCCTCAGGGAAGCCCAATTTAAGGGCCAAAGGGCATACCACGCCAGAATGGAGGCGCGTTCCATCGGTGTGGCCGACATTCTTTATAAGGTCAGGGACGCCTACGAAGCTTATTTCGACCCGGATAAGATACTGCCATTTCGTTCCATCAGGGACATTCACGAAGGGAAATATGAAAAGTATGATGAGGTGGATTATGATCATGCCAATAACCGGGTATTTTCTGTTAACTCGGGAGAGCATGAAGTACCACCGGATATTATGGATATGGTGACCGTCTTTTATTACCTGCGGAATTATGACTTCAGCAAGCTGGAATACAACGAGGTCATTGATATCACCACCTGGTTCGATGATGAGGTCTTTCCCTTCGATATGCGTTACCGGGGGATAGAAACCATTCGAACCAAAATGGGCAAATACAATTGTATTAAACTGGTCCCCTACGTTGAGCCCGGCAGGATTTTCGAATCCGAAGATGATATGACCATCTGGCTCTCGAACGATTATAACCGGGTACCCATACGCATCAAATTCGATCTGATTGTGGGATCACTGAAATGTGACCTGATCGATTATTCGGGTTTAAAGTATTAGCTTGTCCTCATTTTCTGTATTTTTGAAGTCTGAACCGATATTTTTTTCCATGGCTACCACCGCGGACATCAGAAACGGATTGTGCATTGAGTTTAATAATGATCTGTATGCCGTTGTTGAATTTCAGCATGTCAAACCAGGAAAAGGAGCAGCCTTTGTCCGGACCAAACTCAAGAGTCTGACAACGGGCAAAGTCATTGAAAACACCTTTCCGGCCGGACATAAAATTACAACGGCGAGGGTTGAACGTCGTCCCCACCAATTTTTATATGCCGATGATCTGGGCTACCACTTCATGAACATGGACAGCTATGAACAGATCAGCATACAGGAACAAATGGTTGATGCCCCCGGATTTCTTAAGGAAGGACAGGAAGTAGAGATCATTTACCACGCCGATACGGAGACTCCGCTCAGCTGTGAATTGCCCCCATTCGTGAACCTTGAAGTAAGTTATACCGAACCGGGGGTGAAGGGAGACACGAGTTCAGGTACCGCCTTGAAACCTGCCACCCTGGAAACAGGGGCCAGCATTAACGTGCCCATTTTCATCAACACGGGTGAAAAAATAAAGGTCGATACCCGCACCGGCACTTATGTTGAACGGGTTAAGGAATAAGTTCAGGCAATAATCATAAACACATAAATGTCTAAAAAAGCCTCTCTGGATCGTCTTAAGCTTTCAACCTTCAAGTTGAATGCCCTGCTGGAAGTGACCATGGCCATTAATGAAAACCTGGCCATCGATAATCTCCTGCAACGCTATGAAAAGATACTGAAAGAGGATTTGAACATTGGTAAGATTGCCATCTATAAATACAGTGAAGGATGGGAATGTATATTTACATCCGGTTTGCACAACGATTGCTCGGAAATCATAGATGTAAAAAAGGACCTGCTGCCATTTAACGAGATAACCCCGGTAACATCCTACCCCAATGAACACCTTTCGGAATTTGATATTGTCATACCGGTAATTTCCAAAGACACCACAACAGCTTTTGTACTGATCGGTGATATTGATGAAGAAGCAGAAGGGGTCAGTCCCATCATCAAACATCTTCATTTCATTCAAACCCTCTCCAACATCATTATTGTTGCTATAGAAAACATTCGCTTGTTTGAAGAAAGTCTGCGCCAGGAGGCCATCCGGCGCGAGCTGGAACTTGCCTCGAAAATGCAGAATATGCTGATCCCCGATGCACTTTCTTTACCCAACAACGACTTTGTCAAAGTTACTGCATTCTATCAGCCGCATTATGAGGTGGGAGGCGATTATTACGATTGCATTACCCTGAACGAAAAGGAAGTGGGATTCTGTGTTGCTGATGTTTCCGGAAAGGGAATTTCAGCCGCCCTCCTGATGTCGAATTTCCAGGCTAACCTCCAGGCAATGTTTACCGCTGAACTCCCTTTGCCTCAACTCGTCGAAAGACTGAATGAACGCGTTATGAAAAGTACAAAGGGGGAACGCTTCATCACACTATTTCTGGCTAAGTTCAATTATGAAACAAGGGAACTCGAATACATCAATGCCGCACACAACCCCCCTATTTTGTATGGGCAGCAAAGCGGTGAGTTAACATTTCTGGAAAGCAATACCGTTGGTATTGGAATGCTCGATGAGATACCTGAAATAAGCTCCCTTACCCTGAAGGTAAACGAGAATGCCAAACTCTTTTGTTATACCGACGGACTGGTCGAGCTGGTCAGTGAAGATGAAGTCGAAGTGGGTACCCGGATTATAGAATCTCATCTGAGAAACCAGGATACCATGTCCCAAAATATACAGGACGTAATCGAAGATCTCAAAATCCTCTCTGGCACTAACCGGATCTTTGATGACATTACCATCCTTGGCCTGGAGATCATGGGTTCTGAGAGGAGCTGACCCTTTTCGTATCTTCCCTGTAATATAAGTCCAAAACCACCAATACGGCTATAAATCCCCAGAAAGGCACGGATGCTTTATCGGTGTCCAGGAAATTATTCAAGCAACCGTGGATGAAGTAAGTGATCAACCCGGTTAAGGTGGACAGCGCGAGCACACGGATTCTCTTATTGCTGGCATTGGAATAAACCCTCAATCCGGTTACAATAACCGTTATCACCAGTAAGAGCATCAGGATCATGCCCGGGAGGCCCTGTTCGCTCAAAGGTCCTATATATTCTGAATGGGCATTGCCCATATCACCGGCATTGGTGCTGATAATGGTCTTTTCATGGGAAAACTGGAAAGGGGCATACTGAAACTGGTAGGTTCCCGGTCCCCAGCCAAAAAGCGGCCTTTCCTCATACATCCTCAATGCAGAAGCCCAACGGTTCAGGCGCTCAAGATTGGAAGCATCGTTGGCGATGTTGGAAATGGACTGCACATGTTCCTGTAAATCGCCGGAGGAGACTGTTTTATTCTGTTCCAGCTGTATCAGTATCTCCGTTCTGTAAGAATACAGGAACACACCGATGACGAGGGTAAAAAAGACCAGGTATTTGAATTTGATCTTAAGCTTGATGATTGCCCAGGTAGCCAGGGCCCCCAGTACGCTGACCCAGGCCGCACGGGTATAGGAAAACACGGTGGCTATTATGAAAAGAAATAACAAAAACCAGAGTGCCGTCTTCTTTCTCCAGTCTTCGTCACGGTTTAAAACGATCAATCCGATAATAACCGGCAGAAAAAGAGCCAGAATGGCACCATAGACCGTATGATCATTGTAAAAGGGATTTACGGCAGAATGAGAAGCCTGCTGGTTGGTTAGTCCCCTCCCCGCGTGCCTTGCCAGGGTGTAAATGATCACGCCTGTGAAAGGAATGATATACATCCAGAAAAAGCGTCGGATGTTATCGGTTTTCGAAAAGATATGAGAGGCAAGAAAATAGAACACCACAACAAACCACAACCGGGCAAAAAGGAACTTAAACGACACCAGGGGCATGCTGCTGGTAATACTGGTGATAAAGATCCATGCCAGTTGCAAAAGAATGATAACACTAACGGGGTGACCCAGGATCTTAGAATCGAATTTACGCTCCCAGAGCAATTTCAGAATGACAAGGACCAAAGTTGCTATCATCAAGGGCTCGCTGGGAAGAAACAGATCAAAGTCGGTATTGGAGATGAAAAAGGATAGTTTCAGCGATAAGGGGGTAAAGAAGACGATCAGATACCAAACCAGGTCCAGGTAAAAAATGCCCAGTATCCCCAGCAGCAGGAAAAAGGGAATGAACATGAAATAATAAAATTCCTGGGCAATCAGGTAGGTGTTCATGGCAATAAACAGCATACTGCCCACCCAGATCCAAAGGGTATTTTTCTTTATACTGAGATCCATTTAAATTCTCCTGCGAATTCCGTCGAATAAAAGCATGAGAATGACCGCCAAAAGAAAAGTGGATAATGTGGAAGCAACTACGATAAGGGATCGTTTGGGATATGCTTTTTTCTCGGCTTCATAAGCTGTATCCACAATGAAGCGATGGGGCAGGTTCTGTTCCGCCTCAACTTTGGCTTCCTTGTACTTGGCTTTCAGGTCACTTAGCTGCTTCTTTTCAAATTCCAGGAAATCCCGGATGGAAACATAAGGCCCCCCATACTTGGCCAGAATATCCAATCGTTCGTCGATATTGTTGACAACCCGTGTCTTTCCTTCCAACAATGCATTTCCAAAAGCCTCGGTCAGGGCCTGTGCCTGGGATTCAGGATCGATCACCCCCTTGGATCTCAGATATTTAAGAGAATCTTCCAGTTCCCTGATCTGGTCCCACAAGGCAAAATATTCATCCTCGACCAGTTTCAGGGCACTGTAGGCCCTTTCCTTCTTCATGGAATTATAGACCGTGTCCACCAGTTCAGAAATGGTATTGGCCATATCTGCAGCGATCCGGGGATCCTTATCCAAAACCTCGATTACAACGGACATATACTCGGTCCGTTTATAATTCACATTCGCCTCGTATTCATTGAACAGTTTGGTCCTGGGATAAGTAGCGGTCGAATCAATCTCATAATGATCCATAAGATTGAATTTGTCAATGACCCGCCTGCGAATTTGATCCGACTGCAATACCTGGAGCAATTGCTCCACCTGCTCCTCCTCTCCAAAATTCAAAATTCCCGAACGTCCGGTGTAATTGCCGGCCATCAGATATTTCGATATCTGGGCATCAGATACGGGGAAAAGCACCACCGTGGACCTGTATTTTTCTTCAATGAGCAATGATACCACTGCAGAAGCAATTGCAGCAACCAGGGTAATGATGATCACCGGGACCCTCCGTTGCCAAATAAACCTGACCAGATCCGTCGAATTAAAATCATACTTGTTGGATTTATCCTTTGCCATTTCCGTTGGTTTTAACTATTGTACAACGATGAGATAATAGTTTTTCTTTCCTTTTTGTACCAATAAATACTTATTATTGATCAATTGATCCTTTTCCATGATCCTGTCCGGATCATTGATCTTATTCTTGTTAATGGAAAGCCCGCCTCCTTTCACCAGGCGGCGAAGTTCAGCCCTGGACCCAAATATACCGGTTTCTTCGCTCAGGATCTCCGTAAGGGGCTGTTTTAATTGGTGGTATGAAATTGAATATTGTGGTACGCCTTCAAAAACAGAAAGGAACACATCTTCCTTCATGTTTTGCAAGCTTTCTGTTGTGCCCCTGCCAAAAAGAATCCGCGAAGCTTCTGCGGCTTGCTCCAGCTCTTCCCGTGAATGGACCATACGGGTCATTTCTTCTGCCAATCTCTTTTGCAGCAACCTGCGGTGAGGGTCCTTCCGATGTTCTTCAGCGAGGGCATTGATCTTCTCTGCTGAAAGTACGGTAAAGATCTTGACAAATCGTTGCGCATCCTCGTCGCTTACATTCAGCCAGAACTGGTAAAACTTGTAGGGTGAGGTTTTTTCAGGATCAAGCCATACATTCCCTTCTTCCGTTTTACCAAACTTTCCTCCGTCCGACTTGGTGATAAGCGGACAGGTCAGGGCAAAAGCCTCACCCCCTGTTTTTCTTCTTATCAGTTCAGTACCGGTTACAATGTTGCCCCACTGATCAGAACCGCCCATCTGAAGCTTACAGTTCTTCTCCCGGTAAAGATGAAGGAAATCATATCCCTGAACCAGCTGATAAGAGAACTCTGTAAAAGAGAGACCGGTCTCAAGACGGTTCTTTACTGAATCTTTGGCCATCATGTAATTAACAGTGATATGCTTGCCGACATCCCGGATGAAGTCCAAAAAAGAAAAATCCTTCATCCAGTCCCGGTTATTCACCATGATGGCAGCGTTTTCACCCTGTTTAAAATCAAGGAAACGACTGAGTTGCTGTTTTATCCTTTCCTGGTTGTTCCGGATGGTTTCTTCATCAATTAAAACCCGCTCATCAGATTTACCACTGGGGTCACCGATCATGGCCGTGGCCCCACCGATCAGGATGATGGGCTTGTGCCCGCGGAGCTGAAAATGCCTGAGCATCATCACCGAGACCAGATGACCGATATGCAGGGAGTCTGCAGTAGGATCAATCCCCACGTAGGCTGTGGTCATTTCCTTCTGTAATTGTTCTTCGGTGCCCGGCATGATATTGTGTATCATGCCCCGCCACGATAACTCCTGAACAAAATTCATGTTGAAGAGAATTTACGCGAAGATAACAATGTTCTAAGAAGATCATTCATGCACTCCATTATGCCTCTGCTGCATCCTCAGGAAGGGGAGATTCCTTCTTCCTGATCCCTTCAAAACTCAAATAAGGAAACAGGGAAGTTGCAAACTTCGAAAGCGGCCTGTAAAACAGACTTTTTTCTTTATGATCTTCCGGTATAAAAGGAACCCGGCGGTCGACTGCATCCAGAAGCAATACAACAATGGACAGGATAAACGCGATCTTCAGGACATTAAAAGCAACACCGGCCAGCCTGTTGATGAATCCCAGTGCAATGGCCTTGACCAGTTTGTCCAGCACCTGTGCCAGCAAATGCACAACCAGAACAATGGCAACGAAAGTCAGCGCGAAGGCGATCATGGACAGGTATGGGGTATTGGTATCAAAGTGACGCACCAGGAGCTCTGCGGTCCAGTCTGAAAAACGAACGGCTCCCCAGATGCCCAGGACCAGGGCAATCAGTGAAGCTGCAGCAATGATCAAACCCTTGGTAAAACCCCTGTAGGCCCCCCACAGTAAAAAAATGATCACGATGGCATCGAAATAATTCATTTCATCCCGCTTGTTGACCATAAAAATAATCCGATGCACCCGGACCGGATAAAAAACTTTTAAACAGGAAATTCTGATGACTATAAATCAAAACCTGCATAGAAATGCAAGCTTAGAATATAGGCCGAACTGCCGACAACATCCATCCATGGGAAATCCATACCAAAAGCAGCACCCAGAAAAACACGCTTATTGAAGCTGTATGGCAGGGCCCATTCCAATCCGCCCCGGAATCCGAAAAAAATATCCTGCGGTGGTTGTATTTCACCCTGGATGGAAACCGTGTCGTTCCCCAGGTCCACTGCCAGCAGCCTGTCTGTTTTTAAAGCGGTCCGGAAATTCATCTGTCCCATCAGATAAATATCCAGCTCTGACCTGCCCAGGGCAAGCCGGCCCCTGGGACCGGCTGAAAATTTGATCATCTGGATCCCCAGCTCCATGGATTCATTTACATTGGAAGTATCCGTGACATAGGCTGACGTGAAGTCAAATGAAGTATAGTGATAGTGTAATGCCAGGTTAAAAAACATACGATTCCAATGAACCGGTTTTCCTATCAGCAGGTCCAACCCGGCCCCCCAGCTTAACTGTTGTTTATATTCTGCCAGATTCAGGTAGTCGAGATAACCGGAAGCATAATTAAAATGCATCAGGGAAAGGCCCGCCCCCAGCGACGGTCTGGCAAATACTGAAGGCTGGGGGGATTCATCCCTTATTTCGGTTGATGAATCTTCAGTACAAAGCTGGTATTCCCTGACCAGTTCCCGGAGGGACACCAATTGAAAATCGAACTGATCCAGAATCATACTTAACTTCGGGCAATCCTCAAGCATAAAATGCAACTTTCCCCCATATCTGAAGGCCGGCATTTCCAGGTTACTGGAATCCACTTTCCTGTATTGCCTTGACAGTTCGTCAAGGGAAATCAGTTCATCCTCCTTCAGTAAATATGGATCCCGGTCCAATTGTACCAGGTTCACGCAGTTCTTTGCAGCATGCTCCGGGCAGCTTACCAGTACCTCGGCAAAATAAAAGTGCTTCTCCTTTTTAACAGCCAGGAAATGCCTGTGTCCGAAAATGCCCATGGCGCGGTAATCCCCGGGACTAAGCTTTATTTTGCTTTCCTTTCCTTCCGGTATAAAAAGAGTCCCGTCCTGCATTCCCAATCCCCCTTCCAGCATCAACAACCCGGGAAGGGTGTCGCCCGAACGCTCCACCGCATAGCCCGGGTAATAGGACCATTGTCCGAAAACCACGGCAAACCATAAAAAGGCGATTATAAAAAGGATTCTTTTCATGGGGTCTTTCGATTCAGAAATTTACAATAAAAAAAAACACTTACGGATATTGCCCGGGATCCTGCATACTTTGTCCCAAAAATTCAGAATTAGTATAAATTAGAGGGGAGATAGCAGATTTACTGAATGAAGGTCTTATTTTTGGGTTGTAGTTTTTTGCTAATCCGAAAATATTAACCCGGCAGCTTCCCGCGGATGGCCCGTTTCAGAATTCCGAAGTTAAGGATCAAACCCAAACTGCTTTTGCTGATTGGAATTGTGGGGGGTATTTTTATTTTCTTTTTGGGCCAGAAAGCCGTGCAATCCACATCAAGCGATTCCTTCTGCAATGCATGCCATGTCCATCCCCACGCGGCAAGATCCTGGAAGCTTTCCACCCATTACGACAACCAGCGGGGCATTGTGGTGCACTGTGTGGAATGCCACCTGCCACCCAGGGGCGACCTTTACCACCTTTCTGAAAAGGTGAAAACGGGGATGAGGGATGTATACGGTACGCTGTTCAAGGATACGGCATCCCTAAACTGGGAAGCTAAGTCTACAGTAGAATATGCCCTGAACCACAGCTATGAATCCTCCTGCGTCCACTGTCACGAAAATCTGTTCCCTATCAGACTGACCGAAGCAGGGGCCGAGGCTCATTTGTACTACGACCGGAACAGGGAGGAGCTGCATTGCATCAATTGCCACCTGAATGTGGGACATTATGATGAACATGCGATCCATGCCAAAAATGTAGATTTCGGCATGCAGGAGGAAAAAGCGGACACCCTGTACCCTGAACCGGGCAGAATAGAGGCTTTTGCGAATTTTACGGAATATATCCCGGGGACCCCCCTCTCCTTCCGAATGATCGCCGTCCCGGGCGGCACTTTCCTGATGGGCAGCCCCGGACATGAGCGTTTCAGGAAAGAGGACGAAGGACCGCAAGTAAAGGTGAGGGTTTCGGATTTTTTCATGGGCGAGATCGAAGTCACCTGGGAACAATACCTGGAATTTTTTAAACAAACCGTCAGCGAGGGCAGGATGACCTACGAAGAGGCCCTTGCCAAAGCAGAGGGAGTGGACGCCATAACGGGCCCGACTCCGCCCTGGGGCGCTCCGGACCAGGGCTGGGGTAAAGGAAAACGCCCGGCCATCACCATGACCCATCTTGCCGCGGAGACCTTTTGCCGATGGCTCTCTAAAAAGACGGGGAAAACCTACAGGCTGCCTACCGAGGCAGAATGGGAATACGCCGCACGGGGAGGGACCAGCGGACCCTATTTTTTTGAAGGTAAACCTGAAGATTATACCAAAGAAACCTTCGTAAACAAGATCCTGGGAGCCGATACCTCCGTGATCAACAGCTACGTGATCTACCGGGCCAACAGCAACGGTAAAACCGCACTTCCGGCGAGAACCCGGCCCAACCCCTTTGGATTGAAGAATATGCTGGGCAATGTAGATGAGTTTTGTCATGATTGGTACGCGGAAGATACGTACCTTCGCTATGGCGAAGAGCTTGTTGTCGATCCAAAGGGACCCGGATCGGGTGAAGAACATGTAATCCGCGGGGGATCCTACCTGGATGATGCCGTGAATGTCCGCTGCGCCGAACGGTGTCATACCCGCTCCGTCGCCTGGCTGAAGACCGACCCGCAGATCCCGAAATCGGTCTGGTGGTACAGCGACTGCCGTCATGTGGGATTCAGGGTCGTTTGTGAATATGAAAAAAATGATCAATAACCTTTTAATTCAATTACCCTCACGTGAAATCAGATAAGAATTATCTCAGCCGCAGAAAGTTTCTGGGAAATGCCGCCCTGGCAGGAATTGCAGGAGCAGCCGGTATTCATGCCCTGGCATCCTGCAGTAAAAAAGGAAAAAGCGTCGAATACCCTTTCCCTCCCTTACTGGAAAAAGCACCCGGTGGCCCGCCCCTGAAAGCGGGACTGGTGGGTTGTGGCGGTCGCGGCACCGGTGCCGCCATCAATTTTCTGAATGCCGGGCCCAACCTGCAACTGGTAGCCATGGCCGATATCTTTCAGGATAAGCTGGATAACAGCAGGCAGAAGATCAGGGAAGAAACCGGCGTGGAAGTGCCCGACGATCGTTGCTTCCTGGGTTTTGACGGTTACAAGCGCGTACTCGAAAGTGACGTGGACATCATGATCCTGGTCACCCCCCCCTATTTCAGACCGGAACATTTTAAGGCCAGCATCGAGGCACGCAAACATGTTTTCATGGAAAAACCCGTGGCCGTGGATCCGGTCGGGGCACGATCCGTCATCGCCTCGGGAAAACAGGCCGAAAGCATGGGACTTACCGTGGTTGCAGGAACCCAGAGAAGACACCAGCGGGATTACCTGGAAACCTACAGGCAGTTCGCTTCTGGAATGATCGGGGAGCTGGTTTCTGCCAACTGTTACTGGAACCAGTCCAAGCTCTGGCACCGGGAACGCCGGGAAGGCTGGACGGATATGGAATGGATGCTGCGCGACTGGGTGAACTGGTCCTGGCTCTCCGGGGACCATATCGTCGAACAACATATCCACAATATAGACGTGATCAACTGGTTTGCCGGTAAATTCCCGGAAAGAGCCGTAAGTTTTGGCGCACGGCACCGCAGACCCACCGGGGATCAGTATGATATGTTCAGCACCGACTTTATCTATCCCGGTGAGATCCATATGCACAGCATGTGCCGGCAGATCGACGGTTGCACCAACAATGTCTCCGAATTCGTCCGGGGTACGGAAGGTTATACCAACTGTGTCAATATCCTGTATAATCCCGACGGTTCCGAGAAATGGACCTATACCTATGCCAACGAAGAGGGTAGCGGACGGGAGCGCCTGCTGACCAATCCTTACGACCAGGAACACATCGATATGATCACCGCGATCAGGAAGGATGAACCGGTCAATGAGGCCGAAAGAACAGCCAAAACCAACCTGTCGGCCATCATGGGCCGCATGTCCGCCTACACCGGCAAGGAAGTCACCTGGGAAGAGGCCATGACATCCACCCTCGGCCTGGGTCCGGAAAAAGTAGAACTGGGACCGGTGGATCTTGACCAGTTTGAAGTACCCGTTCCGGGAACCGCCCCGGCATAAAAAACCTAACCGGAATAATCTACCTTCCGGTAGGCTTCAATAACTTTCTGTTCGCCTTCGGCACCTTTCACCGAGTTGCCATGCTCCATGCCCAGGATCCCCCGGAACCCCTTTTCATGGATGTGCCGGAAGACATTGGTGTAATTGATCTCCCCGGTGGTGGGCTCTTTCCTGCCAGGATTATCCCCGATCTGGAAATAGGCGATCTCTTCCCAGGCCAGGTCGATGTTGGGTATCAGATTCCCCTCCTGGATCTGCTGGTGATAAATGTCGAACAGTATCTTGCAGGAAGGGTTGTCTACCGCCCGGCATATCTGGTAAGCCTGGGCCGCTTTTTTCAAAAACAGGCCGGGATGGTTCCTGAAGTTCAGGGGTTCCAGCACCATGACCAGCCCGTGCGGCTCCAGTATTTCCGAGGCCTTGCGTAGTGCATTAATCACATGAGCCGTCTGGTAACCCATATCCTGCCTCAGGTCCACATGTCCGGGTACCACGGTCATCCACCTGGCATTCACCCTTTTGGCTACCTCCACCGACTCGCGGATGTCCTGCAGGAACTCCTCGAGAAGACCGGGGTCCCCGCTGGCCAGGTTGGGTTCCTGCCAGTAGATCTTGTGGGCAACGAATACGCCCATCTCCATACCCAGCCGTTCCATGGTCCGGGCGATCCTCGTCTGGGTTTCCACATCCCTGCCTTTCATACCGTTATCCTCCATGGCCCGAAAACCCCGGTCGGCCATATATTCGAGCTGACTGACCAGATCCTCTCCGGCAGAATGCCGGAACATGCCAAAATGTGGGGCGAATTTCATGGTGAAAGGTTCTGCTCCGGGAAAGATTTTTTTTGTCTCACTGAAAGCATAGGCCGGGACTCCGCCCAGTAAGGCAGCCGCGGAAGCGGCAGCGGTCGATTTAAAGAATGATCTTCTTTGCATGATCAAGGAGATTTTGGGTTATGGTGAATTTTTGCTAAAAATAAGGAAATACCATTACTTTTGACCCGCCCGCGAAAAGACTAACAGAATAAATCCGGCCGTATGCCCGAATTTCTTGCCCGATTTGACCTGCCCACCCTGGCGGCGGCTAAATTGCTGATTTATCGGTTGGAGATTATCCAGGTTGAAAAAATAAACAGAAAAAATCTTGACTTTTACCAGAATCTGTCATAACTTAATCAATTGAATATCAGTTAGATATTCTTTTTCTATCTAACAAAAAATGATCGTTATCTGAAACTCATAAACCATCCTAATCAAGAATGTTATTCATCCCTTTTGCAGGTTGAAATCCGGAATGGTAGTTTTTCTGTTCCTGGTATTGCTCGCTTTCTTCAAAACCCCTGTACTCTCCGCCCAAAGTGGCCCCTATGTAAAGGTTAATTCCGGAGGTCAGACCCTATGGCTTGAATTATCAGACGAAGAACCCATAAATCCCTGCTCTGGCAGTGGCTGGACCATGTATGGTGATGATACTGACTTTAACGCCTATGTCAATTGGTACCAGATCGTATCCACTCCGATCTATTTTGGAGAAATAATCATCGGTTATGATTTAGATACCGTACAGGTGGAGAGCGGCAACGCATTTACCCCAACCGAGGATGGCAGTTATTATGCCCATGGTTTTAAATTTAATATCTTCACCACTAAGACCGTTTTCATTGATTTTGTTAATGATCCTCCCAGCATAAACGGGGGTACATCGGGTACGCGGACCTATTGTCATGGCGATCCGGTAAGTTTTTCCGTATCTGCCTCAGGGGAAGATAAATCTTATATCTGGCAAAAGTCTACCGACGGAGGAGCACATTGGTCGAGCATTTCCGGTGAAACTTCAAGTACACTCAGTTTTACGGCCAACAGTTCACAAAACGGCTACATGTACCGCTGCCGGGTTTAAAATGCCTGCGGGGATGCATCTAATCAACGGGAAATAACCCTGAACGTAGAAACCGACCCAAGCATCACCTCCCATCCTTCCAATGCCGAAGTCTGCCCGGGTGATAATGCCAGCTTTACTGTATCGGCTTCCGGCAGCAGTCCGGTTTATCAATGGTACAAGAATGGAAATCCCATATCGGGAGCAACCTCAAGTACCCTCACCCAGAATAATATCAAAGCTTCGGATGCCGGAAATTACTATTGCAAAGCTTCCAATAACTGCGGAAGTGACCAATCCAACACTGCCACCCTGACGGTCAATACCCCGGTAACCCTGACCGCCGATCCGGGGGACCTTAGCGTTTGTGACGGCGAGACCGCCACTTTCTCCGTAACGGCCACCGGCTCTACCCCCATCAGCTACCAGTGGCAGAAAAGCGGCAACGGCGGGGCCTCCTGGAGCAACCTGGCCGGCAAGACCGGCAGTACGCTGAACTATACAGCCGATATGAACGACGACGGGGACCTGTTCCGATGCCGGGTATCCAATGAATGTGAAAGCGGCATCCATTCCAACGATGCCACCCTGACCGTGCTTCCCCTTCCTTCGGTATCCCTGGGGGCGGATGTTCATGTGTGTACCGGGGAATCCACCATCCTGGATCCGGGCAGTGGATATCATGCTTACAGCTGGAACACCGGTCCCAGCAGCCGGACCATTGAAGTCAGCCAGGCCGGAACCTACACCGTAACCGTCAGTGATGAAAACGGATGTGAGAACTCAGACGATATCCAGGTCTTCCTGGACCCCAACATCGATCCCATCGACCTGGGCGAAGACGTGGACATCTGCCTGGGCGAGTCGGTGGTCCTGTATCCCGGATCGGATTACGACCAATATTTCTGGAACACTGATAAAGTCACAAAAACCATCCGTGTGGATGAGACCGGGACCTACACCCTCACGGTCCGGAACAACAACTCGGTGTGCGAGCAGTCCGACGAAGTCTTTGTGCATGTCCACCACCCCTACGAAGAACAGGAGCTGGGCGTGGTTACCGTGGATGTCAACTCGGGCGACAACCTGGTGATCTGGGAGAACACCCCCCAGGCAGGCATCACCCATTACAGGATCTATCGCGGACCTGATGGGAACGAGCTGGAGATTGGAGAAGTTCCCTATGGCGATCCCACCGGGTTCCAGGATCTGGGAACCTTTGACGACGGGCAACCCTACCGCTACAAGATCACCATCATCGATACCTGCGGGAACGAATCGGATTACAGCAGCTCGCACAAGACCATGCACCTGACGGCCAGCACGGGGACGGCCGGGGAAGTAAACCTCTCCTGGAACCATTACGAGGGGTTTGACGTGGACTGGTATTTCATCTTCCGCGGTAAATCGCTTACCAGCTTTGATGTTTACGATTCGGTCCAGTATGACCCCACCACCACCGAGAAGACGGATTATAATCCCCTGTCTCCGCCCGATACCAGTTATTACCGCATCGGGGTCAAGGCCCCCAAGACCTTCTATACCGATGTCAAAAAAGCTGGCAGCGGTCCCTATTCCTACTCCCTGAGCAATGTCGAAGACAACCGGGCCGCCATGACCCGCATGAGGTTATTACAGTATGAGGGACTGAAGATCTATCCCAATCCCATGCAGCACAGTGCCACCATCCGCTTTGCCAACCCGGGCGGAGAGGCACATAGCCTGTACCTGAGGGATATGAGCGGACGCACTGTCCGGGTGATCGACCATATCCGGTCTTCTGAATATATCCTGCAGAAGAAAGAACTGGCCGCCGGACTTTACTTTATCGAGCTCCGGGGTACCAAAGTATTTAGAGGGACGGTAGTGATCAAATAATTGCGGATTGCGCCTGCCGGACAGGCAGGGAGTACCCGAGGTCCTGTAGCGCTGGCTTTCCGCGGTAAAGAAAGGACCGAGGGGGAGGTGGTGTATTTGAGAAATACGACTATGTAAGTAATCAGATCAAAAGCCAGAAACCAGAAGCCAGTGGCCAGAAACCAGCAACCAGATAAGTCTCGAACAATCAAACAATCCATTTACCACCCCGGGTTCTGTTCCAGTTTACCGCCATTGATATCGATTTCTTCCAGGGGGATGGGCATGAACTCATTTTTTCCTTCCACGAAGGGAATAATTGAATTACTGGCATTAATGCCCCAGTCGATATCTTCCCAAACAATGTTCCATTGGTCGTCAAAGCTCCAGCGGATCAGGTCGAACCAGCGGTGCCCTTCGAAGGCCAGCTCAACATCCCGCTCGTGAATAATGGCATCCGTGGTAAGGGTCCCCACGTCGGGCATGTCCACTCTTCGGCGCACCTGGTTCAAAGCATCCAGTCCGCTGCCGTCATCTCCCAGTAAAAACATGGTTTCTGCATACATCAGAAGCAGGTCTGCATACCGGATCAGGCGCCTGTTGATGGGATCATTAAAGGGGGCATACAGGCCATCCCAGTAGACCGGGAAATAATGTTTCCTGATCCCGAGACTCTGGGTTCCGGGAGGGACTTGTAAACCCCTGGCTCTGGCGATCAGCTTATCGTTGCTGCCACTTAAAAATCCGGTATAATAGGGTGATTCGGGATCGAAGTCCATGGTGTCGCCGTCAAAATAAAAGCTTGCATAGCATCTCGGATCCCTGTCAAAACCTGCCGGGGCTCCTGCCGCTTCAAACTCATAATAGAGAGCCGGATTGGCCTCGTGGTTTTTGTAACTTCGGGTATGTGGAGAGTAATACTGGGCAAAAAGGGCGCCCGGGCTGTAATAGGCCGGCAGCCACCAGTTATCCTGGAATGCCTTATGATCGGCATATTGCACTTCCCATATGGATTCGATATTGTTTTCGGAAGGATAGAGATTATTTTCCGAAGGAAGGTCCTTAAAGGAGGAATTCGAAAGAATGGCATAAAGATAGTCTTTGCGGGTCTTGGGTTCCCCGGGCATGACCAGCTGGTAAACCCCTGAGTTCATGACTTCCAGAAAATAATCTTTTGCTTTTGTCAGGTCGGCAATATCTTCGGCTGATCCAACCGATCCGAAGCGCGCGTGATAATAATAATGCTTGAACAACATGGCTTTCCCGTAGAGTGCTTTGGCTGCTCCTTTAGTAACACGCCCGATATCTTCGGGTGCCGTTTCTGATTTCAATGGAAGCTTGGGAATGGCATCACTAAGGTCCTGTTCGATCTGGGCCCACAACAGCTCCCGGTCGGCATTGGACAGGTCCTGCATCAGATCCTCGGGAATGGTGTTCTCATCGTACAGAATGGGACGGTCAAAGATGATGGTCAGGTAAAAATAATGGATGGCCCTGAGGGCCTTGGCCTGTCCTTCCAGGTAGTCATAATGTTCCCGGGTCATGTTTTCTATACCGTCTAATCCCTTATCATAAAGTTTCTGTAATAGTCTGGACGTACGGTATACGCCCATATAGTTGGCTTCCCATACTTCCCTGACATCATTGTCGGAAGAGGATACCGAAATCCGGTCCCGGCCCGTGGTTTCAAAAAGCACCCGGTCCTCCCAGGTCCCGAAAGTATGGGTATAATGAAGGGCATGCATCCCGTCCTGGGCCAGTCCGATATAACAGGAATTCATGGCCATCTGGAAATCTTCAGCGGTTCTGTACCAGTTGCTCACCGCGAGGGCTCCTTTGTTTTCAACGTAGAGAATATCCTCCGAACAGCTTCCTGTAAAAAAAGCGGCAAGAATCGTTATTATAATATATTTTCTCATGGCTAAACTCATTTTCAATTTAAAAATCTATCTGTATACCTGCAGTAAAGGTCCGCGGGACCGGATACTGGTTGGACTCGACACCCGGCAGGCGGGGTTCGTCCGTATTCAGCGGTGATTCCGGGTCTCTGCCCGAATATTTGGTAAAGGTATAAAGGTTAACTCCGCTGACGTAGACCCTTAATCGGGATATCCGCATAACATTCAAAAGACTCTGGGGGATATTGTATCCCAACTGAATATCCTTAAGCCTCAGGAAGGCGGCATTTTCGACCCACCAGGTGGAAATCCTGGTATTTTTGTTAATATCATTGGGGTCGGCTCGTATATACTCGGTTGTTGGCCGTTCGGGAGTATAATAATTCTGTGCCCAATCTGCTGATTTGTTATGATCCAGGTCCTGGACCTCAAAACATTCGATATCCCTGCGCAGGGTATTGTATATCTGGGCATTGGTGATCCCGTAGAGGAAAACAGAAAAATCAAAGCCTTCATAGAAAAGCTCAAATCCAAATGAATAGCTGATATCGGGTACCCCTTTTCCGATGATGGTCCGATCGCGATCCGTGATTTTTCCGTCCTTATCGAGATCTCTGAACTTTATATCGCCCGGTTCAGGTATGCCTTCCGAAGGAACGGCAAGCAGGTAATTCCCTTCCTCATCAAAGTCCGATTCCTGAACGATCCCTTCAGCAACCCAACCATAAATACTGCCGATGGAATGGCCTGTTTTAGTAATATGATTGTCATCCAGGATCTTTTCAGGTATTTCGATCACTTCATTTTTCACCGTCGATAGGTTGGCAAAGGCCCTGTAGTTGAAAACCCCTTCCATCTTGCTGAAACGAAGATCAAATTCAAACCCGCGGTTTTCAATTTTCGCGATGTTCAACAGGGGATAAACCTGGTACCATTTGCCGTGGACCTGGGATATAGGTACTTCCATGAACAGGTCGTTTTGTTTTTTGATGTAATATTCAGCGCTGAACTGGATCCGGTTACCAAAGGTATTCAGGTCAAAGCCGAAATTGGTCATCTCGGCTGCTTCCCACTTTACCCGGGGATTTCCTACGGTCCATAATTCATTCAGGGCAGTAGCCTCCTGCTGGTTCACACCGAAAACCGGACTGAAATGAATGGGTTCTGCCAGGTAGGTATCATAGCGAAATCCCCCGATATCCGCATTTCCGGTTTTACCCCACCCGAATCTTAATTTCAACAAGTTGATCTGTTCCACGTTCTGCAGGAAATCTTCATTGAGCTTCCAACCCAGCGAAAGTGAGGGGAAAGTCCCCCATTTAAAAGCTTCACTGAAATTTGAAGAGCCGTCCCGTCTGATACTGGCCGTAAGAAGATATTTGGATTGATAATCATAGATCACCCGGCCCAGGTAAGACAGGTCGCTCCACTCCCCTTTTCCACCGATAGCGGTTCTACCTACCGGATCGGACTGGGATACCACGTTCAGTTGTTCGTAGGGAAAGCCTGCTGCATCCACGTTCAGGTTCCTGTAATTTCCCTGTCTGACATGGTGGACCGCGACGGCATTGATGTTATGGTCGCCAAAACTTCTGTTGAATACCAGCTTGTTTTCCAGTGACAGGGTGTTTCCCTTACTGTAGGAGCGGTTCAATGTAGCGCTCTTGCTGCTTCGTACGCCCATTTCATAAGCCGGGGTCCAATCGTCCACTTCACTGATATAAGCATTTATCGATGGAGTTGTGGTGAAGGTCAGGCAGGAAACCGGGGAGAAATCCAGGTACACACTGGCCAGCAGTCCGTCCGAATAATTCAGGTCGCGGGGAATGGCCAGTTCACCTTTGGGGTTGAACTTATCATTACCACCGGTATTGTTGATGATGTCGGGATTGCCGTCCCCGTCCAGGTCATCGGTGACTCCATCCCCGTCCGGGTCCCAGGCAAGTGGGATCTGTGCCCCTTCGAAACCTTCCTTATTGTTCTCATTATAGACCCGCATCAGGGGGGAGGACTCCAGGGCCATGCCCCAGGCGCCAGCGTTGGACTCACGCCATTTGCCGCGGGTCAGGCTGAGGGATTCTCCGACCTTGAAAAATTTGCCCAGCGTAAAATCCGAATTCGCCCTCAGGTTGATCCGCCGGGTATTGGTGTTGAGCAGGATCCCTTCTTCATCATAGTAATTGGCCGAAATACTGTAACTGGCCTTTTCCCCGCCACTGGAGATTCGCAGGTAATAATTCTGAAGCATGTTGTCCTGCAATATCTCGTTCTGCCAGTCGGTTCCTTCCTCCCATCCATCACCGTAGTACCATTGCCTGAATTCATCGGTATACGCCAGTTCCGGCTCCTCCCCGTTAATGGCATAGGTCTCGTTGTAGAAATCGGCATACTGATCGGCGTTCATCAGCTCAAACTGTTTGGGGGAAAAGTTGGTCCCGGTAAAAGCAGAAAAAGAAACCCGGGTTTTGTCCGTATCCCCCCGCTTGGTGGTAACCACAATAACACCATTGGCCCCGTTGGCACCATAGATTGCAGACGCCGATGCATCTTTAAGCACTGATATGCTTTCAATATCTTCCGGGGCCACCGAGTTGATGTCTGCCCCCACGATCCCGTCGATAACATACAGCGGGTCGGGGTCCAGGTTGATGGATCCTACTCCCCGTACGCGGATATTATAATTCCCCCCGGGTGCCCCGCTCTGCATCACCACCACGCCCGAGGCCTTACCCTGCAGGGCCCGTCCCAGGGTGGTGATGGGAGTTTTTGTCAGTTCCTCGCTGGTCACCACGGACACCGCACCGGTCAGATCCTTTTTCTGTACCGTACCGTACCCGATCACCACCGCCTCTTCCAGCATCCGGGCTTGCACTTCCATCTGGACATCCAGTGCGGAGCGGCCTTTCAGCGGTACTACCACTGTTTTGTATCCTACGAAAGAGAATTGAACGGTAGTTTCAAAGTCCGGTACCCCGATGGAAAAATTACCGTCCACATCGGTAATGGTCCCGTCACCGGTCTCGGGGACGAACACGTTCACGCCGGGCATGGGTGCCCCGGTTTCATCGACCACCGTCCCGCTCACGGTCTGTGCCAAAAGTTCCTGTGAAAGGCCCACCATTCCCCATAAAAAAATCAGGCCCGCCATCAAGAAAATCCTTAAAGAACGATTTAATTTCATAATCTGCCTGTTAGTAGTTAGTATAGCTGCATAAAGAACTTTTTGAAAACAGGAAAATAAACTACCTCGCGGCAGAGCTACGAGGTATTAAAACAGCTTGAGCTGTTGTG
>CAYQQR010000013.1:0-82483 GCA_964420035.1 uncultured Bacteroidaceae bacterium | reverse complement strand
TAAGATGGAGGAATTTACAACTATATGATATGTTATTTAAAGAACGTTATACTAGAGGGAGGGTAAAATCTCCCTCTTTTCTTAGTTATTTTTCAACTTTCTCCGGACAGTAGTGATTCAGAATTCAGAATTCAGAATTGAGTGTGGGAATTGGGTATGGGTGTGAGTACCGTTTAGCACCGTTTGGATCCGTTAGGCACCGTTCAGTACCGTTTGGCACCGTTTGGCACCGTTCAGTATCGTTTGGTACCGTTTGGCACCGTTTGAAACAGTTAATAACATTTACTTTTCCTACCTTTGAAAAAATTACAACCATGGACCGAATTGCCGTCTTCCCGGGCTCCTTTGATCCCTTTACCGTAGGTCATGAATCGATTGTTCGCAGGGCCCTGCCTTTGTTCGACAAGGTCATCATAGCCATCGGCTTCAACACCAACAAGCAGGGTTTTTTCCCGCTTTCAAAAAGACTATCCTGGATCAGAAAGGTTTTTGATGATGAACCGCGAATTCAAGTGGATAGTTATGAAGGCTTAACGGTGGAATACTGTAATAAACAGAAAGCCCGGTATCTGCTCAGGGGATTACGGACCTCGGAGGATTTTGAGTATGAAAGGGCCATCGCCCAGGTCAACAAGGCCATGGAACAGGGTATTGAAACGGTATTCCTGCTCACCACCCCTGAACATACTTTTATCAAGTCTTCCATCGTTCGTGATATTATCCGGCAAAAGGGAGATGCCCGGAAGTTCGTTCCGGCCAAACTGAGTATGGAAGATTTTGAATTCTGATATGAAAATACCTTACATCCTGTTCTTATTCCTATTCTGCTGCCTGGCCCCGGCCAGTGCACAGGTGGTCATCCGTGGAAAAGCACCGGGTTACGCGGGTCATTCCCTGATGCTCCAAAGCTATTCCAACCTGATCTCTTATTCGGAAGAAGGCATTGACACCAGCCGGGTTGGTGAAGATGAAACCTATGAATTCCGTTTTGATGCTGAAAAAATATCCTATGTTTTCATCCGCTCGGGCGTATACTTTATGTTCTTCTATGCAGAGCCGGGTTACGAATATGTGGTCAATCTACCTCCCTGTCAGGAAAAGACCGAACAGGAAGAAATGAATCCCTATTTTCAGGAACGATTACGGCACCTGACCCCAAAGAAAAAGTTCGCTTTACAACAAGAAGCGGACAGCAGTATGGATATTATCTCCGAGCTGAACCTGATCATCCGCATATTCGACAATACATTCTATCCTTATTATTACAAGCATGCTGTAGATGTCTACATTCAGGAAAACGTGGATGAAATGGAAAAGAGCATTGAAAAAATTGAAGAATCCTTTCAGGATTACAGCCACCCATACTTCCTGGATTATAAAAGATACCGTATCGGTATGCTCAGGATCCTTTCCATGCAGAAGAAAGCCAGTAAGATCTCCGGCGAATATTTCAAGGATCAACCCATTTTATACGGTCATCCTGCTTATATGGACCTCTTTAACCAGGTTTATGACCAGTATTTTGTTTTTTATTCCAGGGGCGACATGGGTGAAGAACTGATCCATGCCATCAATGTGGAACAGGACTTTCATCAGTTGAAAGACATACTGCTGGAAGACAAGGTGCTGGACGAGCAGCTGGCAGAACTGGTCATTCTGAAAAGCATTCATGACGGGTTTTACCGGGACCCTTTCTACAGAAGTGCCTTGCTGAATATCCTCGACAGTCTCTCAGTGCACACTTCCTACCCGAAACATAAAAACATTGCCGCCGACATCAGGCAAAAGATCACTGAACTCCTGGTGGGTTATGCTCCTCCTTCGTTTGAGTTATATGACCTGGACAGCAACCTGGTGCGTTTGTCCGATTTCAAAGGAGAATACGTCTACCTTGGTTTTTGTAACGTATCGGGTTATGCCTGCCTAAAGGAAATGCAGCTTTTGCAGGATATGAACAAAAGGCTGGGCGACCGGCTCGAGATAGTCACCATAACCGTAGACGAAGACCTGGATCAGCTGAGGGATTATATCAATAATAAAGAATATCAGTGGACCATCCTGCATTACGGGAATCAGCCCCAGGTCCTTTCCGATTATGATATCCGTGCCTTCCCCACCTATTACCTGATCGGTCCGGACGGTAAGTTACTGCAGTCTCCGGCTCCCGCGATGTCGGAAAATTTTGAGCCCAAGCTTTTCAATATACTGAAGGCTCACGGGGATCTTTGATCCAGTATCTCAATGATAGAGGGATAGGTTGAATCCCGGAAGATGGCTTCTTCTTTATCCGTAATCCATTTAACCTCTTTGATGTTCTCTTTGGCCTGGGGTTTCAGTTTTTCATCCCCGTGGTAGGTAATCCGGAACCAATGGGTACATTTTAAAATCCGCTGATCTCCCTGAAAAAAAATATGATAGGTTGTATTGAGTGTCCTGTCTATCTTCATTGCAGTAATCCCGCATTCTTCCGTGATCTCCCTGAGCGCTGCCTCTTGCAACGACTCGTTTCCGTCCACCTTACCCTTGGGCAGGTCCCAGCGGCCGCGTTTCAGAATTCCAAGGTACTCACCCTTTGTATTGACGACCAGTCCGCCGGCAGCCGGCATGCAACGAAATAAGGACTTGAAATCTTCGAACAAATTATCCGGATCAGAATGGCAAAGAAGCAGGTCCCCTATCTTTTCCCGGTTCAAAAAGTCATCGATCACATTCCTGAGCTCTTCTTTCGACTTATAGTTGTGAACAATAGCCGGGTTATCACTGAGCATTCTGTCATGATCTGCACCGATTAAGATTGTTCTGTCGTTGAAAAAAACTTTATACATTTGCCCAATGAATTCTGCGGAAAAAGTTGCCGGTTACCTGCTGCAAAGTAAAGCAATTAAACTAGATACTGCAAAACCCTTTACCTGGGCATCCGGGTGGAAATCACCCCTTTACTGTGACAGCCGCATTACGCTCTCCTATCCTGAGATCAGAACTTATATCCGGGATGCTTTTGTTCAACTCATCAAAGAAAATTATACCGAAACGGAGCTTGTTGCCGGGGTAGCCACGGGAGGCATAGCCCAGGCAGCGCTTGTAGCACAAGAGTTTAACCTGCCGATGGTTTATGTAAGATCAGCTCAAAAGACCCATGGTTTAGAAAACCGGATTGAAGGCAGGTTGGAGCAAGGACAAAAAACCATTGTTATTGAAGACCTGGTATCAACAGGAAGTAGCAGTCTGGGCACCGTGGAAGCATTGCGCCGGGCACAGGCCGAGGTCCTGGGTATGCTGGCCATATTCAGCTATGGTTTTCCCCTGGCCCGGGAGCGTTTTAAACAATACAACTGCAGCTTACATACCTTAACCGATTATCCAACGCTATCGGGACTGGCAGTAAAGAGCGGATACATAAAAAAAAGTGAACTGGAACTGCTGGAAAAGTGGCGCCATGATCCCCAGCACTGGAACCCCTCGTAGCACGTTTATTTCAAGAAAAAAATGGCAAAGATTGAAAGTAAAACAGGAAAGATAGACAACAACCCGGAACCGGTCTACAATTATCTCACCGATTTCAACAACTTTGAACAACTCATACCTGCTGATAAGGTCAGTAACTGGAGGGCCGAAGGCGGTCAGTGCAGTTTCGATGTTGATGGTGTAGGAGAAATTAAACTGGAGATCATAGAAAGAAAAGCTCATGAACTGATAAAACTTGAAGGGGTGGCCCAGGGAATGGTTCACTTTACTTTCTGGATACAATTAAAGGCCATTGAAGAAAAGGATACCCGCGTGAAGATCTCCGTAGAACCCGGGATCAATCCCATGATGATGGCCATGGTGAAAAAGCCCCTGAAAAATTTTGTTGACCTGCTTGTCGAGAAAATGGAAGAAATGGAATTCCATTAATCCATGAACTCCACCTCCTTGAAACCAAAGCGTTCCTCCTGCCCGTTTTCCCGGTGAAGGATCAGTTCGCCGCTGGGGTCGATATCATAGATCCATGCCTTAAACTCACGGTCACCGGCTTTAAAAGTGGATAAGATATTGAGCCGGTAAAGATATTTGCGATAATCCGCCCGCGAGATCTCGTAGTTCCCGCCGCGGAGCATTTCATACCTGCAGTCCAGGGCATTCAACAAGGCCTGCCTGACCCGTTCCGGATCATATTCCTTCCCCGTAATTTGGCGCATGGAGGTTGCATTGGGCACATCCTTCGGGAATTTCACCTGGTTAACGTTCAATCCGATCCCGGCAATGGAATGCAGGATATGATCCTGTTCGATGGCATTTTCTATCAAAATTCCCCCTATTTTCTTGCTTCCCACCAGGATATCGTTGGGCCATTTAATGCTGACATGAAGCAGCTCCCTGCTCAGAAAGTCACAGAGTCCCAATGAAATGAATTCGGAAATGAGAAACTGCTCCCCGGCACGAAGGAAATCCGGAAGAAGGATGATGCTCAGTAGTAAATTCTTGTCCCGTTCACTATGCCAGTTATTTTTACCATGCCCCCGTCCACGGCTCTGGTAACCTGCCACTATGACAGTTCCGTCCTTTACTGCATCCTCTTCCAAAAGCTCCGATGCAAATGAATTGGTGGACCCGACCTCCTGTCTTAGTATTAGCTGACTTCCGATCATTAGAACAAATATAATTACAACATATTGTTCTCCAATAAAATAAAGGTCTAAATCCCCGGTTAAACTATTGCAAAACATAGAATTTGACCCGGCAGGGAAAATTTACAAAAACTTATCATTGCTAATCCTGGCTGGGGCGGGTTTTCAAAAAACTAAAGGGCACGATAATTGTTTATTTTATGTAGCTTTGTGATAAATCCCATGTATGGCAGAACCTGAGGATATTGATATAGCAACATTGAAAGAGACCATAATTGAAGGAATATTTGAAAAAAAGGGAAGAGATGTTGTAAGCATTGACCTTGGCATGATAGATACTGCGATTTGTGACGAATTCGTTATATCGCACGCCGATTCGGGTACCCAGGTCAAAGCCATCGCTGATTCTGTTAAGGAAAAGGTCCGAAAGACCCATCAGGCTTATGTATGGCACAGTGAGGGTTATGATAATGCACAATGGGTTTTACTGGATTATGCAAATATTGTGGTCCATATTTTCCAGACTGAATTCAGAGATTTTTACAAATTGGAAGATTTGTGGGGGGATGCCAGGATCATGAGGCATGAAGACCGTGTCAAACAGGAAACGAATAATGGCAGAGGAAAAGCAAAATAAGCAGAGAAGTCAGAATAAACAGGATCAGTCGAAACAATCCGGGGAAAATAAGAATCCCAGGCCCCGTTTCAATTTGTATTGGATCTATGGTCTGATCGCCCTGATCTTCATAGTCATGACCTTCATGAACCAGGGCGGGGGAGCTGCAGAGATCACCTGGCAGCGATTTGAACGGGAAATGTTGCAGCCCCGTGATGTGGAGAAGATCGTAGTGGTGAACAAGGAAGTTGCTGAAGTATACATTAAGCCCGACCGGTTGCAGCAGGAAAAATACCAGGATGCCAGTAAACCGGGACTCGGGGCTCTTCCGGGAAGCGGACCGCATTATTTCTTTAACATCGGGTCGGTAGAGATCTTCGAGCAAAAATTACAGGAAGCCCAGGAAGATTTCTCCGATGACGAGAAAGTAACCCTATCGTACGAGACCCGGGTCAATTATTTTCGTGATATACTCAGCTGGATCATCCCCATTGCCATTCTGGTGATCATCTGGTTGTTCATATTTCGCCGGATGAGTGCCGGTGCAGGTGGTAGTGGTGCAGGTAACATTTTTAATGTCGGTAAGTCCAAGGCCCAGCTGTTTGATAAGGACACCAATGTAAAGGTTGATTTTAATGATGTAGCCGGACTGGAAGAGGCCAAGCTGGAAGTAAAAGAAATTGTTGAATTCCTGAAGAACCCCTCAAAATTCACTACCCTGGGGGGCAAAATTCCCAAAGGAGCCCTGCTCGTGGGACCCCCGGGGTCGGGTAAAACTCTGCTGGCCAAGGCCGTTGCCGGCGAAGCCCATGTGCCTTTCTTTTCCATGTCGGGTTCTGATTTTGTCGAAATGTTCGTCGGTGTCGGAGCCTCGCGTGTGCGGGACTTGTTTAAGCAGGCCAAGGAAAAAGCCCCCTGTATCGTTTTTATTGATGAGATCGATGCGGTGGGCCGGGCCCGAGGAAGAAGCGCCAGCTTCGGGGCCAACGATGAACGTGAAAACACATTGAACCAGCTACTCACCGAGATGGACGGCTTCTCGAACAACCAGGGCGTTATCATTCTGGCCGCGACCAACCGGGCCGATGTGCTGGACAGGGCACTGCTGCGCGCGGGACGGTTCGACAGGCAGATCCACGTGGAACTGCCCGATTACAATGAAAGAAAAGAGATCTTCAAGGTGCATATGCGTCCGCTGAAAATTGGAAAAGATGTAGATATCGGTTTCCTGTCAAAACAAACCCCGGGCTTTTCCGGAGCCGACATTGCCAATGTATGTAATGAATCGGCCCTGATCGCTGCCAGGAAAAACAAAAAATCCATCAGCAAGCAGGATTTTATGGACGCCATCGACAGGATCATCGGGGGTTTGGAGAAAAAGAACAAGATCATTTCCGAGGAAGAAAAACGAACCATTGCCTTTCATGAAGCCGGTCACGCCACCATAAGCTGGCTCCTGGAACATGCCAATCCCCTGGTCAAGGTCACCATTATACCCCGCGGAAGATCCCTGGGTGCTGCATGGTATTTACCAGAGGAAAGACAGCTGACCCGGATGGATCACATGCTGGATGAGATGTGCGCCATGCTGGGCGGAAGAGCCTCTGAAGAGATCAATTTCGGCATGGTGAGTACCGGTGCCCTCAACGATCTGGAGCGGGTGACCAAACAGGCAACCGCCATGGTTTCCTATTTCGGTATGAGCAAGGAAGTGGGGACCCTCAGCTTCTATGATTCCACCGGTCAGAATGAATATAATTTCAATAAGCCTTACAGTGAAGAGACTGCCCGTAAGATCGACCAGGAAGTCAAACGAATCGTGGATGAGCAATACCAGCGTGCCCTGAAAACACTTCGGAAAAATAAGGAAGGACTGGAAAAACTGGCCAACCAGCTTCTGGAGCGGGAAGTGATCTTCAGCGAGGATGTGGAAAAAATATTTGGTTCCCGCCCCTGGAATAAAAAGGAAGAAGAGCAAACCAAAGAAGCCCGGAAAAAGAAGACGGCAGCCAAAGGCCCGGGAACAAAAACCAGCACAAAAAAGGAAAAAGACGGGGTAAGCGTAAAAAACAAAGTATCGGGTAAAGCCACGAGAAGTGTAGATGAATAAAGGCTAAAACATGGAAAAAGACTGGGTTTTAGCGTATCAGACGGGCCATGATTACAAGGCCGCCATGCTTAAGGAAATTTTCGCAGATCATAATATCGAGTCGGTTATCATCAATAAAAAAGATTCTTCCTACAAATTCGGAGATATTGAAGTATACGTAAACCGGAAGAATATCCTTAAAGCGAAAATGCTCGTTGAAAAATTTGAATCTTGAAAAGTTTCCGGACCCGCACCCTCACCGGTTTTGTTTTTGTATTGGTTATGCTCTCAAGCCTGCTGCATCCCTATGCCTTCATTGTAGTTTTTATGCTCGTTCACCTGCTTTGTCTTTTGGAATACCAGAATTTGCTGGTTAAGCTGAATCAAGCCGGATCTTTCCTGGCGATCTCTGTTCCGGGTATACTCCTGCACGGATGGGTGTTATTTGTAAGCGCCTGCCAGCTCAGGGACACCTGCCTGTTACCGGCTATTTTATTGTTGGTTTCTCCCTGGTTAGGTGAAGCTTTTCCATGCGCGAGGAAGAAAAACAAACTTCGCTGGCTTCAAATGGCCGCACTGGCGGGCATCAGCCTTCCCCTTTCCCTGCTGGCAGCAATTGTTTATAAGGGGACTTTTACTCCTCAGTATTTACTGGCTTTGTTCATCCTGGTCTGGACATACGATACCGGGGCCTACCTCACCGGCAGTATGGCCGGAAAACATAAGATATGGCCCGCCGTTTCACCGGCGAAATCATGGGAAGGACTGGCGGGAGGTATCCTGCTGGCCCTCGTTGCTGCCTTTATAATGCATCATAAGTTAGGTATCTTCAGCCTGGAAATATGGTTCCTTACCGCTGGCCTGGTCAGCCTGATGACCAATGCCGGGGACTTTTCAGAATCATGGCTGAAACGCGAGGCAAAAGTCAAAGACTCGGGAAGCCTGCTACCGGGGCACGGAGGTGTCCTGGACCGTTTTGACGGATTTCTTTTTGCAACGCCATTATATTTTGTCATGATGGAACTGTTTATACTATGATGAATATACACCGGGAAGGAAAAATAATCGTTTTCCTGTATGCCGTAATCGCCCTGGGCCTGATAGCATTCACCGGGTGGCTTGCAGGTACCGATGGTCTTTTGTTCATATTTGTTACTGCTGTACTTCTGATCCTGTTCGTTTTCATGACCCGCTTTTTCAGAAAAGCTGACAGAAAAATACTTGCTGATGATCGTATCGTGTATGCACCGGCTGATGGGCGGATTGTTGCCCTCGAAGAAACTCGGGAAGAGGAATATTTCAAGGATCGCCGCATTCAGGTCTCCATTTTCATGTCCATCTGGGATGTACATATCAATTGGTTCCCTGCAGGCGGGAAAGTTATCTACTACAAGTATCATCCCGGCAAATACATTGTTGCTAAATTGCCTAAATCTTCCAAACTCAACGAAAGAAATACCATTGTTGTGGAGCTTCGCGGGGGCCGGAAAATACTGTTTCGCCAGATTGCCGGTTCGGTAGCCCGGCGCATCATTTCCTATGCCCGGGAAGGACGCTCTTACAGGCAGGGCGATGAAGTCGGATTCATCCGTTTCGGTTCCAGGGTGGATGTTTTTCTGCCCCTTGATGCCAAGGTCAGCGTCAAGCCGGGTGAAAAAGTATATGGCAAAAGAAGTATCCTGGCTACCCTCTGAAAACAAAGAAGAAATTATATCAGAATGTTAAATATTAAGGTATTTATATCTTTTAACACCTGATTAACAGCCCGCCCTGAGCAAAGCCTTACTTTTGAAAGTGTCGAATCAAAAAAAATTTTCAATCATGAAGAAATTACTTGCTTTACTTGCTTTTGTTGCTTTTATGGGTGCAACTGTTGCTCCTGCATATTCAATGGTTTCTGACAATGTGGTTATTAGCCTGAACGACGACGAGGATCCCAAGAAAAATAAAGAAGCCAAGAAAGAGAAGAAAGAAGGAGAATGCGCCAGCAAATGCAGCAATAAAAAGTCCTCCGAATGTGAAAAAGAAGGTGAAGGAGGAGGAAAAAAGTAACATCAATCATTCATCAGAATTAAATCCCGCCAAGTGCGGGATTTTTTTTTGCTTAACTTTGAAGGCATCCCATAACAACTATGGAGCAAAAAAATGTACTTCCGGTAAGTAAAAGTGTTCATTGGGCCGGGGTATTGGACCCTGACCTGGTAACCTTCGACATCGTCATGGAAACTGAATTTGGCACCAGCTATAATTCCTATTTTATCGATGCCGAAAAAAAGACCCTGGTCGATACGGTAAAGGCCGATTTCAAAAACACATTCATCAATAAGCTAAAGAGTCTGACCGATCCTTCAGAGATTGAATACATCATCTGTAATCATACGGAACCGGATCATTCCGGCTCCTTACCCGGTATCCTGGAACTTGCACCCGGGGCCACCGTGGTTGGCAGTACGCGGGCGCTTAACTACCTGCAGGAAATGCTCGGAAAACCCTTTAAAAGCATGAAGGTGAAAGACGGCAACAGCCTCGATCTGGGCGATAAAACCCTGCGATTCATTTCAGCCCCCAACCTTCACTGGCCCGATACCATATATACCTACCTGGAAGATGAACAGGTGCTTTTCACCTGCGATTCCTTCGGGGCACATTACTGCGACGAACGAATGTACGACGATCTCGTGGGGGATTTCAGTGACGCTTTCGAGTACTATTTCAAGGTTATTCTAAGACCGTTCAGCAAATTTATGCTGAAGGCCATCGAAAAGATCAAACCGCTTGATATCAAGCTTATAGCCCCGGGGCACGGACCCATCCTCAGAAGCAAATGGAAAGAAATCGTGGACCGGTCCGAATCGCTTGCCCGGTATTATCTCGATCATACCGGTGAACGAAAGAACCGGATCTTAATATGCTATGTTTCAGCGTATGGCTATACCGGTGTAATGGCTGAAAATATTGCCAAAGGAATTAAACGTGCAGGCGACTTTGCTATCGATATGGTGGATATAGAGCACATGCAGCCGGGGGAACTGGAAGAAAAAATGGCCCGCTGTGATGCCTTGCTGGTGGGATCCCCAACGATCAACCAGAATACCCTGCTTCCTGTTTACCGTTTGTTCTCAGTGATCAATCCCATCCGCGACCGGGGCAAACCTGCCGCCGGCTTCGGCAGTTATGGCTGGAGCGGGGAACCTGATCCTGGAACAATTGAAAAGCCTCAAATTTAAGGTGATGGAAGAAGGCATGTCATCCAGATTCTTTCCCAATAAAGATAAGGCCGAGGAACAGTTTGCCTTCGGGGAAAAGTTCGCGAGACAGATTTAGGATTCAGGATTCAGGATTCAGAATGAGAGTGTGAGAATTGGGCATGGGCATGCCAGAGAATTTTGTATTTTCCAATTGATACAAGATCACACACGATACCCACACCTACACCCCAATCCTGAATTCTGAATTAATAAATTATAACCCTTTCCTGTCCCAGTACCCGATTTTTCCCTACTGCTCTCAAGATATAGAACCCATCCGGCAGGCTCGAAACATCGAGCTGGGTGAAAGTAATACCGGGTTCCACCTCCAGGTTCATGACCTGTGATCCGGCATAATTGTAAACTTCGATCCTGATGGGTTCGTCACGGGCCTTATCCAGGACCACATTCAGTTTTTCCCAGGCCGGATTGGGATAAACCAGGAGTTTCAGTCCTTTTCGCTCCATATATTCCGGAACACTGGAAGTTATATAATCCGGATCGTTGGTGGCCGTCTGGTATACGTTCCTGTTTCCGCCATCCTGCAGAAAGGCAACCAAAAACCAATTATCGGGTTGTATGAAATTGTAGAACTCTTTCCAGGTAAGGGTCAGGGTCTCGACCTCTCCTTTTGACCAGGCCCGGTTGAAATTCGTTGCCCCGATGTCGGGCAGCATCTTACGCACTACATTTTTAAACCACAGATCACCATTATCCCCTGCATATTCTTCACCGGTCAGCAATTTCTCGACAACAGCCACATTGAGGAACATTTTTCTTTTGCTGAAATCCCTTAAAGCCTCAAGCCGGATAACGGCCGTCAGGGTATTCCCGTTCAATGAACCTTCTACACTGATCTTGAATCCGGGATCGATCAATACTCTTGAAAACAAATCCAAAGAATCCAGGTCAGAAAGGTCATAGTCATATTCGCGGGAACGTTTACCCGCATCATCCAGTCCCCCGTCCATAACGGTATAAGGCACCTTGCTGATGCTGTAATACAGCGCTTTGGATGCTCCGGGCACCCGGTTCTGCTCACTCATGACATCTTCGGATGGAAAATCAGTATGATATTGTATATCAATAACATCCTGTTTATTGGTGGCCACGATAAAGTCCAGCAGGGAATCAGCAGGTCTGGCATCCGGTGAATTGGCATTGGTAAAATGTTCCAGCAGCACCAGGCGGGTTCTTTTTCCGATCCAGAAATTGTCGATGGCGATACCGTCGTTCTTACCGTACAGGTTACCTTCGGAACCATAGCCGATACGCATACGCACCTTTTGTTGTCCGATAAGGTCATCAAGCTCATGGGAGGCTTCCAGCCAGGTGGTGTCTTCAGTAAAAAATATGTTGTCACCGGTCCATCCCTCTGATTGCCCCCCGGGGTTTCCGTCAATCCGCACTGAATTGTACCAATTGTTGGATCCGTCTCCCATCCGGCCGATACGGTTCCAGGTGAATCCGTTATCCAGGGAATACTGCAATACCGCTCCGTCTACATCTCTTTCCATCGAACGCTTGATATCAAATTTCACCATGGGCCTGACCAAACCCTGAAAATTGAAACAGGGACTGCTGATATAGGAAAGTTCCGGTAACGTTCGGTCCTGAACCTCTGTAAAATAAGCTTTTGAACCCGACGACGCATCGTAGGGAAACTTTGATGAGGCAACATTTTCCAGGGTCCAGCTCACACTGCTTTCCGTAACTTCATCCTCGATCTCCACCAGTCCTGCTTCCGAAAACCAGCCTTCCGCCCGGCCTTCAAAATCTTCAAAATAATTGCCGGCACTAAGTTTCAGCGTGGGCCTCAGGGGCAGGGTTTTGGTTACAGTATCATAGCAAGCGGTCCGGGTCTCTGTACGAACGATCATTTCAATATCGTAGCTGTTCCTGGAAGACCATTTGAACTTTACCGTGTCCTTATCCGGCCCGCCTTCAACGGTTTTTATGAGACTCTGGTTCTCATCGAAAAAATTCCAGGTATAATAATCTTTCTTGGAATTAACCTGGGTCAAATCCCGGAAGACTATACTGTCGGGACCAAAGCATTCGGTCGACCAGGTAAAATCAGCATTCGGTTTCTCGAAAAAGTCGTGAGACACTTCCAGGGTATCGATACAATTTTCACCCGTGGTGGCAATCAACCGGATATTTCTCCGGCCTAAACCCGTGTAGGTATGTGTGGGCTCAAACAGGCTACTTATATTCTGGGCTCCGGAATTGATGTCATCAAAATACCAGTCCCAGGTGATATTCAGCCCTTCTGTAATGGTATTGTTCTCAAAGTGAACTTCTGTTTCTTCAACGGCCAGGCAGGTATCCAAAATTTTAAAATCAACCACAGGGCTTTCCAGTATGTTAAGATTTACTGAATCCTCCATATGGCAATGGTTACCTGTGGTTATGGTATATTTCAGGCTCACATTACCAACCGGGGCCAGTGCCGGGTCAAATTTAAATCCTCCAACCCCATCACCCGTCACACCGGGGCCGGAGAAGACAGCCTGGTTGGGATAGTTCCCATTGATGGCAAAGGGAGGCACATTATTACATAATTCAGTATCATCAAGCGGATTGATGATCACCGGAGGATCCAGGTATTCAACCTCAATATTTTCTGTTATGGAAAAGGGGGCGCCGCTGGTATCGATATAACTGTAGGTTACTTCAAAAAACTCGGTCCGATCCAGGTTATAGGCGGCCGGGTTGATCAAAGCCGTATCGGTATTGATCATCTGGAACCCCCCGGGTACACTGGGACTGATTGACAAGGTTCCCGGCTGGTTCACCTGGTTGGAGCCGGTTACCATGAACCCGTCTTCATAATAGCAGGCCACATCACGCTCAAATTCGATCTCTGCCAGAGCGATGATTACATTCACCGTTTTCACGGCTTTGTTGGTACATCCGTTTTCCGTAACCGTATAGACAATGTCATGCGGCGAGTTTTCCACGCCTGCAATGTCGGGACGGAAAAGATAAACATCATTTTCAGGTTCAATTACGCCGGGACCACTGAAGGAACCCCCTATAGGGGTCCCTTTCCCATTTAATGGAATGGTCGCACTGTCATTGCTATAGGTGGATAAAAGCCCGGTAATGTTGACATCCGGCAGGTCCTTCACCGTAAGGTCGCGGATGGTTCCCGGAGTGGTATTCACGTTTTCAGTAAGGTCGGTAACGCGGGTAATCCTGTAATCGGTATCAACAAGGGGCCTGACCCATATTTCCTTACCGGATTCCGGGATATTGCTTAGGGTGTAGGTATTGGAGCCGTCAAAATAATCGATCTCATAAGGTTCCTGCCCGGATGAAGGAGAAAAGATCAACTTCACCGAATCACCACGGCAAATCTCATTGGTGTTAAGCGACAAGGTAACAGCGGGAATATTGGTACTTATGGACACATCGTTGGAAGCCAGGTTGGTGTATGCTGAATTCTTGTTTCCTGCCGGATCAATCAATATCACACGAATCTGGAGGTTGCCCCGGCTCACGTTCTGATCCCCGGCTTCAACGGTATAGGATAACCGGTACTGATTGCCTCCGATCTCACTGAAGCGTACATTGTCTTCCGTAACAAATACATTATTGACCCTGGTATCGTCATCCACCGTCAGGCCGGTCTCTGTAGCCGTGATGGTCATAACCACCGAATCACCAATGGCAAGTATCTGGTCGGTTGAAGAAACCACCACATTGTTAATATGGGGTGGGTTGGCATCAATGGCCAGATTGGGGATATTGATGGCTGTGAAGGCAGGACCGGTATTTCCGGCTTCATCCTTGAATTTGAGGCTGCCGGTCAGGGCGCCCATGGCAACGTCCTGATCCCCCTCATTAACCGTATAACTGAGGACATAAGTGCTGCCTCCAGACAGACCATTTACACTGAAGCGATTTGACGGTACGCCTCCAATCTCCGAATCGTTCGTAAGAGACAGATCCAGTTCCTTGTCTGCATCGGAAAAACTCGCGTAATAAGTTATGCCGCTCCCAATATGCTTGGTGCCGCCTGACTGTACGGTCAGGTCATTGGCCGTACCCGGAGAGTTGGCATCGATTGGATCATTCGACTGGCTAATCGGGCCGGTATAAAGGTTCCCGTTTACAGAGCCGAGCTTGAGTCTCAAACTGACCGGTATGCTTTGCCATGATGCATAATCGTTTCCTCCTTCAGTAACTTCAAAACTGGCAGAGTACTCTACTGGAGACTCCCTTTGAAGGTTTTCCACAGTAAATCCGCCGATGGTACCGCTCTGAAGGGTGTAAACATCCCCCTGATCATTATTCACGGTGATGGTCACATTAACCATATCGCCCACTTTCATCGGGGTATTGGGAATATCCACGTCTGTAATATTGGGCTCCACCCGGGCATCAATGAACAAGGACGGGGAGGTCTCCAGATCGGATCCGCTTTTGTTGACCAATTCTTCATGCCGGATGCCCACCCTGAAATTGCTCCTGTCGTTGTCAAAATCGGTACCGTCAAAGCTCAGGTTCAGCACCGCGGAAGTGGATGTTGTCGTCCCCAGCGATCCGACCGACAGTCCGCCAGGCTCTCCCAGCAATTCAAAATCGCTGCTTTGCAGTTGGGTGTGATCGACAAAACTGTCTTCAAAAAGCTGAATGGTCAGGGTCCGGCCGTCCAGGGTAAATTCCTCCAGGGGCTGGTCGGGTGTTGCTGTTGCAGATGAGGGTTCCACAACCGCTGTTACGGTAAGCTGGTTGGTAGACAGGGTTGCTGTGGACTGAACCAGTGCTTCCTGCCTGATCTCAATGTAGAAATTTGTAATGTCGCTGTCAAAATCGGTACCGTCATAATCCAGGTTGATCCGTGCAGATGTAGTTGATGTATTGGTAATGCTTTCAATGGAAAGGCCCGGAACGTTTCTCAGGGTGAAATCCGCACTGCTCAGATTGCTGTGATCGACAAAACTTTCGTCTGTTAAGGTCAGGGTAACGAAATTCGTATTCAGGTTGTTTTCATTCAGGGCTACATCGGGTGAAATATTGGCCGATTCGTCGTAGGCCGTAATGGTTGCAGAAGAAGATTCCAGACCGGAGGAACTGATCTTCAGCTTTGCTGCATCCAGTCTGACCTTGAAATCGGTCACATCCGAATCAAAATCCTCGCGATCGAACTGCAGGGAAAGAGTCACCGCGAATGTAGACATGTTATCGACCGACTCAATGCCGAGACCTGAAGGGGCATTGATCAAGCTGAAGTCGCTCGTGGCAAGGGTGAGGCTATCGGTAATGGTATCGTTGGCCACCTCATAAGTGAAGCTGGCATCATCCAGATTGAGCTCATCGAAGTTGCTTATGTTGGTCAGGGAAGCCGATTGCCCTGTTAGATTAAAGGGCAGGATGATTCCCAGTAAGAAGAGCGAGAAAATAAATTTTTTCATGGCGGTCGGCATTATAATCCGGGCATATTTTTATGACTATTTTTAAAAAAACTGTGTTGCATTGAGCAGATGTTAAATTTCGCCCCCGGGGCCTGTTTTTATCAAGGCTGCCATGCCATTATCCTCGAAACTGTTGGATCCGCATATCAGCAGACTCCCATCTTCAAGTCTTTCGATATGGCTGCCTTGTTGGTCGCCGGTCTGACCGAAATATTTGGTTACAAGCACATTGAGCCCGGAATCCAGCAGCACCAGGAAAATATCTTCGTTTGTTCCAATCCTGCGGGTCCCGGTAATGGCATAACCATCCTGCAAGGTCGTACAAATGGATGTGGGGAAAAAACTGCCGTTCCCCAGAGCCAGAACGTTTGATGCTCCTTTTACAGGTTTAATATCCCCCCGGGCATAAGATACCAGGGAAACCAGCACCTTGGGTCCGCCCTGATTTACGGCGCTCAAGGTACATACCGTGCTGTCACCGATATAAACCATATCCACGGCTTTCCCGGAAATGTCGGATAAGCTGTTGGGTGTACCTACCTGTGCCGTAAAGGAAGTATTGATCCCGTAAGGCAGGGTAAGACCGGCTGATATGGCTCCGCTTCCTACGGTAATGACCCGGCCATCCCGGTTCAGGACCTGGTTCAGTTTAACATCAAGCTGATCCAGCGATGGATTGGTCAATTCGATGGTGATGGTATCAAGCGGGGAACCGTCGGAATCAAGCTTGAGCAAAACACCGGAGGTATAGCTACCGTTACCGGGTGATTTATAACCCGACACGATATAACCTGCATCCTCGGCATGAATGATGCTGCTTACCCGGTCATTGCCGTCCAGGTCGATTACCTGTTCCCACAAGGTATTCCCCTGAAGGTCGGTCTTGACAATATAGAGATCCAGACTGTTTTCTTCCTCGTCACCGCGGCAACCTGCAATAACATAACCGTCCTGGTCCACGAGCAGGTCAATGGCCTCTTCATTTTCTTCTGTCCCGACCAGGTTCGGGGTTCCGTCCAGTTCTATTCCATACTCATCCGTAAGGACCAGCCAAAGATCGCTATGTCTTTCCTCACCGAATACATTTTGTGCCGTACCCAGGATCACATATCCGCCATCCGGCCTTTCTTTAGCTACAGCACCCCGGTCGTCAAGGTATCCGGCAGCATAGAAACGAATGAATGCATCCTTTTGATCGGGAGCAATCTCGTCCTGATCACATGCCGTAAATATCAAAACGGTCAGAAGGATACCAGGGATTTTTCGAAATACAGGACTGGACATTTTATCGGATCTTTTTGGGATTATAGAAGGAATGAACGTAGCCTATGGTAAAAAGAACATTGTTAAGCCTGTAGTCAGAATCAGCAAGAAGGTCGAACCATACAAGGTCCTGGACTCCAGGTTCATCATAATACCGGTCTTCCCGGACAGACAAAACCTCAGTAAAACTGAAGTTGTAACGAATGTCGAGGAAGAAATGACCTTTCGGAATTTTAAGCTTGGTCCCCGCACCGGCAAAAGCAGCATAATAAAAACTCTTTCTGATGGTACTGTTATCGATATCCGTGGCATTTTGCTCTATTCTTGGGGTTCTGTCGGCAATATCATAAATGTTGATCTTGGGATCGATACCGGAAGTCAGTAAATACTGAACCTGTCCACCCAGGCGGATAAAGGGTATGAAGCTTCCTTCCCTCAGGTCCCATGCTACTGAAAGGGGCAGGGCTATTCCGGTCTGGGTCTCTTCATACTCAACCACCGCGAAATTGATCTGTATTTCATCTTCATAGCTGAAGGTGTGCCTGGTTTGCATGAACATAGGCTCCAGGCTGAGATACCAGCGTGTACCCAGGTAATAATCAAATTTCAATCCTGCATGGAATCCTGGGGCGACCGGTACATAATCATACTGGATGTTCGAAAGGGTGGGAACCCGGTATACTATTGTACCATGACTTAGATTCAAACCGCCAAATAATCCGTAGTTAAAAACGGGATTGGTTTTATAGGACTCGTACAGGTAAACAAATTCAACAGGATCGGTAGGAGTGATCCGGTATTCAGGATAGCGTCTCAGGAAGTTCAGCATGGCCTCTTCAGCGGCTTCCTTGTCGTTATCGAACAAACAGGAAAAGATGATGAGTTTATAGGCCTGCTGTCTTTCTTCTTTGGTAAAACCACCGCGCAGGCAGTTTTGGAGCATTCCGGGTATCTCCTCTATAAGACCCTGATTATACAGGTTCTGTGCTTCCCGCAAAACAAAGGAGCATTCTTCCTGCTGTCCCCGGAGATTGTGAGAGAAAGCACATAGCAGTATCAAGCATATTGATGTCTTGAGCTTTACAAGATATTGACTTTGGGGCTGCATGGTTGACTTATTCTTGTTTGGTGACTTTAATAACTCTGGGGGATGGACAGGTTTCTTCATAAGGAACATCGGCTCCTGCATAGGTTTCCCACTCCTTCCGGGTCATGTTCCTGTCGATTAATCCACAGATCATTTGAGCGAGTTGCACGGTAGTGGTAGGCCGTGCGATCAAACGATTTTCCTCGTTGCTCCCGGTAACGATGGACCTTCCGTCCGGACTGAATGCCAGGGAGAAGACAAATCCCCCGTTATCTTCCATGACAACGGGCTGGTTGTTCAGGTTCTCTGTTTCCCACAGATAGATCTTTCCGTCTATGGATGATGAGGCCATTAATTTGCTGTCTTCGTTGAATACAATATCTGTGATCCTCGTATCATGGCCGGGCAGGTCAACGATCAATTCTGAATTATCCAGGTTCCACACTTTCACACTACCGTTCAGTTCACCGCTGGCAAGAATGGACCCGTCCTTATTGTATGCCAGGGCAAGGATCCTTTTGGCATTACTCCGGTACAAAGTATCCGCCTTCCGGGATTCCAGGTCAAGGGTCAGGATTAAACCTTCCCGGAGTCCTATGGCAATCTGATCGCCCTCGCGTGATACGGCAATCGACTGGACCTCGGATTCAAAAGAGCCTATCTTTTCCTGCTTCCCGGATTGCAGGGTCCATAAGAGTACCGAGCCATCCACGCCGGCCGATAACATGCTTTTATTGTCCGGGTGGAAAACAAGGTCCCTGACCTGGTTGCGATGGGCCTCGAAATAGGCCGGTTCGGATGCCTTCCCATTGAGCCGGAATAGTTGTATTCCCAGTCCATCGGTGCCACAGGCGAGCCACTGACCGTCATCTGAAACGTCGATCACACGGTTCACACGGCTGTTGTTGATCACCAGTTCGTATTGGCGACTGGTGTCGTTAAGGCTCCATCTTAGCAGTCTTCCGTCACTCCCTGCCGTATAAAAGGTCCGGCTCCCAGGAGCAAAGTCTATCGACCTTACCGCGTCGGTATGTCCCTTATACACATTATAAGAAGGATCTTTCAGGCTTTTTAGGCTGGAATACAAACCGGAGTATATGTCTGTATGATGTTCCATGCCTTGATATTCCTTGTTGAATTTATAGGCCTGGTAAGCAAGCAGGGCTTTCAGTTCCTTGTCTTCAATCTGCAGGGATTTAACAGCCATTGATTGTGCAATGGAGAGCATCCTTCCGCGAAAGGCCTCATCACTGGCTTCCTCGGCCAGTACTTTTTGCTTGTTGGCTTCTTCTTCGTTCTCTTCGGCTATACGCTGTTGTTGCTGGGCACGTCTGGCATTTCGCTGTGCAATGATGGATTGACGCTGTGCTTCGTTTGCATTTTGCTCGGCAAGCAATCGCTGCTCATTGGCTTCTTCCCTTCTGACTTCAGCCAGCAGTCGCTGCTGTTCGGCTTCCTGCCTTCTTTGCTCCGCGATCTCAGCCTGTTCCTCGGCCCGGGTTCTTTCCCGCTCCGCTTCTTCGGAGTTGGCTTCGGCCTGAAGCCTGTTTTCCTCAGCTTCCCGCCGCTGCATTTCCCCGTATATAAAAGCTCCCAGGGAAATTATGGCCGCCGTACCCAGCACAATGGCAAAGATCCTGGTTCTGCGCAGCTGGCGCTTCTGAAGTTTGATCTTGTTTTCCTCCTCGGCCTTGAATTCCTTATCGCTGGTCTCCAGGAACACCATGGCACGTTCGAAGGCCGGATTGTAGCGCTCCGCCCAGGTAAGGGTAGGTTTTTGCTTGGTTTTCCAGTTCAGGGCCAGTTGCAAATCCGGGGGTCGCCACAGACTGGTCTTTCCCTGTTGGTACATCTCTGCTGCCTCGGCCAGCCGGGTATACATCTGAACAGCATCATCCTCCTCCTCAACCCAGTTGCTCAGACGGTTCCATACGCGCATGAGGGATTCATGGGAGATATCTATAACAGAATCCTTATCCAGGGGAACATGAGCCGCGGGGAGGAGAAAAGACCGTCCCGGGGCACGAAAATGTTCGATTACCCGGATGACATCCTCAACCTCAGCTTTGGCAATATGTGCAATCACCTCTATCCGTGTTGGTCGCCTGATCCCACGGTTATCCCCTCCTCTTTCGGTAAGGGTTTTGAACATGCTTTCGCAGATCTGCTTTTCCTTTTCATCCAATTCTTCATAGGCTTCATCGGCATGTTCGGAAAGGGCACGGGACATGGTCCCTACTGCTTCATAGTCACCCAGACTTATAGGCCTGGAAAGATCTTCCTGTCCCTCCCAGTATTCCCAGGTACGCATCAAGGCATGCTGTAATATGGGCAATTGGTCGGGATTGTCGCCCACATCGTTCATCAACTGCTGGACCAGGTTTGGATCGATGGAGGCCCCGCCAACCGCTACCGGACCGGTGATGGCCGAGCGGAAATTTTCGCGGGTCATCTGGGGGATCAGATAATTACTCTGATTGATCAGGCCGGTAAGATCCTGGAACTGTGAACATTCACCGATAAAATCCGATCGCATGGTCAGTACCGCGTAGATGGGGATATCTTTTTGTTCCACCGCGGTAACCAGCAATTTCACGAAGGCCTCGGAAACATTATAGGCCGTTTCATCTTTCCTGCTGGCCTTGTAACGAAACAGTTCCTCAAACTGGTCGATCATCAGCAGGATGTTTTGTTCCTTATGCAGGTCGCTCACCCGGATGGCCTCTGTCAGACCGCTGCTGCCGCGGCTCATGATGGCCCGTATCATGTCCAGGTCCTCATGTACCTTTGGATCTGTATCAATCTTTGCCTGGTAAATCGTCCGGGCAAGATTATCAATGGGATCGTTACCGGGCCGGGTAATGATGACCTTCCAGGACGAACCGGCTTCTGTAATAAACCCCCCGTAAAGTGTCGGTACCAGTCCACAATACATCAGTGAGGATTTACCGCTTCCCGAGGCACCGATCACGGCGACGAAGCGATGCTCGCTCAGCAAACGCAGCACCTCTTCACTTTGTCCTTCGCGACCGAAGAACAGGTGACTTTCATCCATGGTGAAGGGGCGTAATCCCGGGAAGGGATTGCCTATATCAGCCTGCCTCCGATCCTGTGTTTTTTTATCAACCGTATTCATCTTAAGCGAATAGTTTTTTCGTGAATTCTTTAAGTGTTTTGGGAACCTGCTCCGATTTCTGGGATATGGTTTCCACTGTACCGGGAAGTATGCTTTCCGGAATTTCTTTCAAGGTAGCGGGATTCGCAACCACCACAGCTCTTAAAGCCTGCTTGCGGCCGAATCCGGGTGCTTTTAAAAGATCTTTGAGTTTGCTGCTTAACCATTCTTTTCCTGATTTGCCCTGGTATATCACCACCCCATCACAGGTTGAGAGAATGTTCCAATAATGCATAACCTTTTTGCCCTTGTGTTCTTCGGGCCATTGTTGATCAATGACACGCGGGTTTTGACGGTCCAGGGCGTTCTTTATTTTTTCAATGTTCCCCGCGTTTAATGGATCGTATATTAAAAACAGGCTCCGTTGGCCGGCTTCCTTTCCTGTATCCTCAAGCTTATCATCTTTCGATATCCGTTTAATGATCAAGGTCTTGAATAATTCCAGGGGCGACTGGATGATCTTGGTACGGGGCAGATTTTCAATCTCCTGTCTCAGGTATTGTATGAACTGTTCCTGCCGGACTTCAATATCTTCAAGCTCCCGCGGTATCCAGTATAACCGGTTCAGCTTTCCGGAAGGATTATCCTTAATGTAATTGGTCACAAAAACCGACTGCCATTCACTGATGGACCTTCCGGTTTGCTTATAGCTTTCACCGTAAGTGTGCCCCAACATATGAATGGAGTATTGGCACGATTCAAGGAGTTTTTGTATCGTCTCTTCCAACATGGGATCATCTTTAAGGGAAAAGGATGGTTCCACCCCGAAGCCTCGATCCATAAGGTCTCTCTTTATTTCCTCCTTCCATTGATCTAATTCAGGCGGCACTTCAGCCAGAAAGATCTTTACTTTTTTCTTCTCATCGCGGCGAATGATCATACCATGAATCCAATAGGCCACGTCCATGACAATGGTCCAATATTCCTTTCCTGAATTCATGCTGAAAGCATCCAGGCCAATGTTGGTTTCTATCGTTTGCTTAATGGGATCGGGCCAGTTTGTTTGCTGTGGCCGGATCAGAATTTTAAAAACCGCCAGGCCGGGACCGGACCGGGCACCTTTCATCCCGATGGATAGCTCATTAAGTTCTTTGGCAAAATCGTTGGTGGGACCTTCACCGGGTCCGGCCAGAATAACGAGGTAATCAGCCGGTCCATTGGAGCCCGGTACTATTTTGACAGAATCTTTTATCACCCGGTTACAGGCATGTTGAAGGTTCCCGATAAACCTGTTCACCGGTTCATGGTATTCCTCCAATGAAAGATTCGTTAATAAAGCAACTATGGTTTCCTGGGCCATAGCAGATGATTTAACCGGTTAAAAACGAATTCCTATCACCAATATATCATCCACCTGTTGTTGATCTCCCTTCCAATCAACCAATATATCTTTCAAGATCTCCTTTTGCTTATCCATGGGGTTGGCATGAATATCCAACAACATCTGACGGAATTTTTTAGACATGAATTTCCTGTTCTCCGGTCCTCCGAACTGATCAGGGTAGCCATCTGAGAAAATGTAGATCATGTCGTTCTTCTCCAACTTAATTTCATGATTGGTATAATGCCGGTCCGGGTCATCGTAATAAGAACCTATCGGGAACTTATCCGCCCGGTATACCGTCATTTCATTATCCCTGACCAACAATAAAGGATTAAAAGCCCCGGCATAAGCCAGTGTGTTTCCCCTGGTATTATAAGTAACCAGGGCGAGATCCATACCGTCCTTGACGGAAGAGACCCTTCTGCTTTGCCGCAGGGTATGACTTACTCCCTCATTCAGGGCATCGAGTATTTCTCCGGGCTTGCGCTTCCCCAGAACGTTCACCGCGTAATTCAGTTGATTGTTTCCGACAATCGACATGAAAGCGCCGGGAACACCATGACCTGTGCAATCTACAGCAGCGACCATGACATATTCTTTCTTTTTGGTCATCCAGTAGAAATCACCACTGACAATATCCTTGGGCAGGTAAAGAACAAATGAATTGGGTATAATTTCCTGTACATAGGAATCGGGAGGCAATATGGCGTTTTGTATCCTGCTTGCATAGTGAATACTGTCCTCAACATGCTTCTTCTGTTCTTCAATTTCCATATATGCCTTTTGCAGATTATCATTGGTTTCTGCGAGGATATTCCTTTGTTCTTGCAGGGAATCCCGCTGGGCCTCTATTTCTTCTTTTTGTCTTTCTATTTCCGCGGTCCGCTCCTTCACCATTTCTTCCAGTTCATTGGTATAGGCCTCGAGTTGTTCGATCATGGCATTGAACTGCTCCGAAAGGGTGGTTATCTCGTTATTGCCCACCACTGCTGCCCGTTCGTTAAGGTGTCCGTCCGTGATCCTTACGACGCTATCTGCCAATTTCTTAATGGGATCAGTAATGACCTTGGTCTTCCGGTAAATGAGCAGAATCACCACGATCAGGGTCAATCCGAATATGATAATGAATTTAAACATTTCATTTTTCAGTAACATCCGTTCCTCCCTGTCGTCCGTCACGATCTGAATGACCCCTGCTTTATACAGGTCTGAATCTTTTCGTTCCATGTAGATGAACTTGTACTTGACCTTATAGCGCCCTGATTTTTCAATAAGTTCAGCTGTTTTTTGATCTTCGAGCACCGACCTGTAGAGGGGCATATGTTCCTCTTTAATATTTACATCGGCATTGAGGGAAAAGGGATTATCGGCACCTATAAAAAGGTTGACCGTACGGATGTTTCGACGCATGGTGGAGAGGTAATTGATCCGGTTCTTAATGACCTGTATAATCTCATCCGCTTTTGGAGAATAGGCGCCCAGTTCAAGGATATAGTTCCCGTTCAATACCGGTTCATAGGTGAATTTCTTTATCCTTTTGGTCTGGTTCTCAATGGTAAAACGCTCAGCTACAAACTTGTCCTTTTTAAAAACCTCCAGCAACAGAGCTTTGTGTTTTTCTCCGAATTCAAAAAAATTTAACCCGCTGTCTCTATTGAAGGTTGTATTTACGATCGTTCCGGCTGTATCAATGAAATAAATATCCTCAAAGATCGGATCCATGCCCACCCGATCGCGTAAATCATACAAATTCAGGTTCAATACATTCAGGTTTTCGGATTCTATCTTTTCAACGATCACCGAACTGAGCTTTTCCATACGCTGGTTCAGGTCTGAATCCAGAATTCCCAACGCGAGATCCTGCAATTCGTGAATTTCCCTTATCTCATCCGAAATGATCCTGTTGATCTCCTCATTGGCCTCAACAATCAGACTGCGCGTCTTGGTATAGTTTAATCCTCCAAGCAAGAGCAGTGCAGCTACCGCAGGAAGGATAACATTGATGATCAACTGTTTGTATATGGTGGTCTTTCCCCTCATTGAACTTTTTTCTTCTTATATCCTTTCATATTCGTGGTGTGATTCTTTCTCCAGGAAACGATGCAGAACCTCGATCCAACCCGTATCCTGATGGATCAGTTTCTTCATACTTTCTTCCGATACACTGAAAAGCAGCACCGGGTCCTGAACGTTGTATACTGCCGGGGATGATTCCTGCTCTTCTCTGAGGAGGTAAGCAAGCCAATCTCCCTGGACCAGGATTTCATCAAGTTCTTCATTTCTCAGGGAACCCTTCCTGAGGATAAAGAGACATGTACGGTTGTCGCCGGATCGCAGGTCCAATTGATCTTTTGTATTGAGATGGTGATCCTGTACATAGGTAAGTAACCCGCTTATCTGTGATCCATTCAAACCCTGAAATAATGAATGAGCTTCCAGGTACAGAAGCTTACTGAATAAAGAGGCATCCGGTTCTTCATTAATCAACCGTAACCTTTTCTTCATGTCTTTAGCCATCGTAGAATCCATTCTTACGGCAACGGAATCCATATGGCCGGGGGCATATTGATCAAGCCACAACGCGGCTTTTTCCCGCATCAGGGGGTCGGGATTAAACACCTGCGCGATCAGGGTGTCCACACTGCCTTCTATATCTCTGTCGCCTAATATATCCATTGCACATAGCTTGGTATAGGGATGGATCAGATTAATGTCCCTGTTGATCACCGTGAGCAAGAATTCGGTTGCCTCCATAACTTCAACAGGAAATTCATTCTGCATGATACGCAGACGTTCGTAATCGCCGGTATCTTCAATGATGGGAAACCATAAAGGCTTCAACTCTTCCGCAAGAAAAAGATCCATTAATTCAATGGCAAAACCAACCCCTTCCCCACTGCCGGATTCTATGTTTTTCCTTACCTGCCGTATGGTGTTCGGGTCGTAACACAAGGATAAAAGTTCGTGGATCCGGTTCAAATTATTTTCCATTTCAAGCTGAATAGCTTTTAATATCCTGTCACCCAGCTCTTTCTCTCTGATTGTTAATTCAGCAGCCATATTCCATGCCGTATGGCCTATCCATTGCTTGATAATCTGGATGATATGATTGATGCTTATTTCATCGGCCCGGAATGACAATCGCCTGAGGGCAAGCAGGGCCTCCATGGAGATAGAACTGTGGTGATGATTGAGCTTACCAAACAGCAGTTGCTGTGCAGTGGCACCACCAATCTCTCCATACAGGCGAACGATCAATCTTTGGACCAGGGTGGAAGTACCTGTTTTCAAAAATATCTGTTCCAGGTATTCTATGGCATCCTCACTCATTGCCCGGAGGGCTGCATAGGCTTCATCAATCAAAGCCGTGTTGAGCAGGTCGGTCAGTACGGGAACGGTTTCGGGCATTTTCAGTGAAGCGGTAGCATTCAGTGCCGTCTTTCTAACCGAAAGATTATGGTCTTTGAGCAAAGTATTCAGCAGGGGCAAATCTGTCTTTGTCCCTTTATGTTTGAGGTATTCAGCAACGGCTTTCCTGTCTTCGGCATCGGCAGACTTGATACCTTTCCGCGCTGCCTGACCGTCCTTGATCCTGGACAACCTGGAACGGAAACGTTCTTTTTGCTTTTCTTTCCGGTCCTTTTCATTTGTCCCTGCGAACAATTCATCCCCATTCTCCATCAAATCCAAGGCCTCTGTCATTTCGTGCTGATTGACCAGCGATAATAAGTAGTTTCCTCCGGCTTTGGATTGTATCAACTGTTCCGTGGTCAGGGTAGAGGGAACAAAATGGGAAGATAATTTAAGCCGGTTCATGGAATTTTGAACGGGTACCGCGGCGATCTTACGATAAACGGTGGGGCCTGTTTCTTCTCCGGCTTCTTCTTCACTGCTTTCCCTGAACTTTTTCAGCGATTCGTTCAGCGAGTTTTTATAAGCATTGTACACCCGGACGGAAAAAACGGACCATAAAATAAGCACAACGATCAATACATAGGTAAAATGCAGTATCTCAAAGAATGCCAGGAGTCCCAGACCGGTGAGGATCAATCCGGAAGAAACCGCGGCAACCTCGTTTATGGTCCCCTCAACCCGGGCTTGCACGACGTAACGAATCCTGGATTCAAGCGACTGATAGAGCACCTTTAGGGAAGGCATGATAACCGAATCTCTGAGGGACTGTGCGAACAAACGGCTCAAGGCCATCAAAAGAAAGAAAAACACGAAAGCAGAAGAGGCGGTTGTATAGCCAAAGAGGGTACCGATTATGACGGCCACCAGGGTAAAGATCAAGAGTACCACAGGGGAAACGGTCATGGCCACCTTCAAACCGTAGGTCTTGACAAACCTGCTGTAAATAAATGTTTTGATCAATAGAGTGAAAATCATCAGGGTAGCATTGAAGAAACCCAGGAAAGCGGTGAGTTCCGTCTCATCCGGGTAATTTTCCTTTACCACGGCAAGAAAGGAAAAGGTGATAAAAAAAATGGATACCACCATCATGACCATGAACAGGGACATGGTGCCGGTATACCGGTTTTTCAGCATATTGAAGAATCCGAACCGGATAGCTTTTTCAGGTTTGGGTTCTGGCCCCTTTTCTTCAAGAACATAACGACTGCTGATCATGAACTGTATAAACAAGGCTATCAGTATACTGACGGTACTGATCATCAAGAGGTTGATCGTTTGGAAATCAAAAGTAAGCAACACCGGTATGGAAAAACTACTGAGGATGATCCCCAGAATCTGACCACTGTCGACCAGTCCGAAAAGCCTTTTGCCCTGGCGAAGGGTGAAAAGCCGCCCCGCCGTGCCCCAGAATCCCAGCAAGGCAATGATATTGAGAGGGCCCATCATGATAAAGACCAGGAATATGTGTAAGGGACTATCCGTGAGGGCAAAGCCCAGCCGCAAAAATGCAGTGACCAGGGCAACGAAAAGAAAATTTATGAAAATGAATACAGAGAAGCGGATCCTGGACTGCAGGAAGGCATAGGTGATGGTGATTAATATCCCGGCCAATCCTGAGACAATATAGGCTTTGGGGATCATGGAAGCCTCAAAGTTCGCCAGGAACAGGGCATGCGCCCCAACATCAAAAGCTCCCAAGAAGACACCGATGAAGATGGATTGAAAAATGAGAAGAAATACCAGGCCCCGCTCCTCATATTCAATATTCAATGCTCTATAAATGCCTTTAGCCACTGGAAAGGACTTTAATAACCAACCAATATATGAAAAAAACACACATGGTGAGGAATGTATGATTTATGAAAATTGCTCGGATTTGAACCCTGTCTGCTCCCATTTTTGTAAAAATGGGCAATCTCCCTGATCCAGCACTTTTTGCAGGAATATGATACACTGCCCGGAAAAATGACCTTGTGTAAAAGTTTTGTATAATTCATTGAATTATGCATAAATTGTGTACCGATCCTTAATTATTCAGTCATATATTAGTTAATTCATATTAGTTTTACCCCAGATATAGTTAAACAACTGCCTTTTAGTATGGCAGATCAGGCATTAGAAGTATGTTTGATTTTGGAGACCAAGTAGACAGGAATATCGCCCGAAGAAGGGAAATGGTGTTTATCATTCTTTCCGGATTTTTCCTGGGCACACTTGCCGTACTGAATATCCTTGGGATCTCCAGGCAGATCGATCTGAGCTTTACACTGGGAGACCGTACTGTTCCATTCGTTGTTTTTGTCGGGGTTCTTCCCTATCCCATTACTTTTTTATGCACCGACTTTATTTCAGAATTGTATGGTAAGAAACGGGCCAATATGGTGGTATGGGTCGGATTGCTCTTAAATATCTGGGTTTTGTTTATCCTGTGGCTGGGGGGTGCTTTGCCCCCACATCCGGAGCTTGTTGACGGCGGATTGCCTGCCATAAACGACCCCAACAGGACCTTCTTCCAGATTAGAAAATGGACCTTTGGTGCCACCATGGCTTCTATGATCGCCTATCTGACCGCCCAGTTTGTGGATGTACATGTATTCCACCTGATTCGCAAACTTACAAAGGGGAAAATGCTCTGGTTGAGAAATAACGGTTCAACCCTGACCAGCCAGATGGTTGACAGTATTGCGGTGGTCACCATTACCTACCTTTATGCCCGCAAAGCTATTCCTATACAGCCCGGAGAAACCGTTACACACGCGCTGATTGTCCTTATACTGTCCAACTATATTTTTAAAATGGTCTCTGCCCTCCTGGATACCATCCCCTTCTATTTCGGCACTAACAGGTTGAGCAGATATCTCCAACTCGATCCCGATAGGGAGTTCATAAAGAGAGAAAAGGATAAAGAAAAATACGAGACTGCATCATAGGTCATGATCCTGGCCGATCAGTCTTATCAGCTTACCTGCATCCATATCCAAAGCATTTACAACATAACGAGCCCTGGAATAATACGGCTCTCTTTCGGCAAGTTGTTTTTCAATGAACTCTTTCATTGCTTCTTCAGGCAGATCTTTGATTAAAGGTCGCTGTGATCTGCCTTCTTCCAACCTGTACACCAGTGCTGTCACACTCATTTTCAGGTATATGGTGATTCCGGCCCGGTTCATCTGCTCCATATGGTCATATTCGCGGGGCATCCCCCCCCCGGTGGAGACGACCAGTTTTTCCTTTTTCAATAATTCCTCCAGCAGTGATGCTTCCTGTACCCTGAAATAAGCTTCCCCATGCGCACTGAAGATTGCCGGTATATCCTTGCCCAAACGGAACTCGATCTCCTGATCAGTATCCATAAAAGGATAGTTAAGCCGGGCAGCAAGCGACTTTCCTATTGTAGTCTTTCCGGAACCCATGTAACCTATCAGGAAGATAAGCATGGTATAGAGGTTTTAGGGTTTTAGGGTTTTAGGGTTTAGATGTTCAAGGACATCTGGCCGTTCCCAGGTTTTTGGTCATCTTCGGGTTCTTCAGGTTCTGCTCTTTTGAGGGGTTCCAATTCACTCAGCTTCTCAACTTCATGCGTGGTTAGTCTTTTACCCCGTGCTTTGTAGCTTTTAACCCCTATGAACTCGGCTACTTCAATGATCTCGGCTTCGCGTTTTTTGCTTTTCCCTCCAAATTTAATCTCCAGTCTCGGATATTCCACTTCCATGATGTTTATGAGCCTGGAATCGGAGTGGTCGCCTATAAAACTTTGAGCTTTTTCCACGGGTTCGATCTTAAATCTTTTAACATAGTAGTACTTCAGCGAATCTTCATAATAAACAGCAGAATAGATCTTATTCGGTTTATATCGCTCCAGGATCAAAAGGTCGTCTTCGTAATGATTGCTCAGGTCATAATTGGAAAGACGGAAGGTGCCGGATTTGGTGATCACCAGCAGCCGGTCTTCACCGGAAAATTCACCCAGGTACCTTCCTCGACCGTCTGCATTCAGGCGGAGCACCGATTCGTCGAACCAGATCTTCCTTCCACCCAGGGTCGACATCCCTTCTTCCTGTATGGTAATTTTGTGAACCGCATGTTTGGTAAGGATGTTCCCGCGGGCATTACGGTTCTTTATCGCCAATTCACTGAAATCGGCCTCAAAATTCAATTTTTTCAGGCGGGGCTTAGGCTTAAGCTGAACTTTAACGACCTCTGCCTCCCCGTTTTGATTAACGGACAAATAAAGAATCCGCGAATTGGCGGGATGTTTGCCTACATGATAAGTCTTGTCCCGGGTCACCGAAGTGATGGCAAATCTTTTCATCATGGCATAACCTGTTTTTCCGTCCATATAAACCAGGTTATAAATGGTTCGCTGGTCGTTCTTCTTAAAAACTGCTATGTGCTCGATATTCTTACCCGCGAAAACTTTGTCATCCACCTTGGTCACCAGATAGCTTCCATCCCGGAGGAAAACGATTATGTCATCGATATCGGAGCAATCACAAACGTATTCTTCCTTCCTCAGACCGGTGCCAAAGAAGCCTTCTTTTCTGTTTACATACAATTTGGCATTGGCTTCAACAACTTTGGTCGCTTCGATAGACTCAAAATTTCGTATTTCAGTCTGGCGCGGATATGCCGGTCCGTATTTTTTCCTGATCTGCTTGAAATAATTGATGGTAAAGGGCACTATGTTTTCCAGGTGATTCTTGACCTCTTTAATCTCTGCTTCAATGCCTTCGATAAGCTCTTCGGCCTTGTTGATATCATACCTGGATATGCGTTTGATCTTGATCTCGGTTAGCCGGATAATGTCTTCCTCCGTGATCTCCCGGTAAAACAACTTTTTATATGGGCGCAGCCCTTTGTCGATGGTTTCCAGTATCGCTTCCCAGCTTTCGCATTCTTCAATTTTCCTGTAGATCCTTTTTTCAATAAAGATCCGTTCCAGGGAAGAAAAGTGCCATGCTTCATTCAGTTCATCCAGCTTAATTTGCAGCTCGGCCTTTAACAGTAAAAGGGTATGATCCGTACTCTTCTTCAGCAGCTCGGTAGAACCATAGAATTGGGGTTTGTCCTCTTCAATTACGCATGAATTGGGAGATATGGAAAGCTCACAGTCGGTAAATGCATACAGGGCATCTATGGTCTTATCGGGCGAGACTCCCGAATTCAGGTGGATTACAATCTCAACTTTTTCTGCCGTATTGTCGTCGATCTTCCGGACTTTGATCTTTCCCTTTTCGTTGGCTTTGATGATGGATTCTATTAATGTGGTTGTATTCTTACCATAAGGGATCTCGCGGATCACCAGGGTTTTTTTGTCCAGCTTCTCAATCTTGGCCCGGATCTTAACCTGTCCGCCCCGCACCCCGTCATTATACCTCGAAAAATCTGCCAGTCCGCCGGTAGGAAAATCAGGTTGGAGCTCAAATTCCTTGTTCTGTAAATACCGGATGGACGCATCGATCAGTTCATTAAAATTATGGGGGAGTATCCTGGAAGCCAATCCAACAGCAATTCCTTCGACCCCTGTAGCCAGGAGCAGGGGAAATTTAACGGGCAGGGTTATGGGTTCTTTGTTCCTGCCGTCATAAGAAGGTTTCCACCGGGTGATCTTGGGGCTGAAGACCACGTCCAGGGCAAATTTAGAAAGGCGTGCCTCGATGTAGCGGGGTGCTGCCGCACCGTCTCCGGTAAGCAGGTTGCCCCAGTTTCCCTGGGTGTCGATCAACAGGTTTTTCTGACCCAGTTGTATCAGGGCATCACCAATGGATGCATCCCCATGCGGATGGAACTGCATGGTGTGTCCGATGATGTTGGCCACCTTGTTGTATCTCCCGTCTTCCAAGCGACGCATGGCATGAAGGATGCGTCGCTGAACCGGCTTGAGCCCGTCATCGATATGGGGAACGGCACGCTCCAGGATCACATAGGAAGCATAATCCAAAAACCAGTCCTTGTACATCCCGTCCAGGTGAATGACCTTGTGCAATTCATCCGGAGGGGGGTTCCCGTTCTGGCCCGATGTATCCTGTTGCTGCCGGGAGGGCCTGCCGTCTTCCAGTCTTTTGTCTTTTTCCTCATCCATGCTTCTGTACCTCCTGTGATTGTAAAATCATCCCGTTATAAGCATTCCTTAATCAGTTCTGTAAAATGACCTCGTCTACACGAAGATTATCGATAATAAAACTTTGCCGGTCCGGAGTATTCTTACCCATATAGAATTCAAGCAGCTTATTGACAGCATCTTCTTTGCTCAGGGTTACCGGCTCCAGCCGGATGTCCTTGCCAATAAAGTGTTTGAACTCATCGGGAGAGATCTCTCCCAGACCTTTGAAACGGGTTATTTCAGGATTGCCTTGTATTTTCTTTACGGCTGCATCTTTCTCCGTCTGTGAATAACAATAATGGCTTTCCTTCTTGTTCCTGACCCGGAAAAGCGGTGTTTGAAGAATGTACAAATGTCCTTTACGTACCAGGTTCGGGAAGAACTGCAGGAAGAATGTGATCAGCAGCAAACGGATATGCATGCCGTCCACATCGGCATCCGTGGCGATTACAACGTAATTGTACCGTAAATTATCCAATCCTTCTTCAATGTTCAGTGCAGCCTGTAAAAGGTTAAACTCTTCATTCTCATAAACGATCTTTTTTGACAGACCGTAAGAATTCAAAGGTTTGCCTTTAAGACTGAACACCGCCTGGGTATTCACATCTCTCGATTTGGTAATCGAGCCACTGGCCGAATCACCCTCGGTGATGAAGATGGTGCTTTCCATCCTGCGCTCATCATGGGTGTTGTAATGCACCCGGCAATCCCGGAGTTTCTTATTGTGCAAGCTCACCTTCCTTGCCCGCTCACGGGCTAGCTTCTTAACGCTGGAGATGGCCTTGCGTTCCTTTTCCGATTCGAGGATTTTCTTATAGAGAATGTCTGAGGTTTCAGGATTCTTATGCAGGTAATTGTCCAGCTCCTTCTTAACAAAAGTATGGATATAATTCCGCACCGTGGGTCCATCGGGCCCCATATTCTTGCTCCCCAGCTTGGTCTTGGTCTGGGATTCAAACACGGGATCCTCGATCTTGACGCTGAAAGCCGAGATCATACCGGTGCGGACATCCGAAGGATCAAAATCTTTCTTGAAGAAATCGCGGAGGGTATTGACCACGGCTTCCTTGAATACCATCAGGTGGGTGCCGCCCTGGGTGGTGTGCTGACCGTTAACGAAGGAATAATATTCATCCACATATTGATTCCCATGCGTAATGGCCACTTCAATGTCGTCCCCTCTTAAATGAATAATGGGATAGATCCCCGGGCGGTCCATGTTGTCTTCCAGAAGATCCCTCAGTCCGTTTTTCGAATGATAGGATTTCCCGTTGAAAACAATGGTAAGTCCCTGGTTCAAAAAAACGTAGTTTTTAGCCATGGACTCAATATATTCTGAGATATAATGATAGGTACCGAACATATCGTGATCGGGCACGAACTTTACGATGGTGCCCCCCGGAAGATCGGTGTCTTTTTCCTTTTCTTCCACCCTGAGCTCTCCCTGTTCAAAACTTGCTGCCTTGATTCTTCCGTCGCGGATACTTTTTACCTCAAAACTTGAAGACAGTGCATTAACCGCTTTAATCCCCACCCCGTTCAGGCCAACAGACTTTTTGAATACTTTGGAATCGTATTTGGCCCCGGTGTTCATCTTGCTGGCAGCATCCACCAGTTTGCCCAGGGGTATGCCCCGTCCGTAATCCCGCACCATTACCTGTTTATCCCGGATGGTGATCTCTATCTTTCTTCCGAAACCCATCATGAATTCATCCACGGAATTATCCAGGACCTCCTTCAGCAATACATATACGCCATCATCACGGGCCGAACCATCCCCAAGCTTCCCGATGTACATCCCCGGCCTTCTCCGGATATGTTCACGCCAGTCCAGGGTCCTGATGCTTTCTTCTGAATAATTTGCTGTCATGAAAATCAAAATTTGTGCAAATATAAATAAATATGCTTCCGGGATAGAAATTCTTTTTCAACAAGGAAATCAACAGATCCCAGTATTCACAATGCTTGCAGAGTGATCAAAATTTAAAGCCTTCTTTTTTGCTGAACTTTATAGCAACGACTTCGAAGTGGGTCTTCCCACCCTCATAATAAGTCATTTGGGTATCGAATTTCCAGGTCCATCTGACCTTAACCTCCTTTTCCGGCAGTGATGTTTTAAGCAGGGGATTATGCTTTCCTACCTGTTCGTTGCTGTTAATAACTAACTCGCTGACCTGACTGATCAGGCAGGCATCCTGAGCTTTTAAATGATCCAGGTGCTGTTTCTGGACCATGGCGGAATATTCATCCAGGTCCTCTTCCGGAAAAATCTTCTTGGGTACCAGGAAATCCCTGACCTGTGCATCCAGCTGGGTGAGTACGTTGGCAGAGATATAGAAACTGTCGCCCCCGGGTAGTTGGACAGGGTCGGGAAAGATTGCCTCGATCCCGGGCAGATCGGTTTCAGTTTTTTTGTTCCGGCTGGCGACTTCCCAGGCCTTCATCACCGTATTGCCGCTCAGGTCCATATACTTCAGTTCCACATTGGGCAGCTTTGTCATTTTGTGCCTTACCTGGGCGGGGTGCCAGATATCCACCAGGATCACCTTTTCAAATTGACCGGATAATTCCTCAAGGGGCACATCCAACAGCCAACCGCTTCCCAGGACCACTACCTTATTGTGCCCGGTTTGGGATATGGCATCTGAAATAAATTTTCGCGTTCGCTGCAAATGATCATCCCAGTATTCATGTTCCCGCAGATACCGGTTCATCATTCCCCTGAAATTTGAAAAATAACCCATGGCTCTCAGGACCCGGTCCGGAATATGTCTCTTTTTATCACGCATCGCTGCTGATTTTGTCGTATGTTTCCTGCATCCTTGCCCTTAGCATTGTTGCAATTTCTCCCGCCTGCATTCTTTTAAAGCTTTCGTAGGAAACGGGGTCCATAATCTGCATAATGATCTTCTGCTTCCTTTGAATAAGAAGCTTCCCCTTGGGAATGGTCCGGCCCGTGCCATACAAAACCACCGGGATAATCGGCACCTTGTTTTGAAGGGCCATGGCAAAGGCGCCTTCCTTGAATGGCAGCAACTCCTTTTCTCTCTTGTTCCGGGTACCTTCGGGAAACATCATGATGGAACTTCCCCTTTCAATATTCTTTTTGATCTCCTGCATCATCTTTTGAATGCTTTCCCGGGAACCCCTCCTCAGGGGGATATACTGGTTCAGGACCATCAGCCAGCCAATGATGGGCAGGGCAAAAACTTCCTTCTTGGATACAAATTTATACTGCCTGTACAAGGCATACAAAACCAGGATATCAAGGAAGCTCTGGTGATTGGATACGATGATCGAGGGAACCCGGTCACGGATCTTACTCCTTCCCCTTACCCTGAACGGCCAAAATGGATTAATCCATATATACAAAGAACCCCAGAGGCCGGAATAATAATGTAGCAAGATTTTTCTTTTGTCAAAAGGAATGCTCAGCAGCCAGATTACCACTGCAATCAAGAAAAAAAACACACAGCTGGCCATGAAAAATGCCCAGTAAATAAATGAAAACAAATAGAGTAAAACTTTCTTCAACAAGGATTATTCTTTCCGGTAAAGTTAAGCATGAATGATTGAAACCAAGAAGTAAATAATCAAAACATACCCTTGATCACCTCATCCAGGGTGGCGTTTTTGAAGTAATCGTGAATATTGGCGGAACTTAACCGTTCCCTTATGGCCAGTTCTTCGTGGGGACAATCGATGAGCAAAGCTTCAAATTCACCGGTCTCACGGCTGTGAAAATAATCCCCGAAGATCTTTAATTTCCTGATGACGCCTTTTTGTACATCCATGTGGAACTCAATGTGACCGCCATTGGAACGCACCGCCCTTTTAAAGTTGTAATCGGGTGAATACCCGAAGTTCCAGTCCCAGGTCGAGAATTTCTCCTCCCCGAGTTTTTCGATAGCCCTGATATCCTCCCCGGAATATTCGTATATCCTGGAATCAGGGTACCGCTTCATCATATACTGCATGAGGTATTCCTGGAATTCGGTCACGCTCATTTTTTTCGGCAGATGGTCGTGTATGTTGGTCACGCGGCTGCGCACCGACTTAACCGCTTTGTCCTGGAATTTCATGGGATTCACTTTCAGGGCCTGACTCAAATCGGGGAGCTTGGATGAAAAAAGCAAGGTGCCATGGTGTAGCACCCGTTTTTTAAAGACATGCTCCGCATTTCCTGAGAATTTCCGCCCTTCAATGGTCAGATCGTTTCTTCCTTCAAAACGCGCATTCACGCCAAGTTCACGTAAAGCTTCAATAATGGGAAGTGTAAATTTTTTAAAGTCCACGAGTTTACCTTCCTCCCCGTTGCGAATAAAGGTAAAATTGAGGTTGCCCAGATCATGAAACACGGCTCCCCCGCCTGAAAGTCTGCGAACCACTTTAATCTTGTGCTTCTTTACATAATCTATATTGATCTCGGCGAGTGTGTTTTGATGTTTCCCGACGATGATGGAGGGTCCGTTGCGCCAAAGCATAAAGCATTCCTCCACAAAATTCCGCATCACGTAAGTCTCTGCTGCAATGTTGAAACAAGGGTCGGTAGAGGTATCCTGGATACAAAGCATGGGATGATCAGTTTTTCTTATTCAGAACAAATAATTTAGTTCTTTGTTGTCGGTTGTCGGTTGTCGGTTCTCTCCCGATAGCTATATCGGGACTCGGTTTAAATAGCAAAACTATATCCTTCTGGAAATTGCCAGATAAGCCTTGTATACCATCCATCCCAGCAACAAACCCAGCAGCGCTCCCCCGATAAGGTCTCCGGGATAGTGTTGCCCCAGATATATACGGCTGTAGCTGACCAGGGCGGCCCAGAGAAAAATGAATATCCCGTACCATCTCTTTTTTAGTGCAAGGGCAGTAAACAAGGCAAAGGAAAAAGTATTCGAGGCATGGGAAGAAACGAAGCCGTATAATCCGCCGCAATGACTCCGGACCAGGTGTACCTGTTCCATAATGCCCGGCTGATGACAGGGTCGAAGTCTGTGAATGGTTTCTTTTAAGGCCTGGGTAGAGATGATATCGCTGGCAGCAAAAAGCAGGATGCCCATAACGACCAGGATGATGCCTTGTACACGGTACTTGTATATCATCCAGGCGGCCACAGCCACATAGAGCGGAACAAAAGTGTATTTGCCACTGATGATCCACATGATGGAATCAAAGAATTCGCTGTGCAATGCATTCAGGCGAAGGAACAATTCCTGGTCTGTATGAATCAGGCTTTCAAGCATGCGCTAATTATTCAATCCTTTCCAGATGAAATCCTTGAGTTTAGGTATATTCTCTCCGGTCACCGCCGATATAAAGATTCCTGGAATTTCGGGGAGATCCTTACGAATCTCATCTTTCAGTTCCTCATCCAGCAGATCGCTCTTGCTGATGGCCAGAATCCTGTATTTATCAAGTAATTCCGGATTATATTTCTCTAATTCCCGGACGAGAACCCGGTATTCCCGGTGGATATCCTGGCTGTCAGCGGGCACCATGAACAACAAGAGTGCATTCCGTTCTATGTGTCTGAGGAACCGGTGTCCGAGACCCTTACCTTCGCTGGCCCCTTCTATGATTCCCGGTATATCGGCCATTACAAAAGAACGCATGTCCCGGTAGGCTACGATTCCCAGGTTGGGAGTCAGGGTGGTAAAGGGATAATCGGCTATTTTGGGTTTGGCTGCAGACACTACAGATAAAAGGGTGGATTTCCCGGCATTGGGAAATCCTATCAATCCCACATCGGCCAGTATCTTCAACTCCAGGATATGCCATCCCTCCTTACCCGGCTCCCCGGGCTGGGCATAACGCGGCGCCTGATTGGTGGAGGATTTAAAGTGCTGATTGCCCAGTCCACCGCGTCCACCCGGCAGCAGGACCTTGGTCTCCCCGTCTTCAGTGATCTCAAAAAGGAACTCCCCGTTTTCTGCATCCCTGGCCCCCGTGCCCAGGGGAACCTCTATGATCTGATCCTGGCCGGCGGCCCCGCTTTTCTGGTTCCCGGAACCGGGCTGACCGTGACCGGCAAATATGTGTTTGCTGTATTTGAGATGCAGGAGGGTCCAGAGTTGCTTGTTCCCCTTCAGAATTACATGGCCTCCCCTGCCACCATCACCCCCGTCGGGTCCACCCTTCGGGATAAATTTCTCCCTGTGGAAATGTGCAGAACCTGCACCTCCATTGCCGGAACGGCAGAATATCTTTACATAATCTACAAAATTCGATTCCAAGGAGATAAGTATTTTAACGGAAGGCCGGGGTTACTATGTACGAACTTCCTCGATCACCTTTACGATCCTGTCGAAGATTTCCTCAATGCTTCCCATACCGTCAACAGCACGGAATACCCCTTCCCCGGCATAAAAATCCATCACCGGTGCTGTCTGTTTTTCATATACATTGATCCGGTTTTCTATGGTTTCCAGGTTATCGTCCGAACGGTCCTGCTCCTTGCCTCTTTTAAGGAGCCTGTCAATGAGCTCCTGCCGGTCCACTTCCAGCGAGATCATCAGGTCAATCTTCATGTTCCTGCCGGACAAAAGCTCTTTTAAGGCATAAGCCTGTTCTTTCGTCCGCGGAAAACCGTCAAATATGAAACCGGGAGCCTGGGTATTTTCCTCTATCTTCTTATCGATCATACCGATAACAACCTCATCAGGCACCAGCTCACCCTTATCCATGAGTTTCTTCGCTTCCATTCCCAGCCGGGTTTTACCCGCGATCTCCGCCCTCAGAATATCCCCGGTGGACAGATGGATCAATCCGTATTTTTCAATGATCTTCTCAGATTGCGTGCCCTTGCCTGAACCCGGAGGGCCAAAAAGAACAATATTCAACATTTCGGTTCTAGTGATTTAATTGATTTGTAAACGCTTGCAAAGATAGGAAATTCAGGAGATTTGAGACTCTGCCAGCTGGTAAACACTTCCCAGGTTCCTTCCAAAACCAGAGTAGTCCAGTCCGTACCCTATGACAAAACGATTAGGGATTTCCAGACCAACATAATCCAGTTTGAATTCCTGTTCATAAACTTCGGGTTTAAACAAGAAGGTAGCCACCAGTATCTCCGCCGGTTCGAATCCCCTGAGCTGCATCATTATATGGTTCAGCGTGGTGCCCGTATCGACAATGTCTTCGAGTATCACGACCGTTTTTCCCTTTAATTCCTGGTTGATACCGATCAACTGCCGGACCATCCCGCTGGAAGCTCCCCCCTGGTAAGAGGCCAGTTTCAGAAAATTGATCTGACAGGGAAGCCTTATCTGCCTGAACAGATCAGCGGCAAACATAAATGCACCGTTCAAAATACCCAAAAAAACCACCTCTTTACCCTGAAGATCAGAATTTAATTTTATAGCCAGGTCAATGACTACCGCCTGTATCTTTTCTTCAGAAATGATCTCCCTGAAAATTTTACCATAGACATTAACTTCTTTTGACACAGTTTGTTATTATTTATTATGGATGCAATAACAAACAAATATACTGAAATCCAGATACTTATTCAGAAGCATGCCGGAAATGAATATTCAATTAATTCTTTATCTTTAATAAGCTTTGAAAATTAATTCTTATGGAAGCAAAAGTTAGTATTATCATGGGCAGTACCTCTGACCTCCCGGTTATGGAGGAAGCTGCGAAGATTTTGGAACAATTCCAGGTCCCTTTCGAGATCAATGCCCTTTCGGCACATCGCACACCGGACAAAACGGGAGAATATGCAAAAAATGCCTACGGGAAAGGTATCCGCGTATTCATAGCGGGCGCCGGCGGGGCTGCACATCTGCCCGGTGTGGTAGCATCTCATTTTCCCGGACCGGTCATCGGGGTACCCATCAAGGCATCCATCTCGCTGGACGGTTGGGATTCCCTTCTATCCATAGCACAAATGCCCCCGGGGATACCGGTGGCTACGGTTGGTGTAAATGGGGCAAGAAATGCAGGCATCCTGGCCGCCCAGATCCTGGCGGCAGGTGATCCGGAGCTGATGGAGAGGATCAGGGAATTCAAGAAAGAAATGGCCGAGAAGATCACCAAGGCCAATGAAGAATTGAAGAACCTGAAATATCAGTATAAAGTCAATTAAATTTCCGGGTGGGACCAGGAAAGAACAAAGGGAAAGCCGGGTGGATCCTGTTATTTATGACGGTGATTCACCTGGTTCCCGTTCATGCAGCAAACGATAACCGTGTTCTGGGCAGCCGTTCTGCTGCATTGGGACATACTTCGGTCATGATCCCGGGTTTCTGGTCCTTTTCCCATAACCAGGCCGGATTGGGCTTTTATGACCAGTTCGCCCTGGGAGTGCATCACGAGAACACCTTCCTGGTCCCTGAATACAGCCTGCACGCCATTGGCCTGACCGTTCCGGCATTGCAGGGGACCTTTTCCCTGAACTATACTTTTTTCGGTTATTCTCAATTTAACGAGAGCAAGGTTGGTCTTGCCTATGGACGCTCCTTCGGTAAAAGATTTGCAGGGGGAATACAGTTAAACTACCTGAATACTTTTATCAATGATGAAAACGCCAATACCGGCACCGTCGCCGTAGAAGGTGGAATTATGGCACAGCCGGCGGATAATTTCTACATCGGGGCCCATGTTTTTAACCCCACGCAGGCCCGTATCAATAACCTGCCCGAAAATGACCTGGTTCCTACAGTAGTACGCATGGGCCTGGGTTATTTTTTCGGCGAGAAAGCTTTCCTGGGCGGGGAGGTTACCAAAACCACCGATGCCCCGGTGGTTATGAAGGCCGGTTTGGAATTCCGGATTATTCCCTCCTTGTACATCAGGACCGGAATTGCTACCCAGCCAACCCGGAACAGTTTCGGTCTGGGGTTTCATTTGAACAGAATACGTGCCGATGTAGCATTCACCCACCACCAGATACTTGGATTCACGCCCCATTTTACTTTCCAGTATGCTTTCCACTAGAGTATTAATACACCGGTTCCTGTTGACCAGCTTTTGGATCATCCCGGCCTGGGGCCATGCCCAGGTCTACCCGGTGCCTGCCTCCCGCTTTATAGGGGATATCGCAGAGATCATCATGGAGCGGGAAAGCGGGGATGCAGACCTGGAAACTTTGCTGGAAGATTTGCAAAAATCAAGTCTGGAACCCCTGAATCTCAATGCGGCAGACCAGCAGGAACTGAACCGCATTCCTTTATTAAATGATTTCCAGATATACAGTTTTATCAGGTATAGGAATGAGACCGGCCCCCTGCTTTCCCTGAACGAACTGCAGTATATCCCGGGATTCGACAAGGAAACGATCGCATTGATTTCCCCTTTTGTTATGATAGCTCCCCCGGAACAGTCCAGGGACCTTTCTGCTATTGAACAAAAACCAAAGCAACAGTTGTTCATCCGTTACCACCGGGTTTTACAGGAACAGGCGGGTTACAGCCAGGTACCCGACAGCATTTGGAAAGATAAGCCCGGATCGTACTATGAAGGCAGTCCGGTGAAATTGTACGCCCGCTACAGCTTGAAGCTGGCTTCAGGCTTATCGGCCAACATCATTGCTGAAAAAGATGCAGGGGAAACTTTGTTCAGGGGATCCAACCGGGCCGGACCGGACTTCGTTTCAGGAAACCTGGTATGGGAAGGTAAAGGACGGCTCAGACAACTGATTCTGGGAGATTACCATGCCCAATTCGGACAGGGATTGACCCTGTGGTCGGGTCCGGCCTACCGCAATGCCACGGAGATCAGCAGCATCCGTTACCGGCCTCGTGGTCTGAAGCCCGCAACAAGCACGGAAGAGAACCATTTCCTCAGAGGTTTAGCCGGTAGCTACCGGTTGGGATCCTGGAGCGTTTCTGCATTTGCCTCGGCAAAGAAGATCGATGCCAATTTGCAACAAGTCGATACCCTGGATGAAGTCATCTTCACCTCCACCCCGGAATCAGGTTATCACAGAACCCTGACCGAGATCGAAAATGAGGATGCGCTGGGAGAATACCTCGTGGGTGCAGCGCTTAACAGGAATGGGGAAAAACTGAGAACAGGGCTCTCCTTTTTATACCAATGGTTCAACATGGCTCCGGAAAGTGCAGAAGACCCCTGGGACGTGGCCGGTCCGGCCAGGCAGAACAGCAGCTTGGGTCTGGATTACCTGTATGCCGGGGGAAAGACGGTTTTGTTTGGCGAAGTATCCATAAACGGCCGGGGCAAAACAGGCTTTAACCAGGGGATCATTCAAAGGATCAATGACTGGCTGTCTTTTAGCGGTATCTACCGCTACTATCACCGGGAATTTTACAATTACCTCTCCAACGCCTACGGCCAGAGTTCTGTTAATCAGAATGAACACGGCATGTATACGGGCATTGAATTGAAACCTCTGAGCGGATTGTCTTTTTCAGGTTATTATGACCTGTTTAGCTATCCCTGGTTTGACAACCGCAAAGACCCCACCCGGGGTGCAGAATACCACATGCAGCTGGATTATCTGTTTTCTGATGATCTGGCTATGTATTTCAGGTTCAGGCAAAACTCCTCATGGGCAACAAGAGGCACACAAACGGATCGAATTGAACCCTGCCTGGAGAACCGGAAATCCCTGAGATTCCAAATTTCCTACCGGGTAATTGAGCGGGTGGAATTCAGGAACCGGCTGGAGTGGATGATCTTTGAAGGGGAGAAGGAAGAACAGGGTTTCCTGTTTTACCAGGACCTTATTTGGAGGCCCGACAAACCGGCTGTGAGTCTTGCAGCCCGTTTTGCCCTCTTCGAAACCCCTTCCTATAAATCAAGGATCTACAGTTATGAACATGATGTTCTTTATGCATTCTCCATTCCCGCTTTTTTTTATTCGGGCAGCCGTTTCTATATTTCGGGGAAATACAGCCCCCTCCCCTGGTTGGACCTGTGGTTGAAATACGGACACACCGCTTATCGCGACCGGGAAAGCATCAGTTCCGGTCCTTCACTTATAGCAGGTTCTGTACGATCGGAGATTAAACTTCAGATGAGGGCAAACTTCTAATCAATCTTTTTCCTTCAATCCGTCTTCAGATCTTTTATATTCAACTGCAGGTATTGTTTGCCCATGTATTCGTTCTCTTCAATGGTGTAGCACACATCGAAAGCATGTCCGTTACTGATCTGTTTGAAATGGTGCCCCTGGTGAAAAGCAATGGCGGGCATGATGTAATAGGGATCTTCTTCCTGTATCAGACTGAGTTTCAGATGACCGCCATTATGCCCGACGGTTTTGCCGGCACCATTATCCACAACGTTCTCTGTCAGGAATACGGGAGACATGTTCTCCGGACCAAAAGGCTGGAATTGTTTGAGCACCCGGTAGAATTTCAGGCTAATATCGGTAAGCTTTATTTCTGTATCAATCTCAACAACCGGAACAAGCTGTTCCGGTGTGATGGTTCCGGATACCACGGCTTCAAAGCGACTGGTGAATTTGGGGACATTCTCTATCTTCAGGGTGAGTCCTGCTGCATATTTATGTCCGCCAAAGTTCTCCAGCAGATCCCCGCAGGCCTCAACAGCGGCATAGAGGTCAAACCCAAAGACCGAGCGGGCCGACCCGGTGGCAAAACCATTGGATTCGGTCAGAATAACCGTGGGCCGGTAATACCTCTCTATTAAACGGGAAGCCACTATCCCTATCACCCCTTTGTGCCATTGGGGATTGAAAAGAACCGTGGTTTTCCTGTTTTTCATTTCCGGGCTGTTGGCGATCTGCTCCAGGGCCTGGACGGTGATGTTGCTGTCAATGTTTCTTCGCTGGTAGTTATAGTCATCCACCTTTTCGCTCATGATCTGCGCCGTATGATCATCCCTGGCAATTAATAGATCCACGGAGCTTTTCCCGGATTCCATCCTTCCGGCGGCATTGATGCGCGGCCCTATCTTAAAGACTATGTCCTCGATGGTGATCTCCTTATCCCGGATCTCGGCTATTTCTATGATCTTCTTCAATCCGGTTCCGGGCGATTTATTCAATCGCTTCAGTCCGTAATAAGCCAGTATCCTGTTCTCACCGGTAACCGGAACAATATCCGATGCAATACTCACGGCAAGCAGGTCAAGATAGGATTCGATCTCTTTGTTGGGAATCTTATGACGGATCGAAAATGCCTGTAAAAGCTTGTAGCCAACACCGCAACCGGAAAGTTCTTTGTAGGGATAATTGCAATCGGGTCTTTTGGGATCCAATACCGCGTAGGCATCCGGTAAATGCTCACCGGGATGATGATGATCACAAATGATGAAATCAATATTGTTCTTATTGGCCAGATCGACCTTATCGACAGCTTTGATCCCGCAATCCAGGGCGATGACAAGACGCACACCCGTTTTAATGGCGTGTTCAATTCCTGTTATGGAAACACCGTAACCTTCGCTGTACCGGTCCGGAATGTAAAAGTCTATAGGATCATGGAGCTTCTTCAGGAAGGTGTAAACCATGGCTACCGAAGTGGTTCCGTCGACATCATAATCCCCGTATACCAGTATCTTTTCCTCCTGCTTGATGGCCCGGTCGACGCGGCTTACCGCCTTATCCATGTCCTGCATCAAAAAGGGATCGTGAAGATCTTCCAGTTTAGGCCTGAAAAAGGCTTTGGCCTCATCATAACTGTTTATTCCACGCTGAACCAGCAAAGTGGCCAGGGCGGGATGAATCCCCAGGGCCTTTTCCAGATCACTTACCTTTTCATCGTTTCCCTGTTCTTTCAATATCCAGTTCCTGATGGTTCTCATACCGTCTGGTTTAGCCAGTTTACTTTAAAAGTTTGTGCAAAGACATCTTTATAGATATCCTTGACCTTATCCATTTCCTGGGGCTGAGCTAAGATCTCCTGCATGGAAGTAACACTTTTATCCCGGGAACCACATGGATGAATATGACTGAAATATTCAAGATCCGTTTTTACATTCAGGGCAAATCCATGCATTGTGACATGCCTGGAGGCCCTGACCCCTATCGCGCAGATCTTGCGGAGTTCGGTACCTTCCCCCGCCCTGGTCCAGACTCCGGTAGTGCCTGCAACACTTTCCGCCTTGATGGAGAAGCGCTTCAGGGTACTGATGATGGTCTTTTCAAGCATATCTATATAGGACCGGATGGAAATGTCAAAGAGCTCAAGGTCTATGATGGGATATCCCACCAGTTGTCCCGGTCCATGATAGGTAATATCCCCGCCCCGGTTGATCCTGTAAAAATCCGCACCGATCTTTTTCAGTCTTTCTTCCGGTATCAGCAAGTTCCTTTCCTGACCGCTCTTTCCCAGGGTATACACATGAGGATGTTCACATAGCAGCAATACATTGCTGGTCCGTTCCTGAGGGGGAACACCTGCCTGTTTCTCCCTCAGGACCTCCTGAAAAAACTGCTCCTGCAGGTCCCATGTGTCACCATAGTTCTTCAACCCGACATCCAGATATTTGATCCGGACAGCCATTTTTCCTTAATCTTAATTTCTCAGCAATAAGAATATCGGCTATAAGCCGACATGTTTTTCAGCAGCATAAGAGGAACGGACAAGCGGACTGCTTTCGACGTGTTTGAAACCTTTTTCCAAACCAATGTACTTGTATTCTTCAAACACATCAGGAGGGATAAATTCCTGTACAGGATAATGTTTTTCCGAGGGACTTAAATACTGGCCCAGGGTAAACACCCGGCATCCAACTTGCAGTAAATCATCCATGGTCTCAAGCACTTCCTGCCGGCATTCCCCGAGCCCGAGCATGATCCCCGATTTGGTAACGAACTTCTTTCCGGAAAGCCGGGCCAATACAGCCAGGCTCCGTTCGTAGCGGGCCACGCTCCTGATCATGGGTGTCAAGCTTCGAACCGTTTCCAGGTTATGGGAGATCACCTCGGCACCTGCAGCAGCCACCTGTTCAATACAGGAAGCATTCCCCTGAAAGTCAGGGATCAGGGCTTCGATGGTGAGTTGGGGATTACGTTCCTTTACGGTTCGGATGGTTGTTGCCCAGAAGCCGGCTCCAAAATCCTCCAGGTCATCCCGGTCGACGGAGGTTATGACCGCATGCTTGAGCTTCATCAGGGCAATGGTTTCCGCCAATCTTGATGGCTCACCGGGATCAGGGGGCATGGGCCGTCCGCTGCGAACACCGCAGAACTTGCAGGAGCGGGTACAGATATCTCCCAGGATCATAAAAGTAGCGGTGCCCCTGGACCAGCATTCTCCGATGTTCGGGCATTTGCCCGAAGTACATATCGTGTGGAGCCTGTGCCGGTCTACCAGGTTCCTGACCCTGGAATACTGCATGCCGGAGGGGAATTTCATCTTCATCCAGCGAGGCAATCGCTTTGTCCTTATGGTGCCATTCCCTTGTCCCACGTTTCTCTTTTGCTTTGTTGCAAAGTTAAATTATTTATTCAGACATCATGGATTCATCTGAATTATGTTGTGGTTCGGTGAACTATCCTTTTTTCTTATTGTAGCTGGCTACTGGTTGCTGGTGGCCGGTCGCTGGAGACTGAAACAATATACCAGAAACCAGAGACCAGTAACCAGAAGCATTGAGCAACAAACCAATAATCTAACTTCCGCACAAATATTGGCAAGAACAAGGAATCCCGATTTCCCGACATAGTGTTATCTTTGCGGAAAATTCAGCAATCCATGACCGCCTACCAACTCAGCGAACAGGAAAGAATACGCCGTGAAGCATTGGAACAACTGCAGGAACTGGGCATCGATCCCTACCCTGCCGACCTTTTCGAGATCAATGTTACTGCTGAGGAGATACATAAACAGTACGATCCCGTTAAAAATAATTACCAGGATGTTAAGATTGCCGGCAGGATCATGAGCCGCAGGATCATGGGAAGTGCTTCCTTTGCTGAGATCCAGGATCATACCGGGCGGATACAGATCTACCTGCGCCGCGATGATTTATGTCCGGGCGAGGATAAAACCCTGTACAATACCGTGTTTAAGAAACTATTGGACATTGGCGATATCATTGGGGTTCACGGCCGGGTGTTCAAGACACAGGTGGGAGAAACCTCCATCCATGTAGACCAACTCACTGTGCTCGGTAAATCGCTCAGGCCCCTTCCCGTGGTGAAGGAAAAAGAAGGAAAAGTCTATGATGCCTTTACCGATCCGGAACAACGGTACCGGCAGCGCTATGTCGACCTGATCGTCAATCCCCGTTCCAGGGATATTTTTATCAAACGCACCCGCATCATCGATTCCCTGAGGGAATTCCTGAATGAAAAGGATTACCTGGAAGTTGAAACCCCCATATTACAGCCTCTATACGGTGGCGCTGCCGCCCGGCCCTTTACAACCTATCACAACACTTTGAATCAGAAACTGTACCTGAGAATAGCCAATGAGCTCTACCTGAAAAGACTGATTGTTGGAGGACTGCCCGGGGTGTATGAGTTTTCAAAAGACTTCCGCAACGAGGGTATGGACCGCTTTCACAATCCCGAATTTACCCAGGTGGAACTGTATGTAGCTTACAAGGATTACCAATGGATGATGGACCTGGTAGAGGAGATGATTGAAAAGGTGGTCAGAGACCTGCATGGTAAAACAATAATCACCACCGGCGGAAAAGAGATCGATTTCAAACGGCCCTGGAAGCACTACACCATGTACGAGGTCATTCAGGAATACACGGGAGAGGATATCTCGGCCATGGAGGAAGCTGAAATATTAAAGACAGCCAAAGAACTGGGGGTTCCGGTAGATGAAACCATGGGCAAGGGAAAACTGATCGATGAAATCTTTGGCGAGAAATGCGAACCCGAGCTTATTCAACCCACCTTTATCACGGACTATCCCATAGAAATGTCACCCCTGGCCAAGAAACACAGGGAAAAGCCGGGATTGGCGGAACGTTTCGAGGCCATTGTCAATGGAAAAGAGATCTGTAATGCTTTCTCCGAGCTGAACGATCCCATCGACCAGCGGGCCCGATTCGAGGACCAGTTAAAGCTGGGCAAGCGCGGTGATCAGGAAGCCATGGTTCTGGATGAGGATTTTCTCAGGGCACTGGAATACGGTATGCCTCCAACGGCAGGACTGGGGATCGGGATCGACAGGCTGGTGATGATACTTACCGATACCAGAAGCATCCAGGATGTGATCTTCTTCCCGCAGATGAAATCAGTTCCAGGTTCCTGGTTCCAGGTTCCTGGTCCGGAGATTTTAAAGGATCTGGGCATCCCCGAAGAATGGGCAAAAATCCTGATCGAGTTGGGATACGATTCGATCGAAAAACTCAAAGCCATCGAAAAACCCGGGAAGCTGCACCAGGAACTGATGGGATACCGGAAAAAGAACAAGCTCGACATTGAATCCGTATCCATGGAAGAGGTAGCTTCCTGGATCGACTAGTGAATTGGGCTCCATCCCGCACTTGATGCGGGATCTCCTTGAATAACGAACGTCCTTATAAAATCTACAACTCCTTAATATAAACATTCCGAAACTGAAGCAAGCTCGGCGGACTGACCCATTCCCCGTCGACCTTGTTGCCATGGTGCTGCAGGCCGATGGGTCCTTCTTCGGGAAGACCGGGCAGTTCAGCCTCCTCAATCACCGTGATCCCGTTCAGCTCTACCTTCAATACATCACCGACCAGGATAATCCTGAAGGTGTTCCACTCCCCGATATTATTATCGGCCAGAGTAGTTGGTGTTACCGCTCTTCTAACCTCCGGTGGCATGCTTTCGTCCATGCGATAGCCATAGACCTCGCCGGATCCGGTGGGCCAGCACCAGATGTTGACCTGGGATTTCCCCTGACCGCGCAACAGAATGCCCGAGTCGGAATCCGGAACCACCATGCGGATCACTTCCCCGTTCTCATCTAATTTATGCAAACCACTGGGCAAAATGATGGGTACCCGGGGATTTTTATAAGGGGTTTTCTTAATGCGCCAGTCTACATATAAAACAAAATCTCCATGGGATTTTTCGCTCCACAGGCTTTTGTTTCCCTTGGCTTCACTTTCTGCATCATAATCGATGACGCCATCAAGAATTTTCCAGTGACCGTTATCCCCCTCGGGCACTACCCAGTTGGTAAAGTCCTGGCCATTGAACAGGGAGACAAAGCCCTCGGGAATTTCCTTTGTCTGGCCGTAACCAGCAACCATTAAAACTGAGAAACTCAGCATTAGCAGTAGATTCTTTATTTTCATGACTGAGTGGATTAAAGTTGTGTTGTTTAAGTGAAAGATAGTGAAAATATGACCACGGACCACGGACCACGGTACATGACAAGAGAATCTAAATCATCCCGGCTTCTATAATAATTCCTGTTCAAAGTAAGAATTTTCCCGCGACGTACTGTGGTCCGTGGTCCGTGGTCTTTCACGAAATTATCCTAACTTGTCTGAAATCATCAACAATATTCAATTATGAAAAAACTAACCGTATTCCTACTGACCACACTCCTGGTCTTCAGCATTCATTCCTGCAAAGAATCCGAAACAATCCAGCTCTTCAACGGCGAGAATCTGGATAACTGGACCCTGTTTGTCGGGGATTCTGCTGTCAATCCCAAGGAGGTCTTTTATGTTGAAGAGGGCTCGCTGAAGATCAAGGGTAAGCCCAACGGATACATCCGAACAAAGGGAACCTATAGCAACTATATCCTTCATGTGGACTGGCGATGGGTTGAAGAACCGGCCAATTCAGGTGTGTTGTTGCATGCCCGCGGCCAGGACCTGCTATGGCCTCAGTGTATTGAGGCGCAATTGATGAACGGGAACGCCGGTGATTTTGTCCTCATTGGTGAAGGTTCGGGAATCACGGTTAAAGATACAAGCCACGTTATAGAACCGGGAGAAGGAAGATTCAAGGTTATACCGAAATTTGAAGAAAGCTCTGAAAAACCTGCCGGTGAGTGGAATACTTACGAGATCAGATGCACAGATGACTTAATAGAATTGAAGGTCAACGGGGTACTGCAGAACCGGGGCACTGATCCTGCCTTCACCCAGGGTAATATCTGCATCCAGTCCGAAGGGGGACCGATGGAGATCCGGAGGATTGAGCTGGTTGAAATATCCACAGAATAGATTCAATTAAGTATTGGGTTTTATTTGGAATGGATCACGGACGACAGACCACGCCTGCCGGCAGGCGTGGTCTGTGGTCTACTTATTTTTCCAATTCCGGTAGGCCGGAAATAACCATTCCTCCTCAGGAGCAAACTTACTTTCCGCCGCCCACCGGATCCCCCGTTTCATGATCTCCAGGGCTTCGGGGACATCGAAATCGGAGGCAACATGACCGAGGGAGGAATAAAAGACCCTTCCTTTCCCGTACATCTTCTTCCAGACCACCGGCATCACGGCCCCTTCGATCCAGGATGCATGCTCTCCGGTAAAGGTGGTAGTGGCCAATACCTTGACATTGGGATCCACGTGCATGTAATATTGCTCGGAATGCATCCTGAAATCGTTCAATCCCTGGGTAACCGGATCCTCATGATCGACAATATTGACCGCATACTCGATGATCCCCCCGGGGTGCGCCACCCATTGTCCTCCGACCATGAACTGGTAGGCCACGTTATCGCGAAAAGCATCTCCCAGTCCGCCGTGCCAGCCGGCAATCCCAACGCCGCTCTTGATTGCTTCCAGCAGGGCACTTTCCTGCTCACGGGTAATGGAAGCCATGGTGAAGATCTGTATGATCAGGTCGAAATCTTCCGCAAGATTATAATCGGTATAGGAATCCAGGGTCTGGGTTACCGTGACCCGGGCTCCTTCCGATTCCATCCAGGGAACGAAAATTTCCGCGCATTTATCCGGTTCATGACCCATCCAGCCTCCCCAGACAAAGAGTACCCGTTTCCCATCAAGGGCGTTTTGCGCGAGAATACTCAAGGATAGAAAAAATAATACAAAACTCAAGATAACATATTTGCTAATCGTTTTCATGGAATATAGTTTACGGAATTTCTTTCCAAAAGATAGCTTCTTTTATTACAAAATTATATCTCATCAGAATCATTAAGATTTAAATGAAAAAAGGGTATCATCCTTCGCCCATTACAGTCAATCCTTAGCATTTTTCAAGCTTTTTCCGGCAGACTCAAGGACTTTTTTGGCCTCTTGATAACCAAGATCGAACATCTCCCGGGCCTTTCCTGCATCCATCAGGCTATACTTCCTCAAACCTGCAGGTTCGATGAAAATGTCTACCTTCTTCTTTTTCCATGCCATCTCGGAGGAGACAGCCAGGTGCAGACTCCGGATACTCAGGCTGATCAGGGTGGGCTTTCCGGTTTGTTCGCCTATAGGATTGACGGCAACACCAATAATTTTTTTGCATTTATCCTCTATCGGAAGGATGGGGAAATTGTCCAAAACCCCTCCATCGATATAATAATGTTCCCCCATCTTAACGGGATGGAAAACCATGGGTATGCTGGAAGATGCCAGTACCGCCTCAACCAGGTCTCCATCCGAAATGTATTCGGGTTTCCCCGTGCTAAAATTAGTAACGGAAACAACAAAAGGCTTTTTCATGTCCTTGAATTTTTTTGCCTTTAAGTTTTCCTTCAGCAATTTTTTCAGCCCCTTAATATCAAGCAAGCCGGTCTTGTTTATTTTCAACTGGGTGAAATCAAGGACCTTTTTACCTTTAAAAAGGTCTAGGATTTCCTCCGGTTCAAAACCGTCGGCATAGAAAGCACCGGCAATGGCGCCAGCACTGGCACCGGAAATGATCCCCGGTTCGATCCCTGCTTCATGCAGGGCTTTTATGGCCCCCGGGTGGGCCAGTCCGCGCGCAGCACCTCCGCTAAGCACCAGGCCGTAATTGTGTTTCTTATTAAAGAATTTCACTTTACAGGATTTTATTCAAACAAGTTAAATAAAAATATTGTTACTGTTCCAAAGGGGGGTCATAACCGTTTAAAACCCCGCGGGTAGTTTTGAACCCTTCGGGTAGTTTAAAGCCCCGCGGGCAGTTTAAAACCCTTCGGGTAGTGAAAACCTCCCTTCGGTCGGTGGTTTAAATCTGCTTCCGGCAGAGGTTGAAAATCCCGATTCTCGGGATAGTTGAAATTTACCTTCGGCAAAGGATTCTTGCTACTGGTCGCTGGCGGCTGGTTGCTGGTAGCTCTAAGTAATAAACCAGATGCCAGTGACCAGAAACCAGTCAAAATTCAAACCCTGTTATTATAATACCAAGCTATTTACTATTTTTGGGACTCACCTAAAACAAGAATTATGCCCGGATTAAACCTGGATGTTCACCACGTTTACAATTTTGTGGGAGAAGCCCACATCATGGCCTATGAAGAGGAGGTCAGCCAGCACATCAAAGCCCTGCATGAAAAGACCGGGGCAGGAAGTGATTTTCTGGGCTGGATCGATCTGCCCTCCAAGATTACCCGGGAACAGATAAAAGAAATCGAGATTACCGCTAAAGACCTGCAGGACAAGGCCGAGATTATCGTGGTCATTGGCATCGGTGGATCCTACCTGGGAGCAAAGGCCATAACCGAGGCCCTGAGCCACCGCTTCGAGCATCTCAGGTCCAACCACGATAAACCCTTCCTGCTCTTTGCCGGAAACAACATTGGCGAAGACTATTTGCATGAGATCATGGAGGTACTGGATGAACGTTCTTATGCCATCGTGGTCATATCCAAATCCGGTACCACCACCGAACCGGCCATTGCCTTCCGGATCCTTCGCAATCACCTGGAGAATAAGGTAGGGGTGGAAGAAGCCCGGCAAAGGATCATCGCCATAACCAGCAAGGACCGGGGTGCGTTGAAAAAGCTTGCCGATAACGAGGGATATAAGACCTTTGTGATCCCCGATGACACCGGGGGACGTTATTCCGTACTGACCCCGGTTGGTCTGTTGCCCATCGCCGCTGCAGGATTTAATATCCGTGAACTGATCAAGGGGGCCAAAGCATTGGAGAAACAAACCGCCCCGGGTATACCCTTCAAAGATAATCCGGCAGCCTTGTATGCAGCAACCCGTAATGCTCTTTACCGGATCGGTAAAACCACCGAGATCCTGGCTAATTTCAACACCAAGCTGGTATGGTTATCCGAGTGGTGGAAGCAGTTGTATGGAGAAAGTGAAGGAAAAGAAAACAAGGGTATCTTTCCTGCTTCCGTGAGTTTTACGGCCGACCTCCACTCGATGGGTCAATACATTCAGGATGGGGAACGCAATCTTTTTGAAATTGTGCTCTCCGTGAAAGAACCCAACCATGAAGTGGTGATCCCCACCGACAAGGAGAACCTTGACCAGCTTAATTATCTTGCAGGCAAACGGGTGGATTATGTCAATAAAATGGCCGAACTGGGAACCCTGCTGGCCCATGTAGACGGGGGCGTTCCCAACATTCGCATCGAGATCCCGAAGATCAATGAATACCACCTGGGTGAATTGATTTACTTCTTTGAAAAGGCCTGCGGGATCAGTGGCTACATCCTCGGCATCAATCCCTTCAACCAGCCCGGAGTGGAAATGTACAAAAAGAATATGTTTGCCCTGCTGGAAAAGCCGGGATGTGAGGAGGAAACCAAAAAAATTAAGACCAGGATCTAATTTCTTTTGATTTTTCTTGATTACTACCCCGATGCTCACTTTACCTGGTTAAGTTCCTCAGTTCCTTAGTTCAGTTCAATGGTTCATAAGTTCCCTGGTTCAGTCCTAATATTCTTTAAGAACCTAAGAACTAATGAACGAACCAAGGAGCCAAGGAACCAAAGAACCAAGTAGCTTGAAACAGTTTAACAGAAACTTCAATCCAGGAATTCAGATAAAACTTCCCTCAGATCCGGGGAGCCAATTTCCTGAAGATCATAAAACACCCGGGTGGTTGGCTTTTTAATGTTGATCACCCGGTTCAGGTCGATGGGGGTGCCGATAACCACGGCATCACAATCAGCTTTATTGATGGTAGCTTCCAGGTCCTTGAGCTGCTGTTCCCCGTAGCCCATAGCCGGGAGCAGAACACCAATTTCGGGATATATCCTGAAAGTATCGGCCAGGCGACCAACGGTAAAGGGACGGGGATCAACGAGTTCGGATGCCCCGTATTTTTTGGCTGCAACCACTCCGGCGCCGATCTTCATTTCGCCGTGGGTCAGTGTCGGACCATCCTCAACCACCAGCACCTTCTTTCCTTTGATCAGGGAAGGATCTTCCACCCGTATGGGAGAAGCGGCATCAATAACCGAGGCCCCGGGGTTCACTTTTTCAATGCTTTCCCTTACGGCTTGCACTCCTTCGGGATCGGCACTATCGATCTTATTGATCACCACCGCATCGGCCAGCCTCAAGGTTACTTCTCCGGGATAATAGCTTAACTCGTGGCCGGGACGGTGGGGATCGGTAACGGTGATCATCAGGTCGGGCTTATAAAAGGGGAAATCGTTGTTTCCTCCGTCCCACAGGATAATGTCACATCCGTCGGGATCATTTTCTGCCTCCTTTAGAATGGCTTCATAATCAACCCCGGCATATATCACGTTCCCGCGAACAACATGGGGCTCATATTCTTCCATTTCTTCTATGGTACAATTGTGCTTTTTAAGATCATCTATCGTGGCAAAACGCTGAACCTTCTGGGCTACCAGGTTTCCATAAGGCATAGGGTGCCGGATGGCTACGACCTTTTTGCCCTGTTCCATCAATATTTCAATGATTCGCCTCGAGGTCTGGCTTTTGCCACAACCGGTACGGACGGCACCAACGGCTATAACCGGTTTATTGCTTTTCAGCATGGTATCCTTTGCACCCAGCAGTGTAAAGTTGGCTCCGGCGGCGTTTATTCTCGCGCTCATGCCCATTACGTAAGTATAGGGTACATCACTGTATGAAAACACACATTCATCAACTTCCAGTTCCCGGATGAGTTTTTCCAGGTCGGCTTCATTATATATGGGTATACCATCGGGGTATTGTTCACCGGCCAGTTCAGCAGGGTACTTTCTTCCATCGATATCCGGAATTTGTGCAGCTGTAAAGGCAACAACCCTAAAGTCGGGATTGTTCCTGTAGTAAACATTATAATTATGAAAGTCGCGTCCGGCAGCGCCAATGATCAATATATTTTTCATCTTTGTTTAATTTAATTATTTACGCCGGACAAAAATAAAATCTTGAAACATGTCCCCTTATGTCCTTTATCATAAATGCCTCTTTCATGTTATTAAACATAGCTTAATACCTGGGTAGAGCGTAAAATGAACATAGCCTTTTTGCTGTTTATTTGAAATAGTCTTGATGAGCCAATGAATTTCCTCGCGCATATCTATTTATCGGGTAACCATGAAGGTATCCTCATTGGCAATTTCATTGGAGACTATGTGAAGGGACATGACTACAACCATTATGCTCCCCCGATAAAAAAAGGAATAATCATTCACCGGGCCATCGACAGCTTCACAGATCAACATTCCATGACTGCCGGTTGTAAAAATCTGGTACGTGATCCATACGGTCTTTATGCAGGAATCGTCATCGATATTTTCTATGATCATTTTCTGGCGACCGACTGGAACCGTTACGCGCATATCAGCCTGAAGCGATTCATCAGGAACCGTTATGAAATCCTGAAACAGAATTTCCAGATCTTTCCGGATGGGATTAAGCGTTTCTTCCCCTATTTTGTAAGAAGTAACTGGCTGGAATCTTATGCTACCTTCGACGGAGTTGAATCGGTGCTCAGGAGAATGTCCTTCAGGACCACCCTACCCGACCATTCAGAACGTGCCATTGATCTCATGAAAGAAAATTATGACTTTCTCAAAGGGAGCTTCAGGGTTTTCTTCCAGGATATCATGGAGCACCTGGAAAAACAGTATGATTTAAAAGTAGGTGATGCGGGCTTAATCCCCTGAGCAATTATCAAAAGCCTTTTCGTATTTTCTGGAAGCCGCGTCCGGGACTTTTGAATCGCGGTTCAGTATCTTTCTGTAGTCTTCTTCATAGAAAAACTGGTCTGCACCAAACGCGGGCTCCAGGTCATCCAGCCATACGGCTTCAGGGTCATATTTTGCAAAGAAGGGCTTATTCACCCATTTGGGATTCCTCCCTTGTATAAAGCGGAGTACATATACTTTTTCACCCTTAACCGTGGTTACTCCGCTTATCTGCACCTTACCCGGACTGGCAGACATGCTAGGTCCGCGAACCGTCCTTGCTATTCCGCTGACCCTCCGGTAGGCCTGGGTGAAAATCTCAAAGGCCCGTCCCAGGTTTACGCTGAAGAATTCCTGGGCACCGGTGTCACGGGCTACAAACATATAATAGGGTACCAGTCCCAGTTTAACCTGGATCTGCCACAGGTCCTTCCAGACTTCCGGATCGGCATTGATGTGGTTCAGCAAAGGTGCCTGGGTTCTTATCTGGGCGCCGGTGGCCTGTATTCTTGTTATGGCTTTTCCTACCGCTTCTGTTTTTAGTTCGGCAGCATGATTGAAATGGGCCATGAAGGCAAGATGTTTTCCCCGTTTCCCCACCGACTCGAATAATCGCAGAATATCATCCGAATCTTTATCGGTCAGGTACTTATAGGGCCAGAAGGCAAGGGATTTGGTTCCGATCCTGATGTTTCGCAAATGGGGAATATCTGCATCCAGAAGTGCATTGATGTAACGGCTCAATATCTTATGGCTCATAATCATGGGATCGCCTCCTGTAAAAAGGAGATCTGTGACTTCAGGATGGCGCTTCAGGTATTCTATCAGGAGTTCGGTCTGCTTCATGGCAAACTTCATATCGGTCATGCCGGTGAACTGGGGCCAGCGGAAACAAAAGGTACAATAGGCATGACAAGTCTGCCCCTGGGTGGGAAAGAACAATACGGTCTCGTTATATTTGTGCTGTATGCCCAGGAGCTTATGGCCATCCAGTTCCGGCACATTGTACTTTAGCTGACCGGCGGGATGTGGATTTAATTCAATCCGGATATCATTGGCAACCCTTGCTATTTCCGACTTATCCCCTCCATTCCGAACCACTTTCCGCATGGTGTTAAAATGCTCCTCACGCAGCATGCCCCGCTGGGGAAAATTCAGAATATACAGGGGATCTTCCCGGTAATTATCCCAGTCGATAAGCTCGTCCACGACATAATTGTTGGTTTTAAAAGGAAGTACAGAAGCTACAACCTTCATGTCGTTGATCTCTTCTTTGGAAATTCTGCCGATTTGTGAAATCTGATCCAAATTCCTTACAGTATATGCTGTATATTTCATAATGACCCTCCTGTCCGTTTCTTAAATTTATCCATTGCTGAAAAAGGACCCCTAAGATACAAAAAATTGGCGTGAATTAAAAGGAAACAAGTCTGAATCCCACATAATACGTGGCTTTCTGAATTAACCGGCCAGGACACAGTATTTTTAGATGATGATCTCATTCCGGCTGGCATCCAGCCGTATCATAATGAACAGAAGTATGGTAAAAGCAAGCAAGCTGGATCCCCCGTAACTAAAGAAAGGTAAGGGTATCCCAATGACGGGAAGCAGACCGATGGTCATGCCTATATTGATGGTAAAATGAAAGAAAAATACACCCAGTGCCCCGTAGCCATAAGCCCTGGAAAAGGCAGAACGCTGCCTTTCAGCCAGTTGGAGCAATCTTAAAAGAAAGACCAGAAAGAGGACCACTATAAAGCTCGTGCCGATAAAGCCCCATTCTTCCCCGATGGTACAGAAAATAAAATCGGTACTCTGCTCCGGCACAAAATCAAATTTGGTCTGTGTCCCTTGCAAAAACCCCTTTCCGGTCAGTCCACCCGATCCGATGGCAATTTTCGACTGGTTCACATTATAACCCAATCCCAGGGGATCCGATTCGATTCCCAAAAGGATGTTGACCCGGTTCTGTTGATGTTCCTTCAAGACCTTGTTGAAGGTATAATCAACGGAATAGGTAAATATAATGGAACCCAACAAAAACAGGAGTACCAGCCAACCGGTCCTGAGCCTCGCCCGGCCCAGGTAAACGAAATAAACCGGCAAAAAGACGGCAATGGAGCCCAGTGCGAGATAATACACCGGTGCACCCCAGTTGAAATAACGGTTCAGAAAATAGCCGGCGGTAAAAATGATTCCGGGAAGAATCCACAGATAGATCAGGTATTTTCCGGAGCGCATAATGGCGGAAAAAATAGTACCGGTTAAAACAAACAGTCCCAGTAGAATATATATCTTATCCAGGATCAGGCTAAGGATGAACAATACCACCATCATTATACCGGTAAACATCAGTATCCCTGAAAACCCTTCGCGGTAAAGGACCAGGATAAATACACTGTAAACCAGTGCCGTTCCGGTGTCCGGCTGGAGAAAGATCAATGCTGCCGGAACCATAATAAAAAAAAGGGAAATGATAAGGGTTCTGAACTTATTAATATCCACCTGGTATCCGGTCAGGTACCGGGCCAATGCCAATGCCGTGGTGACCTTTGCGAACTCTGAGGGCTGAAAATGAAATGGACCCAGCTCGAACCAGGACCTGGCACCATGGATATCCTTACCCAAAACCAGTACACCCGCCAATAAAAGTATACTAAGGACATGCAGAAAATAGGCAAAAAAGGCAAAAAATTTTGGATCGGTCAGGTAGGTTATAACCGCTATCATAATGGCGGCAAGGATCCAGATAAGCTGCATCCCATACCGCTGTGAAAAATCAAATATACTGCCATGCTCCTCATCATAAACCGCAGCGTAAATGTTCAACCATCCCAGTATAAGCATGACCAGGTACAGAAAAACAATAAACCAATCGGTATTTGCAAGTATGTTGGCTCTTCTGATCATTCTTCTTCCTCTTCCTTTTCCTCTTCCTGCATTCCTGCCAGCACGTATTCTTCCATATAAGGTCGGCTGGTGCTGTCGTTCAAATATTTTTCAATCATAAGACTGGCTATGGGGGATGCCCAGATGTTCCCAAACCCACCATTTTCAACATAAACAGAAATGGCAATTTTTGGGTCCTCTTTGGGTGCAAAGGCTATGAATATGGAATGATCTTTATAAGGCGGGTTTTCAGCAGTACCTGTTTTACCGCATACCGTGATATCTTTGAGTCTGGCTCTCCAGGCCGTGCTCCCCCGTCCCCCATTAACAGCCTTTTCCATACCGTTGATCACATACTCAAAATGGCTGCTGTCAATCGTGGTATAGTTAGGATCGAGAAAGCGTTCACTGATCTCCTGACCATCAATGGCTTTTACGACATGCGGGGGGTAATAATGACCCCGGTTCGCCAACGTGGCCGCCATATTAGCCATTTGTATCGGGGTAATTCCCAATTCTCCCTGCCCGATGGCCAGGGAACGAACGGTAAGAAAGTTCCAGTGTCCTTCACCGTATATATTGTCATACAGACTTTTATCCGGGATCAGGCCAGCCAGTTCATGGGTGAAATCAGTACCCAGCTTCTTGCCAAGACCGAAAGACATGACATGCTTTCTCCAATTTTGAAAAGCTTCGGCAGTATTGTCAAACTTCTTATCTGTAAGAATGTTCTTAAAAACATTGACAAAATAAGCATTGCAGCTATTCTGTACCGCATCTTCAAATGCAAGGGGTGAATCATGCACATGGCATCCTACATGATAGGAACCATAGTGCCAACCCAGATCACAATAGTATTCCGTACCCGGACGAATAACCCCTTCGTGCAGCCCGATCAGTCCGTTAACTACCTTAAAGGTGGATCCGGGCGGGTATTGAGCCATCAGGGCCCTGTTAAACAAAGGTTTAAGGGTATCCTCCGATAAGCGTTTATAATTTTCGGAACGTATTCTGCCAACGAGCAGACCGGGATCATACTCGGGGGAACTGACCAATGCAAGCACTTCCCCGGTTGAAGGTTCCAGAGCGACAATGCTCCCCCTGAATTTTTCCATCAGCTTTTCTCCGTATGCCTGAAGATCTGCATCGATAGTGGTAAGCAGGTCCCTACCCACCACCGCGGGAACATCATAACGTCCTCCCATGTATGGTTCTTTAACGCGGTTATGTACATCCACAAGGTATATCTTCACCCCCTTTATACCCCTGAGCTCCGCCTCATATGCTTTTTCGATACCACTGATCCCTTTATAATCGCCCATCTGATAATAGGAGTCCTCTTTGATAAGCTTTTCATCCACTTCCCCGACATAACCCAAAAGGTGTGCGCCAATCGGCCTGGAGTATGACCGGAGTGTCCTGGGCTGCACGAAGAAACCCGGGAACCGGTGCATTTGTTCCTGGAACACCGCATAGGTTTCCGCCGATATTTGTTTGAGGAATATCGAAGGTTTAAATCTTGAATATGCACGGGCCGCATCAATCCCAGAACGGGCGGTTTCACTGCTTATCCCAAGTAGCTCGCAAAAGAGGGCCGTATCGAAAGCAGCCGACTGGGAAGGATTGAATATCAGATCATAGACTGCCTGGTTGTAGACGATCAGCTCGTGGTTCCTGTCGTAGATCAGGCCCCGTGCAGGATACTGGGTGATATGGCGTTGACTGTTATTTTCCGCAGAAAATTTATATGAAGAGTCCAATACCTGCAGGGAAAACAGACGGACAACCATCAATATCCCCACCAGGAGCATTATACCCGCGATCAAATATTTCCTGGCCTGATAACGGTCCATTACTTTCTGAAAATAAAATACTGGCTCAGAACAATAAAAAATGTTGTTAACAGGGTGCTCAGAATCACCCGCAACAGGGTATCGAAAAAATTTGACAACCTGAATATTTCAATATAAAAAAGGAAAAGGTGATGTACAAATACAATGATTATTGTATATCGTAAAAACCAAGAGAACCCAAAATAATATAAACGGGGAAAAGTACCGGGTTCGTATCCGTCCCTCGGGGAAAATACCTGCAGTACGTATGGGCGGACAAAGGCGGCAAGTACCGTAGCCGCTGTATGCATCCCCAAAGTATTCACAAATGCATCAATGGTAAGTCCCAGCAAAAAACCAGAAACCAGAAGCACCCAACCAGGCGTTTCAAAGGGTATCAGTAAAATAAAAAGAATATAGAAATAGGGAGTGAAATATCCGCTGATATTGATGTTATTTACAAGCAGGACCTGAATCAGAACGATCAGCACAAAACGAACGATATTTCTTGAAAGGAATTTAATCATCGCGAATGCTGTCTTCCAGGGTGATGATCTCTTCCCTGTTCAGGTTCTTAATGATGTAAACGTCGTGAAGTTGCCTGAAATCGGTGGCTAACCTAATCTGTATGATGTAGAAGTTTCCTTCCCTGACTTCGAATTCATCCACCAACCCGATGTTCAGGTCCTCGGGAAATACCGCTGAGAAACCACTCGTGACTACGGTATCGCCAATGCTTACATTCACATGATACGGAATTTCGCTTAATATCGCTGTTTTCGGATTCCCGGTTGTCCAGCTCAGGGATCCGTAATAATTGTTTTTTTTCAGCTTGGCGGGAACCCTGAAATTCTCATTCAGCACCGACATAGCGATGGAATGTTTGGGAGAAACCGCAATGATCTTCCCGGCTATACCCCGGGGGGAAACGATCCCCATATCCGCTTGAACACCTTCTTCGCGACCCTTGTCCAGGGTTATGTAATTGTACCTTCTGGTGACAGAATTGTTTAGTACCGCTGCAGGAATAAACCTGAACTTTCTGAGGGAATCGGTACCAAGAGCTTCCTGATCGTGTTCGGCAATTCGATTTCTGAGCCGGTCTATCCTGTTCTTTAGTTCAGTATTCTCTTCGAGCAAACTGCGGTTCTCCTCCCTGAGTGAAAAATATTCACCCCAGTTCCCAACCAATCTATATACCTGCGTTTCAACGGCATTGGCCATGGTAATAAATCTGGACCGTTGAAAATAACTGTGATTAAAGAGAAGGATAAACGCCAGTATCTCCAGAATGAGAAACAAGATCTGGAAATGATAATTCAGAAGCAGCCGAAGCAGATTTCTCATTATCTGTGCATGCCTGTTTTATATTTACTAACGAATCAGGAAGGAAAAATTCTCCACATTCTTCAGTGCAATACCGGTGCCGCGTGCAATCGCCTGCAATGGATCTTCTGCCAGATGAAAAGGTATATTGATCTTTTCTGTCAGTCGCTTATCCAGTCCCCGCAACAGTGCGCCGCCACCGGCGAGATATATGCCTTTGGAAACGACATCGGCATAGAGTTCCGGCGGGGTTTGCTCCAGCACGGCAAGGATAGCGGTCTCTATTTTCGATAAGGATTTATCCAGGCAATGGGCAATCTCCTGGTAGGAAATCGGAATTTCTATAGGCATGGCAGTCATGAGGTTAGGACCGCGAACATAAAAATCAGGTGGTGCGTTGTCGATATCCGGGAGGGCTGCACCAACATTAATCTTAATATCCTCGGCTGTACGTTCCCCAATCTTAATGTTATGCTGGTGCCTCATGTAGGCCTGGATGTCGTTGGTAAAACCATCGCCGGCAATACGAATGGATTGGTTACAAACGATGCCTCCCAGGGCAATCACGGCAATTTCGGTGGTACCCCCGCCAATATCCACAACCATACTTCCCTGGGGTGCTTCCACATCGATGCCGATACCGATGGCAGCAGCCATGGGTTCATAGATCATGTAAACATCCCGCCCCCCGGCATGTTCGGACGAGTCACGGACCGCCCTGATCTCCACTTCAGTGCTGCCTGAAGGAATGGAAATCACGATCCTCAGAGAAGGGTTCACGAGCTTCGGACGCGGATTGATCATCTTGATCATTCCCCGAATCATTTGTTCCGCCGCGTTAAAATCGGCAATCACCCCATCCCGCAGCGGACGGATGGTTTTGATGTTTTCATGGGTTTTCCCATGCATCTGCCTGGCCTTCTCCCCAATAGCGATCAACTTTCCTGATTTCTGGTCAATCGCCACGATAGAAGGTTCATTGACGACAACCTTATCATTATGTATGATGATGGTGTTGGCCGTTCCCAGGTCAATCGCAATCTCCTGGTATAAAAATGAAAACAAGCCCATAGTCGTAAGTTAAAATATCAATGCTTAAAATGTCTGATGCCCGTGAATACCATGACCATTTGATTATTATTACAAAAATCAACCGATTCCTGGTCCCTGACCGAACCGCCAGGCTGAATCACTGCTTTTATTCCTGCCTGATGAGCTATCTCGACTGAATCGGCAAAAGGAAAAAAGGCATCGGAAGCCATCACGGCCCCCTCGAGGCTAAAATTAAATTCCTCAGCCTTGGCAATGGCCTGTTTCAGGGCATCTACCCTGGATGTTTGTCCTACACCGCTGGCAATAAGCTGCTTATTCCTGGCCAGTACGATGGCGTTGGATTTGGTATGTTTGACAATCTTGTTCGCAAATACCAGGTCCTCTTTTTCCCGGTCATCCGGAGCCAATTGAGTTACCACCTTAAGGTCTGAGGCTATTTCGGTTTTAGTGTCTGTATCCTGAACAAGGGCTCCGTTTAGTATGGACCGGAACTGTACTCCCGAAAGTGGAACTTCCTTTCTTACAAGGATAATCCTGTTTTTCTTTTGCTTCAGGATGTCCAGGGCAGCATCGTCATAGCCGGGTGCCAGAATTACTTCAAAGAATAATTTGTTGATCTCTTCGGCTGTTTCCCGGTCCAGGGCACGATTGGTGATCAGCACCCCCCCGAAAGCCGAAACCGGATCTCCGGCCAGAGCATCCTTCCATGCAGTTTTGAGCACATCACGGGTGGCCAGACCACAGGCATTGTTGTGTTTCAATATGCCAAAAGTGGTACTATCGTAATCATCTATAAGCCGAACGGCTGCATCGAGGTCCAAAAGATTGTTATAAGAGATCTCCTTCCCGTGAAGCTGGCTGAACATGGCATCAAAGTCGCCGTAATACCATCCCCCTTGATGTGGATTCTCGCCATAGCGCAATGATTTGGCTCCGGGAATATCCATTTTGAACGCGGGGGCTTCCTCAGCGGCAAAATAACGGAATATCTCAGTGTCGTAATGGGAAGAAACATTGAATGCCTCCATGGCAAATTGCCGCCTTTGTTCCAGGGTGGTTTCGCCCTTTCCTTTTTCCAGCAGCTCCAAAAGTTCCCTGTACTGATTCCCGTGGGCAATCACCAAAACATCCTTGAAATTTTTGGCTGCGGCCCGTATCAGGCTGATTCCACCAATATCTATCTTCTCAACGATATCCTCTTCACGGGCCCCCGATTTTACCGTATCCTCAAAGGGATACAGGTCAACAATCACCAGGTCAACCGCGGGTATATCATACTGTTCCATCTCTTGTTGATCCCCGGCATCGTCCCTCCGGGCCAGAATTCCACCCATGAGCTTAGGATGCAGGGTCTTAACCCGTCCTCCCAGAATGGACGGATAGGTCGTCAGTGATTCAACCTTTTCTGCATCTATGCCCAAACTCAGAATGTAGTTGTGTGTACCTCCCGTGGAAATAATCTTTACAGATAATTCGTTTAATTTCCTGACAATAAGATCCAGGTTATCTTTATGATATACGGATATCAATGCAGAACGGATTAAGGCTAAATCACTCATTTACAATTATTTGTTAAATCTGCACAAAGATATAAAAACTCTGTAATTTTACATTACTTTAGGCATCCGGAAAGACCGCGGGATTAATACCAGGAAGTCAAAAGGATGGTTCCGGATTTAACAGCCTAAAAGTAATAGCTTTTTTCAATTTAACAGGGCCACACGATGAGGAAAATAAGACTCTTTTTCGAGAGCATCATGGTCGCGTTCCAATCGGTTATAGTCAACAGGCTCAGAACCGTTCTTTCTTTGTTGGGAATAACCATAGGGATATTTGCGATCATTTCGGTATTTACCATGGTCGATTCCCTTGAGAACAATATCAGGAACAGTGTAGCCTCTTTGGGTGAGAATATTATATATGTTGAAAAGTGGCCCTGGGCACCGGAGGAAGGCACGGAATACGCATGGTGGGAATACATGAAAAGACCTCTTCCAACCTTTCGTGAATATGAAGGCCTCAGGGACAGGCTAAAATATGCAGAGTCAGTTGCATTTGTATCATTTACAGACAAACCGGTCAAGTACAGGAACAATTCCATTGATAATGTCTCCATCTGGGGTGCTTCGCATGAGCTGGATGAGATCAGCAATTTTGACCTTGATTATGGCCGGTATTTTACTGAATTCGAATCGGCCAGTGGAAAAAACATTACCCTCATCGGACATGCCATTGCCAATGAATTATTCGAAAAAACCAATCCCCTCGGGGAATATTTTACCATTATGGGTCGCAAGGTCCGGGTAATCGGAGTAATGACCAAAGAGGGCAAGGACCCTTTTGGAGGGGGTTCCATGGATGAAACCGTCATCCTGCCCGTTAATTTTTCCCGTACTTTGATCGATGTTAAAAGAGAATCGGCCTATCCCCAAATCTGGGTTAAGGCTCTCCCGGGTGTCAGCAACCAAATGCTGATCGATGACATCCGGAACAACCTTCGTTCTGTACGGCGACTGAAACCTAAAGCAAAAGATAATTTTGCCCTGAACCAGACCAGCATTATTTCCCAGGGTCTTGACCAGGTTTTCGGGGTGCTCAATACTGCAGGGTTTTTTATAGGCATCTTCGCCATACTGGTCGGTGGTTTTGGCATAGCCAACATCATGTTCGTATCGGTCAGGGAACGGACCCGCATCATCGGTATACAAAAAGCCATCGGTGCCAAGAAACATTCTATTCTCACCCAGTTTCTGGCTGAATCTGTTTTGCTGGCGCTTACGGGAGGGATTATCGGATTGATCATGGTGTTTTTCGGAGCCATGGTGGTCTCCAGGCTTATCGATTTTCCGGTAAGCTTAACCCCGGGAAATATCATTCTTGGGGTAATCATATCCGCGGGGATCGGGATCATTTCAGGCTTCGCCCCGGCCCTGTCAGCAGCCAGGATGAATCCGGTGGATGCGATAAATACGACTTTTTAGATATAGATATATTCTCTGATTTTAATACCTGGATCATCCTTAATCCCGCGTGCTATTTTTAAATCAAAGTATACAACAACCTCCCCATCATCAGGTAGATCAGCAATCCAATGATATCGTTCATGGTCGTGATGAAGGGACCGGTGGCCAGGGCTGGATCGATCCTGAAGCGGTTCAGTAAAAGCGGTATGATGGTGCCGAATATGGATGCAAACAGTATAACTGAAAAAAGCGACAAGCTCACAGTAACCGTCAGCGCCAGTGGTTGGGCCACGATGATATTGTAGGCAAAAATGATCCCTGAGAGGATGAAACCGTTTATCAGGGCCACCACGAATTCTTTTAACAGGTTCCTGAAACTCCTTTCGATCCGATAAGTCTTACTTGCCAGTCCCTGAACAATGATCGACGAGGACTGCACGCCTACATTACCGGCCATGGCCGCGATCAGGGGAAAGAATATGGCCATTTCAGGGTAGACTTTCAGATCGGATTCGTAAAGCGAGATGACCTGTGCCACCAGGATGCCCCCCAACAGACCGATCATCAGCCAGGGTAAACGCGCCCGGGTGAGCAGCCATACACGGTCGGTGGGCTCTACATCTTCCGTAATACCCGAGATCATCTGGTAGTCCCGTTCGGCTTCCTCAACGATAACATCCACCACATCGTCAATGGTGATGCGTCCCATCAGGCGACCAATGGAATCGGTAACGGGGAGGGCCACCAGGTCATACTTGTTCATGATGTTGGCGACCTCTTCCTTGTGTGTGTCGGTACGCACCGAGATCACATCGGCATCATAAATATTTTTAATCTTGGCATTGGTATTGGCCGTGAGTAACTTTTTCAACGACAGGATACCCTTAAGTATATTGCTGTCGTCGACAACATAGACATAATATACCTCATCAACATCCTTGACCTGCTTTCGCATTTCACGCAGGCTGGTTACCACATTCCAGTTTTCATAGACCTTGATGAGCTCCTTGGCCATCAAGCCGCCGGCAGTATCTTCGTCGTAGGCCAGGAGATCGACAATATCCCCTGCCTGTTCCACATCCCTGACATATTGGAGCACTTCTTCCTTCTGTTCGGCAGACATGCCCCCGATGACATCCGCGGCATCGTCAGAATCCATGTTGTCAATGAACTGCTTGGCGATAACCTCACTGGGAATGACCTTCAAAAAGCGTTCCCGGTCGTCTTCATCCAGCTCCATCAGCGTATCGGCAGCTTTCTCCCCGTCCAATAGCAGGTAAAGATACCGGGCCTGCTCAATGTTCAGCTCTTCGTATACCCCGGCAATTTCAACCGGGTGGAGATCATTCATGATCGCACGGGCCCGCTGATCATCCCCCTGTTCTATGATATTGCGGAGGTCTTCTATGAGTTCCTGTGTGACTTCGACAGGCATAATCAGTTAATTGATAATCTATTAGGAATCGAAGATAGACATTTTTCTCAAGCCCGCGTTTCCATGCTTTGGGTTAAACTAATAAAATCCTCCACGGATAATTGCTCCGGACGTTTTTTCCCGAAAAGAATCCGGTCCGTCGTACCGGTGATTATGGCTTTCAAAGAATTACGCAACATCTTCCGTCTTTGGTTAAATGCCGTTTTGACGAGCCTGAAAAAAAGCTTTTCATCACATTCCAGATTATTTGCCGCATTTCGTGTGAGCCGCAGCACCGACGACTGAACCCTGGGAGGTGGGTCAAATACCTGAGGGGATACATGGAACAGGATTTCAACATCATAAAAGGCCTGTAAGAATACCGAGAGTATTCCATAGCTGCGGGAGCCCGGTCCTGCAGCAATCCTTTCGGCCACCTCCTTCTGGATCATACAAACCATCTCTTTTACTGTCTGCCGCTGTGCCAGGACAGAAAAAAAAATGGGACTGGAAATATGGTAGGGCAGATTTCCCGCCAGGACCAGTCCAGCGGGAAATTCAGCGCCCAGGTCCATTTTAAGAAAATCATTGTGCATCAGGCGCTCCGCTATTGCAGGATAGCGACCCACCAGAAATTCATGGGCCCTTTGGTCGATCTCAATGGCAAAAAATTCATCCCTGAACCGCTTTTCCAGCTCGCGGGTAAGGATACCGGTGCCCGGACCGATCTCCAAAACGGGGAGATTTCGCGGGTTCTGAATTGCTCCTGCTATCTTCCGGGCAATATTGGCATCTTTCAAGAAATGCTGTCCCAGTGATTTTTTCGGCTGAACCATGCGGGTGTAAATTTAAGACATCGCGGTGCATTTTTGCTGGCTCCCCGATTTTTTTTGAAATTTAGTCCCAAAGACAGCAGTCATGCCAGAAAAAAAATACGATTTTGACAAAGTCATTCCCAGGGAAAACACAGCTGCCATCAAATATGATCTGAGAAAGCGATTATTCGGAACCGACCAGGTCATTCCAATGTGGGTTGCGGATATGGACTTCGAAACCCCTGATTTCATTATTGATGCATTCAAGAAAAGGCTTGAGCATCCCATCTTTGGCTACAGTGTAAGACCGGAAAGTTTTTATCAGGCATTCATTCGTTGGGTGGAGCGAAGGTTCCAATGGAAGATCAACAGGGAATTCTTGCTCTATACACCCGGGGTAGTTCCCGCTTTGCATATGGGGATACTGGCATTTTCAAATCCAGGAGACGGCATCATCGTCCAGCCACCGGTGTACCACCCGTTCTTCTCGTTAATACGCGACAATGACAGGAATATCATATTCAATCCCCTGAAGCATGATGGTTCCGGAAATTATAGAATGGACCTGTACGATCTAAAAAAGAAGATCGATAAAAAGACACGGCTCATCCTGCTCAGTCACCCCCACAACCCGGTTGGCCGGTGCTGGACCGAAGAGGAACTCAAAAAACTCGCTGAAATATGCCTTGAAAACAGGATACTGATCTTTTCCGATGAGATCCATTCCGACCTGATCTTCAAACCCCACCGGCATATTTCCATGGCTTTCCTGGGCAAGGAAACCGCTGAAAAAACCCTTACCTTCATGGCACCCAGCAAAACTTTTAACCTGGCCGGGCTTGCCACCGCCATAACCATCATCAGCGAGGAGAAGCTGCGGGAAAAATTCAACAGGGAACTTGAAAAAACGCATTTATGGATCGGCAATATTTTTGGAACCGTTGCCTTCGAAGCTGCATACAAACACGGGGATAACTGGTTAGAGCAGCTTCTGGATTATCTTTCGGGGAACATCCGGTACCTGAAAGAATTTCTTTCCGCCGAATTACCCGGAATCGCTTTCAATCCTCCGGAGGCCACATACCTGGGATGGTTGAATATGAAATTTCTCGGCATGAATGATCAAGAATTGAATGAATTTATGATACGGAAAGCCGGATTGGGTTTCAACGACGGACCAACTTTCGGACCGGGAGGTTCTGGTTTTCAAAGGATCAACCTGGCATGCCCGCGTGAGACCCTGAAAAAGGCATTGGACCAGTTGAAACAAGCTGTAAATTCATTGAAATGAAATCTTAAGGTGTGATATTAATTCATTATTTTTAATCCCCCACGAACACCGTCATGCGCATCAAATCAACGGTTGCATTTAAGATTGGTCTTGGTTTCCTGTTGATCACCATCGCAGTCGTCCTGGATACCCTCATTCACGTCAGGATAACCAAAAATGTTGAACAGGAAAACGAAAGGGTAACGCGCGTGTTCGAGCCGGCCCAGGCAGAGCTGCAAAAATTGAGATCGGTCCTGAACAATTCATTAAAACTTGCCGACAACTGGGTACACGTGGGTGCCGGAAGAATCTCACCAACTAAATCCTCCCTGCTCGAGATCCAGGAAGTAACCTATCCCAACCTTATGGATTCAATTAGTCTAGGTGCCGAAAAATGGATGCTTGAGGATAACCAATTGCTTTATGACATCCAAATGGCTGTCAGGGATACCCTCTTCCCCTTACAGCAGGAACTGATACGTTTATATGAATTCATCCCGGGAATGGGTATCTCCATTGATTCCATCATCCGGGTTCAAAACACCATCACACAAAGCGGGTCAAGGATCATAAACCGTGTCAATTCACTGCTGTATTTGAACAATCAGAGGATCGCCAGGTCAAAAGAAAACTTAAACCATTCCCTTGAGGTTGCCAGGGACACTACCATCCTGATGAGCATGATACTTATCCTCATCTCGGTGTTGACCGGTTTACTGGTCATCAGAAGCCTGATACATCCTGTCAGGAATCTCAAAAAAGCTTTAAATCAAATGAGCAAGGGAATAGTCCCGGACCAAAAGCTGCCTGTTTCCAGGGACGAGATCGGTGAAATGTCTTCATCCGTTAACAACCTGATGAGCAGTTTAAAAGAGCTTACCCGGTTTTCAGAAGAAATTGGTAAAGGAAATTTTGACTATCCCTATCGACCCCTGGGGAAAGAGGACAGTCTGGGCAACGCTGTGCTCCATATGAAGGACAATCTTCAGAAAGCTGCACAGGAAGATGCCAGACGGAGGAAAGAAGACGAAAACCGGAATTGGATCAACAACGGGTTGGCCATGTTCGGAGAAATCCTGAGAAATAATAACAACGACCTGGAAACCCTGGCGGATAATATTTCCGGGAACCTGACCCAGTATCTTAATGCCGTAGCCACCGGGGTATTTATAATGAACGAACATGAATCCGGTCCCATGCTCGATCTGGCCGGCGCCTATGCCTATGAAAGGAAAAAACATCTGCAAAGAAGCTTTGACATTGGGGAAGGACTGGTGGGACGTTGTGTTCAGGAGGGAGAAACCATCTATCTTACCGATCTTCCCGACGATTATTTCAATGTTCTTTCAGGAATGGGTTCCGGTAAACCCAAAGCCCTCCTGATAATTCCGCTTCAATTAAATGAAGAGAAGCTGGGTGCCCTGGAGATAGCATCCTTCCGGGAATTCGAACCGTACCATATAGAATTTACTGAAAGACTGAGTCAAAGCATTGCCTCTACCCTGGCCAATGTCCGAAGCAATATTCAAACCAATACCTTGTTGCAGCAATCCCAGCAACAGGCCGAGGAACTCGCTACCCAGGAAGAAGAACTACGGCAGAACATGGAAGAGATGCGCACCATCCAGGAACAATCAGAAGAAAAACAGGAGAAACTGAAAAAGGAGCTGGAGGAATGCCGCCGGAAAATTAAGGGTTCCTGAGTTCCCGGGTTCCTATGTTCCCGGGTTCAGTCGGGAGGTATTGTTTAGTCAATTGTCTATATCTTGATTCCTTAGTTTTTAAATGCAGGCTACGGGAAAAAGTTGATTGACTCTCCTCGCGGCAAGCCGCGAGGAACCTTTAGCTCGGCGGAGCCAATCATCGATTCATTGTTTATTTTAATGGTGCTCGCTTACCCCGCGGCAGAGCTACGGGGAACGCGCTCGCGTAATTCAATAAATTATTTTTAAATCAAAAACAGCTATCATGCAGTACGGATCTTTTGACGATGAACGGAAAGAATATGTCATTTTAAAACCAAACACTCCGCGTTCCTGGAGCAACTATTTGGGTACTACCCGTTACGGAGCGATCATTACAAATAATGCCGGAGGGTATAGCTTCTTCAGGTCTGCCGCCCAGGGCCGGTTTACCCGCACGCGATTCAACAATGTCCCGGCTGACCAGCCGGGCCGCTATTTCTACCTGAGGGATAAATACAGCGGGGAATACTGGTCCAATGCATGGATGCCTGTCGGGAAATCTCTGGACCGGTATAAAACCGAATGCCGGCACGGTACGGCCTATACCAGGATCCAATCGGAATACGACCATATACAGACCGATACCTGTTATTTTGTTCCCCTGGACCGTGATTTCGAGATCTGGCACCTGAAGGTCACCAACCGGGATGAGAGAACAAGACTGCTGAATCTTTTCAACTACGTGGAATACGCCAACAACTGGAACGCCCTGGATGATCAGGTCAACCTTCAATATACCCAATACATCCTGCAGATGAGGGTACACGGGAACATCCTGGATCACGGGACCAATGTAAACATTCCGCCCATGCCGGATAACTTCCAGGAAAAGGACCAGGGCAGACACACTTTCCTGGCGCTTGCAGGAGCGGAAGTGCTGGGTTATGAAACCGACAGGGAGCAATTCCTGGGTCCTTACCGGACCTATGCCAATCCCGTAAGTGTTGAGAACGGCAGGTGCACCAATTCACTTGCTTCCGGGGATAACGGCTGCGGTGTGTTTCAATTCGATCTGGAAGTGGAGCCCGATGAGACCAAAGATATTATTGTGATCATGGGCGTCGGTACCGCAGAGAAAGAAGGCGAAGCTGCCCTCAGGGAATTCGGGGATCCGGCGGCTGTTGAAAAGGCTTTGGAGGAACTTAAAGATCACTGGCACAGCCGTATCACCGGAATGGCCGTTCATAGCCCGGACCAGGAAGTGAACAGCATGCTGAATGTATGGAATCCCTATAATTGCATGCTCACATACATGTGGTCCAGGGCAGCCAGCCTGATCTATGCCGGTGAACGGGACGGACTGGCCTACCGCGATACCATACAGGATATGCTGGGCGTGATGCACCTGATCCCGGATGAGGCCCGGGAAAGACTGGAATTGATGATCACCGGGCAGGTATCCACCGGAGGGGCCATGCCCGTTGTAAAGCAATTCGCACATCATCCCGGCAAGGAAAAAACCCCTGCAGAAGAAGAATACCGCTCTGACGATTGCCTGTGGCTCTTTAATGCAGTTCCGGCTTATGTAAAGGAAAGCGGAGACCTGGATTTCTACAAAAAAGTCCTGCCCTATGCCGACAAGGGGAAGGCTACCGTACTGGGGCATCTCAGGAGAGCCATCGAATTCAACCTGGAACGCTCCGGCAGTCATAATCTGGCCTGCGGTCTTTCAGCCGACTGGAACGATTGCCTGCAACTGGGGCAAAAGGGTGAGTCGGTATTCGTCTCCATGCAGCTGCGCTTTGCCCTGGATGCCTACCGGGAAGCTGCAGAACTTCTCGATAATAAGGAAGAGGTTCAATGGGCCAGAGATCAGCTTGAAAAGCTTGATCAACATATACAGAAACATGCCTGGGACGGGGAATGGTTCCTCAGGGCATACAGGGAAGACGGACGGAAATACGGATCCAAAGAAAATGAGGAAGGAACCATATTCCTGAATCCCCAGAGCTGGTCGGTGATCAGCGGAATCGCCACCCCCGAACAGGCCCGGAAAGCCATGGATGCCGTTCAGCAACATCTTTCCACCCCTTATGGATTGATGATCTGTGCACCACCTTATGTGAAAACTGACTACATGGTTGTGCGGGCAACCTTGATGAATCCGGGAATGAAAGAAAACGCGGGTATTTTTCAACACACCCAGGGTTGGGCCATCATGGCTGAAAGTACGCTGGGTCGTGGGAACCAGGCATTCGCATATTACAAGGCCTACCTCCCGGCTGCATGTAATACCAAAGCAGAAATCCGGCAAATCGAGCCTTACGTGTATTCCCAGTCAACCCACAGCAAATACAGTCCGCGCTACGGTGCTTCCCGTATTCCCTGGTTAAGCGGTTCAGCAACCTGGGCCTATTATGCCGCCACCCAATACATCCTCGGCATCCGGCCCGAGTATGACGGACTGAAGATCGTTCCCTGCATTCCGAAAGGCTGGAAAGAATTTTCCGTAAGGCGCCTGTACAGGGGCAAACTACTGTATATAACCATAAGAAATCCAAAAGGAAAAGAGAAGGGGGTAAAGGAGATCAGGCTGAACGGCACCAGGCTGAAGGGACAAATCATCCCGCCCGATAAGCTGAAAGCGAAGAATAAGGTGGAGGTTGTTATGGGATGAGGCTGGTGGCTGGTTGTGGCTGGAAGAATAGACCAGAAACCAGAAACAATCTTAAAACTCCCTGGTTTCTCCTGCCTTTTCATATACCTGATAGATAATCTCCAGATGCTTCGCTGCCAGCTCCAGGGGCATGCCGGGGGCTTCTTTCCCCTGCAGGACCCCGATGAAATGTTTGACAAGCTCCAGGTCGTCATCCTGATTGGAAGTGTCGATCTCAAAACTTTCCTTCCTGGCTTTTCCCCTGCCTTCGTCTGCAGCATCATAAAACCAGAGGGTATCCGGATCCCATGAGCAGAAAGATATTTTTATGCCCCCTTTGGAACCGTAAATACGGCTTTCGTTTGGCGACTCCATGTTGGCATGGGTAGCCCGCTCCCAATGATAATTCAGTCCGCCTGAAAACCTGAGCCGGGCGGAAAAGTGTTCTTCCACGTCAAATACCGGGGCGCCGGGATCAACCCGGTCGAGGCCCCTGACGGTAAAGGCAGAAATCACTTCTTCGAGCTCGGGTTGATCGGATAACAAACCCAAATGGAAAGAGAGATCGTAGACCCCCCAGTCGAATACCGGTCCGCCCCCGGCCTGTTTCTTATCCAGGAACCATTTTGCAGCAGGATGATACTCAATGCCGGGCCTGCTTTGCTGTACCACTGCGCTGTGGTGGATGTAGTAGATCGCTCCCAGTTTCCCTTCATCGATCATCTGTTTTGCAAACCGGAATTTCGGTTGCAGACGGGCATGCCGGCAGGAACAATCCACGACCATCAGTTCGGGATGATTTCTTCTGGCTTCAAGCATGATATCCAGATCCGCCCTGTTCATAGCCGCCGGCTTCTCAAGCAGAACGTGCTTCCCTGCATCCAGGGCAGCCAGAAAGATCTCCGTATGGGAACCCGGGGGGGTGGTGATGATCACTGCATCGACTTCAGGGTCTGCCAGTATATCCCTGTAATCCGCCGTTCCCCCGGGGATGCCAAACTGATCCTGAAAAACCCTGAGTTTGGATTCGTTTTTCCTGGCCACCCATTTCACTTTCACCGCATCCAGTTGTTTCAGGCTGTTGAGGTGTTTCCCGGCGATCATGCCCGCGCCGATGATCCCGATCTGAATTTCTTTGGACATAAAATTGAAGTTTTATTTTTTCGTATTCTGGCTTCGCTTTAATTTCAATTCCTGTTCGATCATCTCCATTTTCTTCCCGTCCAGGGAGTAGAACCAGATGAGTCCGGCACACAGGAAGGCCCCCAGGGCCGGATAAATGCTCATCATGAGCCGCATACCCAGTAAGCTCTGGTAGGATTGCTGCACGTTGGGTTGATAACCGTAATAGGCCAGGAGCCAGAGTGCAATGGCTCCACCGAAAGCAATCCCCCATTTCTGGGCCATGGTCGATGCAGAATAGGCAAGTCCCATGGCCTTTCTTCCCGTTTTCCATTCATTATAGTCGGCGGCATCGGCCAGCATCGACCAGAGCAGGGGCATGGTGGGACCGCTGGCAAAACTCTGGATGATCTGCAGGGCAAATATCAGTAGTATCTGGGTGGGTTTGGCGAAATAATAGAAAATGATGGAACCACCCACAACCAGCATGCATATCACATAGAGCAAACGTTTTCCAAATATTTTGGTGAGCCACTTGGTCATGGCCAGGGCAATGATGATGGTCACCGAACCGGAGACCAGAAAGGCGGCCGTCAGACCGGAATCACCCACAAAGTACTGGAAATAATACGCAATTACCGCAGACCGCAGCCCTACATAGATGAGGGTGACCAGCGAGATGAAAAACAGGAGCAACCAGGGTTTATTTCTTATCAGGTCCCCGAAATCTTCTTTCAGTGTAGATTGTTTGTCGGATACAGGCTTTACCCTTTCGCGGGTGGAGAAAAAAGTGATCAGGAAGAGAAATATACACATCACGGCAAATATGGACATGGTGATGCGGTAACCCTTGGCATCGTTATTCACCCGGAAAGACAATTCAAGTGCATCCCCGTCCCGGTCGGTGAAATGATCAGACAAATCCAGCCTGGTTTGGCCAAACCCCGCTTCCAGGAAACGATCGGAGATGGGCTTTGTCACAGCAGGGGGAATATTGCCGGTGGTTTTTACTGCAAACAGTACATCCCTGGTTGTGATCCCGCCTTTACTGTCGTCGGCTCTTAAAGTAACCGTCGCCAGACCGGGATTCTTCTTCTTAACCACCAAATTGCCGTTTTCTATGGCTGCCGATACAACTGAGGGATCGCTGCTGAGTGCCGTGAAATAGAGCTGATCCCCGTCGGGATCCTTGAAGGAATCAGAGATATCAAATTCGTATTCTTCATGGATTCCGAAAATATGCTTCAGCTTGAATTCCTGTTTCTCGGGATTGAGCTGTAATACTTGGTCTTCAAGGCCCCCAAGATAATTCGGCTGCCTGTTCCCGGCCGAATTTACCCGGACCATGAAGTCCTGGTTGGCCACCCCTCCATGACCGTCATCCGCAGTAAGGGTGATGATGGCTGTTCCCACGCCCTGTTCCCTGATGATCAGTTGTTCTTCTTTGACCCCGGGTTCAGCGACATAGTTCAAGCTGCTTTTGGCACTGTATTCAAGCGGGTCCTGGTCCTTATCCGTAAATAAGCCGGAGATATCCAGGGTCATGGTCCCGAATCCTTCCTCAACCAGCGTATCCGGTAGCGTTTTTTGAACTTCCGGCGCATTTTCCCCGGGCAGATTAACCTTCATCAGAAATTGCTGCCGGGCCGTTTCCCCGGCAGGATCTTCTGCGGTTACGGTGACCTTGGCGGTTCCGGCTCCCATTTCTTTAATCTCCAGTCCATTCTGTTCAAGACGGGCCTGAATTACCGATTCATTGTCCACCCCGAAATGAGCCACCATGTACAGGGCAAGACCCTGGATAAAAAGACCGCCGATAAAGGCCCCGACAAAACGGTAGGAATTCAGGCTGGTCCGCTCCAGTGAATCCGAGGTCATAACACCCGAAAGGGCCGAGAAGGGGATCATGATGGCCGTATAAATGATCATCATGGCGATATAGGTGCCATAGGCATAAATGATCTTACCGCTGAGTCCCAGATTCGGGGTCATGAACATGAAGATACCGCCCAGTCCGTAAGGAACAGCCATCCACAGGATATAGGGCCTGTATTTCCCCCATCGTGTATTGGTCCGGTCTGCAATGGTCCCCATGATGGGATCGTTAATGGCATCGAATATCCTGACGACCAGGAACATGGTGCCTACTGTTGCTGCGGGGATACCAAAAGTATCGGTATAAAATATGGCAAGGAAGAACATGATGGTTTGCCAGATAATGTTGGAGGCGATTTCTCCGATACCATATCCGGTCTTTTCCCCCACGGACAATTTTTCCATTGTATTGAAATTGTTTAACAGTTAGCGTAAAGAACCAAAACTAATAATTTTTAAAGCCTGCAGGAATGACTAAAATTATTTAGAGTGATTTTAGGAAATGAGGAAAATTGGAGCTGTGGCTTAATTTTCCTATTTTTGGGAAATATTTTACCAGGGTTGTATCAATCCCTTTTTTTTTGTGCAGCAAGAAAACAAAGATCACATCGACACAATTTCCACAAAATACATCCCATTATACCCGTTTTATCTCGAGCTGATCCCGGAGTCCATTCTGCCACAGGCCCTTTTTTTGATTTATGGTATGGACTGAGGTGGATCAACGAATAGATGAACCGAATATTCCCTTGTCGACAGGGTAGGGTACCCTTTTTGACATAAGAAAAGCGTTGCTTACCCAATCGACGAGGAAACTGAGCATCCCATGAAGAATAATTTGAATAAAAAACATAAAAATGCTAAAAACTGAAATTTTTACTCCTGAAAAACCCATTGATAAAGAAGATAATGATCAATTGATCGATTTCATGTATGAACATCTCGAACAGTTTGGAGATCCCAAAGAGGATATTCAGAAAGCTGTTGATTATGCCATGAAGAAAAGTGAAAATGCCGGTGGATTTATCGTAACGGGTCACGAGGACGGGAAACTTGTGGGTGCCGTGATCATGAATGAAACCGGCATGGAGGGATACATACCTGAGAATATACTGGTCTATATCGCCACGCACAAAGATCACCGTGGTAAAGGATTGGGTAAAGAGCTGATGAAAGTTGCCACGGAACATGCCCGGGGATCGGTTGCTTTGCATGTCGAGCCGGACAATCCCGCGGTGTATCTTTACAGGAAATTCGGTTTCGACAGCAAATATCTCGAGATGCGTCTGAAAAAATAGGATCCCATGGCCTATATAGAACTGAACAGGAAAAAACTCCGGTACAACTATAAATACCTGGATGATCTATTCAGGAAAAATGATATCAAGTGGGGTATCGTGACCAAGCTCATGTGCGGTAACGAGACTTTTCTTCGGGAGGTCCTTGATCTGGGCATCAAGCAGGTCGGGGATTCCCGGGTTTCCAACCTTAAGATGATCAAAAAGATTAATCCGGAGGTGGAGACCATGTACATCAAACCCCCTCCGCGACGCAGTATTAAAAGCATTGTCCGGTACGCGGATATTAGTTTTAATACCGAATACACCACCATAAAAGTCCTCTCGGAAGCTGCCATACAGCTGAACAAGACCCATAAGATCATCATCATGATCGAGTTGGGAGAGCTGCGTGAAGGAGTGATGCGTGATGATCTGATCGAGTTTTACGGCCGGGTATTTGAATTGCCCAACATCGAGATTATCGGTCTGGGCACCAACCTTACCTGCCTCAGCGGGGTCTTGCCCAGCCAGGACAAGATGATCCAGCTGAGCCTGTATAAACAATTGATAGAAGCCCGTTTTAACAAAAAGATACCGCTGGTTTCCGGCGGGTCCTCAGTTACCATTCCCCTGATCCTTGAAAACAGGCTTCCCGCGGGAATCAATCATTTCCGGGTTGGAGAAACCCTGTTCTTCGGTAACGACATCTACCATAATGTGGATATCGAGGATATGCAGCACAACCTTTTCCATCTCTACACCGAGGTCATTGAACTATCAGAAAAGCCTGTTGTTCCGGACGGAGAACTGGGAGAGAACCTGGAAGGGGAATCCATCAGCATCAACGAGGAATTATACGGGGAAACCACCTGCCGCGCCATCATCGACCTTGGATTACTGGACGTCGACCGGGAACACATGACCCCTGTTGATGAAAGTATTGAATTTGCAGGAGCCAGTTCCGATGTCATTGTCCTGGATCTTGGGGACAACAAGAGAAACTATAAAGTCGGGGATTTGATCGAATTCAATCTGGATTACCTGGGTGTTCTTAAAATTTTGAATTCCGAATACATTGACAAGAAAGTAGTGTAGTTTCATGTCCGACCGTCTCATCCAATTTACAGTAATCGGTTTATATTTTGCTTTTATCCTGATCAAGGGCTTGTTGCACAGCAGAAAGATCAGGCACCAGGATGATTTCCTTGTAGCGGGCCGCAACATAGGCTGGTTCTTTCTCCTGTGCACCATGAGTGCAACTGTTCTGGGCGGCGGGGCCTCCATCGGCTCCATTGGTAAAACCTATGAATGGGGCATCCTGATGCTCCTGGTAACCTTCGGCTGGTACCTGCAATTTGTATTTTCAGGCATTTTTGTAGCTCCCAAATTCAGGGCTATGAAATTGTATACCGTTGCCGGTTTCTTCGGAAAACGTTTCGATGAGAAAAGCAGGTTCCTTGCCTTTCTTTTGTCCCTGTTCTTTTCCGTGGGGGTTTTGGGTGCCCAGCTGGTAGCTTTCGGGAAGATCATCAACTCGATCATTCCCATTATCCCTTATTTCTGGGCCGTTGTGATCGGGAGCAGCATTGTCATACTTTATTCCACGGCGGGCGGATTGATGGCGGTGATCCATACCGACGTGATCCAGTTCCTGGTGCTGATCGCGGGATTTGCACTTACCGCTGCCTTTATTATACCCAACCTGCTGCAATATTCCACGGAAGTGACCATGGCCCTGCCGGATAATTTCATGAAGATCGAAGGCGGCAAGGGCTGGTTCTTCGCCATCGGTACTTTTCTGGCATTCCTGTTGGGAGAGACTTTTGCACCGGGTTATGCCACCCGTTTTGTGGTGGGTAAAAGCGTGAAGGATACCAAAAAGGGGATCGTGGGCGCCGGTATTTTCCTGGCCCTGGTGTTTCCGGTCCTTCTGTTCGTCATCGCGGTATTTGCCAAACTGAATTTTCCGGATATCGACCCGGAACAGGCCCTGCCCAAAACCATCATCAGGCTAAACAATCCCCTGATCGGAGGGATCATCATTGCTGCCCTGATGAGCGCGGTGATGTCCTCGGCCGATAGTATCCTGAATTCTGCTACGGCTATTTTCATCAAGGACCTGTACGAGCATTACCTGTTAAAGGATAAAATGCCCATTACAAAAAAGGGATTGAGGATATCACGGTATTTTTCGGTTGGGCTCGGTCTGACAGGGGTCATGATGGCCCTGCTCCTGCCCAATGTGATCGATCTCCTCTTGCTGACCTACACCTTGTGGGCCCCGGGAATTATTTTACCCGTTGTGATAGGAGTATTTACCAAAAAGCGGAATGCTGCAACCAACAATCTCATTTTTGTCACCATGACTACGGCCATTATTGCAACCCTGGTCTTTATGAACCTGAAAGGCCCCCTGTTCGAGCAACCTTCTGTTCTGGGTGTGGGAACCGCTTTGGTGGTGTATTTTTCCGGTTGGTTCTTTACCCGGAAAGCAGCTCCGGTTCTTGAATACAGATAAGGATTATTCTTTCTTCAGGGTGTAGGCAATCTCGATATACTGGTACTCACTGCCATAACCGCCCACCCACTCTTCCTTTTCTTTATCGTAGGTTTCAATATATTGTTTGCGTGCCTCGTTTATCACACATTCGGCATGTATTGTCCGTCCTTCGGACAGCGCTTTATAGAGGTAGTCTTTCCTGTAATACTCCCGGTCCATCCACCCGATCTGTTTGTCTTTGAATTCTACTTTTATGGCAGATTTGTCGCTGGGATTGGTATGGTCGGGCTTCAGCACCACTTTGTCACCCGGCTTCAGGGATCTCCTGATTTCCCCGGCCGTATCACCCGGGACATATTTGAAACCGCGCAATTCGAATTGCCCGGTCATGACATCCGACTTCTTTCTTTCCACTTTCTGTCGCAGTTCTTCACCGTCCTTGACCAGCACGCACTCCAGGTCGATCCCCCAGTCTACGTTCATTACGGTAGCCTTGACTTTATAATCGTTAAAATGGGCCCGGATCATACGGCTTATGGGAGTATCGTCTTCCATGGTGTTCCCATGAAAGACGTAGATGTATTTACCGCCGTACCGCACGGCAACAAGCAGCTCTTCCTCACGCAAGTAAGCCTGTTTATCCTTGAATACGAACTTCACCCGGTCGCCGGGTTTTAAACCCGTGTTTACGCTCGGATAAATGGTTAGGTCATAGATCCCTGTCCGGGGTTTATAGGGTTTCTCGAAAAAGTTTTTTTGTTTTTCGATAACGTGCCTGGAAAGATCTGCCTTCTTTGTAAAGAATGATCCTGTGCTGGAACCAATGCCTAATAACTGTTCCAAAAGGTTCATGGTAGTGTGGGAATTGAATCTCAGTCAAGTTAATGAAAAACGGGATTATTTACTAATTCTGCAAACCGGTAAAGCATTAAGACAATGCTTTTTATCAAAGTACCTATTCTTTGGAGCGTGGCAATGTATTCGGGGTATAGCGCGGCCCGTCCCGATTTTGCCCAAAGCTTCACTTTGGCTGCAAATTCGAGGATCCTCGAAAAGCTAAGCCCCGATTGCATCGGGGCAGCTTTTCGGGAGTAGCGCGCTTCTGATCATTCACATGTTTTACGTCTACATCTTAGAATCACAGAAAAACGGAACCTATTATATAGGGCAAACCACTGATCTGGACGCACGGCTAGAAAGGCATAACAGCGGAAGACAAGAATATACCAGGGCACTTCGACCATGGAAATTAATCCTCAGTAAACAGGTCAATGACCGCGATGAAGCCATGGCATTGGAGAAGCTTCTTAAGTCCAAGAAAAGAAGAGAATTAATTATTACATTTGCCCGGGAAACGGGTTTTACAGCTCATTCTTAGGCAATAAAAGCCACCCGCTGAAAAATTCGGGGTATAGCGCAGCCCGGTAGCGCGCTTCGTTCGGGACGAAGAGGTCGTGGGTTCAAATCCCGCTACCCCGACAGCACAGGACTTCTTTCCATCATCGAAGGGAGTCCTGTGCTGTCGGCTTTTCTGAACGAAGTTCGAACCTTCTTCGAGGGAGAAGAAGGTTGCCC